>NZ_JWLH01000016.1:76892-182981 GCF_000813925.1 Leisingera sp. ANG-S5 | reverse complement strand
ACTTCAGTGGGGGAAGACCATCTGGGTGCTGATGGGGCGATTTGCTGGCGGGAGGCGTCTGCGGATCAGCAGGCAGGCTTGACTTGGGGGGCGGCCGCTCCGGATACCAAGGGTGCGCGGGATGAAACGCTGAAAGAAATCCGCCCGGCGATGCGGATGGTCACGCGCATTGCGCAACTGGTGGCCCGGACCGTGAAACGCGTCCTCGCCAAGGAACGGCAAAAGCTGAAAATTGACGCGGATTATGTCCGCGGCCTGCGTCAGAAATGGGAGCCGGAAGATGATGCGAGGCTGTCGAGGATCACGCTTGGTGGGATGGACAGCGGACCGAAATAGGGCCGATTGCTGACTTTTGCTGCGTGAAAAGCCAAGGTTTGCTGTGCCGGACTTTGCTGCCGTTGCCCTTCCGGGTGTTTGCTGACACAGCATTCGCTTGCAACTGCGGCGTGGTTTCGCTGTGAATCAGCAGGTGTCAGCGAAGCAGCCGTTCAGCCGGGGGTGAGATCGTAAGTTGAAACCGTACTTTCGCCGCGCGGTGACGGAACCAAGACAGAGAAGGACAATGCCGGCTTTCAATTTCGTTGAGCGACCTGAAACTGCGGCACCGCATGGCAGCATGGCGCCCGGAGCGGACACGACCTTTGCTTCCTTTCCACCTTCTGCCCCCCGGGAAAGGCGGCAATTGTGAATTCGCCGCGTCCACGAAACCTAACCCTCTGAAACACGAAATGGGGCCACACGTGTGCAGTGTTGCAGCCGGAGGAGCACCGGTGAAGAGCGGCAACGGAGCAGACCGCGGTTCAAGGCTTCGAGAGACTTCCTCGCTTCGCCCCTTTATCGGCAGAACCGGTCCAGGACATTGCGGGTGATGATCTCTACCTGACTGTCACGGCGCGTCAGCCCGGCGACCCATTCGCAGGTTCCGGCGCAAAACACTTCGCCTTTGCCCTTTTCCCAGTAGATGACTGCCCCGTTGCCGCGGCTGGATTTATCCAGCGTTTCCGCCGTCAGTGCGCCATACACCGTCATCGCTTTGAATTCGGCATCGGCGGTTCCAATGTAGAGGGTCTCGCCCCAGCGGGCGAAATCCGCCTCGACATTCGTCGCCATGCCTAAAGCAATGATCTCGACTGACCCGGGGGTGCCGTCCCGGCCAGTCGGATAAGGCAGCCCGTCGTCAAAGGTGAAATCCACCCCATCCACCTCGTAACCGAAAATCCGCGATGCCGCGCCTAACTGGTCGCCGTAGCCAAGCCGCGCGCCGTCCAGCGACCAATGGTCCGGGCGGTAGACCGTGAACCCGCCGCTGCCTTGGCCGACGCAATTCCCGAGACCTGCATAAACACCTTTCAGGCCATTCACGCCGAAGGTCTGCGCGCCGGGCCGGTTGACCGGCGGGGCATCCCAGGCACCGGTCAGAAGGTGCTCCTGATCGCTTCCCATAAGGGGGTCGGCTTCCTTGGCCGTGTATTTGTAGCAGACCTGTGTTTGCGCGTTGTTTTCGAGCCGCGTCTGCCACAAGAAGTTACCGGCGAAGCGCGCGACCCGGCCCCCATTTTCGATAAAACGCTCGACCCGTTCGCGCATAACCGCGGTCCAGTATTCGTCATGGCCGACGAAGACCGCACACCGGTGGCCCGCCAGAAGGTCCGGCTCCAGTTCCAGGTCGTGCTGCGTGACGATTTCGAAATTGTAGCCTTCGGCCTCCGCCCAGCGGGCAAAGTGGCGTTCATAGCTGGCCCAGCCAGCCGAGGCGTATTTCTTTGAATACCCGTAGGCGTAAGCCCACTCCATATAAGGGTAACGCACCATGCCGCCGGGATCGGCCGGCCTCTCGGTCAAGGCGCGGGGAGCACCTTGGGGCAGCTTGCAGAACCCGCGGGTCCAGGGCCGCTGATTCGACAGCACAGGGGAAAAGGCATCGCGTCCTGGCCCCGTAATGCCTTCATAGGCGCTGGATCCACCCCAGCAGTTATAGGCAAGCCAGGTTCCCGTTGCGCAGATCAGTACCATAGGGGCTGGTTCGGCATTTGCAGCCCGCCGGACAAAGATCACATGGTGTTCTTCGACAGAGTCGTCTGCGTGGTCTGCCCGCAGGGTGATCAGATAGGCGCCTGCCGCCCAGTCATCCGGAATAACAAAGGAATGGCTGATATCCCAGTCGCAGCCATTGACCGAGCAGTCCAGGGGCGTGTCCTGATGTTGGCCCAACAGGTTTTCCACCCGCAGAACGGGGACATAATCCGCCCCGTCCCGTCCCACCTCCAGAGACCAGGTTTCGGCAGTTGTCGACACCCGCAAACCCACAGTTTCGCCAGGCCGGAAGCTGTAGCGATCGGTGTAGCCCCAGATTTCAAGCACCCGTTCATCGCGGGCAGGACCGATGTAATAGTGATCCAGAATATGGCGTGCCCGCGCTCGGGTGCGCGGGGTGATAGCAGGGCCTGCGCTTTCCTGTTCCGGCTGAATCACAATTCCAATCCTTGTTGTTCTGTGCCGTTGCCCGGCGCACCGGCGCTGACAAAACCCGGAGGCCATATGTGCCTGACGCACCGTATTTTGCACACTGCGTTCAGGCACACTATGCGGTTTGGGAAATGGCTGCGGCAAGATCAGCCGGAACCTAAGGTGCTCGTTCAGTCAAGGCAGTGTTTATAGAGCGGGAGGCCTTTTAGGGCCTCCCAGTGCCCGTTGGCCTGCCAGCCCTGCACTTCGTCGCAGACGCCTTCCACGAATTCGTTGAACACCGGGCAGATCCGGCCGCCTTCTTCACTCACTCGGGAAGATATTTGTCCGCCCATTGCGTGGCGGCGGCCCCCGAGGCGATTAACTTGCCGATGGCCTCTTCATCCAATCCAAGGCGGGCCAGAATGTCCCGCGTGTGCTGCCCGTATTTTGGCATATACGACGGGATGGCGATGCGGCTCCGCTCGGGCCGGACGGCATTCGGAGCCACCAGATCGCACCAGCGCCCCATCGGGTGCTGGTCATGGCGGATCACCCGAAAGGTGTCCTTCGACAGATCAATCGCATCCCCGCTCTCCAGCTGCAATGAGGCATCGCGGGTCGCATGCAGGGATCCTAGCGGAACCGCTGCGCTGGAAGTGCCGGACAAGGCTGCACTCCAGAAGGCTGCGGGTCGGGTTGCAAAACGCTCGGCCAATGCCGGTTGCAGTTCTGTCTCTCGCAGATCAGCCAGATCACTCAGTTCAGCAACAGCAGCAAGGGCGGTTTGGCGCTCCTTCGGGGCGGCAAAGAACATCCAGCCGTCGGCAGCCTTATAGCAATGATAAAACGCATCCCAGCCAAGCGCTTCGCGCCCCGCGGGCTCGTCGAAGGGCGCACGCTCGTTGAAATCATACATGAACTCGGCCTGGATCAGATTGCCAGCCCCCGCCAGGGCAGCCCGTGCGGTGCTGCCTTCGCCGGTGCGCCGCAGCTTGATCAAGGCGCCGCCAAGCGCAACGCAGGCGCAAAACCCGGTCAGCACGTCGATGGTGCCGAAATGCGCGTGCTCCTCCGGCGTGTTCATACCGCCCCCGAACCGCAGCATCACACCAGTGGCGGCCTGCGCCAGATCGTCATAGCCAAGGTGGTTCGACTTCGGCCCCTGCAGCGGCCCGCCGAAGGCGTCAAGCTGGACCAGGATCAGCTGCGGATTGATCTCCTTCATCCGCTCCGGCGACAGGCCGAGCGCATTGCGCTGCGCATCTGTGCCGTTCATGGTGACCACATCAGCTTCGGCAATCAGCCGGGCCAGAACGTCCTGTCCCTCGCCGCTGCGCAGGTTGAGCAGGATGCTCTCCTTGCCGCGGTGCGCATGCAGGCCAAAGACCACAGCGTTCCACGGATCCACCGACGGGGAAACAGGCTGAACCAGCGTAACCTCGGCCCCGAACCGGGCCAGGGTCGAGCCGATGGTTGGACCGGCGATGACATTGGTGAGGTCAAGCACCTTGAGCCCTTCAAGCCACCCTTGATTGCCAGTTTCACCAACCGCGGTGGTGCGCGGCTCTTCCGCCAGCAGCATATCCAGATCCGCGGGGCGGGCTGGCTGCTTGACGGCCGCACCACGGTCATCCGCCAGCCAGGCGATGTTGCCCATCTGGCGCATTTCGCCATGCTTGGGGTCGTCAACCTTCAGCACCAGGCCGGAAGCCAGCGCATGCGGATCGTCCAGCCACTCCTTGGTGGTCCGCTGTGCCGTGGCGGGTGCTTTGGCCGCCCCAAACCGCGCTTCCCATTCATGTGCCGGACGGGTCAGAAAAGCTTCTTTCATGGCGCTGGACACGCGCGCTCGATCGGACACGCCGACCGGGTAGCTGCGCATCGACCAGTCCGTCGGCCAATCGGATTGATCCAAGTAAGCATCGAAGTCCGGCAGCTCACTCACCAGTTCGCCCAGCCCGAGCGTCTCCAGCGCCCGTTCGGGGTGGCCCTTGATACTGCAGGCCACAACATAAAATCCGCGACCGTCGGCGCAGGGATAGGTGCGGTAGAACGGGTCAAGGAACTCAGACAGTTCCTCGAACTCCAGATTCATCTGCAACCCTGCCGCCGCGCGCCGCTCCAGCTCTACTTCGCGCGGGGATTTATAACGCTCCGGGTAGTCTTCAATCTGCTCGCAATTGTAGACAAGGCCTTCCAGCAGGGCTGACGCCAGCGGCACCTCGATGTGCTCCCCGCCGTTGCGGCCGCGGGAATGAAGCGCAAACAGGACCGACATCGCGCCAAAGGTCGACCCGTAGGCCGAGGCGAGCGCCAGCGGCGTGAAGGAGGGATTGATCCCCATCAGCCGCCGGTTCAGCCCCATATCCGTGAATTGGCCGGTCCGCGCGGCAATTACCGCCTCCCAGGCGGCGACATCCGCAAGTTCCGGGTCCGCAGACGCAAAGCCCGGCATCGACAGGGAGATGACCGCCGGATTGATGGAGCGCATCGCCTCCGGTCCAAGCCCCAGGCGGCTCATTACACCTGGGCGGAAATTGTCGATTACAACATCAGAGCGTTCAACGAGGCGAAGAGCGGTCTCCAGCCCCTCTGCCGTCTTCAGGTTCAGCTCAAGAAAGGATTTGCCCCGCGACAGCATGTCTGCCGCGGGGGATTTGAGCCGCGGCCCGCCGGGCGGATCAATGCGGATCACTTCAGCTCCCATGTCGGCAAGCATCATGCCAACAAGCGGCCCAGCCAGGTACTGGCCAAAATCGAGAACCCGGACATTCGACAAGGGACGGTCGTACATATGGTCAAAGTCTCCCGCTTGTTTGGACGGTGAATCGGTCGAACTTCCGGGAAGGTTAGCCTTGATACTCGCATCAAATTTGTCCAAAAATGCCAAAATTTAATCCATTTCGGACGAATTGATGTCTCTTAAGGTCAACATCCTTCTCTTCGAGAAGTTCTCAAACATGCTCTTGGCTTGTTTGCTGGAGCCTCTGCGGGTAGTGCGTGACCAGACTGGGGCCAATATTTCCTGGTCCATCCTCACTCCCAAAGATACTTCGGTCCGCAGTTCAAGCGGTCTGCGTCTTTCTCCAGACATACCGCGCGCTGACGCGGAGAGGTGCGATCTGCTTATGGTCGTTGGCGGCGATGACTTCCGGCAGGACGCTGCTGATCCCGTCAGCAGGAAGTGCGTCACACTCACCAAACGAGCCAAGACGGTCATTGGGGCTGACACCGGTGCCTGGATCCTTGCCTCCTGGGGGCTGCTTGAAGGCCGCAAGGCCACTTTGCACTGGCAGACACTCGCAGAATTTTCCGAGGTTTTTCCGAATGTTGAAGTTCTGCCTGACCGTTTCGTGCGGGATGATCAAATCTGGACCTGCGGCGGTGCTTCAACGGCGATGGATCTAATGATCGCCCTCATTTCAGAACTCTATGGCGACGCGCTGGCCCATGATGCAGCCAGCATGTTCCTGCACGACGGCTCTCGCTTTGAAGGCCAAGGTGCGGGATCCATGCAACCCAAGGGCTCGCATAACCTGCGGCGCTGCACAGCCATAATGGCCAAGAACATCGAGGTCCCCTTGTCCACTGAAACCATTTCCAAACAGGCCAACCTTTCGGTCCGGTCCATGTCGCGGATTTTCGTCAGGGAGCTGGGCATGCCTCCACAGCGCTACTATCAGCTGATGCGTCTGACGCGCGCCCGCGATCTTGCGGCACACACGGATCTAACGCTGAACGAAGTCGCGCTGCGGAGCGGTTATTCTTCCGCACAGTCGCTGTCCAAAGCATTCTCACGCCAGTTCGGGGTCAGTATTGGATCAACCCGCAAACACAAGCAAATCTGGTGACAAAATTGCACAGCTCCGAACACCTGTAAGGGTGCGGTTTCGCGGGGCAAGCTGGCATCGCCGCCTGATTTAACAGCTGTAAATGCAGAAACACATTTGAAGCATAAACCGGTCTTTTGCAGTTTTGTGGGTTCACAGGGAGCTTTAGCTCGCACCGTGTTTGCCGAGAACTCAAAAAATGTCCTGAACTCAGGTTGGCGCGGCACCTAGGCGCTTTTCGAGAGCAAGTTGATCAAAACGGCCTGCGTGACCTGGGCTGTGCCGGCATGCCCGCCCAAATCGGGTGTGAGATGACCGGAATTCAGAGCTTTCTCCACAGCCCGTTCGATGGCACGCGCGGCCTGAGGCAAACCAAAACCATGTTCGAACATCATCGCAACCGACAGGATCGCACCGATCGGGTTGGCTATGCCTTGGCCGGAGATATCCGGAGCGCTGCCATGAGTCGGCTCGTAAAGGCCGCCTTTCACCGGGTGCCCTGCGCTCGCAGCGGTGGGCAGGGTTGCGGAAGGCAGCATGCCTAGCGAACCGGAGACCACCGCGATCAGATCTGAGATGAGATCGCCGAACAGGTTGTCCGCCAGCAGCACGTCAAACTCCCGCGGCGCGCGGGCCACGGCAAAGAGCGCATAGTCCATCAGCAGGTGGCTGAGTTTGATATCGGGATATTCGTCGCGCCCGATCCGCTCCACCGTTTCACGCCAAAGCTTGCCGCTCTCCATCACATTGGACTTGTCCAGCGAGGTGACATGCCGGCGTCGTCCGCGTGCCGCCTCAAACGCGCAGCGGGCGATGCGCTCGATTTCATGGGTACGGTATTCGCTGATTTCGAAGGCCCGGATCTGGCCGTCACTCAGGACCTCGCGCCCGCGGGGCTCACCATAGTAGATGCCACCCGAATTTTCCCGCACGACCATCAGGTCAGCACCTTCCGCGACCTCCTGCCGGTAGGGTGTGTGCGGAAGAAGCGCGGACCATGCACGCGCGGGGCGCAACGCGTTGTAGACATCCAGCTCAATCCGAAGGCGGGTCAGGCCGTCCGTTTCCGTGACCGGCCCGTCGATCCTGATACCGTCCCATTCCGGCCCGCCGACCGCACCGACCAGAATGGCGTCTGCGGATCGTGCTTTGGCCGCAACTGCATCCGTGCAGAATGTGCCATGCACGTCCCAGGATGCGCCGCCAAGCAGATCTTCCTCAATCTCGACCGCCACTCCGAATTGATCCGCGGCTTGACGAAGCACCGCCAGCCCGCTGGCCACGACCTCAGGGCCGACGTGGTCGCCGCCGAGGGCCAGCACTTTGAACGGGCCGCTCATCCCGCCATCCCCTGCTGCAGCTCCAGATGCATGGCATCCGGGTCCAGATCACGTTGCAGCAAGCGCATGCTGGAATGGAAGTCATCCAGATCAACCGAAGACGTCAGCACAGCGCGTGGCGGAGTTTCGGGCGTGAACCCGGTCCGGCCGTGCAGCAGCCGCTGATTGTCGAACAGCAGGCCCTCACCCGCCTTCAGATTCAAGGTCAGGCGCAGATCCTCACTATAGAGAATCTCAAACAGCCGTTTCAGCGCGCGGTAGACCGGCACCACTTGATCGGCAGGCACATCCAGTGGTGAGATTTGCCGCTCGTTCATCCGCACCCCGCAGACCTTGCCCCGGTCATCCAGCCGGATGACCGGCAGGCGGGACTTGTACCAGCGCATGTTGCCATGGCTGTTGTCGCCAGGGTCGAAGCGCTGACAGGTGATCGGCGTTTTGCACAGAAGTTCGAAATCCTCCGGCCATTGCTCTTTCAGGTGCCGCGCGGCTTCGAACCCGTCCACGAGGGTCGAGGCGCCTCCGTTTGAGCTGGGCCGCAGAACCTGAAACACGGTGATCCCGATGGCCGCATAACGGTAGGGTTCGTCCACATGCGGATCCAGCGGACCGGTGGTGTCTCCCACATTGGTCACGGTCGTCTTCTTTTTCAGCGTATAAGTACCGAAATGTGTCTGCCGCTGGGCTCCTGCCAGCCGGATCATGCGCTGGCTTTCCTCACGTTCGACCGGCGCATCCACGATTTTGCAGAACCCGTAGTCACGCACCATTTCAAGAATTTTCAAACGGGCTGCCGGGTCCGCCTCGGCCTCAATCAGCGATCCGACCGGAATATCCGAGCTGAGAGTTCTGTCCCACAGAACAGGCTGCACTTGCCTGCGGGCACGCTCTGCATCCGAATAGCAGTGATTGCGCAGCCAGCGAGCGGCAAATTCGGACCGATGCCCATCCGGCCAAGTCACCTGAACGCCGTTTCCCTCCACAACCGCACTCTCGATGGAGATCCCTTCGTCGATATGGTGCAGTCGGATTCCGCGAACACCGGTCTCCGGGGTGCCGCAGTCCGGACACCAGCATTGGTGCCGCAGCCAGATGGGATGAAACCGGCTTTCGTGGCTATCCTCCCAGGTTAAAACCAAGAGGCCGTTTTCAATAGCAGCGGACCGGATGCTGTGGCGTGCAGATGGCATTGGACTGTTCCTCGCGGGTTTCCTGACCGCCATAAGGTCCTCAGCAAATACAATTGACAAATTCCAATTCAACACATGATGGTTGAGCCAAGCTCACACATGGAACGCTCATGCTGCCCGACGCCAAAGATCCATCCTATCTGGGTGCCCTGGTCTATTTTCATCATGCCGCTGAAAGCCTGAGCTTTTCCCGCGCGGCCCAGGTCCTGAACGTGACACCTTCGGCAGTCAGCCACCGCATTACGGCGCTTGAAAACGCTCTTGGAATACGGTTGTTCGAACGCCGCGTGCGCGAAGTCCGGCTCACGCAGGATGGTGCTGAACTGGCACGCGCAACAGAAGTGATCTGGAACGAGCTCAAAGAGATCACCGGGAAGCTGACGGCCCAGGAAGTGCTGCGGGTCTCGGTCGGGCCCTATCTCTCATCGCAATGGCTGCTGCCCCGTATCGGCGCATTCGAAGCGCAGCATCCTGGTCTGAGAGTGGATCTGATCCACACGATCGGACCGCCGGATGCGGGTCTGGCGGACGTCTCAATCATTTGGGCCGAACTGGATAGCCCTGCATCCGGCGCAGAACTGCTGTTTGATACCAAAGCTGTCCCGGTTGCTGCCCCCGGGGTGCAGTTGCCCGATGCGTTTTGGAACGGGCACCTGCCGCCCATTCACTATAGGGATCGCAGCACATGGCGGCACTGGCTCGCGGCTGCTGGGGCACCGGCCGAGTTTGCAGACCGCGGAGAGGTTCTGGAGGAGCCGCATATTGTCCTCGAGGCAGCGGCCTATGGCCGGGGGATTGCGATAGGCTTTCTCCCCTTCATCAGAAAGTTCTTTGAACAGGGCCGGCTCGTCCCGGCAAGCCCGCAAACAGTCCGCTCTAGCCGTGGTTATTCAATGATCAGCAATGCCGGCGACAGGCCAATGGTAGGCAAGTTTTCAAAGTGGGTTTGCGAAGAGGCTGGCAGGGAAGTTGTTTCGGCGGGAAATCCAAGGCTCACATTCGATTGACCTGTTCGTTCGGGCAAAGAGACGTTGTTGAGAATTTCCTCAGAAACGGCAGGGCTGTTCTTCGAAAGACACGGAAGGTTTGCAACCGCTTCCCTGTCCTTCGAAGACTGGTTTTTCTGTAAAGGGAATGGTTTCCTTAGGTCGTGCTCGAGCATCCCGTAAACCGCTGCGGTCAGGCCATGTTAAAGAGAAATGATACCACCGAGATTCTGATCCTGGTCACGCCGCATTTCAATCTTGCGGCGACAATGGCGTTTCTGGACCCGTTCCGGGCAGCAAACTATCTGGCCGGAAAGCAGCTTTTTCAATGGCAAATCGCCAGCGAGGCCGGGACGCTGTGCCGGGCCAGCAATGGCCTGGAAATTGCCGTCAGCCCGCTGGATCGGCCGAAACAGATGCAGCCTGATATCGTTGTTGTTTCCAGTAGCTGGACGCCTGAAGCTTTCGCTGGCGAGCCGCTGCTGTCCCTGATCCGGAAACACGCGCGGGCGGGCAGCTATACCGCCGGGCTCGACACCGCGGCCTTTATCCTGGCCGAGGCGGGCCTGCTGCGGGGGAAGCGCGCGACGGTTCACTACGAGCATATCGACGCCCTTAGGGAGAAATACCCCGAAGTTGATGTATGCGAGGACCTGTTCGTTCACGAGGGCAGCACCGGAACCTGCTGCGGCGGCGCGGCAACCGGAGAGTTTGCGCTGTTCCTGCTGCACGGGATCGTTGGCGATGCGCTGACAAACGACTGCGCGAAGTACCTGTTTTACCGGAACTTGCGGGGGCTGGGCGCACATCAGACCGATGGTCAGCTGGAGCCGATGGGGCTGGCGGCGCCGCCTAAGGTCCGCAAAGCCATCGCGATCATGGAGCGCCACCTGGAAACGCTGATCAGTATTCCCGAGCTGTGCAGGCTGGCCGGGGTGTCGCAGCGCCAGTTGAACCGGCTGTTCCAGGAATATGTGCGAACCAGTCCGCAGCTGTACTACCGGGATATCCGGCTGGACCGGTCGCGCGGGCTGGTCACCCAGACCGAGCTGCCGATTTCAGAGATTGCCCAAGCCTGCGGCTTTCCCAGTCATGTGCATTTCGCGCGCGCCTACAAGCAACGTTTCGGGTTGCCGCCGCGGCAGGACCGGATCGAAGGCAGGGTGCCCTTTGAGTTCCGGGCCTGGCCCATGTACCGCCCGTCTTTGGTATCACAAAATGGCGAATGAGGTTCAATCATAGGCGATTAGGGTGCGGTAATAGGTGTCTTTTTCGCGGATCATATCTTTGACGCCTTCACGAGGCAGGCAAAGGAGTGTTCACCGTGACAGACCTACCGACCAAGGCACAGTTCGCATCTATCGCTGAAGGCTATTCCGCGGATGCAGGCAATTCGCAGTCACTCAAGGCGGATGCCTACGTTCAGCGGGAATGGTTTGCCGCTGATCAGCGGGAAATCATCGCCAAGTCATGGCAATGGGTCTGCCATGTGGAAAAGCTGCGCGAGCCGGGTTCCTACGTCACCGTGGAAATCGCGGGCCAGCCGGTGGCCGTGGTCCGGGACCGCGCGGGTGTGCTGCGCGCCTTCTACAACGTCTGCAAGCACCGTGCGCATGAGCTGCTGAAGGGTGAGGGCAGCACTACCCGCATCATGTGCCCTTACCACGCCTGGGTCTACAAACTGGACGGCCAGCTGGTGCGGGCGCCGGAAACCGAACATCTGGAGAATTTCAGCACCGGTGACATCTGCCTGGACCAGGTGCAGGCCGAGGAGTTCGCGGGCTTTGTCTACGTCAACCTGGATCCAACGGCTGCGTCGCTGAAAGAACAGTCCGGCAATCTGGAAACCGAAATCCGCCATTGGGCACCGGATATCGACCAGCTGACTTTCGGCCACCGCTTGACCTACGATATCAAGTCAAACTGGAAGAACGTGGTCGACAATTTTCTGGAATGCTACCACTGCCCGACCGCGCACAAGGATTTCTGCGATCTGGTGGACATGGACACCTACAAGGTGACCACGCACGGGATTTACTCCAGCCACATGGCGGATGCGGGGAAATCCGCGAACACGGCCTATGATGTTTCCAATGCCACCGTGCGCACCCATGCGGTCTGGTGGCTGTGGCCGACCACTTGCCTGATGCGCTATCCAGGGCGCTCCAGCATGATTGTTCTGAACATCATTCCGGTGGGGCCGGACCGGACGCTGGAGACCTATGACTTCTTCCTGGAAACGCCGGAACCCGACGCGGGCGAGCTGGATGCTATCCGCTATCTGGACGAGGTGCTGCAGGTCGAGGACATCAATCTGGTGGAAAGCGTCCAGCGCGGCATGAATACGCCCGCGTTCACCCAGGGGCGCATCGTCAACGACCCCACGGGGTCAGGGAAGTCGGAGCACGCGGTCCATCATTTTCACGGGCTGGTGCTGGAGGCCTATGCCGGGGCTGCGGGATGACCCAGCCCAACATCGTTGTCATCATGGCCGACCAGCTGGCGCCGCAGTGGACCGGGGCCTATGGCCACCCTGCGGCGAAGACCCCGCATATCGATGCGCTGGCGTCTCGCGGCATGCGGTTTGATGCGGCCTACTGCAACTCGCCGCTGTGCGCACCGTCACGGTTTGCCTTCATGTCTGGACAGCTGATCAGCCGGATTGCCGCCTATGACAACGCCAGCGAGTTCCGCGCCTCGGTCCCGACATTTGCCCACTACCTGAAGGCGCTGGGGTACCGGACCTGCCTGTCCGGCAAAATGCATTTTGTAGGCCCGGATCAAAAACACGGGTTTCAGGACCGGGTGACCACTGACATCTACCCGGCCGATTTTGCCTGGACCCCGGATTGGGAGGCCCCGGATGAGCGTATCGGCAAGTGGTATCACAATATGCAGACGGTCAAGGAAAGCGGTGTAGCTGTCGCCACCTATCAGACCGACTACGATGACGAGGTCGGGTTTGCCGCGCGCCGCTGGCTGATCGACCGGGGGCGGGAACGGGCAGTGGGAGAGGCCGCTCCTTTCTGCCTGGTGGCGAGTTTCATTCATCCGCATGATCCTTATGTCGCGAAACCCGAATGGTGGGACCTCTACGCCGGCGTGGAGATCCCGATGCCTGAGTTTACCCCAGCGCTCGAAGATCAGGATCCATTCTCGCGCCGGGTGATGGATGGGATCGAGGCCAGCATCATCCCTTTAAGTGAAGTGGAGGTGCGCCGCGCGCGGCGCGCCTATCTGGCCAATGTCAGTTATTTCGACAGCAAGGTCGGTGAAATCGTCAAAGCCATTGAAGACATTGGTGCAGCCGAAGACACAATCATCATCGTCACCGCCGACCATGGCGACATGCTGGGCGAACGCGGGCTGTGGTACAAGATGAACTTCTTTGAGCATTCCGCCCGGGTGCCGCTGGTGATGGCGGGGCCGGGCATTGCGCACGGCACGGCAGCCAATGCCTGCTCCTTGCTCGACCTGCTGCCGACTTTCGTGGAAATTGCGGGTGGTGATGAGACGATCCTTGGCGAGCCGGTGGATGGCCGGTCGCTGCTGCCGCTGGCGCAGGGAGAAACGGACCCCGTGGACGAGGCCATCGGAGAGTATTGCGCCGAGATGACGCCCTACCCGGTCTTCATGATCCGTCGCGGACCGCTCAAATACATTCACTGCGATCCGGACCCGCCGCAACTCTATCACCTGGCGAAGGACCCGCTGGAGACCCGCAATCTGGCCCAGGATCCGGCTTATGCGCAAGCCGCGCGCACCTTTGCCGCCGAAGTCGCTGAACGCTGGAACAGCGAGAAGCTGCGCTGCAACATCATCGCCACCCAGAAGTCCCGCCGTGCGCTTCATGCCGCAATGGAAGCAGGCGCCGGAGAGCATTGGGATTACAATCCGCCCTCCGACGCCAGCCAGCAGTATGTGCGCAACCACATGGACTGGACCGTGGCTGCTGAGCATTACCGTTTGAACCCAGGGAACACAGATGACAGGAAAACTTGAAGGCAAAACCGCGTTGGTCACTGGCGGCCGCGGCGGGATCGGGCGCGCCATTGTTGCGCGGTTCCTGCGCGAAGGCGCGCGGGTCTATGCGGCAGACCTGACCCCGCAGGGAACATTGGCAGCGCATGACGAGGACGGCAGCATCTTTGTCAAATTGGATGTCACCCAAGAGGCTGATGCCATCGTCGCGATGGAACAGGTGACGTCCGATGCCGGGAGGCTGGACATTCTGGTCAACGCCGCCGGGATCGAGATTGAAAAGACCATCGAGGACACCACGCTGGAGGACTGGAACCGCAGCTTTGCGGTGAACTGCACCGGCACTTTCCTGGCGTCGAAATACGCGCTGCCATTGCTGCGCGCCGCGGCCAAATCGGGCAGCAGCGCCAGCATCATCAACTTCGGCTCCTATGACGGGTTCATCGCCGATCCCGGCCTGGCTGCATATTGCGCCACCAAGGGCGCGGTGCATGCGTTGACCCGGGCGATGGCCTGCGATCACGGCCCCGAGGGCATCCGTGTAAACGCCATCTGCCCCGGCTATATCGACACGCCGATGCTGCAAAGCTTCTTCACCGGCGACGGGTCCGGCGGGGGCGGCAAGACCATTGATCAGCTGCAGCAGGCAGTGCGCGATGTCCATCCGATGCGCACCTATGGCACCCCGGAGGATATCGCCAATCTGGTCAACTGGCTGGCCTCGGACGAGGCGCGTTATGCCTCGGGCCAGCTGTGGGTGCTGGACGGCGGATTGTCTGCCCAGGTGCAGCAGATGAAGCTCTGAGGACGCAACCATGGCCAAGCAGAAATCTGTCATCATCACCTGCGCCCCGACCGGCGGGATACATACCCCGACCATGTCCGAGCATCTGCCCATCACGCCCAGCGAGATCGCCGCCGCCTCGATCGAGGCAGCAGAGGCTGGGGCCTCGATCATCCACCTGCATGCGCGCGACCCGGAAACCGGCAAGCCCGATCCGGACCCGGATCTGTTCATGGACTTCCTGCCGCGGATCAAACAGGCGACAGATGCGGTGATGAATGTCTCCACCGGCGGCGGGCTGGGCATGACCCGCGAGGAGCGCCTGCGCGCCGCCACCCGCGCCTCGCCCGAGATGGCCAGCATGAACATCGGATCTATGAACTTCGGCATCTTCCCGATGAAGGACAAGTATTCAAACTGGAAACACGCGTGGGAGCCGGAATTCCTGGAGATGACCCGCGACTTCATCTTCCGCAACACATTTGCGGATATCGAGTATTGCCTGAAGGAACTGGGCCAGGGCCACGGCACCAGGTTCGAGTTCGAATGCTATGACCTGGGCCACCTTTATAACCTTGCGTGGATCCGCGACCAGGGCTGGATCGACGGTCCGATCTTCGTGCAGATGGTGTTTGGCATCCTGGGTGGTGCCGGGGCCGATCTGGACAACCTGATGCACATGCACACCATCGCCAACAAGCTGTTCGGCGACGACTACGAATGGTCGGTTCTGGCGGCCGGGCGCCACCAGATGCCCTTCACCACCCAAAGCGCCCTGCTGGGCGGCAATGTCCGCGTCGGGATGGAGGACAGCCTGTACATCGGGCCGGGCGAAAAAGCCGTGTCCAGCGCGCAGCAGGTCAAGAAAATCCGCAGTATCATCGAAAATCTGGGCCACAAGGTTGCCACCCCGGCAGAGGCGCGCGCGCGTCTTGGCCTGAAGGGCGGCGATCAGGTCGCATTCTAAGGGGGAGAGACCATGCAGACCAAGATGCTGATCAACGGCGAACTGGTTGCCGGTGACGGGGCGGCGCTGCCGGTCACCGACCCGGCCACGGGGACTGAGATCACCCAAGTGCGTGAAGCCAGCCCGGAACAGGTGGAGGCTGCGGTGCGGTCCTCCGAGGAGGCCTTTGACAGCTTTTCGCGCAGCACCCCGGCAGAGCGGTCAGCCCTGCTGCTGGCGATTGCAGACTGTCTGGAGGCACATCAGGATGAGCTGGCCGGGCTTGAAAGCCTGAATACCGGCAAGCCCTGGCCCTCTGCCCGCGACGACGAGATGCCGCTGACCATTGACACGTTCCGCTTCTTTGCAGGCGCGGCACGCACCATGACCGGTTCTGCCGCCGGGGAATATGTGGCAGGCCACACCAGCATGATCCGCCGCGATCCGGTGGGTCCGGTGGCCGCCATCGCGCCCTGGAATTATCCGCTGATGATGGCGGCCTGGAAACTGGCGGCGCCGATAGCGGCGGGCTGCACCGTGGTGCTGAAACCCTCTGAGCTGACGCCTTTGTCGACTCTGCGCCTGGCGGAGCTGTTGAACGGGGTCCTGCCGAAGGGCGTGCTGAATGTGATCCACGGCACCGGGCCGGGTATCGGCGATCAGCTGATCAACAGCCCGCAGATGGAGGCCATCACCGTCACTGGCAGCCCGGCCACCGGCATGGCGGCGATGCGCGCGGCGGGCAATCAAATCCGCCATGTGCATCTGGAACTGGGCGGCAAGGCCCCGGTGATCGTCTTTGACGATGCGGATATCGGGGCGGTAGCCGAAACCATCCGCTACGGCAGTTTCTTCAATGCAGGCCAGGACTGCGCCCAGCCCTGCCGGGTGCTGGCGCAGGATGGCATCTATGACAAGCTGGTCGCGGCAATCGGCGCTCAGGTCAGCCAGATCCGAACCGGCGCGCAAAAGGCCGAAGGCACGGAAATGGGTCCGGTAATCTCAGCGGCTCAGCGCGACCGGGTAGCTGGATTTGTCGATCGCGCTCGCGCGGCTTGTGAGGTTGTGGCAGGCGGCTCATCAGGGGAAGGAGATGGGTTCTTCTACAGCCCGACGGTACTGGCCAATGTCAGCAACGATGCCGAGGTCGCAACCAGCGAGGTCTTCGGACCCGTCGTTTCCATCTCCCGCTTCAGCGAGGCCGAAGATGCCCTGCGCATCGCCAACAGCGGGCGCTACGGACTGGCGTCGTCGGTCTGGACTGCCAATGTCGGACGCGCGATGGAGATGACCAGCCGCCTGCGCTATGGTTTCACTTGGGTCAACACCCACGGCGTCGGTACACCGGAGATGCCCTGGGCGGCGATGAAAGGGTCCGGCACCGGCTGCGACATGAGCGTCTACGCGCTCGATGCGTATACTTCGGTCCGGCATGTGATGGTGGCGCATTGATGCGGCTCAAGGGGAAAACAGCATTGGTTACCGGCGGCCGGCAGGGGATTGGCCGCGGCATTGCCGACGCGTTTCTGGCCGAAGGCGCAGCTGTCATCACCTGCGGCCGCGGGGGCCGGCCCGAGGGTCTGCCGGATGCCGTTGCCTGGCACAGCGCCGACGTCGCGGATGTTCAGCAGGTGGCGGAGCTGGCAAAGGCTGCTGGCGCCATCGACATCCTAGTCAACAACGCCGGTGTCCAGGTGGAGAAAACCGTCGTGGACAGCAGCGACGCCGATTGGGAGCTGGTCGTGGGCGTGAACTGCCGGGGCGTGTTCAACATGTGCCGGGCGTTTATTCCGGTCCTGTCCAAGGGGGCGTCGATCATCAATATCGGTTCCATCTCAGGCAACACCGCGGATCCCTCGATGGCGCTTTACAACGCATCCAAGGCCTTTGTGCACGGGCTGACACGCTCCATCGCCGTGGACCATGGGCCCGATGTGCGCTGCAATGCGATCTGCCCGGGCTGGATCGAAACCGGCATGTTGGAGGCCGGCTTCGCCCTGTCGGGTGATCCGCAGGCGGCGCGTCAGGACGCTCTGGCCCGGCACGCTGCCCGCCGTTTCGGCCAGCCTGCTGATATTGCCGCAATGGCGGTCTGGCTGGCCTCGGACGAAGCGGGGTTTGCCACCGGGCAGCTGTTCACAATAGACGGCGGCATGACCGCTGCATCACCAATCAACACGGGGTTGTTTTAGTCGAAGCGGAGCTGTTCAGATGGCGGATATTACACACACAGCGGTGCTGGGCGCCGGCACCATCGGCGCCAGCTGGGCGGCGCTGTTCCTGGCCTCTGGCCGGTCGGTTGCGGTCTACGACCCTGCCGAAGGCGCTCAGGGCGCCGTGCAAGCCTATGTCGATCAGGCTTGGGAAACCATGAGCGAACTGGGGCTGACCGCGCGGGGAAACCGGGACCGGATCACCTTTGCGTGTTCTGCGCGAGAGGCGGTTGAAGGCGCTGGTTTCATTCAGGAAAACGTGCCCGAACGGCTGCCGGTCAAACATGCGCTCTTTGCCGAAATCGAGCCGGTAATTGCTCCGGATGCTATTGTGGCAAGTTCTGCCTCCGGTTTGACGCTTGGCCAGATGCAGGCCGGCTGGCAAAACCCCGGCCGGTTCATTCTGGGCCACCCCTTCAATCCTCCGCATCTGATCCCCCTGGTTGAAGTGATGGGAAACGGCCTGACTGATCCGGACGCAGTGCCGGCAGCTGAGCGGTTTTACAAGGATATCGGCAAGGTCACCATCCGGGTGAAAAAGGAAGTACCCGGCCACGTCGCCAACCGGTTGCAGGCAGCAGTCTGGCGCGAGGCGATCCATCTGGTGCAGACTGGCGTGGCCAGTGTGGGCGATGTCGACAAGGCGATGTCGGCAGGGCCTGGTCTGCGGTGGGCGGCGATGGGGCCGACAACCCTGTTCAGCCTTGGCGCAGGATCCGGCGGGCTGCCGGCATTCTGCGATCATTTCGCTGATACGTTCAACGGCTGGTGGGATGACCTCGGCAAGCCTAAGCTGACCTCTGAAATATCAGAAATGCTCGCAGAGGGGTTAGCCAGCGCAAATGGCGATACGTCAATGGAAAGACTGGCAGCACTCCGAGACCTGAAGATTGTAAAAATGCAAGTGGCTTTGGCAAGCGTGAAAGAGGTCGAGTAAACCCGGAAGGAAAAATTCGGGATGTGGAATTGCCGCTAACTCACCATGCCCGATTGCGGAACTGCAGCCCCGGCGCTGTTGCGCAAATCCGGGTCTGAGGGCAGCCCCACTTTCCCCGGACGGATTTACTCTACGGGCCCTGTGACAGGTATACCGAGAGCGGTGCAGCCGTTCAGAACGGCGATGCGAACTTAAAGCTCGGCGACCTGGCGTTCGAAGCCTTTTGCCATCAGGGATTGGCCGAGCAGCTTGATGCAGTTCATCTTTGACTCGACCCGGCTCGGGCGGTGAAATCCGCTCCACGCCGCCAGATGGCGCGGCCGGGATACTTTGATGCGCGCAGGACTTCGTTTCGTGCCTCCGCGCCCGGGCTCGTTGGCTTCCTGGGAGTGGCATTTTTGCGGGGCGGGATAACAGCGTCGGAACCACGGGCGGCAATCGTCTCGTGGCATCATAGGCCCCGTCGGCGGTCACGGAACCAATCTCTTCGCCTGCCGGGCAGGGGCTGTGTTTCTTGCGCCAAATGCGCGGCTTGGGGCCACCCGCTGCCCGGCAGTGTATCACGCAGTGATGTCCCGAGAGGGGATCAGCAGATTCAGCGGACCCGCGCCGCCACGGAACGGGACAGCCACGTTCAACTTTCGTGGCGGCGACACAGTGTACTGAAGTCCGGCACGGCCCAGCCCAGACCGGCCAGCCGCAGCAGGTTTTGTACGAAGCCCGCCGTCTGCCTCAGTGGCATCCCGAACAGTACTTTCAGGGTTAGACAGGTTTGGATCGCGGCGCCGCTGAACTGGCACCGGCGGCCGCGCTTGCCGGGCGGCGGCGGCGTCCAGATCATCCTCGGATCAAACCAGATGGTCAGAGATCCGCGTTGCTTCCAGGGAGCAAATTGGGCTGATGCCGCAAATTCACCGCGCCGGGCGCGAATGGCTGTCCTCCGGGACAGAGGCCGTTCGCCTGGTCGGGCTTGGACTAGCATTGGGCGGGACTTTGCTGCCGTTGCCTTTTCGGATGTTTGCCGACGCCGCATCTGCTCGCAGATGCGGCCCGCTCATCGCTGCGTTGCAGCCAATGAAGTCAGAGTGGTTATTCAAAGCTTCGTCGATGCCGAATTCTCAAACCGTCTTTTCGCTGGATTGCCCCATCTGAACTGGTCCACCGCAAGGTTTAGAAAACGGAGGACTGAGAATGGCGAACTAGCGACACAAGCCAGAGGAAATAGTTCAAAAGCTGCGGCAGGTTGATGTGCTTGTCGGACAACTGCCTTTGATAGTCAAAGGTCTGTTTCTCTGAACATGAACTTCTTGATGCGGGCATAGCCATAACCGATGTGAATGCGCTGGATGTATCCGACGGCCAGGATGTCATTCTCTGCCAGCGCGTTTTCGAGATCCACAAGCTCGGCAACCAAAGCATCGGCCACTTCAGCACCAGCGCGGTCGACAACCCTGTGCCAGGTGCTGGCGGCCTGATAATAGGCCTGGGTCCAGAAGGAACGCAGGACCGAGTTTCCGATCAGATCGCTGATCAGCGTGTTCAGCTGATCATTGACGATGACATATTGCCGGGAGTCGACTTGGTCGCCGAGTAGATGGGCCTGCTGCAGCAAGTCCCGGGCGCGGTCCAGGTGGCTCTCTTCGATCTGCGCGGGTGTTGTTGCGCCGATCAAGGCGGCCAGATGCAGCCGCATTTCGTAGACTTGCGCAATCTTCTGCGGCGGCAGCTCCATCACCACATTGCCGACGCCGTTGATCGTTTCCACCAGCCCGAGGTGGTTGATCCGGCTGATGGCATCGCGCACCGGCGTTCGACTGACGCCGAACTCCTTGGCCAGTTCCGCCTCCTTCAACCGGTCGCCGGGGGTGTATTCAAGGAAGCAGATCCGCTTGAGGATCAGGCGCTGAATGTCCTCGACACCAGGCTTGCGGTCGCCCCAACCGGGCGGTGTCAGTAATGTGGCATCTGCAGACAAGGCGGCTCCCTTTCCTGAGCGGCTTCGGGTCCTGCAGTACTAGCAAGGCTGTTTGCAGCAAAGAAGAGGCGATTTCAGTGATCCCGGAGCAGCCGCCCGTATCCCTCGATACGGTCCGGAAGGCCGGCCAGGCGCAGAACGTGCCACATCATCGCCTGGTTGGAGCAGATCACCGGCTTGCCTAGACGCTGCTCCAGTTGGCCGGTGATCTCCAATGACCGCAATGCACCGCAGCTGATGAACAACGCATCGCTGTCTGGCGTGTCAGCCTCCTTGGCAAACTCGGCCAGATACTTAGGGTTGACGCGGACCATGTCGCTGTCCCTCTCCAGCTTGAGCCCGTGGATCTGCGTCACCTGAAATCCTTCCTTTTCCAGGTATTGGACTTCCTGATCGTTGATCTCGTCCAGGTAGGGCGTGGCAACCGCAACCCGTTTGGCGCCGACAGCGCGCAGCGCCTCAAGGACGGCGGTGATCAGGCTGGTCGCCTTGGCGTTTGGCGCGCCCTTGTTTAATTCCGCGGCAACCTGGTCTTCTCCGATAACCAGACTGCCGGAAGTGCAGCCGTAGCAGATCACATCGAGGCTGCCATCCGGCAGCAGCGTTGAGGCAGCGCGGGCCAGATCCCCGGCATGACGGCTGAGGCTTTCGACCGTGATGCTGTCCCCGATCCAGGCGCGGGCGAAATGCACTCCAACCCCGTCGGGGCGCAGGAGGAACATATCGTCCTCAATCGTCTGTTCCGTGGCCAGCAGGACAAAGCCGATCTTGGCCCGGTGGTGGCGGCCTTTATCAAACATTTTCTCTCCGTGAATTGAGAATGGTGCATGCAGCATGTCGATTGAAAGGTTAAAAATTGGAAAAAATCAAGTATTGACGCAATAGCTGTATGCAGCTTAGCAAATTGATCAGGCCGATATTTCGATTCGAGCCGCGACTGAAACACGAACAGGGAGGAAACCTTCGTGGGGATCGCAACATTTTTCAAAGCGGGTGCCGCTGCCGCAGGAATGCTGGCCGCGACGCTGCCGGCCGCGCATGCCGAAGACATCATTCTGGGCCATGTGATGGACACCCAGCACATTTTTCACCAAGTCTCCGAGCGTTTCTCGGCGCGGCTGGATGAGCTGTCCGGCGGTGAGCTGAACGTCGACTACCACCCGGGCGGCGATCTGGGTGACTGGACCTCGATTGTCGAGCAGGTGTCGCAGGGCGCGGTGCAGATGACCATGTCCTGGAACCATTCGGAACTGGACCCGCGCTGGGACGTCTCTGTCCTGGGCTATGTCGCCAGCGACTGGGAAACCGGGCGCGAGATCTATGGCCCGGGTTCGGTGATGAACGGTGTCTATGACGGCATCATGAACGATCTGGGTATGGTGCTCTTGGGAACCATTCCAACCGATTTCACTGGATTCGTAGTGCGCAAGGGCGTCGACGTGCCGACCAATTTCCCAGACGAGGCCCAGGGCTTCAAGATGCGGGTGCCGGGCATGCCGATGGCGATCGAGCGCTACAAGGCCACCGGCTTTGCACCCGTCCCGATGGCCTTCAGCGAGGTGCATACAGCGCTGCAGACCGGCGCCATCGACGGCCGCGCCTATTCGCCGCCGTCTGAAGTGCTGCTGTTCAAGGATGTGGTCAGCGCTTACGTCTTCACCCGCGAAAACTTCGAGCACACTTTCTGGACCGCCAACAAGCGCTGGTTCGATGGCCTGAGCGAAGAACAGCAGGGCTGGATCCGCACCGCCGCGGATGAGGCCGTGACCTGGGCCTGGGAAAACGCCGAAGCCGAAAGCCCCAAGTGGTTTGCCCAGATGACAGAGGCCGGCATCGAGGTTGTCGAGCTGACGCCCGAGCAGCTGGACGCTTACCGCCAGCAGGTGACCGCGGTGGAATACCCCTACATGGAGCAGATCATCGGCGCCGAAGTGATGGGCCAGATCAAGGCTGCCGCTGGCAGCAACTGATCCATCCCCCTCTGCGCCCGCCTCTCCCGCGGGCGCAGCCCCCTTTCATGCACTGACCAGGGAGGAGAGCGCATGACCAAAGAGCTTCTGCATACGGACAGTCTGGACAATGTCCTGACCCCGGAACCGATCATGCCGGCAGGCGGCGACGCTGCAGCGCCGGTCTACCGCGGCCTTGGCGGGCTTTATGCCATCGAGGACAAGGTAGCACTCTTGATGCGGGTAATCCTGTTCGCCGCCATGATCGCGCTGGGGCTTTTGATGGCGGCTCAGGTGTTCATGCGCTACGTGATCGCCTCGCCCTTCCTAGGGATCGAGGAGCTGGCGCCGATGCTGGCCCTGTGGATCTACTTCATCGGCATGGCCTATTGCACCCGCGAGCGTGACCATATCGAGGGCGGCGTGCTGACCCTGCTGACGCAGAACCGCAAGACCCTGCTGTCTGTCCGCCTGTTCGGCACCCTATGCTGTCTGGTGACGGTTCTGGTCTTCGCCTGGTTTGCCTGGGATTTCGCAGCCTACAACCTCTCCCTGAACCGCAAGAGCACCTACATGCGGCTGCCCAAATACATCTGGGATTTCAGCATGGTCTCCGGCTTTGCGCTGATGATCCTCTACCTGGTTCTGCAATTTTTTCTCGAAGCGCGCGCGCTTGTGACCGGACAGGGCGGAGACTGACCTCATGACCTTCTTCCTCATTGCCTTCCTGGCCATCATCTTCCTGTTGCTGATCGAGGTTCCGGTCGGGTTCGCCTTCGGCGCCGGGGCGCTTGGCTACGGGCTGATGTCCGGCACCAATATCTCCTTCCATGCCGGCTACGGCTATTCTCAGGTCAGCGCTTTCTCGCTGCTGGCAATCCCGCTGTTCATCCTGTCCGGCACGCTGATGGGCGCCTCCGGCATCTCCGAGCGGCTGTTGAACTTCGTCAATTCCTTTGTCGGCCGCACCAAGGGGGGCTTGGGCGCGGTGACCGTGCTGACCTGCGCCCTGTTCGGAGCAATTTCGGGCAGTGCTTCGGCCGCCATCGCCGCCATTGGCAAGATCATGGTGCCGCGGATGATCAAGGAGGGCTACCCGCCCGGCCATGCCACCGCGCTTGTTGCTGTGTCCTCGGTGCTGGCGCTGATGATCCCGCCTTCGATCCCGATGATCGTTTTCGCCATTGCAATCAGGGAGTCTGTCGCCAAGTGCTTCCTCGCCACGATGGGGCCGGGCGTGCTGCTGGCGCTGATCTACTGCGGGCTGAACTTCTTTTTCCTGCGCAATAACACAACCATCACAACGGCACCCAAACTGCCGATGCGTGAAACCCTGGCCGAGGCTGCACATACAGGCAAGAAAGCCAGCCTGGCCATCATCATGCCGGTGATCGTTCTGGGCGGCATCTACAGCGGCATCGCCACCCCGACCGAGGCAGGCGCGGTGGCACTGGTCTACACGCTGATCGTGGGCATTGCGATCTACCGCTCGCTGCCGATGCAGATGCTGTTCAACTCCACCGTCGAGGCGGCGCGGCTGACCGGTGCGATCCTGATGGTGCTGTTCTTTCTGTTCGTGATGAGCCGCGGCATGGTGCTAGCCAAGGTGCCGACCCAGTTTGCCGACCTGCTGCTGACGATTTCAGACAACAAGATCGTGATCCTGCTGCTGATCAACCTGCTGCTGCTGATCATGGGGATGATCATCGACGATGTCTCCGGCGGCGTGCTGGCAGCCATCATCCTTCTGCCCGTCACCCAGAAAATCGGCCTGGACCCGATCCACTTTGCTGCCATCGTCGGCACCAACCTGGGGCTGGGCAATATCTCCCCGCCCTGCGCCCCGCTGCTCTACATGGCCGGCGGCGTCACCCGCCAACCGCTGTCGGTTTATGTCGGCCCGACGATGAAGTTCCTGCTTCTGGGGCATTTTCCGATGGTCCTGATCGTGACCTTCGTGCCGCCGGTAGCCCTTTTCCTGCCGGGGCTGCTGGACTGATCCGTCCACAGTCCACCCCTCAATCCACCTAACAGAAGGAAGTCAGCACATGCTGGAAGAAGCCAAGAAACGCACCCTCATCCTGCAGGACCGCATGCGCCAGGCAGGTATCGGCAAAGCCGTGTTCACCGATGAAAGCTCGATCGCCTACCTGGCGGGCTTCTGGGGCTATCTCGGGATCGAATTCGGCCGTCCCTCGATGCTGGTGGTCGATGCGCAGGACGCGCCGGTTGTCATCACCCCGCTGATGGAATCCGAGATGGTGGCGGAAATGACCTGGGTCGAGGATGTGCAGACCTGGGAAGACATTGGCCCGCGCAGCTGGGGCCGCGCCCTGGCCAATGCCTTGGGCGAAAGTCCCAAGGAGATCTGGATCGAACGAAGCACCATTCCTGCAATCGTGCGCAACCACCTTGATGACACCTATCCCGGCGTGCCGCTGCGGGATATCTCGCCGGTGCTTGGCGCCATGCGCACTATCAAGACACCGTTTGAAATCAGCGTCATGAAGGAAGCAGGGCAGATTGCCGGTGCCATGATGGCCGCCGCTCATGACAGCCTGCGCGAAGGAGCGCGCGAGTACGAATCCGCGCTGGCGGTGATCGAAGCAGGCTCGCACAAGGCGGCCTCCTTCTTGACGGACAAGGGCTGGGACCGCTTCGTCTCGCCGATGATCCACAACCTGCAGATCCTGCAGAGCGGCACCGATGCCTCCATGGTGCACCGCCGCGCCAGCGTCAAAGCCTATGAAAAATTCGATCCGGTCTATTTCTGTTTCTGCAACATGGCGCAGTTCAAGCAGTACAAGCTGGGCTTCGACCGCATGTTCCACATCGGCGATGTGACCGACCAGGCACGTGATGTGCAGGAGGCTGCCATTGAAGCGCAGCAAGCCGCGATTGCTGCCATGCGCCCGGGCGTTTTGGCCGAGGATGTCGCCGCCGCGGCCAATGAGGTCTACCGCGCGCGCGGATATGAGACCGGCTACCGCACCGGCCGTTCCATCGGTGTCGCCTATCTGGAGGCACCGGAGCTGAAGGAAGGCGACAAGACTGTTCTGCAGCCGGGCATGACCTTTGCGGTCGATGGCGGCATTTCGGTGGACGGTGTGACCGCGGGCCGGATCGGCGACTCGGTTGTGGTGACTGAAACCGGCATTGAATACATCACCAGCTATCCCCGCGAAATCCTGCTGAGCAAGGGCTGAGCCATGACAGGCAACCTGAATATCGCAGTTGCCCAAAGCCCTGCGGACCTTGACGGTCCGCAGGCGCGGCTGGCGTGGCTTGGCAGCTGTCTGACCCGGCTGCAAGGGCAGCACACCGATCTGCTGGTGCTGCCTGAGCTGTTTCTGACCGGATATAACATCGGCAGCCGGGTTTCGGACTGGGCGGAACCAGCAGACGGTCCATCGGCGCAGGTGGTCGCGGAACTCGCCCGTGAGCACCAGGTGGCGATCCACTACGGATTTGCGGAGCAATCTGGCGGTGACCTGTTTAACTCAGCCTCGTGCATCGGCAAGGATGGAAACCTGCTGGCAACCCACCGCAAACTGCTGCTGCCTCCTGGCTTTGAAGGGGACCATTTCAGCCCTGGCGAAACCTACACGCTGTTCGAGCTGGAAGGGTTCAAAGCTGCCACACTGATCTGCTATGACGCCGAGTTCCCTGAAACCTTCCGGGCGGTTGCCCAAGCCGGGGCAGAGCTGGTTCTGGTTCCCACCGCTTTGGGCGCGCAATGGGGTGTGGTGGCAAACACCGTCATCCCTGCGCGCGCGTTCGAAAACGGGGTGTTCGTTTGCTACGCAAATTCCTGCGGGCATGAAAATGGCATGGACTATTTCGGGGGCAGCTGTGTCGTCGCGCCCAATGGGCAGGACTTGGCCAGAGCAGGGGCGGGCGAAGAATTGTTGAAGGCACGCATGGGAAAAGGCGCGGTTCCAATGGCCCAATCCCGGTTGCCATACCTGACCGACCGGCTAAAACTCCCCGATCTGATCAACTGACAAGATGAATGGAACCTGGCGATTGGCCATTTGTGCAACAAAAGAGGTTCACTGACTTCGAAATGGCTGAACTGGCGTACTGAATGGGAGAGTCTCCAATCGGACCGTGTCAGCCAATTCGTTTGAGTTTTCCTTCAGCACTTCGGCAACCGGAAACTGATCGTGGCAGTCATACTTGAATGAGATCAAAAATGATCTGGGAATAAGCTCTTTGCAATGTAAAGGCAGGTGCGCTCTGCCTTGCTGCGGTCGAATTCTTCTGCATGCAGGTGGAAGTCAGTCCACGTTCCCTCAAGGAGCGCTATCAGGCCGTCAGTTGCGAGTTCTGCGTCGGCATCAAGGTAATTCCCCTCGTCAATAAGAGTTTGGCAGAGCTCAATCATTACATCCCGCAGGCTCGCATCCCTGGAATCGATAGACTTGCGGTATTCCGGATTCGAGTAAACCTCGGAGCGGAAGGCGAACCAAACAGCGACGTCACGCCGGTTCAGAAAGTCCGGGGAAAGATCCAGCTGGATAATCCTCCTCAGTTTTTCTGCAGCGGGCAAGTCCGGGTCCAGGGCCACCTTGTTCCAGCGTTCGGAGTAACTGTTCGACAAGTCTTCGGCGACAGCCAGCAGAAGGTTTTCCTTGGTCTTGAAGTGCAGGTTGATCATGCCCCGCGACAGGCCTGAAATCTCCTGGATTGCGGCAATGGTTGCGCCCCGGAAGCCGTGTTTGAAAATGGCTTCCGCGGCGGAATCCAACAGGTGGCGCCGATTCTTCGACTTGCTGAATTCCCTGGCATTCAGCCCTTCCTCATGCTGGCCGGTATCGCTCACGTCTCCTCTGGACCTCTCTGCATTGAGTGAATGACCTTGAGTTTCCAATGACTTCCCACAGCCAAAGCCTAAAGGCAAAAGCTTTTGTTGACTTTGAATGTATGTATGTTCAGATTGTGATAAATGTTACAACACGGGTAAGATCATGACGCTGCTGAATACCGATTTCGAAACCGTCCGCGATTGGGACAACGGGCATTTTGTTCATCCGTGGGAGGCGATGGCCTATATCGGCCAGAATGACAGGACCTTCACCGAAGGCGGTGAAGGCATCTATGTCACGACGGAAACGGGCGAGCGCCTGATCGATGGACCGGCAGGCATGTGGTGCGTGCAGATCGGTTACGGAAACACTGAGATCGTCGATGCAATGGCGGAACAGGCGCGCGAGCTGGCTTATTTCTCGCCATTCAACAACGCGAACTCCACCTCCGCACGCCTGGCCCACGAAATAGCCAAACGTACGCCGGGGGACCTGAACCATGTGTTCTTCACGACCGGTGGTTCGACCGCCGTGGACAGCGCGCTGCGGTTCATCCAGTTCCGTAACAACATTCTGGGACGGCCGGAAAAGAAAATCGTCATCTCGCGCCAGAAGGCTTATCACGGCTCGACCTATCTGGCGGCCTCGGTGAGCGGCAAGGAGCGCGACAAGGGCTGGCTGGATCAGGCGGAGCATCTGGCTCATTTCTTGCCCAACGTGAACCCTTATGTCCGCGCCGAAGGCCAGAGCATCGAGGCCTTTCTGGATGAAAAGGTGGCGGATCTGGAGAACGCCATTCTGCAGATCGGCGCCGAAAAGGTGGCGGCATTCATTGCTGAGCCGATCCTGTGTTCGGGTGGGGTGATTGTCCCGCCGGCGGGCTACCACAAACGCTGCCTCGAGGTGTGCCGTCGGCATGACGTGCTTTACATCTCCGACGAAGTTGTCACCGGTTTTGGCCGCATGGGCCACTGGTTCGCCTCGGAAGCGGTGTTCGACATCGTTCCTGACATCATCACCTGCGCCAAGGGCATGACCTCAGGCTATGTGCCGATGGGGGCCTGCATCATCTCGGACCGGCTGATTGCCGACGTTTCCGGTGACAAGTCCCAGGACGCGACCTTTTCGAACGGCTTCACTTACTCGGGCCATCCGGTCAGCGCAGCCGCTGCGCTCAAGAATATCGAGATCATCGAACGCGAGGGCATCCTTGAGCACGTGCAAAATGTCACTCCCCATTTCGAAGCACGGCTCGGAGCCCTCGCGGACCTCCCCCTTGTCGGCGATGCGCGCGGCAAGGGGCTGGTCGGCTGTGTCGAGTGCGTGGCTGATGCGTCGGCCGACGATGTGCTCGCACTCGACAAGACCGTGGGCGCGATGATCGATGCGCATTGCCAGGAAAACGGCCTCATCCTGCGCCCGATCATCAACATGTGCGTATTCTCGCCGCCGCTGGTGATCACGGATGGCCAGATCGACCAGATGTTCGACATCCTGGAGGACGGCATCCGCAAAACAACCGACGATCTCATCAAACAGGGGGTGAACCTCGCATGACACAGTACCGCATGCCTCCCGAGTGGGTCCCGCATGAGCGCACCTGGATGGCCTGGCCTTGTGCCGAAGGAACCTTTGGCGACAGCCTGCCGCAAGTGAGGCGCGAATATGCTGATGTCGCCAAGACCATAGCGCAGTTCGAACCTGTGGCAATGCTCTATGACCCGGAAAACGGCGATGGGCTCGAAGCGCTTGAAGGCCAAGCCAATATTGAGCTGGTCTCTTGCCCGCTGGATGACAGTTGGCTGCGCGACAACGGGCCGACCTTCGTGCTGGGCGACGATGGCTCGCTTGCTGGTGTGGACTGGACCTTTGACGGCTGGGGCGGTGATTGGCCCCACGAGAAGGATGCCAAGGTTGCCTCCCGCGTCATTGAGCTGGCGGGGGCAAAGCGGAACCCATCTGCCATGATCTATGAGGGCGGTGCGCTCAATATTGACGGCAACGGGACGTGTGTGGTCACGCGGCAATGCTATGAACACCGCACCCGCAATGGCGGGCCAAGCCCGGAAGAATTCGAAGCAGAGCTGTGCAGGCAACTGGGCCTGTCCAAGGTCATTTGGCTGAACCGCACGCTGGAGAATGACTCGACCAATGGCCACGTCGATGTCGTTGCGGCTTTTGTGCCCGGCGGCGTCCTCTGCCAGGTCAGCGCCGATCCGGAGGATTCCGACTATCAGAACCTGCTGGACAACCGCGCCATTCTGGAAGCGGAGACTGATGCGGCAGGCCAGCCGCTGACGATTTTCCAGGTGACCTCGCCGCCTGTAGACCGCAAACCGGACGGCAGCCGCCGCTTTCTGTCGTACATCAACTTCTATCTGGTGAACGGCGGCGTGATCGTCCCGCAATACGGTTTCCCCGAGCACGACCAGGAGGCGCTGGACGTCCTGTCCAGCCTGTTCCCGGACCGCATCGTAGTCGGCGTTCTGACCAACGCGATCGCCGATGGCGGCGGCAACATCCATTGCATCACCCAGCAGCAACCCAAAGCCGGAGCCCCCGTCCATGCGTAATGTAACCCTCGCTGCCACCCAGATGAGCTGTTCCTGGGACAAGGAAAACAATATTGCCAAGGCTGAGGAGCTGGTGCGCGACGCAGCCGGTCGCGGTGCCAATGTGATCCTGATCCAGGAACTGTTTGAGACGCCCTATTTCTGCATCGAACAGGCGCACAAACATTTCGCGCTGGCCAGCACTGTGGAAGAAAACACGGCAATCCGGCATTTTTCCTCCGTAGCCAGGGAGTTGGGGGTGGTCCTGCCGGTATCCTTCTTTGAACGTGCCGGGCAGAGCTACTTCAATTCGTTGGCAATGATTGACGCAGACGGAACGGTAATGGGGATTTATCGTAAGTCGCATATCCCCAATGACGTCGCTTACCAGGAGAAACAGTTCTTCAGCCCCGGCGATACCGGCTTCAAGGTCTGGGATACAGCCTTCGGGCGCGTGGGCGCGGCGATCTGCTGGGACCAGTGGTTCCCTGAAGCCGCCCGCTGCATGGTGTTGCAGGGTGCGGAAATGCTGCTTTTTCCCACCGCCATCGGCTCCGAACCGACCCGCCCGGATGCCGATTGCATTCCCCATTGGCAGACCGTGATGTGCGGCCATGCCGGTGCCAACCTGGTGCCGGTCGTTGCCAGCAACAGGGTGGGCGAGGAAGTCGCCACGGAGGACGATAAACTGCGCATGGCCTTCTTCGGCGGCTCCTTCATCGCCGACCAATTTGGCCAGAAAGTAGCCGAGGCCGAGCGCGAGGACGGTGCGGTTCTGACCGCGGAGTTCGACCTGGATGCGGTGGCCGAAACGCGCCGCTACTGGGGGGTCTTCCGGGACCGCCGGCCGGACCTCTATGGCGCGATCAGCACCTTTGATGGACGCACGGGCTGACGGCCGGAGGGAGAAGCAAGGTGACTTTGGACAAGAATGCCAGACTGGGTCTGTTGCTGGCCACGCCGACGACGCTCTATGTTCTGTTGCTGATTGCAGCGCCTGTGGGGATGACGATTGCTTACTCCTTCTGGACCCAGGAATTCGTGGATGTGACGCGCGACTTCACCTGGGCCAACTACCGGGAAGTCTTTACAGACCCATTGTACCGCACGCTGATCTTCCGCTCGGTCGGGATCGCTGCGATGGTGACGCTGCTGACCGTTCTGCTGGCTTACCCTGTGGCCTATCACATCGCGTTAAATGTCAATAAAAACAAGGCGATGTGGCTGTTTCTGGTGACCATCCCCTTCTGGACAAGCTACTTGCTGCGGGTGTTCTCTTGGAAGCTCATCCTTGCACAGAACGGGGTGGTCAATTCCGCGCTGCTGTGGCTCGGTGTCATCGACAGCCCCATCGACACTCTGCTTTACAACTCCGAAGCCGTGGTGGTGACTCTGGCACACGCCTGGGCTCCCTTTGCGATCCTGCCGATCTTTGTGTCACTGGAAAAGATCGACCGCAGCTATTTGGAGGCGGCAAAAGATCTGGGGGAGGGGCCGGTGCGCAGCTTCCTGCGGGTGACCCTTCCGCTGTCGATCCCCGGCATCATCGGTGCCAGCATGATCATCTTCATTCCCACTGTTGGCGATTACGTCACCCCGGCGCTGGTTGGCGGGTCGGACGGCGCAATGGTCGCCAACATGATCCAGGTCCAGTTCGGCAAGGCCAACAACTGGCCTTTGGGGGCGGCGCTGGCGCTGTCGGCCGTGGTCTGCGTGACTGGTGCTGCCTGCCTGCTGGTGCTTTGCCTGAAACTGATTGAAAGGAGCCTGAAATGAACCGCGTTGTTGCCGTGCTGTCGCGGATTGGCAGGCTGCTGCCCGCCTATGCGGTGCTCTATATCGGGTTCTTGTACCTGCCGATCCTGCTGCTGCCGCTGTTTTCCTTCAATGACTCCAAAGTACTCGGTTTCCCGCTGACAGGCTTCACGACAAAATGGTACGCGAGCCTGGCTGAACAGACGGCCCTGTTTGAGGCTTTGAAAAACAGTCTGATCGTGGCCGTTGTTTCGGCGGTGGTGGCCACCAGCCTGGGCACGCTGATCTCACGCGCGATCACCAAGCACCGCTACCCGCTGCGCCGGACCAGCCAGACCATCGTCATGGCACCGCTGGTGATGCCCGAAATCATCATCGCCATTTCGCTGCTGATCGTGTTCCTCGGCATCGGCATCGGCACCACGCTTTTCACCGTGATCCTGGCCCATTCGCTGCTGACCATTCCGTTCTGCGTGTCGATCATGACATCAGCCTTCGGTCAGTTCGATGATGCGCTGGAAGAGGCCGCCGTTGACCTCGGGGAAACCTCCTGGGGCGCACTGCGGCGGGTGACGCTGCCGGTTGTCTCGCCGGGGATCATTTCCTGCCTGCTGATCAGCTTCACGGTCTCCTTCGATGAGTTCATCCTGGCCTTCTTCCTGTCCGGCAACAGCCCGACGCTGCCGGTCTATATCTGGAGCCAGGTGCGTTTCCCCGCGAAGCTGCCGAACGTGATCGCGCTCGGCTCGCTCCTCATCCTTGTTTCCATCCTGTTCCTGCTGGTGGCCGAACGCTTCCGCCACCGCAGCGAACGTTTCACCCAGCAACCCGAGTAGGACCGCCCGGCATGGATCAACAAATCGCCGTCAATATCGCCAATGTCAGCAAGTCCTTCGGCAGCTTCCAGGCTGTCAGGAACGTGAAGCTGCAGCTTAAGGAAGGGGAGTTCTTCTCGCTGCTCGGCCCGTCGGGCTGCGGCAAGTCCACGCTGCTCAGAATGATCGCAGGCTTTGAGGAACCGTCGGAAGGCACCATCTCCATCGGCGGTCTGCCTATGGCCGGGATTGATGCCAACCACCGGCCAACGAATATGGTGTTTCAGAGCTACGCCATCTTTCCGCATTTGAACGTCGAGGAGAACATCATCTTCGGCCTGGCGCGCTCCGGTCTGAGTCGATCAGAAAAGCGGGCCAGGGCGGAAGACATGCTGGCCAAGGTCGGCCTGGAGGGGCTGGGCCGGCGCGGCGCGCATGAGCTGTCCGGCGGCCAGCGCCAGCGGGTGGCCCTGGCCCGGGCCCTGGTACTGGAACCCAAGGTCCTGCTGCTGGACGAGCCGATGTCGGCGCTCGACAAGAAGCTGCGCGAACAGATGCAGATGGAGCTGCGGGCATTACAGCGCTCGGTTGGGATCACCTTCCTGATGGTAACCCATGACCAGAATGAGGCGATGACGATCTCGGACCGCTGCGGCGTGATGTTCGAGGGCAGGCTCGCCCAGGTGGCTACACCGCACGAACTCTATCAGAAGCCCAATACCAAGCAGGTTGCCGATTTCATCGGCGGGATGAACTTCTTCGATGCCAGCATCAAGGCCAATGGCGGTGAAAAGCTCGAGGTCGAACTGCCCCGGTTCGGACAGCTTTCGATGGACGCGCATGGCGTTTCGGATGGCGTTGGAGCCGCAGTCACGATCGGCTTGCGGCCGGAGCGCGTTCATGTCGGCAGCAACCGTCCTGAAGGGGCCGATGTGGCGGTTCCGGCACGGGTAATCGACCGGGCCTTCTATGGCGAAACGATCCACTATTACCTGGAGTTGGAGGGCCGGGCTGACCCCCTGGTCGCTTCGGTCACCAATTTCGAACGGGCCGATCATTTTGAAATCGGCGATTCCGTGTGGTCGGGCTTCCGCGGTGGCGCCGCCGTGGCCCTGCCCCCGAAATAATCGAATAACCTGAGAGGAGGACTACCCATGAAGATCAAATCTCTTTCGGCCGGGCTGGCCCTGGGAACGCTGGCCGCCTTTGGCGCCAGTGCGGGCCAGATCACCGTGTTTGACTGGTCAGGCTACGACGATCCAGGCTTCTTTAACGCCTATGTCGAAAAACATGGAAGCGCCCCCGACTTCTCGTTTTTTGCGGATGACCACGAGGGCTTCAACAAGCTGCGTTCCGGTTTCAAGGCCGATCTGGCCCATCCCTGCAGTGGGTTGATCGGTAAGATGCGCGCTGCCGACCTGATCAAGCCGATTGACACCGCGCGCTTGGATGCCTGGGGCGAACTGCTTCCCACATTGGCTCAACTGCCGGAAGTGTCGTCGGACGGCCAGGTCTGGATGGTGCCTTTTGATTGGGGAAATACCGGTCTCGTCTACCGGACAGATCTCGTCGAAGGCGATATCGACCTGAAGATGCTGGCGGACCCGGCGCTGGCCGGCAAGGTTTCACTGCCGGACGTGGTCGAAGATGCCTACGGGTTTGCAGCGCTGGCTGTTGGCGTCAACGACTGGAGCGAAATGACGGATGAGAAATTCCAGGAGGCGTCGGACTTCCTGCGGGCTGTCCATAAAAACGTGCGTTTCTACTGGAGCGATCAAGGGCAGTTGGATGCGGCCATCAAGTCAGGAGAGATCCACGCCGCCTGGGCCTGGAATGCGACCGAACTGGCGCTGATCTTCGATAATGTTCCGGTGAAACTGGTGCGTGACCTTGAAGTGGGCGTTGCCAGCTGGGCTTGCGGCTATGTGCATCTCAAGGACGGCGAAGGCAGCGATGAGGACGTGTATGACTTCCTAAACGCGCTGTCGGATGCCGAGAGCGGTAAATACCTGATCGAGGCTTGGGGCTATGCACACGCCAACGCTGGTTCCTATAGGATCGCCGATCAGGAGGCTGTGAGAGCTTACGGCTATTCCGATCCCGAAGGCTTCATGGCTGAAAGCCTGTTCGGTTTCCGCGTGCCCAACGAGATGGCTGCGAAAATGCTGAAGGAATTCGAGCGGATCAAGGCCGGTTTCTGATCCGGCCGCAGATCACCCAATGGCGGCGCCAGCGCCGCCGCAACCCTGCCACCACATGAGAGATCCATGGTAAAAACACCCTACGCTGACGGTTTCCGTATGCCTGCCCGGTTTGCACCCCACGCCCGCACCTACATCGGCTGGCCGACCGAGCTGAACTACCGAAGTGACTTGGCGCGGTCCCGGGCGGAATATGCCGGTGTTGTCCGTGCGGTGGCGGAATTTGAGCCGGTGACCGTGATCGCCGACCCCGGCGACGCGGCCGACGCGCGGGCCGCGCTTGCCGATTGCGGCAATTCCGAGATTCTGGAAATCCCGATCAACGACGCCTGGCTGCGCGACAGCGGCTGGATCTTCGTCAAGAACGATGACGGCGAAGTCGCACTGGTCCAATTCCAGTTTAACGGCTGGGGCGGAAAATACGCCTGCGACAAGGACATGCGCGTTGCTGAACATCTTGCCGACCATCTCGGCATCAGGCTCTATCATGCGCCGTTCATTTGCGAGGGCGGCGGCATCACTGTCGACGGCGAAGGCACGCTGATCACCACCGAACAGGTGATGCGCAATGCCAACCGGTATAACGGTGTGTCGCGGGACGATCTCGAAGGGTTGCTGCGGGATTACCTTGGCATTGAGGAGGTCATCTGGCTGGGGCTGGGGCTGGTCGAGGACGCCGGCACCGACGGCCATGCCGACAACGTGGTGGAATACCTCGCGCCGGGTGTTGTGCTGGCTCAAACGGTGACAGATCCGTCGAACCCGAACTATCAGCTGTGCCAGGAAAACCTGCGCCGCCTCAAAGACGCCACGGACGCAAAAGGGCGCAAGCTCGAAGTGATCGAGATGCCGCGCTTGCCCTACACCGATCCGGCCCATGGGGAGCCCATGCCGGTGCCCTATGTGAATGCCTACGCCGTCAATAATGCGCTGATCACCCCGATGCTGGCAGGGGCAGATGATGATCAGGCCCGCGCCGAATTGGAAGGATTGTTCCTCGGCCGCAGAATCGTGGGCGTTGACAGCACCTTCATTGCGCTCGATGGCGGCGGTATCGGCTGCATCACACAGCAGCAGCCTGCCGGTGCTTTGGCTGCTCCATTAGGCGCTGCAGGGCAAAATTAGTGAAAGTTGGCCTCGTACGGGGCCAACTTGACTTGGTGTTTGCCTCACGCGTATCGGTAAGTTTGGGCACTGACCCGGGTCTCTCGGCAAGCAGCAGAAAAGTCCGTTTTGGAGACGCTGCACAGCGGCGCAAGGAACTCCGGCAAATGGCAGGTTAGGGCCGGTCGCGCTTATGGCTGGAGCGGTGCGATCAAGGCTTTGCAAATTCAGCTTCCTGCGCAGACTTGCCGTTAGCTGCGAGCTATCATGGGTTTATATGATTGCGGAGAGGGCAGGTGGGATACGGCGGTTGCCTGCTCCCGCAACCAAATATTCAAAACAATATCAACGCCTAACGCCCCGCAAAAGCGGGGCTTTCTGCATTGGCACATGCCGCGCTGGAAGCGCTGTGAAAGCAGAAGAACGTAAAACGCGCTGGTGCGCAGGGGCAACGCCTTCGCTGCCGGGAATTATTCTGATCGTGAGCTAGCTTCACATTTGCGACGGCTGATCCGAGCCCTCAGCCGTCATTACCTTGGGGGCGAGCGACCTGTTCATCCTGCGCGGTATCCCGGCCTATATCCGGTCTGACAACGGGCCTGAGTTCGTCGCCCAGGCTGTCCGGGACTGGATTGCAGCCGTTCCCGAATCGAATTTCGATATCAAGTTGGCTTGATTGGATCGCGCTAGCCCAAGTACCCATATGCAATTGCATATTGACCTCCGGATATCGCACCCGGAAATCAGGCAACTGCTTTAAAAGCCAGAGCTGCGCGAAGGTCGGAAGGCAAGGGCCGGGCGGACCAATCACGCCTGGTTGCGGACATGATCGTGCTTGCCTGCCAGTATGGCCGCTACGGCTATCGGCGGATCGCAGCATTCCTGGCTGTGAAAAGTCGAGGGCAACGTCTTTGGCCTAGGCCCAGAGATCGAGATCCTGAGAGATCAACTCGCTGCCGGTATCGACTCTGATCGTCTTGGGGTAGCCAAGGCTGTTGAGCGCAAATAGAGTGATAACAACAAAGATAGTTGGAGATCTGCCCAATATGACACCTTTCGCAATTGCTGGTGTTCAGATGCATGTCGCTGCCCTTCACTCGAATGTCGAGGCAATGCGCCATAGGATTGAAATACTGATGGCACGGTTTCCTTGGACGCAGATGGTGCTATTTTCTGAACTGGCACCTTATGGGCCGCTGGACCAGTTTGCTCAATCGTTTCCGAATGATGCATTGCAGCAGTTCCAGGAAGACGCCCGCCGATTTGGTATTTGGCTGATCCCCGGCTCCATGTTCGAAAAAACCGAAGATGGCCGGATTCTCAACACCTCCGTGGTGATCAACCCGGAAGGTGAGATCGTCGCAAAATACTCCAAGATGTTCCCGTTCAGACCGTATGAGGCGGGGATTTCGGCCGGCACCGAATTCTGTGTGTTTGACGTGCCCGGAGTTGGCCGGTTCGGCCTGTCGATTTGCTATGACATCTGGTTCCCGGAAACCACGCGGCAGCTGACCAGCCAGGGGGTGGAAGTGCTGCTGCACCCGGTGCTGACCGGCACAACCGACCGGGAGGCGGAGATCGCAATCGCACGGGCGACCGCCGCCCAGTTCCAATGCTATGTATTCGACGTCAACGGGCTGAGCGCCGGCGGCGTCGGCCGTTCGCTGGTGGTGGACCCTTCGGCCACCGTGCTGCACCAGTCGGCGGGGCAGGAGGATATGTTCCCGATCGAGATCGACCTGGATCAGGTCCGGCGCCAGCGTGAGACAGGCCTCAAGGGACTGGGGCAGGTTCTGAAGAGCTTCCGCGACCGGGAAGCGGAGTTCACTGTATACGACCGCACCAGCGGGGCTGATGCCTATCTGAAAACGCTGGGGCCGCTTGAGACGCCGGGTCAGGGATCGCAGCGCGGGCTGCAGTCCTCCGACCCGCGCAGCTCGATTGAGAATTTTGAGCAGACGTTACATTCGCCGCATCAATTTTCCGTTTTTCCTGGAAAGACGGGTTCTGATTAACCGGACCGGAAGGCGGCGCAGGTCCTGACGCGACAGAAGGGAGGCAGGTTTTGAACTTGCAGCCGCAAAGGAAGGCTTTGCCGTCGATCCGGGATTATTATAGTGCAACCCAGCTGCGGGCGGACAGATGGAGTTCGCTGCGGGAGTCGGCCGAAGGGCTGGCCCGGCAGCGTCAGGAGGGCCGTCAGAGCGAGAAACTGATGGCCGCGGCAGAGCATCTGTTTGATGTTCTGGCTCCGATTGAACGCTATTGGGCGTTTCCGGGTATCCACGCTTTCGAGCATTTGCGAAAGTTGCTGCAGCACGGCAATGTGGAAGATCTGGCGGTGTCGGTGCGCCGTATTGCGCGGGCGCTGACCTCTGGGGCGTACCGGCGGCGGTCTATTCCGCTGTCCTCGGATGAGATCGACAACGAAGACTACGAAGATGAAGCGTCGCTCGCGCCCGAAGCACGGGCGCTGGGACGGCCTTATTTCGAGGTGATGATCGTCGATGACGTGTCAGAATCGCAGGAGCGGTTCCTGCGGCAGAACCTTCTGCGGATGCGGCGGATCGAAGACCCATTCATCTACGAGCCGGTGATTGTGCCGTCGCTGGAAGATGCGCTGATTGGCATTCTGTTCAATCACAATGTGCAGGCCGTGGTGGTGCGCCCGGGGCTGTCGCTGAAGTCCAAGATTGAGCTGCCTATCCTGAACCAGTATTTGACCCGCGTAAGCGAGGAGGAGTCGGTCGACTCGATTGATCCGCACCAATACGGCCCCGAGGCCTGCCGCTTGATAGAGAAGATACGGCCGGAACTGGACGCTTATCTGGTCACCGACCGCTCCGCCGAAGACATCGCCGGGCTGGATCTCGGCCGCTGCAGGCGGGTGTTCTATAATCAGGAAGATTTCCAGGAGCTGCATTTAAATATCCTGCGCGGAGTGGACCGCCGCTACAAATCGCCGTTCTTCACTGCGCTCAAGGAATATTCAAAACAGCCCACAGGCGTGTTCCACGCCATGCCGATCAGCCGCGGCAAATCGATCAGCCGCTCGCATTGGATTCAGGACATGGGGGCGTTCTATGGCTCCAACATCTTTCTGGCTGAGACATCCGCCACTTCCGGCGGGCTCGACAGCCTGCTGGAGCCGCGTGGCCCGATCAAGGAAGCCCAGGACATGGCGGCGCGGGCATTTGGCGCCAAGCATACTTTCTTTGCAACAAACGGCACGTCGACCTGCAACAAGATCGTGGTGCAGTCGGTGGTCCGCCCCGGCGACATCGTGCTGGTGGACCGGGACTGCCATAAATCGCACCACTACGGAATGGTGCTGGCGGGAGCCAGCGTGGCCTACATGGACAGCTACCCGCTGCATGAGCATTCGATGTACGGCGCGGTGCCGCTGCACGAAATCAAGCACACGCTCTTGCGGCTGAAGGCAGCCGGCAAGCTGGACCGGGTCCGGATGGTCCTTCTGACCAACTGCACATTTGACGGCATCGTATACAATGTTCGCCGGGTGATGGAGGAATGCCTTGCCATTAAGAGGGACCTGATCTTCCTCTGGGACGAGGCGTGGTTTGCTTTTGCGCGCTTTGACCCGACCTACCGCCAGCGCACTGCCATGGGCGTCGCCAATACGCTGCGGGAGACGCTGCGCAGCCCGGAGACGGCGGAGGCCTGGGAGGCACAGCAGGAAATGCTGAAGAACGCTGATGAGGAGACTTGGCTGAACACCCGGCTGGTGCCGCCGCCGGGCGCGAGGGTGCGGGCCTATGCCACCCAGTCCACGCACAAAACGCTGACCTCGCTGCGCCAGGGATCGATGATCCATGTCAACGACCAGGACTTTAAAGGTGAAGTAGAGCAGGCGTTCCACGAAGCCTACATGACCCATACCTCGACCTCGCCGAATTATCAGATTATCGCCTCATTGGATGTTGGTCGGCGGCAGGTGGAACTGGAGGGGTTCGAGTTTGTCCAAAAGCAGATCGAAAGCGCGATGTCGATCCGGCGCGCCATATCCGACAATCCGCTGCTGAGGAAATATTTCCGGGTACTGACTGCCGGCGACATGATCCCGGAAACCTATCGCGAAAGCGGTGTTGAGGCCTACTATGACCCCGATCACGGCTGGATCGACACCTGGAACATGTGGAGCCAGGATGAATTTGTGCTGGACCCGACCCGCGTGACCCTTGCGGTGGGCGGCACTGGCTGGGACGGCGACACATTCAAGACCAAGATCCTGATGGACAAATACGGGATCCAGATCAACAAGACCTCGCGCAACACTGTGCTGTTCATGACCAATATCGGTACCACGCGGTCTTCGGTCGCCTATCTGATCGAAGTACTGGTAGAGATCGCCAACGATCTGGACGAGCTTCTGGACGATGCCTCCAAGATGGAGCGCCGGTCGTTTGACAACCGGGTGTCGGCGCTGGTGGAGCACGTGCCGCCGCTGCCGGATTTCAGCCGGTTCCACGATGCGTTCCGGGCGGGCAAGGACACGCCGGAGGGCGATATCCGTACCGCCTTCTTCCTCGCTTACAACGAGGACAACTGTGATTATATTCCGACAGATGACAGCTTGATGCAGAGACTGGAGGCGGGCGAGGAACTGGTGTCATCCAGCTTTATAATTCCTTATCCGCCCGGCTTTCCGATTCTGGTGCCCGGCCAAGTCATCAGTCCGGAAATCCTGTCGTTCATGCGGGCACTTGATGTCAGCGAAATCCACGGGTTCCGCGCTGATCTGGGGCTGCGCGTTTTCACCAAGGAGGCCCTGAAGTCCGTCAAGAAATAGACGCCCGCCAAGAAATAGAAACCCAACGATAAATTGAATTTACTGGGAGACGATACATGCCGAAGAAAGTTCTGAACAACATTTCGGAGATCCGCCGCTATTTCCACACCAATACGGACCCGGTCTATTTTGTCTCAGCGACCAACTTCAATCTTCTTGGACTCGACGAGTGGGTAAAGAATTTCAAGTATATCTGTTACATGGACTGTTTCGATGGCCGCCATCCCAACGTGCTGGTGCCTTCTGAGCTGCCGCATGATGAATTTCAGTCTATCGAGGACATCAACAACTACTTGCTGCAGCACAAGGAAGTCATCGACTACGTCAAGACACGCGGCGGCAAGCCGAAGTTTGTGTTCCTGATGTTTGATGAGAAGACTGAAAAGCTGGCCAAGGAACTTGGCGGTGAGGTCTGGTTCCCCAAGGCGAAGCTGCGGACCAAGATGGATAACAAGATCGAGACCGTACGTGTTGGCAACAAGGCCGGCGTGCCCTCTGTTCCGAATACGCTGTCAAAGGTCGACAGCTATGATCACCTGAAGAAGATCTGCAAGAAGGCGGATCTTGGCAGTGATCTGGTGCTGCAAAGCGCCTTCGGGGATTCCGGCCATACAACGTTTTTCATTAAGACCGAGGCCGACTTCCGCAAGCACGAGCATGAGATCGTCGGACAGGGCGAAATCAAGATTATGAAGCGGATCGATTGCCGCGGCTCGGCCATCGAGGCCTGCTGCACCTCCGAAGGCACAATCGTCGGCCCGCTGATGACAGAGCTTGTCGGCTTTAAGGAACTAACGCCCTACCGGGGCGGCTGGTGCGGCAATGAGATTTTCTCTACTGCCTTCCCACCCAAGACACGCGAAAAGGCACGCGAGCTGACCTTCAAGTTCGGCGAGCAGCTGCGCAAAGAGGGCTATCGCGGCTATTTCGAACTCGATTTCCTGATCGACAAGAAAACCGGCGAAATCTGGCTGGGTGAGCTTAATCCGCGTATCACGGGGGCGTCCTCGATGACCAACCATGCGGCCTTCGCTCATGCCGATGCGCCCCTGTTTCTGTTCCATCTTCTGGAGTTCTCGAAAAAGCCGTTCAAGCTGGATGTTGAGGAACTGAACGCCCGCTGGGCGGACCCGGACATGATCGATTCCTGGTCACAGATGGTGATCAAACATACAGAGGACACCGTGGATATCGTGGCCAAAGCCCCGGAATCCGGCATCTATAGGATGCTGCCGGACGGTCAGGTGGTATTCGATCGCTTCGACTACCACCGCCGCGCTGTTGAAAGTGAGGATGAGGCCTTTTTCCTGCGTATTTCGAATGCGGGCGACTACCGCTACGAGGGGGCTGATCTGGGCATCCTCGTTACCCGCGGGCGGTCGATGACCAAGGGCTTCCAGCTGACAGAGAAGTCGAAACGTTGGATTGACGGAATCAAAAGCGCCTATACTGCGCGGCCGCTTCCGTCAGCACAGGCCTTTGAGGATCCGGCTTTCAAGATTATGTAAGGCGAATGAGACTGAAATTCCGCGCCGTGCAGGAAACGGAGCCGGGGCAAAAACTGGCCGGACTCTTTTCTGAATACCGCACTGCTTATCTGGACTGGTGGGCTGGCGAGGGCCTCTCTGGTCGGCCTACTTATTCAGAGTGCCGCAGAGCGCTGTTAACACATATGCCCGAGATGGTGGGGCTCTACGACAAGTTGTGCGCCTCGGTCGGAGGTGGTGATATGGAGTCCCGGTTTCTCAGTTTTTTTTGCCCGCCGCGCTATCTGGCCGGCTGCAGCCAGGCAATCTGGCCAGGCAAGGAGCCGCTGCTGGTCCGTAATTACGACTACAACCCTCTCGCCTTTGATGCGGTATTCCTGAAGACCGGGTGGGACGGGAGGGACGTGATGGGCACCTCAGATGGTTTGTTCGGCCTTCTCGACGGAATGAATGATGCCGGGTTGACTGTTTCTCTGACTTTCGGTGGACGCCGTGCGATGGGGGATGGCTTCGGCGTGCCGCTAATCCTCCGGTATCTGCTGCAGGTCTGTTCCACCATCGAAGAAGCAAAGGATGTTCTGCGGCGTGTACCCAGCCACATGAGCTATAACGTGACAGTGCTTGACCGTGACCGGAACTACTTTACCGCTTTCCTTGCACCAGACCGTCCCACCCTGATCACTCATGCGGCCGTCGCCACCAACCACCAGGAACGCGTCGAGTGGGCAAGTCATGCGCGTCTTACGGCGTCTGTTGAGAGGGAGCGTTTTTTGCTGCAGAGGTTGACGCTACATCCGGAAACAAAAGAAAAGTTTGTCGGAACGTTCCTCAAGCCGCCACTGTATTCCCTTGCCTTCAACAAAGGGTTCGGCACGCTCTACACAGCTGCCTATCACCCTGACGAGTTGTCGGTGGAGTTACTCTGGCCTGGCCGGACCTGGCAGAAAAATCTGGATTGTTTTGAAGCAGACCAATGGCTGGTCGGTTATCCCGATCATAAGAGTCAGCATGCCGTGTAACAATGGCGTCTAGAGCCTATGGGGCGGCAGCGTTCCACCACTGGTCCTGCACCCGATCTGGCGGCGATAGTTCTACCATTCCGCTAGCATTTCGGTTCTGGCCTGTTGTCGGAAGCCGGGACAACACGGCCAAGTAATAGGACCAGTACTGCAGCACTGCATTTCAAAACCTCAATTGGATTAGCCAAGACATAAGCGCAATTTTCTGGGGCAAGGTTAGCCGAAAAAAGGCTGTTCTTGGCCAATCCAGCAGGAGCTTAGAGTGATGCCGCCGAGCGGCTGGCCTGGTCGTAGTGGCCCGAGAGTGCTCGCAGGCTGCGGGCCAGCTCTCGCAGATCCTTACCCGGTAAGTCGGCGGCGGACAGTCCGTCCAGCAGGCACTGGCGGCGCACGTCGCGGTAGGCCGCACATAGCTCTGCGCCCTCGGACGAGGTGCGGTAAAACACTTCCTTGCCGCGTTTTTCGGAGGCCAGAAGCCCGGCCTTAAGCAGTTTGCGCAGGCCGTAGTTCACTGTGTGGCTGTCCTCGATGTTGAGCAGAAAGCAGATGTCGGACAGGCGCTTGTCCTTGCCGCGGTGGTTGACGTTGTGGAGGATTAGGATTTCCAGCGGGTTCAGATCCGGCTGACCTGCCGCCGCCATGCAGCGGGTCATCCAGCGGGAAAAGGCGTTGGAGGCGATGATCAGGCCAAACTCCAGTTCCGACAGCTCCCAGCCTTCGCCCTCGGCCAGGTGGCGGGAGGAGACGATTCGGCGGGAATCCGGTTTCTTTTCGGCCATCTTTTGCCCCTTCTTTGTTGATAAAACCCCGGCGTTTTATCTGCATGTGGTCATAAAAGGGTAAAGTATCAAGGAGATCAAGCAGGCTGTCCGGCCTGTGGCCGCTGCCGGACGGGGCAGTGCGGTGGTTGCACCTTGGCAAAACGTTGACAAAATGTCAGCGTTATGGGTACATTATTGCAATGTTTCGCATTGGGAGGAAAACATGCAATTTTCGCGTATGCTGGGCGGCGCGGCCGTTCTGATCGCCGGGCTATCGGTGCCGGCCCTTGCTGCAACCTGGGACATGCCGACGCCCTATCCGGACGCCACGTTCCACACCAAGAACATTTCTGAGTTCGCCAGCGACGTGGCCGAGGCGACCGAGGGCGGGCTGGAGATCAAGGTCCATTCGGCTGGATCCCTGTTCAAGCATCCGGAAATCAGCAAAGCCGTGCGCAGCGGCCAGGTGCCCGCGGGCGAGTTCTTCCTGTCGCTGCTGGCCAATGACAACCCGGCGTTCGGCGCAGACTCGCTGCCGTTCCTGGCGACCAGCTATGAAGAGGCCGAGCGGCTGTGGGCGGCGCAGAAGGATGTGATCGACGGGCTGCTGGACGAGCAGGGGCTGATGGCGCTTTATGCTGTGCCGTGGCCGCCGCAGGGGCTGTACACCACCAAGGAAATCAACAGTGTCGAGGATCTGGCGGGGCTGAAGTTCCGCACTTACAACGCGACGCTGGAGGAGTTCGCCAACCTGGCGGGTGCCGCGCCGACCCAAGTTGAGGTTCCGGACATTCCGCAGGCCTTCAGCACCGGCCGGGTCGAGGCGATGATTACTTCGCCCTCCACCGGCGTGAATTCGAAGGCGTGGGACTTCCTGACCCATTACACCGACATCCAGGCCTGGATCCCGAAGAACATCGTGGTGGTGAACAAGCGGGCCTTCCGCCGTCTGGACGAGGCGACCCAGACCGCCATTCTGAAAGCCGCGGCAGCGGCCGAGGCGCGCGGCTGGGAGATGAGCCGGGCCGAGACCAGCAGCCAGATCGAGGTGCTGAAGGAGAATGGCATCACCGTGTCCGAGCCGTCGGAACAGCTGATGGACGGCCTGCGCGCGATTGGGGCGCAGATGCTGGAAAGCTGGAAAGGCGAGGCCGGGGAGGCCGGTGCCACCCTGTTGAACGCCTACCAGCAGTAACGTGACCATGGCCGGACGCCGGGGGCGGCGTCCGGTCTCCTGGGGAGGAGGAGCAGCCATGCGGGTTGTGCTTGATTTCATCTACCGAGCGGCCGGCGGGCTGGCAGCAATGTTCATCGTGGCAATCGTGGCGCTGGTTTTTGCGCAGGTGTGCCTGAACCTCGCTGACAAGATCGCGGTGGCGCTGACCGGAACCGGAGTGGGGCTGACGATCCCGTCTTATGCGGATTTCACCGGCTTTTTCCTGGCGGCTTCGACCTTTCTGGCACTGGCCTATGCGCTGCGGGCGGGCGGCCATATCCGGGTGACGCTGCTGACCAACCGGCTGCCTGCTGCCGCCCACCGCGCAACTGAACTGGGTGTGATCCTGCTGGCGCTGGCGATGAGCGGCTATGCCACCTGGTACATGGGGCTGCTGCTGCTGGAGTCGCTGGAGTTCGGCGACCGCAGCGCGGGCATGGTGTCGGTGCCGCTGTGGCTGCCGCAGGCGCCGGTCACCCTGGGCCTTGCGATCCTGACCCTGGCGCTGGCGGACGAGCTGGTCTCCATGCTGCGCGGCGCGCTGCCCTCCTGGGAGGGCAAGGGCGAAAATCTTCTGAGCGAATAGGGGATCATCATGTCGGTTGCCGCGCTTTCCATCATTCTTCTGGTCCTTCTGTTCCTGTTCCTGGGCGCCGGCCTGTGGGTGGCCTTTGCCCTGCTGGGCGTGGGCATCGCCGCGATGGCGCTGTTCACCGAGGCGCCGCTGGGGCTGGTGATGGCCACCACCATGTGGGGCCACAGCAACTCCTGGGCGTTGGCGGCGCTGCCGCTGTTCATCTGGATGGGCGAGATCCTGTTCCGCTCGCGCCTGTCGGAGGACATGTTTACCGGGCTGTCGCCCTGGATGAACCGGCTGCCCGGGCAGCTGCTGCATGTGAACGTCTTTGCCTGCGGGATCTTTGCCGCGGTGTCGGGGTCGTCCGCGGCCACCGCTGCCACCATCGGCAAGCTGTCGATCCCGGAGCTGGCGCGCCGCGGCTATCCTGAAAAATTGGTGATCGGCACCCTGGCCGGTTCCGCCACGCTGGGGCTGCTGATCCCGCCGTCGATCATCCTGATCGTCTATGGCGTGGCGACCGAGCAATCCATCGCCCGGCTGTTTGTCGCGGGCGTGCTGCCCGGCGTGCTGCTGGTTGGTTTGTTCGTGGGCTATGTGGTGGTCTGGGCGCTGCTCAACCGCAGCCAGCTGCCGACCGAGGACATTGCCGCCACCTTCCGCGAGAAGCTGAAGCGCGCCCGCAGGCTGCTGCCGGTGGTGCTGCTGATCGGCGGGGTGATCGGCTCAATCTATGTGGGGATTGCCTCGCCCACCGATGCCGCCGCCGTGGGCGTGGTGCTGGCGCTGCTGCTGTCGTGGCAGTCCGGCTCGCTGAACCGGCAGAGCTTTACCGAGGGGCTGATGGGGGCGACGATCACCTCTTGCATGATCGCCTTTATCCTGGCGGGGGCATCGTTCCTGACCGTGGCGATGGGCTTCACCGGTATTCCGCGCATCCTGGCGGAGTGGATCGGCTCCTTGAACCTGTCGACCTTCACCCTGCTAGCGGCGCTGACCATCTTCTTTGTGATCATGGGCTGCTTCCTCGACGGGATTTCGGTGGTCGTGCTGACCGCCTCGGTGATCATGCCGATGGTGCTGGAGGCGGGCATTGATCCCTTGTGGTTCGGTATCTTCCTGGTGATCGTGGTGGAAATGTCGCAGATCACCCCGCCGGTCGGGTTCAACCTGTTTGTGCTGCAGTCGCTGACCGGGCGGGACATTCTGACCGTGGCCAAGGCGGCGCTGCCGTTTTTCTTCCTGATGGTCGTGGCGCTGGTGCTGATCGTGCTGTTCCCGTCAATCGTGACCTTCCTGCCGGAGCAGATGTGATGGCTGAGGTGAGCGCAGCAACACCCGTCCCCGAAATCCGCACGGTAGGTGTGGACGGGATGCTGGTGAGCTTTGGCAGCCGCCTGAGCGAGCCTGCCAACCGCGCCGCCCTGGCGTTCCGTGCTGCCCTGGCGCAAGAAAGCTGGGACGGGGTCGAGGAAGTCTCCACCTCGCTGGTGTCGGCCTATGTGCGCTTTGATTTGCGGCATCTGGACCATGCGGCGCTGCGGGCGCGGCTGGGGACGCTGCTGGCGCAGCGCGACTGGTACGCGGCAGGGCTGCCCGGCCAGCGCCGCCTGTGGCGGATCCCGGCGGTGTTCGGCACAGAGCTGGCACCGCAGCTGCCGCAGGCGGCGGAGGCTGCGGGCATGACCGAGGCGGAGGCGGTGGCCTCCCTGTCGGCGTCGCGGGTCAGGGTGCAGACCATCGGCTTTGCCCCCGGCCAGCCTTATCTGGGTGAACTGCCGGAGGCCTGGGACATTCCACGCCAGAGCCAGTTGACCTCACGCATCCCGGAAGGGGCGCTGGCGGTGGCGATCCGGCAGCTGGTGCTGTTCTCGGTGGCGGCACCTACCGGCTGGATGCATGCTGGTCAGACGGCAGTGCGGCTGTTCCGCCCCGATGCGGAGGAGCCGTTCCTGCTGCGGCCCGGCGATGAGGTGCAATTCACCCCAGTGACGCCGGAAGAGCTGCAAGGTTTGCGGCGCGACCCGCTGGGCGGTGCCAAGGCGGAGGATCTGTCATGACCGGCACGTTGACCGTACTGCGTACCGGGCCGGGGGTGACCGTTCAGGACGGCGGCCGCCCGGGCTGGTTGGAATACGGGGTTTCGCGCGGCGGTGCTGCCGACCGGCTGGCGCTGGCCGAGGGCGCGGCGCTGTTGGGGCAGGGCGCGGATTTGGCGGCGGTTGAGATGCCCGGCATGGGCGGTGAGTTCCAGGCGGACAGCGATCTGCGCATCGCGCTGACCGGCGCGCCGATGCGGGCCAGCATCGACAGTGCCGCCGTAGCCTGGAACGCCAGCCACCTGCTGCCCGCGGGGGCGCGGCTGATGATCGGTGCGGCCCGCAGCGGCAGCTATGGTTATCTGCACGTAGGTGGCGGCATTCAGACGCCGGAGCATCTGGGCGCGCGTTCAGCGCATCTGGCGGCGGGCATCGGTGCGCCGCTGAAAGAAGGCGACGTGCTGGACACCGGCCCGGACAGCGGCGGCATCACCGGGCTGGGGCTGGCACCGGAGAACCGGTTCGAGGGCGGCACCGTGCGGGTTGTGGCGAGCCTGCAGACGTCGCTGTTCCCGCAGGCCGAGCTGATGTGGTTTGAGCAAACGGCCTTCCGCCGCGGCGCCCGCGGCAATCGGATGGGCGTTCCGATGGAGAGCGATGGCGAGGGCTTCCGTCCAAACGGCGCGCGAACGGTGGTGTCGGAGGTGATTGTGCCCGGTGACATCCAGGTGACCGGCGACGGCACGCCCTATGTACTGCTGGCGGAGAGCCAGACTACCGGCGGCTACCCGCGGATCGGCACGGTGCTGCCTTGCGATTTGCCCGTTTTGGCGCAGGCGGCGGTGGGAGCAGAGCTGCGCTTCCGTTTCATTGCGATGGAGGAAGCGGTAGCGCTGGAGCGGGCAGAGGCGGAGCGGCGCGAGGGGCTGCGCAGCCAGTGCTATCCCTTGATCCGGGATCCGCGCAGCATGTCCAACCTGCTGTCCTTTCAGCTGATCAGCGGAGTGATTGCCGGTGAAGAAGATGTCTTGTGAGGAGATGACATGACCCGAACCGTCGATCTGAATGCCGACATGGGAGAAGGCTTTGGCGCTTGGAGCCTGGGCGATGATGCCGGGCTGCTGGATATCGTGACCTCGGCCAATATCGCCTGCGGTTTTCACGCGGGCGATCCGGATGTGATGGCCGCGACTATGAAACATGCGGTGGCCAAGGGTACCGGCATCGGCGCGCATCCGGGTTTTCCCGACCTGCAGGGCTTTGGCCGCCGCCGGATGTCGGTGCCGCGTGAGACGCTTGGCAATATGGTGCGCTACCAGCTGGGCGCGGCGCAGGCGATGGCGCGCGCGGCGGGCGGCGCGGTGCGGCATCTAAAGCTGCACGGTGCGCTGGCGAATATGGCTGCGGAAGATCTGACGATGGCGCGGGCCTGCTATCAGGCGGCCTTGTCGGTGGACCCGGAAATCATTGTGATGGTGCTGGCGGGCACCGCGCAACAGCAGGCAGCGCGGGAGCTGGGCTGCAAGACAGCGTGTGAGATCTTTGCTGATCGCGCCTATAACGACGACGCCACGCTGGTGGACCGCAGCCTGCCCGGCGCGGTGATCCATGACCCGGCAGAGGCCGGGCGGCGGATGGTAGAGATGGTGCGCGAAGGCGCCATCATTACCGCCAGCGGCAAGCGCATCGAAACCCGCATCGACACCATCTGCCTGCATGGCGACACCCCGGCTGCCCTTGCGATAGCAACAGCCGTTCGCAGAGCGCTGCTGGACAGTGGCACGGATCTTGCCAAAGCCAATGGCGTGGAACTTTGAAATTCCCAAGCAGCCCGGTTTTTGCCTGCCTGGGTTTTCCCTGCGATCAGTTTTACTTTTGCAAACTGGGTGGTGACGGGGCAGTGCAGACGACATGGGGCGATTTCCTGCAGTGCCTGTGAAGGTGGTTCCGCTCATCGGACTGTCCGATGCTTACTACTGATTGCAGATGTTGTTTCCTTACCGAAATTCGCCGTGGCGGGGCGGCTTTCCAGTTACCTCGGTTCCCGTATTATTGACGCTCGGAAGTTTCGTCTTCGGCACCCTTGCAACGGGAATGCCCTGATACAGCCCTTCTTTTGTACCCGTGCCCTTGGCGGTAACATCTATGGAGAAAAAGTATACGCACACCGAGACCGGTGTGCGCAGTTATTGTTTCTGCCAAAGCCCAGCGGCGGTCAGGCCTCCAGCGCCAGCTTGTGAACGTGGATTTCGTTGATCGGATGGCTCTCGGCGCCGATGACGCCGGGGCGGGCGTGGCGGTAGAGCGAGCGCCAGTAGGGCTGGATGATGGTTCCGTCGTCGCGCATGAACTGCTCGATCTTCTCCATATGCCCGCGGCGGGTATCGGCGTCGGCGATCGCTGAAGCAGCTTCGAGCATACTGTCGAACTCGGCGCTGGCGAGACCGGTTTCGTTCCAGGCAACCCCGGTCTTGTAGGCCAGCGTCAGCACCTGCACCCCAAGCGGGCGGTGGCCCCAGTCGGTGGAGCTGAACGGATATTTGTCCCAGTCGTTCCAGAAGGTGTTGCCGGGCAGCACGGTGCGTTTGACGTTGAGGCCGGCATCGCGCATCTGCGCCGCCAGCGCATCGGTGGTGTTGCGCCGCCAGTCGTCATCGATCGAGATCAGCTCATGCTCGAAATCGAGCATCCCGGCCTCTTCCATCAGCTGGCGCGCGGCCTCGGCGTCGCGGACCGGGGCGCCGATGTCGGCGTATTCCGGGTGGATCGGGCAGACATGGTGGTTCTCGGCCAGGGTGCCGCGGCCGTCATAGCCCAGCTCCAGCAGCACCGCGTTGTCGCAGGCCAGCGCCAGGGCGCGGCGCACGCGGGCGTCAGCATAGGGGGAGGCCCCGTCTACAATTGCGTCGCGGTTGGTGCGCAGCACCAGGGTGTTGGCGGACACGGACTCGCTCACGTTCCAGCCGATAGAGGTGAAGATGTCGACGTATTCCCCCACGGTCTCGTAGGTCATGTCAATTTCCTCGGCCTCCGCGGCAGAGAGATGGGTCGATGCATCGGTGCCGAAGTCGATGAACTCGATCCGGTCGAGATAGGCGCCTTCGCCCCACCACTCGTGGTCGGTGTTCTTCTCCAGCGCCACCTTCACGCCGACTTCGTATTCGACCAGCTTGTACGGGCCGGTGCCTACGGGATCGGCGCCCGGATCGCCGGACCAGCCGTCCGGCACGATGGCGGCGGGGTATTCGGTCACCGCCGGGATGATGGTGATGTCCGGGCGGGTCAGTTTCAGTTTCAGGGTCAGGTCGTCAACGATTTCCAGCGCGCCCTCAGCCGGGCCGTCGCCGGCCTCGTTCTGCAGGGAGCCCATGCGGGCCGCCATCGAGTTGCCTTCCCATTTGCCATCGCACCAGCGGGCAAAGTTATAGGCGACGTCCTTGGCGGTCAGGGTGCCGCGGCCGTCGTTCCAGTTCACGCCGGGGCGGATGTGCAGCAGATATTCGGTGGCGTCTTCGTTGACTTCCCAGCTTTCCAGGAGGCGGGGTTCAAAGGTGCCGTCGGCGTTGTACTGCACCAGATATTCCAGATAGCCGCGCACCAGGTTGCCCAGCTGCGGCCAGTTGAACAGCGGCGGATCCAGCAGCGCGCGCACCACCTGCTGGATGCGGATGGTGCCGCCTTGCTGCGCATTGGCCGCCGCCTGCACCGGCTGGCTGAGGCCGATCATCCCGTAGGCTGCAGAGGCAGTGACCCCCAGTGCGGTTGCCCGGCTCAGGAATTCGCGGCGGTCCAGCTTGCCTTGCGCCGCCTCCTCTGCGTGCATCAGAGCCGCGGGGTGGAGGGTTTCCCTGTTGTAGTATTTGGTCATTTTGCTTCCTGTTATTGCTGTTTATTGCTGTGTCCGGCACACGAAAAGGTGCGGGCAGCAGTCTGGAGAATGGATCGGCAGCCCTGCCCGCTGGCCGCCGCCCCTGGGGAGATGCCTTATTCAGCGGGCTCCTGGGTTGCCGTGGCGGCCACGCCTGCTTGGGCTCGGCGGCCGTCGTTGTAGATCGCCTTGATCAGCGCCGCGCATTGCAGCACCATCACCACCGAGAAGGGCAGGGCGCCGATCACCATCGCGGTCTGGATTGCCTTCAGGCCACCGACCAGCAAGAGCGCCGTGACCACCGCACCCAGCGCCACACCCCAGAACAGGATATGCGGGCGGGCCTTGGGGCCTTCGTCGCCGGCGGCGTTGATGGTGTTGACGATCAGCACCGCACTGTCAGCCGTGGTCACCAGGTAGGTCATCAGCAGAACCACGATCATCACAGACATCGCCCAGCCCAGCCAAGGCGACAGCATGTATTGTACCATGGCGAAGATCTTGTCGCCATCCGGTGCGCCGGAGATTTGGCCGCCTGCGCCGCCCTGCAGTTCCAGGTCGATGGCTGTGCCGCCGGCCCAGGTGAACCAGACGAAACACATCAGCGACGGCACGATCATCGCGCCAAGCACGAACTCGCGGATCGTGCGGCCCTTGGATATGCGGGCCAGGAACAAGCCGACAAAGGGCGCAAAGGCGATCCACCAGGCCCAATAGAACACCGACCAGCCGCCCTGCCAGCCTTCCAGTTTCGATGCGACGCTGTCCGGGTTTCCGTCACCGGTCCAGACGCGGAAGCTCATGTCCGGGAGAGCAATCAAGTAATCCCAAAGGCCAACGACCAGCGCCTGGAGGCCAAAGAAGGTGGAGCCGAACAGCAGGAAGAAGCTCAAGAGCGCGATGCTCAGCACCATGTTCAAGTTGGACAGCCATTTGATGCCCTTGCCGACGCCCGACAGCGCCGAGGCGGTGGAGGCGGCCATAATCACCACGATGGCCACCAGCACGCCGGTGGTGTTGGCGGTGCCTGCGTCATTGGTCAGCCCGGTAATGCCGATACGGGTAAGGCCGGAGACAAACTGCTCCACCCCGAAGCCCAGGGTCTGCGCCACGCCGAGGATGGTGGCGACAACGGCGACGATATCCACCAGATGGCCGATGGAGCCGGAGAGGCGGGCGCCGAACAGCGGCGTAAGCGAGGAGCGCATGGTCAGCGGCAGGCCGCGGCGGTAGCTGAAGAATCCCAGCGCCAGCCCGGCAATGGCATAGCAGGCCCAGGCGCCCAGGCCCCAATGCAGGAAAGACCACTTGTAAGCCATGCGGATATTGTCCGCGGTGCCGCCATTGGTCAGGCCCTGGATCACTTCCGGGTTGTTGTTCCAGTGGTAGATCGGCTCGGCCACCGCCCAGGTTAGCATGCCGACCCCGATACCTGCGCCGAACATCATCGAGAACCAGGAGAAGTTGGAGAACTCGGGTGCGTCGCCCTGCTGGCCCAGCTTGAGCCGTCCGGCAGTCGGCCAGATTGCCAGTGCGATGCAACACAGCACAAACAGCGCCACGGTCCAGATATACCAGGCGCCGAAGGAGGCAAGTATGAAGCCGTTGATCGAGTTCAGTACTGCTCCCGACTGTTCGGGAAAGGCAATGGCCCAGACCACCAGCCCACCGATCATCAGCTTGGAGGAAATGGTAACGATCTGGCTAAAGCCCCGGTAGAATCCGCTGTCGGATGTGCCGATCGGCAAATCCGTTAAAGGAGGTTTTATTGACATGTATTTTCCCTGTCTTTGTTGATCTGCCGGTTGACGCCGCCGGGGCTACGGCCTTAGCAGAACTTACGCAGGGCATTTTTTGTTATAAAAATTTCCCCTTTTGCAGTAGGCAATAATTTATGAGTGACATTAGCGGAATTAATAGGAAGCTGAGCTATTACTTGGTCGCGCTGCACACCTTCGACCTGGTGGCCCGGCATGGAAACTTCACAGGCGCGGCCGAGGCGCTGGGGCTGACGCAGTCTGCTGTATCCCAGAAAATCAAGGGCTTGGAGACGGAACTGGGCATTGCTCTGTTCCGGCGTGAGCACCGCGGCGTGTCGCTGACCAATGAAGGCGTGCGGCTGTTGAACGTGGTGCGTCCGGCAATGACGCAAATGGGCAACTCGGTCTCTTCTCTGATGGAGCGCAAGTCGCGGCCAAGGGTTCGGATTTCAGCGGATTTTGCCTTTTCCAGTTTCTGGCTGCTGCCGCGATTGTCGCATTTGCGGGCCGAGCTGGGGGATGAGATCGAGATCCAGATCCTTGCGGCACAGGTGCCGCCGGATGATTACGGCGATGATTGCGACATCAAGATCCACGTCGCCCCGCGCAGCAGCATGGCGGACGGCGATGTCATGCTGTTGCAAGAACGGGTCACGGCGGTCAGCAGCCCTGCCTATCTTGAAAACCACGGCCCCATTGCCGCTTCTGCCAAACTGCTGGACTGCCACCTTCTCAGCCTGTCGAAACCGGCCTCAGCGGAATGGCAGACCTGGCAGGGCTGGTTCGACCGGCTTGGCATCGCAGGGGAACGCTCCAAGAACTACATAAGCTTCAACAACTACGACATGGTGGTGCAGTCGGCGGTGGCCGGCGACGGCATTGCGCTTGGGTGGCTGGGATTGATTGATAATCTGCTGGAGGACGGCAGACTGGTGCAGGTAACGAAGGACGTCGTGCCCAGCGATGCGGGCTATGTCATGTCGCGCGATTACTCAAGCCGCCTGCGCGGCCCGAACTTGGTGTTCGATTGGATTGCTGCGCATTCGGCGGGTCTTGCCCTTAAGTAGTTTCTGGATCCTAAGATTTACGGGCCTTTGCATGCCCATTCGAAAATATTCATGTCACCATATCGCGAACCAAGGTTTGTTGTGGAAGCGATGGCGCGGGCTTCGGAGCTGAATTCTCACATTCCAAACTGTTCGGCGTTACCACTTCCACAGCTTTGATCGCCAAGCGGACTCTTGTGATGCCGGTTTTGACTTACCTAGCTCGCCTCGAAGGCACTTTTCTTCCCTGCAACTTGCACTTCATATCTCTACAAGTTCCAAACCTGTCCTGAGGTCCGCGTTCTGCTGGTCGATTATCAGCTGGCTTTGGTTTTCGTCGTTGCGTGTTTCAAGACAAAGCCAGCTGCTGCACCATGGCTTCGCGCATTTTGAATTTTTGCGGTTTGCCTGTGACGGTCATAGGGAGTTCCGCCACGATCCGCACATAATGCGGGACCTTGAAATGTGCTATCTGGCCACGGCAATGCGTCAGGATTTGATCCTCAGTAAGGCTGGCGCCGGTGGCAGGAACGATCCAGGCGCAAACCTGTTCACCGAATCTTTGGTCCGGCACGCCAAAAACCTGTGCATCACCAACTTCCGGGTGGCGGAGCATGAATTCTTCGATTTCGCGCGGATAGATGTTCTCTCCCCCGCGGATAATCATGTCCTTGATGCGGCCGGTAATGCTGCAAAATCCCTCTGTATCGATGGTGGCCAGGTCGCCGGTGCGCATCCAACCGTCCGCTTGCGCAGCCTCGGTAGCAGCTGGATCGTCCCAGTAACTCTCCATCACGGAATAACCGCGCACCAGCAGTTCACCCTGTTCACCCGCTGGCACGGTTCGGCCCTCAGCATCCACAGCCTTCACCTCCAAATGCGGATGCACCCGGCCCACGGTGGTGCAGCGTTTCTCTGTTGGGTCGGTGGTGAAGCTTTGAAAGGAGACCGGCGCGGTTTCGGTCATACCGTAGCAAATCGTCACCTCTTGCATGTGCATGTCGCGGTTGACCCGGTGCATAATCTCGATGGGGCAGGGGGCGCCTGCCATGATCCCGGTGCGAAGACTGGCAATATCCCGCGGGTTTTGATCCAGCTCCTGCAGCATGGCGACAAACATTGTCGGCACGCCGTAAAGCGCGGTTGCGTGTTCCGCGGCGGCGGCCTCCAGGACGGAGCCCGGTTCGAACGCTTCCCCTGGAAAAATCATCGTGGCACCTTTTGAAACCGCGCCGAGCACGCCCATCACCATGCCGAAGCAATGGTAGAGCGGCACAGGGATTAGCAGCCGGTCGGCTTCGGTCAGTTTGATGCGGTCTGTAACAAAACGGGCGTTGTTGACGATATTGAAATGCGTCAGAGTCGCCCCTTTGGGCAACCCGGTGGTTCCGGAGGTGAACTGGATATTGATCGCCTCCTCCGGTTTCAGCCCCGCACTGATTGTGTCCAGCTCTGCGGTGTCCGCACCCGCACCTAACTCCTGCACGGTTTCAAAAGACAGAACGCCTGGGCCAGTATCTGCCGCCATCACCACCGCATAGCGCAAGGCAGGCAGCCGTACTGGAGACAGCGGACCGGCGGCCAGCTCGGGTGCCAGTTCGCGGATCATGCCCAGGTAGTCGGAATTCTTGAAACTTTCTGCCGCGATCAGCACTTTGCAACCGGTCTTGTTGAGCGCGTATTCCAGTTCCGCCAGCCGGTATGCCGGGTTGATCGTCACAAGTATGGCGCCGATCCGGGCGGTGGCGAACTGGGTCAGCACCCATTCGCAGCGGTTGGGGGACCAGATGCCGACCCGGTCGCCCTTCGCAACCCCGAGCTCCAGCAGGCCCGCGGCCAGTTCATCCGCCTTCCGGGCCAGCTCCGCATAGGTCATCCGGATGCCGGCATCCGTGAACACCAGCGCCTCACGGCTGCCGTGCTGCTCCACCGCCTGCCGCAGCAGCGCCGGGATGGTGATATGCTGCAGCGGCGGCTCATCCGGCCCATGCACATGCGAGAGGCCGTCAATCGGGGCGGTGGGATCGGTTTGCGGGTCAGTCATGGTCAGTCTCTGCTGATGAAGCGGACCGGGCCGCCGCGGCGGCAGCCCGGCCGGGTGCTAAAATGGGATCAGCCGCGGGCGACGTTGATCACCTGCATCTGGGTGTATTCCGCCAGCCCCTCGACCGATTGTTCGACGCCGAGGCCAGAGCCCTTGAAACCCGCCATCGGGATATGCGGGCCGATGTTCAGCTGCTGGTTGACCCAGATGGTGCCGGATTCGATGCGCCCGGCAATCTCGGTCGCCTTGGTGGTATCGGCGGAATGCACCGACCCGCCCAGCCCGTAGTCGGACGCGTTGGCGCGGGCGATCACGTCGCCAATGTCGTCAAAGCGGATCACTGGCAGCACCGGGCCGAACTGCTCCTCATCGACGATTTTCTGCCCGTCGGTCACATCGCGCACAATAGTGGGGGGCACGAAATAGCCCGGACCGTCCTTGGCCGCCCCGCCCGCAATAATCCGGCCGCAGGCGCGGGCGTCCTCCAGGAACCCCTTAATCTTCTCAAACTGCGCTTTGTTCTGGATCGGGCCAATGGTCGTCCCCTGCTTCATGCCGTCATCGACCACTGCCTGTTCGGCCAGCGCCGCCAGCTCGGCGCAGAACTCCTCATAGATTTCGCTGTGCACATAGGCGCGTTTCACCGCGAGGCAGACCTGCCCGGCATTCAGGAACGCCCCGCCATAGACCTTCTCGGCCACCGCCTTCACGTCCACATCCGGCAGCACGATGGCCGGATCGTTGCCGCCCATCTCCAGCGTAACCCGCTTCATGGTGTCCGCCGCACTCGCCATGATCCGCTTGCCGGTCTCGGACGAGCCGGTAAAGCCGATCTTGGCCACATCCGGATGAGCCGTCAGCTTGGGGCCAAGGTCATTGGCATCGGTGATGATGTTCACCAGCCCCGCCGGGAAGATCCGCGCGCAGATCTCGCCCAGCTTCAGTGCCGTGACCGGGGTGGTCGGCGCGGGCTTCAGCACAATGGCATTGCCCGCCATCAGCGCAGGCCCGATCTTCCAGCAGCATAGAAGCAGCGGGAAGTTCCAGGCGATGATGCCCGCCACCACGCCCAGCGGCTTGTGCCGGGTCTCGACCCGGAACTCCTCGTCGTCCTGAATGACCCGGTCCGGCAGCTCCAGCGTGGCTGTATGCGCCAGATAACCTTGCGACCAAGCGACTTCGCCCTGCGCCTCAGGCAGCGGCTTGCCCTGCTCCAATGTGATCAGCCGTGCCAGCTCATCGGTTTCCTCGCCGATGGCGGCAGCCAGCGCCTCGACCTTGGCGCGCCGCTCGGCCATTGGAGTTTCCGCCCAGGCCTTCTGGGCCGCCTTGGCGGCGGCCACCGCCTGCTCCATCTGGGCCTCGGAGGCATGCGGCACGTGGGCAAACACCTCCTCCGTTGCCGGGTTGATCACCTCGATCATGCGCTCCGCCGAAACCTGTTCGCCGTTGACCAGCATGCCATAGTCCATTGCCGTTCTCCCTGATTATCCGTCAGCCGGGTGTGATTGAAGAAGACAAGCACGGCCCGGCGGCGCGGTCTTGGGCACCGGTGCCAAAGAGTTTGCGTCCTGCGCCAAAAATCCGCAGCGATTGCAGCTGCCAAGGAACCCGCGCGGCGAACAGCCGAACTGTTGACGGAAGCTGCGGTTGAAATGGGAAATATCGCCGAACCCAGCGCCATAGGCGATCTGGGCAATCGGCACCCGGACGCCCTGCCGCGCCGCGTGGCGCAGCTTAGCCGCCACCACTGCAAGCCTTGCGTGGGTCAGGCAGCCGGTGAAAGTGGTGCCGTTGTCCTGAAACTCGCGTTGCAACTGTCGCCGCGACAGCCCGGTGCGGGCGGCCAGCGCGTCCACTGTCAGCCCCGGGTCGGTGCTCAGCAGCTCCAGCGTCTCGCGCACCAGCCGAAACCGGTTCTTGCGGCTGCCCAAATTGCCCGCCCCCGAGTGAGGGCCGTCGGCAAAGGCCAGCAGCACTAAATCAAAGATATATTCTGCGTTGTCGACTGCGCCCTTTGTATCCAGCAGCCCGCACAGACTGGCGTGCAGCGGATGCGCCGGGGTGATCTTGCAGCCTGCTGCGGGTATATCCCTGCGCCGCTCCAGCACCAGCGCCCGCGGCAGATGCGCCGACAGAAAGGCGGCAGGCCCGCCACTGATGCTCAGCTCCGCCGCGCGGGTGGAGTCGAGCAGCAGAAAATCCCCGGGTCTCAGTAGGGTCTCGCGGCCCGCGTGCAGGATGCCGGTTTCCCCTTCCAGCTGGCGCAGCAAAAAGAAATGCTCCTGATCGTCGCGCAGAATACCCTTGCGGGTGCGCTCAATCCGGGCCGGCAGGCAGCGGATTTCGGCCACATCAATGCCGCTGCGCCGGTGAAGGTCAAACGATCCCGCCCAATTTCCTGAGGCCCGATCCGGGGTCGCATAATAGTGGCCGCAATTGGCGCGCAGCGTGCTGTTCCAGTTGTCAAAGCAGATCATGCGGCCTGCGGGCCTCCTGTCCCGATGCGTTCCCGGCCGGTGAAGGACGGGTTTTGCAGCATGTTCTCAATGCCGCCGCTCATGCAGGCCCGGGCCAGCAGCCCGGTGAAATGCGCCGCTGCCAGGCTGGCACCCCGGACCGGAACGCCAGAGGTGACGGGGCAGGCGCCGTATTGTGCGCCCGGCAAGTTCAACAGCGACCATTGGCTGCTGTTGCAGCGGGCATCGCCTTGCACGGATACCACGCCCGCGCACCCTGCCGGATAAACCGGCGTGCCACGCGCCGGGGCAGAGGCGACCAGCAGCTTTCCCGCTGCCAGAACCGCTGCTACCGCCTCATCCATCAGCGGACTGGACTTACCATGACCAAAGGAACAGTGAACGATCTCCGCTTCCGACACCGCGGCCCGGTGCAGCGCCTCCGCCACGTTGGCAAGAGAGGTGGACAAGCGGCCCGCAAAGATGCTGAGCCCAAGGATCCGCGCGCCTGTTGCATTTGCGTGGATGGCAGCGGCCATGCAGCTGGCATGCAGTGCCGCCGGGCTTTCTGCCGCTCTCGGGTGCATGGCGCAGATATCCGCTCGGCCTGCGAAGCCCGGAGCATCCGCAGCCAGCGGCCCGTCAATCAGCGCTATCAACGGTGCGCGTGTCATGACTTCACCTCTGCCAATTCGATCACCAAATCGAATTTCCCGCTCGCCGCCGCACCGCCGTGGGCGGTCAGGATGCGGGTGGTGCAGGTAAAGGCCTCATCGATATAGGCCAGGATCCGAGTCGCAGTGGTAGGATCCACCTCCGACAGTGCCTCATCCAGGATCAGGATATCAAACGGCGTCAGCAGCGCCCGCAGTAAACACAACCGCTGGCGTTCACCGCCTGACAGTGTCAGCCCGCCTTCGCCCAGCATCGTGTCAAGGCCTTCAGGACCGCGGAACCTGTCCGCCAGGCCGAATAGCTCCAGCAGCTCCCACACCCGCGCTTCATTCTCAGGCTTGGCCCAGAAGGCGCGGCTTTGGAACAGGTTGCCGCGCAGACTGGCCCGCACAGTGAAGGGCCGCTGCCCGGTATGGGCTACACGGTCAGGCAGGCTGTCCCCGCCAAGCAGGCGCAAGTCCGCGCCGCCCAGAGCGACATGTCCGGCCAAGGGCTGTGCCCGCCCGCATAGTACAGCCAGGAGCGACGTCTTGCCCGAACCGCTGGCCCCCTTCAGGGCCACTCTGGCACCCTCGGGAATGCTCAGGGTGAGCGGACCCAGAGGAGGGGTGTTACCGCGAGAAACGGTTACATTGTCTAATTGCAGACCATAGCCGGAAGGAGAGAAACGGTTAGAAGGGGCAGAGGGTGATTGCATCACCGCATCCAGCCGTGCCGCGGCCACCTTGACCCGCGCCTGTGCGTGCCACAGTCCCAGCAGAGACTGCATCGGCCCGGTCATAAATCCCATATAGGCGATAAAGGCGATCAGCGAGCCCAATGGCCACTGGCCGCGGATCACCATCAGGCCGCCCGCCAGAAAAATCGCGGAGCGTGTCAGCGCCGACAACAGCACCGGTACTGCGCGGGTGAACTCGCTCCAAAGGTTTTGTGAAATCAGCTTCTGGCTCAGTCCGGCATGATCCCGCAGGCTGCGCCGCTGCGCCCATTCTGCACCACGCGCGGCCTGCAGCGCGGGCAGGCCGAACAGCGTCTCGGACAGCCCCGCCGCATACTGCCCCTGCATCTCGCGCACCGCTGCCGCGTGGCGCTCGGTCCGGGGCCGCGCCCAGATCAGAAAGGCCAGCTCCGCAGGTGCCAGAAGCGCCGTCAGCAGCCCCAGCCGCCAGTCCAGCACCATCAGCATCATGGAGCCGCCAATCAGCCGGATCAGTGCCGAGGAGCCGCTCAGCACCGCGTTGAACGCAAATTTCTGTACTTCCGCCGCGTCGCCATCAATCCGCGCCAGTAGCTCACCCGCGCGCTGGCCAGCAAACCAGCCGACCGGCTTGGCGGACAGCCGCGACAGCAGCCGCTGCCGCATCCGCGCCAGCATCCGGACCGAGGCCCGCATGTGCAGTATATTGCTGAGCGCACCGGTGCCGGTCGCCAGCAGGCCAACCGCAAACAGCGCCGCGGACCAGATCACCAGCTGCGCGGCATCTCCCGCCATTAGCCCGCTGTCAATGACCAGCTTGCTGATATAGGGCGGCAGCAGGCCAAGCGCGGCAGCGGCAAAGCTGATCAGCAGGAGAACCGCCAGCCGCCGCCGGTGCGGGCGCAACAGCGGCAGCAGCCACCTCGCAGTGGCGGGCGTGAAAAGTGCGGCGCCAACGCGTGAAGGCAGGCGCGGCCAGTCCCGGGCAGCAGCACCGCCCGGCTGGGGGGAGAGTTTGGCAGCAGGCCTGTTCATCCCTGCGGCACGACATGCAGGGTGGAGACGGACATATCCCCGCCCGACGGGATCCGGATCTCGCCCACGCGGTCCAGTGTCTCGCTGTCGTAGATGCCAATGTCGTCATTGGTGCCCGCGACATAGATTTCCTTCCCGTCGCTGGAGACATTGATGACGTAATAGGTGTGCGGCAGGTCCACCCGCTTGACCAGCTCCTGGGTTTCCAGGTTGTGCTTGGACAGCTGGGTATAGACGCCATAGAGGTGTTTGGGATCCACCGCGCTGCGCACAGCCGAGAACATCAGCACCTCGAAAGAGGCAAAATCGGCGATCTCGGTCTCTCCGCTGTTCAGATCAACCGACTGGTAGCCCCAGACGAAATCCGCCATTTCCTGCTGAGTTTCGTCTGTAAAGACCGCCGCCGTATACATCAGCAGCATCTCGTCGTTCTGGCTGCCGGTCGGCCAGAAGGCCAGCACATCGGGCGGGCTGTATGTGGGGCGGTCCCAGCTGGCATTGGCAATCGCCACCTCGGTCTCGCCAGTGCCGGGATCGACCCGGTAGATCTCATGCCCTGCGACATAAACCTGGCCGTTGCGGTCGCTCGCCATCAGGGTGGACCGCCGCGGCGCCTCATAGGTGGCGGACGGCGTGGCCTCCAGCCCGGCGCCCGCGTCATAGACGGCAAACTCCGGCTGCATCACTTCGTAGCGGTCGGTTTTCTTGCGCACCGGATTGCGCACCGTGTAGATCTGGCTGCCGTCCTTGGAGACCGCCAGCGACGCCAAGGAGCGGCGGGTCACATCGCCCTCCGACTGGGCGGCGTGAAAGACCTTTTCGCAGGTCTCGATATCCACCCCGACCACATCCTGCCAATGGTTCAGCAGCACATAGGCGATGCGGTTGTCCGGCGACATGGCAATCACACCGGGCGTCACATTCGCCCCCAGGTCGCAGTCGGCCTTGACCGAGCGGTCTTCGGCGTCAAAGACATAGAGGTTGGAGGGCCGGGCCACCGTCACCAGAAGGTCGCCAGCGGCCAGCGGCAGGGCTGACGCGCAAAACGCGGCAGCAGCAAAAAGCGCGGATTTCATGATGCGGGTCTCCTCAGGTTTCGGCATCGGTGGGATAGGTGGCGCCAAGCGCGCGCCAGTCCTTGGCGGCATTGGGCGCGCCCTCGTCCCAGTTCGGGTGGTTGACCATGATGTCGGGCACCTGCGCAGGCCACCAGCAGGGGTCGGAGCAGCCGTAAAGGTCCGCCTCCATCGGCTGGCACAGCGCGGCCAGCCCGCCAAAGGGATCAACCTCCCAGCCCGGATCGAATGTGGTGGCGCATCCGGCAGTCACGGTCTGCATCGCGCGGACCTCGTCCATCTGGCCTTCGGCCGCGGCCTGCTGAACGCGTTCGGCTTTCTGATTGAGCGGTTTCATTTTCCAAACGCCCTCCTCGGCGCAACATGGTGGTGAAAGAACTGCGGTGCCTGGGTGATCAGCCGGGCATAGGCGGCGACGCCAAAGTCGATCCAGTCGCGCATCAGGTCGCAGTAGTGATAGGTGGGCATCATCGGGTCGCTGAAATGGGCATAGCTCTCGTGGTAGCAGCCGCCCGCGCACAGGTTGCGGATCCGGCAGGTGGCGCAGCCCTTCTCAGTGCGGTCAGACCGCGCCTTGATGAAGCCCGACAGTTCTTTGCGCTTGATGCCCTCGTCGACGGTGCCGAACTGGTCCATTTCCGAGCCGGTGAACCGGTGGCAAAGGTTCAGCGCGCCATCGTGGTTCACTGCCAGCATCCCAACCCCGGCCCCGCAGGGCAGCGCCTTGGAGCGCCCCTCATAGAGGTCGTTCATCATCTGATGCATGTTGGAAAAGCCGATGTTGCGGCCCTGCAGCGCCTCCTCGGCATAGCGGCGGCCTAGGGACTTCATCCCCTCGAAGACCTCCAGCAGTTCGGCGCCGTTGAGGTTGAAGGCATCCATCTCACCTGATGTTACCGGCGAAAAGCCGACCTCGGCAAAGCCGATGTCGTTCTTCAGATGGTCCCAGATCTCGACAATGTTGGTGATGCCTGCGGTCAGGGTGACGCGGGCGCCCACCGGTTTTGATGTGTACCGCGACAGCAGCAGCCGCGCCTTGGCGGCCACCGTGTCATAGGTGCCCTTGCCGCCAACCGTCTTGCGGTTCAGGTCATGCTGCGCCTTGGGCCCGTCGATGGAAACCGTCAGGCCAAAGCGGTGCGCGTCCAGCCAATCGATCAGCGGCTCAGTCAGCAGTGTCGCATTGGTGGTGAGGCTGAAGTTCACCTCCTTGCCAAGCGCCGCAAAATGCGGCTCAGCCCAGTCCACCACCTGCCGGATCAACGGCAGGTTCGACAGGGGCTCGCCGCCGAAGAACACGATGTTGTAGCTGTCCCGGTCCGGGTTCTCGGCCAGCAGCATCTCCGCTGACTTCCGTGCAGTGTCAAAAGCCATCTTCTGGCCCTTCGACGGCACCGCCAGATCCTCCTTGTAGCAGTAGGAGCACGCCAGGTTACAGCCGGTGTTGACGTTCAAAACGATGGTCGTGAGCGGGAAGGTCTCGATCTCGATCGGCGGCCGTTCCGGCTGCAGCGGGCGGCCGTCGTTGACGATATCCAGCCGCACCAGCCCGTCGAGCCGCACCGCTGCGTCCTCCGCGGCAAACCGCGCCTCGAACTCGTCCATCGAGAACACCTGCTCCTGCGCGGCATAGTCCAGAATATCCCGGTCCACCCCGTCCATCTCGAAGATCGAGGTGGTGGGGACATGGAACAGAACCTCCCGCCCCTCGACCTCAACCCGGTGCGCATTGGCCGGCTGATAGTGAAAGTCTTTCATGGTCTCTCTCCCCTGTCTCAGCGGATCGGCGGGTCGATGAAGCGCTGCACGGTGACGATCAGCATCGCCTCCGCCTGCTGGCCCATCGCCTCTGCCTGCACGGTCAGCTCGCCCGCATTGTTGGCGCTAAAGGGGCGGTCCGGGTTGGGTCCGGCAACCGCGGGCGCAAAGATGCCACTGGCCTGCATTTCGCCTGCAAATTCAGTGTCTTTCATGTGCGCTGCGTGCTCATGCGCGTTGGCCACGGTCCATTGCGCCTCAACCCGGCCGATGCGCACGTCATCCTCGGTCCCCGCTTTGCCATCAGGGCCGTTCCACATGCCAACCGCATTGAAATAGGCAGGCACCGCCGCCGGGCCTTCCTCGCTGCCGCCGCCGACGCGGGCGATGGTGAATTCCGGCTCCACCTTCAGGCTGTCGACAGAGGTGTAATGAGCGATCTGCCCTTCTGCCCCGCCCGCGCTGAAGGTGACAACGCCGTTGCCCTCCGCTGCCAGCGAAAGCGCTGCGCCAAAGGTGTTCGCAGTGGCCTCACCAGCAGAGGCGTCCAGACCTTCCAGTCCGGTGCCAACCACCTGTACCTGCACTTCCCCTGCCGGAACGGCAGAAGGAACTGTGCCCAGGATGACGCTGCCGGCCCCCTCCCGGACACCGGTCAGCGGCGCGCTCAGGGCATCGTTGCCGCGGTCGAACTGGCGGCCCTGCAGGCTGTTTCCATCCTCCGACAGCGCCAGCACCTGGCGGTAGGGGGTGCCGCCAATGTCCAGATTTGCACGCCATTCATAGCCGGTGTAGAGGTTCATCTGGCCGGACGCGGGATGCACGGTGCCGTCCGCCGTCACGAACTCGCCGCTGACCTGATAGGGCGAGGCATCGCCCGTGACCGACAGCTTCCCATAGGCCTCACCGATGCCGGGCAGATCGGTCATCACCACCCAATCGCCCGCCACCGGCTGCTTCTCCGCAGCCTGCCAATCTGTCCAGGCAGCAGTCTCCAGCGGATTCTGCTCCGCCAGGAAGCCTGCGATCTCGGTCCGGGCGATCTTGTACCACTCCCGGTCGCGGCCAAGCGCCTGGTATTCGATGGTCGGGAAATGGCCGACATGGAAATCCATATGCAGCTCCCACTCCTCCGCGGTGCGGTTCTGCAGCAGCCCCCTCGCGCCGGTATGGCAACGGGAGCACATTGAGGCGAAGGGCTCGTCGAAGCTCTCCTGCGCGTTTGGATCCTTCTCCAGAGCATAGCGGAACGGCGCTGCTTCGGAGGGGGCCAGGCCCTGGGTGTCCGCCAGATGCTGCACGATGGCGCGGCGGTCCTCTGCGCTGATGTCCAGCCCGTGCGATTGCTGCATCCGGACGATGGTCATCATCCAGCCTTCGGGCGTCTTGCGCTGACCGCTGATCCGGCTCAGCCCGTTTTCCTCCGCCGTGTGGCAGCTGGAGCAGATATTCTGCAGCAGCTCCTCACTGGCTAGCGCAGGCATGGCGCCCGCCACTGACATCAGAAGTGCAGCTGTCAGGCCGCGGGATTGTAGTTGCATGAATCAGTCTCCCTGTTTGTGGTGTCCCAGGGGATCTGCGCCCCCTCGGTGAAGCCTTGCGATAAAAGCCATTGATGGATCGCCCGCGCCGCCTGGGGCGGCGCCTCGGGCAGAACCGTGCTGTGAAAGCGGGCGGCATCCGGCAGCGGCTGGCCGGTCAGGCGGCGCAGCAGAGGCACGATCTCCTGTCCGGCGGTAAAGGCCGCACCACCGGGGGCGTCCCGGGTGATCAGTACCTCGCGCCGCGCTAGAAAACCGTCTTGCACCACCACGCGCTTGCTCACATGCGGGTAGATGTCCGTGTCATGGGCAGGGGTGTCATCCGGCCAGGCCGCGCGCTGCTGCCAGAATGAGGTGCTGAATCCCGCCTCGCGGTAGAAGTCCCGGCCCACCCGGGCCTGCCGCCAGAACGTCTCTGCTACCCGGTTGCGGTAGAAGTCGCGGGCCAGTTCTGCCTCCCCAGCCAGCAGCGCCCGCGCAATGGGCACCGCCATCAGCGCCGAGGACACCGCCCAGAACATCCCGTGTCCCGACAAAGGGTCCAACGCTACCGCCGCATCGCCCAGCCGCGGGCAGAGCGGGTCCAAATCCGGTGCCGCCAGCCGCGGCGCAATTGCATGAACGGACGGACGGGCAGGCAAGGGGATGTCTGAAAGTACGGTCCCCCACAAAGCAGCCAAGGCAGCCTTGCCGCCTTTACGGCCGAGCGTAGCCGCGCTGCCCACGGCTTGCAGCCATAGGCAGTCCCGTTTCACTGGAACCGACCAGACCCAGCCATCAGGCCGCGCTTCGATCCGGGGTGTCTCTATGCCTCCAGCCTGCGGCGGTGCAAATCCGGCAACTGAGATTGTATCTGGCCCCACTAGATCAGCACGGTCCCTATCCGAGCTCTTGCGCGGCGCGCGGCGGCCGCGGGCCTCAAGCAGCAACCGGGCAGACAGGCGTTGGCCATCGGCCAGGCGGATTTCACCGGCATTCGGCCGAACACTGGACACCGCCGCATAGGTAACGCTGACGCCCGCATCCTGCGCAGCCCCCAGCAGCCCGGCATCAAACGCGCTGCGGTCGGCCAGGTGCTCGCTGTTCTGCCCGCCCTGGAAAGCGCCCCAGCTGACATGGCGTTGGGCTGCCGGGCCAATTCCTTCCAGCGGCAAACCGTGCCGCGCCAGGATCGCAGCGACGCGGCTGGACATGCCCTCGTACCGCGGCCCGCGCGGTGGAAGGGTGGCCAACGCCACGCGGAACCCGGCACGCGTCAGCAGAACCGCTGCCACCGATCCGGCCGGGCCGCCGCCTGCAATTGCGATATCAAAGGTGCCAATTTGAGGTGCCATTTAATCAAGGTGCCCCAGCGGGCCGTTCCTTGTGGCGGACACTTCCGGACAACTACCCGACATTTCCGGACAGATTCGGCCGCTGCGGCCCCGGTTTCGGCAAAATTTCTGGAACAGCGGATTTTTGCGGTATTCTGGCGCAATCCTGAGGAACTGCCCGATGCCACACACCTACCAGCCCCGGATTTCCGCCTCCACTTTGAACGACCCGCTGCGGGCCGTTGAGTTTCTGAACGGAGATGCTGCCCCGGTTTTCCGCAGCGCTGGAATTGGTCCCACGGACCTGGCGGGGGAGATCGGCCTGAAGCAGTTTGTGGATTTCTGCGAGCACGCGTCGAGCATTTTGAAACTGCCCGATTTCGGCTGGCGTGTCGGTTCTGTTTTCAACCTGCAAAACCTTGGCGAGGTTGGAGAATTCATAAACCAGGCGCCAACGCTTGGTGCAGCACTGTCGCTGTTTCGAAATGCTTTCCCTATTGTGCAAAGCGACTCTGAATTGCGGCTGGCAGTGGACGCCGGTCAGGCCGTTTTGACCTATAGAATTTTGGACAACCGAATCTGGCCGCGGCGGCAGGACGCGGAGCTGACGCTGGCGGTTTTCCACAACCTGATACGGTCTGCTGCCGGACCGGATTGGCGGCCAGAGCTGCTGTCGCTGGAGCACGAATCAAGCGCTCTGCAAAGCGGCAGCAAGGCTGGTCCCCGCTGTCCGGTGCAATTTGCATCCCCCGCGAACCGGCTGGTGTTTTCTGCAGGACTGCTGGATCTGCCGCTGCCTGGCGGTGCCAACCCTGCGTTCAAGGAAGCAGCACAGTCGATTGTTCAAAATGCCAGGCAGAGCGAACGCGCCGCGCCAGTTACCGTGCGGGTGCGCCGCGAGTTGATGATGCGGATCGGCCGAGAAAGTTTTGAGCAAACTGCCGTCGCCGCCGCGTTGGGCATGTCCCGGCGCACCTTGCGGCGCCGGCTGGAAGATGAGGGGCAAAAATATTCGCACCTCCTAGCGGGATGCCGGATGGAAATTGCCAAGCGCATGCTGCTAATCCCTGGTGCGCACCTCCAAGACGTCTCTGCATGGCTTGGATATTCTGAAGTCTCCGCCTTTGAACGCGCATTCCGGCAGCAGGAGGGGGTAACTCCCAGCCGTTTCCGGAGGCAGGTCTCGGACTGCGGTCTTGGGGACAATGCAGGTGAGGTCGCATTGGCATCAAATTGAAACAGGAAATCAATTCGTAATTCGTGACACGCCTTACATGCGGCGGTTGGCACCCTCCAGACTTCAGTGAAGGTGTCTATCTGCATGGACAGTCGTATGCACCTGGTACATTTTTGGGCTGCTCATCCGAATTGCTTGATGTCCCTTAATAGACCTTTCGTTCCTTTCTGCGGATGGTTCCTGCCTCGTCCTATACATCGTGGGGCCGAGTGCACCTAACCTTAGATTTTCATTTCCAAACACAGATGATTTGCGGTGGTCCTACCTCTGGCCTGTGCCAGCGCGGCGGTCTGTTGTGAACTTGCTTCGGGTGCAAGGTACCGAATTGGCGGGGAGTGTTGTCAGGTTTCTTGCCGCGCACGCGGCTGACAAAAGCTGTTCGCCGACAGCATTCCAGCCCCTTGCAGTTGCCTCCTGCGCCGACTGGCGCAGCTTGAACACATCAACGGTAAAGGCCCCCGCGAAACGGCGGCAAGTAGCGAGCCGAATTCCGGTGATATCTTGAGGCAAGAAACCACAAGTGATTGGTGCTGGAGCGACTCTGCAACTGGTGCCTCCAGTGTTTTTCCATCTAGGAAATGAGGCAATCTGTTCACTCAGGTGCCTGGGCTGACGGTTCCGTCGGGTCCTGTGCTATGAGGCGCCGTCCGCTCAGGACGGGCCGGCGGGGCGGGCCGGATAGGGCGGGCAGGAAGCCTGCAATGAAGACAAGCCAGCCAGTGCACCACAACAGGGCTGCGCCAACGGTCAATTTGTCTGTAAGAGCTGGAAAGAGCGGAACTGAGAGGCGAATCCAAGCCGCGGCTCCGTTTAGTAACACCCCGATTGAAAAGCTCTTGCTGGCGCGCATCGTCCCGCCGCTGGAATGGGCCCCGGCCCGCCCGGCGATGGCCATAACCAGGCCGGACATTCCACCAATGGTAATGGCATGAATAGCCGTGGAAACCGGGTAACCCGCCAGATCCAGGCCGGTGACGCCAACCAGCAATGCGCCAGCAGGCAGCCACAGAAAGGCAACGTGCAACGCGGCAAGAAGCGGGTTGGAAAGAATAGCCAGAGTTCTCCAGCCTGGTATGGAGCAGAACATTGCCATTGCCGCGGCAACAAGAAGAGCATTTGCGGCATCTTCAGCTCCGGCAAGTTTGAAGGCCAGGGCCAGTATGAGCAGCCCCTGGGAAACAGCCCGTGTTTGGGCGTGTTCCTGTACCTGCAGTGTTGAACGGCCGGACAGCGCCAGCCAATTCCGGGTGAAGGCTGGGATTGCCCGTGCACCGATGGAAAACATCAGCACCAGGAACCCGATCAGAACGGATTGAGCAAGGTTTAGGCAAGTCCAGATATTTCCAGCTTTGGCGTTAACCAGAAAAAATGCTTCCCCCAGTCCCAAGGCAAGCACAGCTCCAGCGTAGCCCAGCTTGCAATAAATCCGTGCAGCAGCCAGTTCGCTAAAGATGTATCCGCAAAGGGCAAGGAAAAATGCGCTGTTCAGGAACAGGGCGGCGGCCAGCGGCAGATCCATGGCGGAAGCAGTACGAGCCAGCAGCCAGACAGAAACCAGAGCTTTAAGTGCCGGGCCGCGCAATGGCTGCCGTCCTGTCCAGCCTGGCAGCGCCGTCAGAAGGTAGCCTGCAATGGCAGCGGCCGCAAAGCCGAAAAGCAGCTCGTGGACATGCCATAAAACCGCTGGCTTCAGCCCCGGTTCAGGGAGACCTAACTGAACGCCCAGCGGCCACCAGGCGACAGAAAGAAGCGCGTACAGAAATGCTGAAAGGAACAACGGCCGGTACGGGGCATCCCAGAAAGCGTTCAAGGCTTTGCGTTTGATCGCGACGGTATTGGACCCGCGGACCAGGCCACACCGCTTGGGCCTGTCAGGAAGCCGTCGCTGAGACGGGTCTGCGGGGAAGCCTTCTGCACATCCGCGGCAATGGCACCTGGCGCTAGAACACCAGTCACACGGCCGCGATAATTCTGACAAATACGGGTAAATCCCTGAGATTGAGGTGACAGGCGCAAGGCGGAAACTCCGGCATCTGCGAGTGCCTCGATCTGATAGTCGGTGCAGGCGTAACTGTGCGACAAAGTCTGCACTCCATTCATCGCCATAAAGGGCTGACCTTCCAGCGTCTTCACATCCAGCCCGTCCGGGTCATTCTCGCAGGCAAACTGGCAATTGTCCTTGGTCCTCTTGTGCAGCCGCGCGTGGTAGCAGCGCCCTGAAATCGCTAGCGGCAGCCGACCGTGGCCCCAAACTTCAATGGCGATGCCCAGCTCTCTGCCTGCACGAGCAAGCGTTCTAACCGACGACAGCGGCAGCTCTGGCGGAAGGCAGATACGCGTGGCTCCCAGCGAGGCCAGCCAAGCCAATGTGCCCTCGTTGTAGACATTGACCAGCGGGCCGACGTGAAAACCCATTCCCTTGGGCAGGTACGCCAGTGTTGTCAGGTCGTTGACCTCAACCGTTACCCCCATCGCGGCCAGATCCGCAGTATGCTTTCGCTCGCGCTTTAGTGTTACAAGGGACAGGCTTGTCAGTACAGCCTCCTTGCCCGCCTCGGTTAGCAGGGCCAGCGCTTCGGGGATGCGCTCCTGGTAGAAAGGCAGGCGCTTGGAGCAGACCAACTCGCCCATAACAACGCGGTCAACAGGGGCTTCGGCCAAGGAGCCGTAAAACGCGCTCCAGTCTTCGGCCGGCCAGAAGAATTGGTTCGGCCCAACAGTCAGTTCCATACGGCTATCTCCAGGTTTTCTTGTAGGCGCCGGTGGTCACGGCCTGGCCTTCTGACAGCCGCGCCAGCATGCCCTGCGGCAGCGGCTGGCCAGCCTCCAGCGCATCAACGGCGGCGCGGAAGTTGCGCACGACCTGCGCCACATAGGATTTCGAGCGCTGACGCCCTTCGATCTTCAGCGCGGTAACCCCAGCTTCTTTCAGCTGCGGGATCAGCTGCTCTGCATTGAGGCTAACCGGGTCTTCGAACAGGTGCCCGGTTTGGCTGCCAGCAGAGAAACAGCCTTTGCATAGGGTCGGGTAGGGCGCGGGTTCGTTCTTGGCTGCGCGATGGATGGTAAACCCGCCCAGCTTGGCATCCAGCGCACCGTTTTCGTCGCGGTACTCCACATGGCTAGCGGGGGAGCAGACCCCGTTCATATTGGGCGACAGTCCGGTTGCGTAAGAGGAGAGCGAACAGCGTCCCTCGGCCATCACGCACAGCCCGCCAAAAACAAAGACCTCGGTTTCCACTTCCGCTTCTGCGTTGATGGCGGCGATTTCCGGCACCGACAAAACTCGCGGCAGCACCACCCGTTTCACGCCGAAGGTGCAGGCGTAGAAGTTGATGATGTCGGCATTGGCGGCCGCTGCCTGAACAGACAGATGCAGTCGCAGGCCAGGGTGGTTGCGCGCGGCATACTTCAGCAAGCCAGGGTCCGCCAGAATAACCGCATCCGCGCCGGATTGCGCTGCGTCGTCAATGGCGTGGTGCCATAAGGCCTGATCGCCTGCGCGGGGGAATGTGTTGATTGCAACCAGCGCCTTGGAGCCGTGATCGTGGGCAAAACCCACGCATTCGCGCATTTCTGCACGATCGAAATTGAGGCCAGGGAAATTACGGGCGTTGGTCTCGTCGTTAAAGCCGCAATAGACTGTATGCGCCCCAGCCTTGACGGCGGCGCGCAGGGCTGCGGGCGTGCCTGCCGGGCAGACGATTTCCATCACCATGCTGCTTCCTCCTCCGGCCGGGCCAGCGAGACGCCTGTGCGCCGCTCAGCAATGGCAACGGCCCGCAACAGGAACCGGGCAAATGGCCCGGACATTGCGGCGATCTCCTGCGACAGGTCAAGTTCGGCGTCATCCACTGCGTTGCGCAGCGCCAGTGCCGCCGCAGTGTCGCCTTCAATCACCAGATCCCGCGAAAAGAATAGCGCATCCCCGTCATAGGCCCCGTGCACCAGCCCCAGAAGCGCGGCCAGCGGGCCGGAAATCCGGGCGTCACCTTCACCTCTGCCGCGCAAGGCGCGGACCTTGGGTTGGCCAACATTGGGTTCAAGACAAAGAACAATGGGTAAATCCGCGGGATCCAAGATAAACCGCTTGCGGCTGTGCTCACCCAAGCGGCGGAACAGGCCGGGGTGGCGATAGGCAATACGCCTTGAGCAGGCCGTGAGCGATAGTGATACCGGAACAAGGGGTGTTAGGCGCAGCAGCTTCGCCAGGGCGGCCGGGCAAATTGGGGTTTGTGGCTGGGTGTGTGGCAAAAGAAGTCCTTTCCCGCCGGTAGCTTCAATTGCGGCGGGTCTATGGCCTCACGCGCGGCCAGAGTTTGTCGGCGGACAAATTCGCAGCGGGAAACTTTGCTAGGGATCGGCGGAAATCAGAATTGGAGCGGTCACATTCGTACTCATCCGCCATTCCCCAGCCTCCGCCATTTTTTGAATTGGTGCCTCTCCACAGGGCAGTTTCAAAGAGTGTCCGACCCGGTCTCCGTGCGCCACCAAATGACAGCGGTGCACCGCACGGTGCTGGAGGCCGGTGGTCCGGTGCTTCAATTCGATCATCCGGTGCTGGCGGGCGGCGGGGCCTCCGGCATCCCGGTTGTGGTAAATCTGTTCGGAACTGCCAGCCGCGTGGCAGCTGGCCTCGGAGTGGCGCAGGACAGCCTGGATAACCTGGGCCGTTTCCTCGCTGCTCTCCGGTCACCACCGCCGCCGGACGGGCTGCGCGATGCTCTGTCCCGCTGGCCGATGCTCAAGGCGGCTCTGGCCACCCGCCCGAAGATGGTGAAAACCGCCCCGGTTCAGGCTGTCGCCTGCGAGGGGGCGGATGCAAATCTGGATATCCTTCCAGTACAAACCCACTGGCCTGGGGACGCCGGGCCGCTGATCACCTGGCCTGTTGTGATCACCCGGCCGCACGGCAGCGTCCCTGAAAACATCAACAGCTACAATGCTGGTGTCTATCGGACCCAAGTTCTGGACCGATCGAGGCTGATCATGCGCTGGCTGCCTCATCGGGGCGGGGCGGCGCACCACCGCGGCTGGGCAGGGCGGGGCGAGCCTATGCCCGCCGCTGTGGTTCTGGGGGCAGACCCTGCCACGCTGCTGTCCGCGGCGTTGCCCTTGCCGGAAACCGTGTCGGAGCTGACTTTTGCTGGCGCGCTCAGCGGAGCCCGTCCTCGCCTGGTGCCTTGCAAGACTATCCCGCTGTTGGTGCCCGCCGATGCTGAGATTGTGCTGGAGGGCTGGGTGTCTGCTTCGGTAACCGCCCCCGAAGGCCCCTTTGGTGACCACACGGGCTATTACAATCCGGCGGAACCTTTTCCCGTCATGCAGGTGAGTGCAGTGACGCATCGCGAAAATCCTCTGTATCTCTCCACCTATACCGGCAGGCCGCCGGATGAGCCTGCGGTCATCGGCGAGGTGTTTAACCGGCTGGCCCTGCCAACGGTTCGGGCGCAGATCCCGGAGATTCGCGATCTTTGGCTGCCGCCGGCTGCTTGTTCTTACAGGATTGCCATTGTCAGCATCGACAAACGCTACCCTGGGCAGGCGCGCCGGGTGATGATGGCGCTGTGGGGGATGCTGCCGCAGTTCAATTACACCAAGATGATGATCGCTGTAGATGCGGAGATCGATCCGAGGAACTGGGATGACATCGCCTGGGTTCTGGCTACCCGAATGGACCCGTCCCGCGATGTCATGGTGCTGGAGAACACACCGATGGACTATCTCGACTTTGCGTCGCCGAAACCTGGATTGGCCGGAAAGATCGGTATTGATGCCACAACGAAGACCGGCAGCGAGACAGTGCGTGAATGGGGCGGGGTCATGCGAGCGGATGCCAAGGATCAGGCTTTTGCCGCGGAACTTGTGTCCCGGCTGATGCCGGAACTGATGTCATGAGTGCGCATAGGGTGGTGCTGGGCGTCTCTGGCGCCTCCGGTGCTGTTCTCAGCCTGGCGGTTGCGCGGCATCTTCTGAATTTGGGAGCGGAAATTGATCTGGTCGCCAGCGCGGCCGCTGAGCGGACCCTGGCTCAGGAATGCGGGGCTGGAGCTTCTGAGGAGTTGAGAGCGATGGCTGCGCGCTTCCACCCTGTCCATGACATCGGTGCTGCAATTGCTTCAGGCTCGGTTCCGGTATCGGGAATGATTGTTGCACCGTGCTCTATGCGCTCACTGGCCGCCATCGCACATGGTTTCGATGACAATCTGCTGACGCGGGCTGCCAGTGTGCAGCTGAAGGAGCGCAGGCGGCTGATCCTTTTGGCGCGTGAAGCGCCGCTGACTTTGGCGCATCTGCGGAACATGTCGGCAGTGACTGAAATGGGCGCTGTCGTGATGCCGCCGGTTCCGGCATTTTACTTGGGGCATGAAACCTTGGAGGAAGCCGCCAGTCAAGTCGCCGCCCGGGCTGTCGACATGATGAATTTATCCGCAGCATGCGCTCAAGCCTGGTCGCCGTAGCATAAACCACTTAGCACGCTGTTCTTACCATTTGGGCAATCATGCACAGGATAGGCCTATGTTTGCACCCCCTGTCTGGAGGCAGCGTTCAGACGCAGCCGTGCTCAATTATCCTCCTGTGCGGTGGAAGGAGACCTTCCATTCGTCATCAAATAACTGGGGACTGCTTAGGTCCTTGATACCGGCAGAGAGTGAGATGAATTCCGCCGAAAATGCTGCCAGCAGGCAGTACGCCTGATTTACTTTCCGGTGCATTTGAAGTATTGAATGTGTAAGAAGTGCATATGGATTGCAGGACGCTGCTGCCAGCGCGAAAACCTGCCCGCTGATTGCGCTTAGGGGCAAAGATATCACATCTCATTGCAGAGAGTTTTCAGCCGCAGCGGGACCCTATAGCACTTCACCCACGAGGCCAATTCGGGCCAGTCGCGACGACTGGAAACGTGATGAGGGGTGCAGCACGTTGGCTTCTGTATGGATGGAACAATGGACCGACCTGCTCGGTGGCAAGTGCCATGGGCTAATGGCCTTGGACAGGATGGGAAACTTGGCTTTTGTCGACCTGGTCCTGAACGGCAGTTCGGCATGCCAGCTGGTTGTGCACTGGCAAAGCATCCGGATCAGAGACCCGCTGCAGAATGCCAAGTTGTCCCGCCTGATCCGGGCTGGAATTGACTATGATGAGAACTCGGAACAGCCGTTGCCACCGCCGGTCAAGGTGAAGGTTTCACAGGATAAAACCGTCTATATTGATGTTATTCCCTTGCCTGCGGCGTTCCGTGAAAAACTGGACGGCGCACAGTCGTTGTTAAGTATCCGGCAGGTTGAAGACCTGGATGATGCCAATGCAGATTTTCTGCAGCAGGAGTTCCACCTGACACCGGCCGAATCCGCGGTTGCCCTCCAGCTGTCGAGGGGGCTTAGCCTTAAGCAGGCAGCCAAGGCGCTAGGGGTCTCGATCTGGACCGCCCGCAGCCATTTGCGGTCGATCTTCCAGAAAACCAACACCCACCGGCAAGGGGAGCTGGTATCGCTTCTTGCACATATTGAGCATTAGGTTCCCCGGATATTGGTTGTCTTTTCTGTTGCAATTGCGGCCACAGCAGAGGCGCCGGAGCGTGCGCCCATTGCAATGCAGCATCCCCGTCAGATTTGCTGACTGATTCCTGTAATTTGGGGTCCGGCTACGCCGCTCCGGGTGGTGAAACCCCGCCATTCCCGGCTGGCGGGAATTCATCGCTCAATCGAGGGAGACCGCGCGGAATTTTTGTCCTGCAAGTGAGCGATGCGGCACGGCCGCCATTTTGGTTGAGTGGAAGAGTTCGTTAACTTGTGGAGGCTGTTATGAAGAAACTTCTCATTGCTGCGGCGCTTGTGTTCGGGTTTAGCGCTCCCGCAGCAATTGCCGACAATGGTTTGAAGGTTGGGCAGAATCCATATCTGCTGGCAATTGCAAAATGCACTAACAGCGGTGACGGAAACGGAGCCGAGGCCGTTAGACGGACCCGTGATGGCTTCAGGTGCCTCAAAGGCCCCAATGCTTCTGAAGATCATCCGCGCGATCAGGATCCGGGTAACTCTGGCAACGTGCCGGATTGATGTCTGAAGGCCTGCGCATTCCAATGGAGCGTGAGGCTGCCGAATTTTTAGTTAACTAGTGGAGGCTGTTATGATGAAATTTCTTGTTGTTACCGCGCTTGCAATCAGCTTCAGCGCACCTGCAGTTTTGGCTGGCGGAGGCAAGCCAAGTGATCGTGAACTGGCTGAGCGCCGCTGCGGCAACAATGGCGAAGGCAACGATGCTGAAATCCTGAAATACAGTTACAAAAAGAGAACTTGGGTTTGCATCAAAAATGTGGACATTGCCGGGCCATACTTTGAGCCGGACGAAGATCATCCAAGGGATGTTGATCCCAACTGACTCAACTCCTTCCGGCTAGTGGGCCAGATAGAGTTGCAAAGCGTGGCGCCCCTCCTCGTTGGGGCGCCATTTTTGTTCACTCCATTCGCAAAGCCGTCACCGGATCCAGACGCGAGGCGCGCCGGGCCGGGAAGAAGCCGAAGATGACCCCCACAACAGACGCCAGGCCCACCGCTCCGATCAGCGACAGCGGGCTAAGGTACACTGGCCAGCCGGCAATGCTGCTGGCGGCATAGGCCAGTCCGGCACCGGCTGACAGCCCGATAAGGCCGCCCAGTAAACACAGCAGCACCGCCTCCATCAGGAACTGAAACTGGACGTCCCTGGCGCGGGCGCCGACTGCCACCCGCAGGCCGATCTCGCGAGTGCGCTCGGTCACTGAGACCAGCATGATGTTCATAATGCTGATCCCGCCCACCACCAGCGACACGCCTGCGATCCCGGCCAGCAGCCAGCGGATTGTGCGCGAGGCCGCGTGCTGAGCCGCCATCAGCGCAGCCGGGTCTACAACCCGGAAGTCGCTGTCCCGGCCGTCACGGATCCGGTGCCGCTGCCGCAGCAGCCGGGTGATCTCTTGTTCTGCCCCTGCAACTGCCTGTGTCGACGCAGCCTTGGCCAGAATATAGTCAACCGACCCCCGGTGAACCTGATTGGCGCTTCCAAACAGCCGTTTCTGCGCGGTGGAAATCGGGATGAAGACGATGTCATCCTGCTCGCGTCCGCTGCCGGAGGTGCCCTTTTCCGCAAGGATGCCGATCACCTCGAACGGCACCGACAGGATACGGATGGTCTGCCCGACCGGGTCGCTGTCTCCGAACAGCTTGTCCGCGGTTGCCTGACCGAGCAGGGCAACCTTGCCGCTGTTGAGTTGCTCCTGTCCGGAAAACACTCTTCCCTGGCGTAGCGGCCATTCGCGGATGGTGAAGTAACCTGCGGTGGTGCCGTTGACTGTGACCCAGGTGTTCTTGTCCCTGTTGATCACCTGCAGGTCTGCCCGCACGGATGGTGCGGCTGTTACCACTTGGCCGATATGCGTGCCGATGGCAGCGGCATCGGACTCCCGCAGTATTGCCGCCTGGTACAGGTCCGCATTGTCATCGCCGCCGCGGTTTAGTTCCGGAACAATCATTAAGACGTTTGCACCAAGTGTCTTGATCTGGCGGCCGATCTCGCGCTGGGCGCCTTCCGCGAACGCGACCATGGCCACAACTGAAGTAACCCCCACGATGATCCCCAGCATGGTCAGGAAACTGCGCATCAGGTTTGCCCGCAGCGCCCGCAGCGCAATCCGGAGGCTTTCCAGCAGCGTCATTGCGGCCGCCTTGGCGGAAGATCTGCGCTGCCATGCCCGGGATGGCGAACAAAACGGGCCACCTTTTGCGCGTCAGCCCTGGATTGCGGTGAGAGCACCAGCTCGTCCGATTTGATCCGCCCATCCTTCATCCGCAGAATTCGGCTTGTGTGGCAGGCGACATCCTCATCATGCGTGATCACTGCAATGGTGCTGCCTGCCTGGTTTAATTCATGAAACAGGCCAAGGATCTGCAAGCCCTTTTCACTGTCCAGCGCCCCGGTCGGTTCATCCGCAAGAATGAGCCGCGGGCTGTTTGCCAATGCCCGGGCAATGGCAATTCTCTGCTGTTCACCGCCTGATAATTGATTGGGAAAATGCGCCCGCCTGTCCTCCAGTCCGACTTTCTGAAGCAAGTCACGCGCCCGTTCCCGGCGTTTGGCAGCCCGTACACCGGCATAGGTCATCGGCAGTTCGACGTTCTCCTGCGCAGTCAGCCGGGGCAAAAGATTGTAGGACTGGAAGACAAAACCGAAGGTTCGATTCCGGAGCCCGGCCCTGGTATCGGCAGCCATGCCTTCCGTGTTCTGCCCGGACACCCGAAAGGCCCCGCTGGTGGGTCTTTCCAAAAGGCCGAGAATGGACATCAGCGTCGATTTGCCAGAGCCGCTGGGACCGGTTATCGCCAAAAACTCCCCTTCACGGATGGTGAAGGAGCAGTTTTTGACAGCTTCTATCCGGGTGTCTCCGTTCTGGTAGCTTCTGCAGATATTCTCAGCCTCTATCAGCATGGTGTCAGCGCCAGTTACGGAGAAACTGCGCAAACCGGTTTCCGGACGCGGTGCTGATTTCACTGCTTATGACCAGATCGCCTTCGTTCAGGTGACTGGAAACCACAGCGGTATGGCTGGCATCCTGATCTCCTGTTCCGGCCTCAACAGCCTCGGGCTCACCTGAAGGGGTCAGGCGCCAAAGAACCTGCCGCCCGGCAGCGCTGTCCGCCAACCCCTCTTGCGACGGGTGGTATGACAGGACACTGGTTGGCACCTTCAGCACCGGCGCGGTTTCGCGAATGGCAATGTCGACCAGAGCGGTCATTCCTGGAAACAGCAGTTCGTCTTTGTTTTCGGTGTTCAGCACGACCGTGTAGGTGACGATGTTTTGCAATACTTTTGCTGATTTCCGGATTTCGCTCACGGTTCCCGAAAACCGCTTGGCGGGATAGGCATCGACCGAAAACTCCGCAGATTGGCCAGTGCGGATGCGCCCGATGTCGGTTTCGTCCACACTGACGTGTACCACCATCCGGCTCAGCTCTTCGGCAATCGTGAACAGCTTTGGGGCTTCAAGTGCCGCAGCAACCGTCTGCCCTTCATCAATGCTGCGGTCGATGACCACGCCGTCAATCGGTGACCGGATGGCCGTGCGCTCCAATTCCACAAGTGCCAGCTGCAGGGCAGCCCGGCGCTGCGGCACGTTGGCCCTTGCGCCGGCAAGCTCAGCCTTGGCTCTGGCATGTTCTGCCCTGGCGGCCTCCACTCGCTGGCCGCCAGCCGCTAGCTGCGCCTCCGCTTCGCGAAGCAGTGCTTCCGCGCGCAAGACAGCGCCCTGCTCATCCTCCACGTCAGCGGCAGAAACAGTGCCGTTTGCACGCAAGGACTCCTTACGGGTCAGACGAGAGCGCGCAACAGACAGATCGGCAGAAGCCTGGTCGATCCGGGCCCGGAAAACCTCCTGCTCCAGCTTGGCGGCTTCGATTTCCACTGCCGCTCGTTCCGAAGTTGCACGTTGCACATCTACAGCTGCCAGTGCAATTTCAACGGCGGCTCTGGCTTCTTCCACACGCGCCTGAAACCCTTCGCGATCGATAATCGCCAGCGGATCCCCTTTGGCGACACGGCTGTTGAACCCGGCTCTGACTTCGGCAATCCGGCCTGAAACCTGCGAACTGATATCAACCTTAACCAACGCATCCAGCGTTCCGGTCGCTGTCACAATTTCAGTCAGAGGGCCGAATTCCACGGGATGTGTCTGATAGCGGATTTCCGTGCGCGCCTCCGGCTGCAGCGAAAAGAAGGCAGTCACGGCCAGCAAGGCCAAAGTTATTGTGAACAACTTCAGCATCATAGTTAACCATGCCCTGTTGCAGCTGAATTTTCAATGTAATCCTGTTTTGTCCTGAATACCGCTTGTTTAGGGTGCTGACTGAAGGGCCATCCGCCTGCTCGCTGGCGCAAAGTTACCGGCAAACGGTCTTGCAAACCTCTTCTGCTGCTGTGTGATGGGCGGTTGCAGCACGCCGGGAATCCTTGCCATGGCGCCGGGCGGCTCCATATTCAGCAATGGCGCGCACGCTTACATGCTGCAGGGCACTGGGTTGAATGTGCCGCGCCGCGTCTTCTTTCGATCCAGCGGCTCGGGTGCTGCACTGATGGTGCCCGAAGGGGGCAATGATGACACCGTTCTCACGCGTGTATTACTTTGGCGACAGCTTGTCTGACGAAGGCAATGCTGTGGACCTTCTTGCGTCGGTCATAGAACCGTTCATCCTGCTGGACTTGATTGCCAGCTTTGGGGGTTTCCCCTCGTCAAGCGACCTGGAGCGTTTGCGAGCCGAGGCCAAAGCCGCCGCCCGGCAGACCATCATAGACAGTTTTTCCGAAGTTGGCCCTGAGGGAGCCGTCACCAACGCGCTGACCCATGCCAGTTACGCCGCCGCCCTCGGCGGGTTTGAGGTTAGGAACTATGCTGTAGCGACGGCAACCGCACTCGGTGACGGTCTACTCGAAGGCTTGATAGATCTCGATGCCCAAGTCGCAGATTTTACTGAGGACGCCTCAGCAGGTGTACCGGTGGAGTCGGCAGCTTTCTTTCTGATTGGAGGGAATGACTTCATCGGCCTTCTAGGAACCGTGCGGGAACAGCAGATAGCGACCCAAGCAGACTTCCTTGCTCTCGCAACGCCGGTCATTGAAGGGCTGATTGCGCAGATCGTCTCAGCCGCCCGCACCGCCAGCGGAGCCGGGGTCGGAACGGTGTTTCTCGCCACCCAGCCTGCGGACGGGTTCTATCCGGAGTTCGATACGCTCTCGCCGGTTCATGCAAGTTTCGCTGACCTCCTGATTGATATTTTCAATAGCAGAATTACGGAGAGCATTGCGGGTCTTGGCACCGAAGGAATCGACGCCAGGGCCGTTGACCTGTTTGCGGTTTCAAAGGCAATTGAGGAGGATCCATCCGGGGTTGGCATTCTCGCAGAACGGACCGACTATTTGATCGACGGGAGCACGTTCGGCAGTGACCAAGTGCTTGCGTGGGACTCCATTCACCCGGCAGAGACTTCGCATCAGATCTGGGGCGCCTACGCCGAATTTGTCATGGGGGGCGGCAAGACAACCGTCTTGGATGATGGCAGCACAGTCTTGCGCAAGGGGGGGGCGGCAAACGCCATTTTTGCGCTGGGCGGAGATGACACCATCAATGGCGGCGGCGGCGCCGACGTTGTGATCGGTGGCAGCGGCAATGACAGGATTTATGGCGCAAAGGGCAAGGATATTCTTCTTGGCGGCAGCGGCAACGATACTGTAAATGGTGGCAGCCAGAACGATATCATCAACGGTGGAGACGGCTCGGATGTTCTCCGCGGCGCAGCTGGGCGGGATGTGATTGTAGACGGGCGCGGCAATGACCTGGTATTCGGCGGGTCTGGCGACGACACATTTGTCTTCACAGAAGACGCGCTCATCGGCGGCGGCGGGCCGTCAAGCGACGTCTTCCGGGGCGGGACGGGAACCGACACGTTGTATCTTGTTCTGGATGAAACCAGCTACACCAGCTTTGAAGCTGGCAACGTGGATGATGTGCTGAGCGAACTCGGAGTTGCCGTGTTCGGGGTCGAGTTCATTCACGCCATTGCCGGCCGCGGCAGCATTTCAACGGCATTTGACAGCTTCGACTGGTTCCGTCCGGCCGATTACTGGGGGGCTGTATCCGCACCGACCGCCGGGGAGGAATTGCTTGTCTGAGTGCGGGGCAGGCTCGGCCCGCTGTGCAAACAAAAACCTGTGATCCAATATCCAACTCGTATCTTGTGCACGCCAATACGGGCCAAAGGCTGATCCAGTACTGCTCAATCATCAGCACTTCCAAGCCGTTAGTGCTGGCTCGGCCGCCCGTTTTAGATGCCGTTTGCATCCGGGGGCGCATCTCATTGGCAACTGAAGCCAGAATGTTGCCGCCAGGTGTCTTAGAGGGCGGTTAAACATGTTCCCGAACCAACGTGGTCGCAGTGTTCGAAATCGAACTGTGAGTCTCTTTGGATCCTCTGGCAGTTCTGCGCGGGGCGGTTGTTAGACTCTTGGAACTCCCTAGCCAGTCCCGGCGAAAGCGTTGAGCCATTCAGGGTCCTGCAGTGCCGTGTTGGATTCTGTTGACACAATTGAAGTTATGCAACAGTTTTCCTCTTGGGGATCCTGAAACGCACAAAACCCCACAAATTGGACTGTTGTTCAATGATTCAGGCTGAAGGTCAAAAGGGCTTGGAGACTGGCTGGCGATGATCGGCACCGGTTATGACATCCGGACTCTTGACTGAGCCTGATGAGGTTGGAAGCAACAGTTAGGTATATAGGTTCTGGTTATGATGTGATGGGTATTACCAATTTTTATTGATGGTAAAACCTGTCAAACTGCCAGTCACAGGAAAAGGTAAGACCAACAGCCCCGTTAGAGGGCGATAACGAACAAGAACAAGCCAACAGAGGAAGTCCATGAAACAGAAAGCGTCATTTATTACCGCATTTGCCTTCACCATAGCGGCAGCGAGCGCGTCAATTGCCGAAACGGAGCTGACCGTCTACACCGCAGTCGAGGCAGAAGATCTCGCGCGGTACGCAGAAACCTTCAACCAGAGCCATCCGGACATCAAGATCAACTGGGTGCGGGACTCCACCGGGATCATCACGGCCAAGCTGCTGGCCGAGCGCGACAATCCCCAGGCGGATGTGGTCTGGGGGCTGGCCGCAACTTCTCTGCTGCTTCTGAAGTCGGAAGGGATGCTGGAAGCCTATGCGCCTACCGGAGTCGATCAGCTGGATTCGAAGTTCGTTGATGGCGACAACCCGCCCAGCTGGGTCGGCATGGACGCCTGGGTGGCGTCTGTCTGCTACAACACGGTTGAGGCTGAGAAACTTGGCCTGACACCGCCGTCGTCCTGGAAGGATCTGACCGATCCGCAGTATGCCGGCCATGTTATCATGCCGAACCCCAATTCCTCCGGCACCGGCTTCCTGGATGTGTCCAGCTGGCTGCAGATGTTCGGTGAGGAAGAGGGCTGGAAGTTCATGGATGCGCTGCATGAAAACATTGCGCGCTATACCCATTCCGGTTCCAAACCCTGCAAGCTGGCGGCGGCTGGCGAGATCCCGATCGGCATTTCCTTCGCCTTCCGTGGTGCCAAGTCCAAGGCCGCAGGCGCACCGCTGGAGATCATTGTTCCCTCCGAGGGCGTCGGCTGGGACATGGAGGCAACTGCGATTGTGGCAGGCACCGCAAATCTGGAAGCGGCGCAGACACTGGTCGATTTCACGGTCACCAAGGAAGCCAACGAAATGTACAACACCGGCTATGCGGTTGTCGCTTACCCGGGCGTCGCCAAGCCGGTTGAGCATTTCCCGGAAGGGCTGCTGGACGCGATGATCGACAATGATTTCGAGTTCGCGGCCAACAACCGCGCTGCGATCCTCAAGGAATGGCAGGCCCGCTACGACGGCAAGTCGGAAGCGAAATAAGCCTGCAGGGGCGGAGGGTTGGCCTTCCGCCCCTCTGCCTTCCTGAACTTCACTGCTACATGCCCTGAGCCATGCCGCCCGTTGACAACAGACAGGGTGCCGCGTTGGCATATGCAAGGACCAACGATGTGCTTCAAATGACCCCGCCAAAAGAAACCTACCTGAGCATCCGCGACCTCTGGAAAGCCTTCGGCAGCTTCATCGCGCTGAAAGACATCTCCCTGGACGTGACGGAGGGCGAATTCATCTGCTTCCTGGGCCCTTCCGGCTGCGGCAAGACCACGCTGCTGCGCGCCATTGCGGGTCTGGATCTGCAATCCAAGGGCACTGTGACCCAGGGTAATCAGGATGTCTCCAACCTGCCGCCGTCTGAGCGGGATTTCGGCATCGTGTTCCAGTCCTATGCATTGTTCCCGAACCTTACGATCGAAAAGAACATCGCTTTCGGCTTGGAAAACGCAGGACGCAGCAAGCAGGAAATCAATGCGCGCGTCGCTGAACTGCTGGAACTGGTCGGCCTGCCGGACCAGGGCCGCAAATACCCGGCCCAGCTGTCCGGCGGCCAGCAGCAGAGGATCGCCTTGGCACGCGCCATCGCAACTAATCCAGGCCTGCTGCTGCTGGATGAACCGCTGTCGGCGCTGGATGCCAAAGTGCGCGTCCACCTGCGCCACGAGATCAAGGAACTGCAGCGCAAGCTGGGTGTGACCACCATCATGGTGACCCATGACCAGGAAGAGGCGCTGGCGATGGCCGACCGCATCGTGGTGATGAACCACGGGGTGATCGAGCAGGTCGGCTCTCCCACTGAAATCTACCGAGAGCCGGCCAATCTGTTCGTTGCCGACTTTATCGGCGAGATGAACCAGATCAGTTCCTCGGTTGCCAAAGGGGGGCGTCTGGCGGTGGGGGAAAAGACTTTTGCCTGCCTGCCGCATGAATTTGCCGACGGCACCCCGGTCATTGCCGCCATCCGGCCCGAGGATGTTATTCCACATGAGGCCGGGTATCTGGAGAGCAGCGGCAACCGAAACTGTATCGACGTTCAACTGGCGGAAATGGAATTCCTCGGCTCCTTTTGGCGCTGCCGCCTGACCAATGAACGCTTCGGCGGCAAGGAACTGATTGCCGATTTCTCCATCAATGCCGTGCGGCGTCTGGATCTGGAGGCCGGCTGCCAGATGGAAATCGAACTGCCCGACAACCGCCTGATGGCATTTGCGCAAGACGGGCAGGGGGCGTGAGCAGATGACTGATACCACGCAATCCGTCATGCCCGCTGGTCCTGTGATCAAGGGCAAACTCAGCCGCGACGACATCATTATGCGCGGCAGCATGATCATCATCGCGCTTTACCTTGTCGTGTCGCTGGTCTTTCCGCTCTATGCAATGCTGTCGAAATCCTTTTCCACGTACCGGGTAGAGCTGTCGCAATATGAATTCCAGATCAGCGATGAGGCGGGCCAGTTCGATGGCAGCGTCCTGACCGGCTCGGACCTGAACGCCCGCACCGCCACCTTTGCCGATGAAGATCTTTCCACGGGCGCCGACGGGCGGCTGCCGGTCACCGGTTTCTTCCCGGACTTCAGCTTCCGCAGCCCGGTGATGTACCAGATCCGCAATGCCTCTGATACCGGCCGTTTCCTGATCGGTTCCAACCTGCAAACCGGCACTGAGTGGGTCACGCTCGACTCCAACACCTTCCGCCGGGTGCAGCTGCGGCCGGTGAAGGCACAAGGCATAGACAACTTCGTCTCCTACTTCTCGACGCCTGCGCTGTTCAACTCGATCAAGAATTCTCTGTGGATTGCGGTGCTCAGCACGGTTGTCACCGTTTCGCTTGCCTTCTGGTTCGCCTACGCGCTGAACCGCAGCTGCATGAAGTACAAGGGTTTGTTCCGCCTCATTGCCATGGCGCCGATCCTGGTACCGTCGCTGCTTCCGGGTATCGCGCTGGTCTACCTTTTCGGCAATCAGGGCATGATCAAGGAACTCTTATTCGGCGCCAGTATTTACGGCCCCATAGGCATTGTGATCGGCTCGGTTTTCTTCACCTTCCCGCATGCCTTCATCATCATCTCGACTGCGCTGGCCATTTCGGACGCCCGCCTTTACGAGGCCGCCGCCAGCCTCCGCTCCACCCCTTGGCGCACCTTCTGGACGGTCACTGTGCCCGGCGCGCGCTATGGCCTGATTTCGGCAGCCTTTGTGGTCTTCAATCTGGTGATCACCGACTTTGGCCTGCCCAAGGTGATCGGCGGCCAGTTCAACGTGCTGGCGGTGGACATTTATAAGCAGGTGATCGGCCAGCAGAACTTTGAAATGGGCGCGGTGGTCTCCGTGGTGCTGGTGATCCCGGCAATCCTTGCCTTTGCCATCGACCGCATGGTGCAGTCCAAGCAGGTGGCGCTGCTGTCGGCGCGCTCGGTCCCGTATGAGCCGCAGCCGAACAAGAAGATGGACCGTATCTTCTTTGCCTATTGCTCGCTCATCGGCCTGTTCATCGCCGGGCTGCTGGCGGTCTGCCAGTTTGCGGCGCTGATCAAATTCTGGCCCTACGATCTCAGCTTCAGCCTGAACAACTACCAGTTCGACAAGATGGATGGCGGCGGCTGGGGCTCTTATGTGAACTCCATCAAGCTGGCGCTGATGACAGCTGTGGCCGGTACCGCGGTGGTGTTCTTTGGCGCCTATCTGGTGGAGAAATCCAAGGGCTTCCGCACCGGGCGCGCCATCTTCCAGATGTTTGCGATGCTGCCGATGGCCATTCCAGGGATGGTTCTGGGGCTGGCCTACATCTTCTTTTTCAACAACCCGTCCAATCCGCTCAATGCGATCTACGGCACTATGGCGATCCTGGTCGTCTGCACCGTCACCCACTTCTATACGGTGTCGCATCTGACGGCGGTTACCGCTCTCAAGCAGATGGACCGGGAGTTTGAATCCGTTGCCGCCTCGCTCAAGCAGCCCACGATGAAGCTGTTTGCCCGCGTCACGGTGCCGGTCTGCCTGCCTGCGGTGCTGGACATCTCGATCTACCTGTTTGTCAACGCGATGACGACGGTGTCGGCGGTGGTGTTTCTCTACTCACCCAAGACCACGCTGGCCTCGATTGCGGTGCTGAACATGGATGACGCAGGCGACATCGCCCCGGCAGCGGCCATGGGGATGATGATCTTCTACACCAACGCGCTGGCGCGGATCATCCACCTGCTGGCATCACGGGGAATCCTGAGAAAGACCCAGGCCTGGCGCAGCCGCTGACCGCTGTTTTCGCCAGGAAGCCCAATGGGGGCCGGTGCAGCCAGAAGGCGCTGCGCCGACCTTCAGTTAATTCCATGAGTTGTATTTTAGAGATAAAGCGGGAGTTAAATGCAGCCCTAAGGTGCATTGGTATCGTGTTGTTAATAGCTGTTCCCCAATTTGGCCTGGAAACGTTTTTATGAGTGAGGCGAAACTATGGGTGCGAACGAAACGGCAGCAGCGCCAGAGGTTGATCAGGCCAGAGAGGACCTTCAGGGCGTCGTGGACGCCATCAACCGTGTCCAGGCCGTTATCGAATTTGAGTTGGATGGCACGATCCTAACGGCGAACGAAAATTTCTTGGCAGCGGTTGGTTACACGCTGGAGGAGATTCAGGGCAAGCACCATCGCATGTTCTGCGACCCCGCCTATGCGGCATCCGATGAATACCGGGATTTCTGGCTGCAGCTTGCGATGGGCGAATTTTCGTCCGGTGAGTACAAGCGCTTTGGCAAGAACGGTGCCGAGGTATGGATCAATGCCTCATACAACCCGGTCTTCGATGCCGCTGGCAAGCCTAGCAAAGTGGTCAAGTTTGCCACCAATGTCACCGACGAGAAGCTTCGCACGGCTGAGCAGGACGGCAAGATCGCTGCCATCAGCCGGGCTCAGGCGGTTATCGAATTCAAGCTGGATGGCACGATCCTGACCGCCAACGAGAATTTCCTGGCAACCGTGGGCTACTCGCTCGATGAAATCCGCGGTCAGCATCACCGGATGTTCTGTGATCCCGCCTACGTCAGTTCGGCAGAGTACCAGACATTCTGGTCAGATCTCGCGTCCGGCGAGTTTTCGGCTGGAGAATACAAGCGCTTTGGCAAAGGCGGCAAAGAAATCTGGATCAATGCTTCCTACAATCCGATCTTCAACGCCGAAGGCAAGCCGGTCAAAGTGGTGAAATTTGCCACCAATGTCACCGAAGAAAAGCTTCGCACCGCAGAGCAGGACGGCAAGATGGATGCCATCAGCCGGGCGCAGGCCATGATCGAGTTTGAACTGGACGGCACGATCCTGACCGCCAACCAGAATTTCCTGGCAACCGTGGGCTATTCGCTCGACGAAATCCGCGGCCAGCACCACCGGATGTTCTGTGATCCGGAGTACACAAGCTCGCCTGAATACCAGAAATTCTGGGCGGATTTGGCCTCCGGCGAGTTTTCGGCAGGCGAATACAAACGCTTTGGCAAGGGCGGCAAGGAGGTTTGGATCAACGCCTCCTACAACCCGGTGTTCAATGCCGATGGCAAGCCTTTCAAGGTGGTGAAATTCGCCACCAACATCACAGCCGAAAAACAGGTCGCGCAGGAGGTGACCCGGATAGCGACCCGGTTTGCCGAACAGTCCAAGGAAATTTCTGATCAGGCCCACACGGTCGCCGGCGGCGCCCAGACACTGGGCTGCACCACAGAGGAAATCAGCGCCTCCGTTGAGGAATTGAGTGCCTCGATCGGCTCGATTGCGCAGAACAGCAGTCACTCCGACGAGATCGCCCAGAAAACCAAGGAAGAAGCCGATCTGGGGGCAAAGGCGATTGAACGGTCGATCGAAGCCATGGATCTGATCAACGCGTCCTCCGAGGAAATCAGCGAAATCGTCAAGACGATCAGCGAAATCGCCGGGCAGACTAACCTGCTGGCCTTCAATGCCGCAATCGAGGCCGCGCGGGCGGGCGAACACGGCCTGGGGTTCTCGGTGGTAGCTGACGAGGTGCGCAAGCTGGCAGAGCGGTCGTCGCAATCCGCCAAGGAAATCAGCAAGCTGATCAATGAAACGGTGAAACGGGTGACCCAGGGCAGCGAGGTCTCTCGGGAGGCCGGTGCCGCCTTCACCAAGATCCTGACCGGAATCTCTGACACCACCGATTCCATCGCCCAGATATCCGTGGCCGCCAATGAGCAGCAGACTGCAGCGCGGGACGTCTCCGAAGCTATCCAAAGCATTGTGGACGCGTCCGAAGAGGCCGTCATCGCCTCGGATTCCATCGCAGCTGCAACAGAGGAGCTGAACGCCGGAGCACAGGAGCTGAAAACAGAAGTCGGCCGGCTCGGCTGCTGATTGAGTGCACCGGCGAAAGGACAGGGCATGAGAAAACCTGACACCGACATCACCATGAGCGATGGAGACTTTGCAAAACTCCGCACCATCGTTCACAGGAGTACCGGAATAACCATCGGCGAGACCCGCAAGACAATGCTGGTCAGCCGCCTGCGGCGGCGGCTGCGCGAAGTCGAAGAACCGAGCTTCGCATCTTATATCTCCCGGCTCGCCGCCGACCCTGCGGAGATGCAGGAACTGACAAACCGGGTGACCACCAACGAGACTTACTTTTACCGCACGCCGCGGGTCTGGGATTATTTTCAGGACGTCTTCCTGCCGGAGTTTCAGGCACGGGGGGAGAACCTCAGGATGCGGGCCTGGTCGGCTGCGGCATCGACGGGGGAGGAGGCTCATACCATCGGCACAATTCTGGAGCAGCAGCGGCTGCAGAAACCGGGCTTCGACTATTCCGTGCTGGGCACTGATGTGTCCTCCCGGGTCTTGGAAGTGGCGCAAACCGGTGTTTACAATGGCCGCGCGATTGCCCGCTTCCGCCGGGACCAGCCTGCACTGTTTGCCAGCCACATGAAGGGCAGCGATGCAGAAGGCTACAAAGCTGTGCCGCAGATCCGGGCCCGCCTGAAGTTCAAGCTGCATAACCTGCTGGAAAGGCTTGGCGGCACCAGTCCGTTTGACGTGGTGTTCCTGCGCAACGTGCTGATCTATTTCACTGGCGAAGACCAGGAAAAGATCCTTCAGAATGTGCGGGACTTGATCAAGCCGGATGGCGTCCTGTTCATTGGAGAAAGCGAGACGCTGAACAATCTAAGTACCGGCTTTGAACAAGTGGCGCCGATCATCTACCGGCCCGCCGCCAGGGTAGGCAGCCCATGTGCATGAATGACATCCAGAAAATCCACGTGCAGATCGGCCAGGTGAAAACCGGCCGGGCCGGGCAGTCGCTGAATGCGATCCTCGGCTCCTGCATCGGCTTGGGGCTGCTGTACCCGGCCAAGGGGATTTATGGGCTGGCACATTGCCTGCTTGCCAAGTCCCCGGACAGCTCTGATGCAATATGCGGCAGGCATGTGGACCAGGCTGTCAATTCGCTGCAGTCCCTGATGGAGGTGTCGGGCAAGGAGCTGCGCAAACTCCAGGCGATTGTCGTTGGCGGTGCCAACATGACGATGCCGGCAGATACGGATCCTGCGCGTCTTGTCGGCAGCATCAACGCCCGCTCCGCCTACCGGTCGCTGCGGGACGCCGGCGTCCGCAACATTCACGAGGATGTCGGCGGCATGCAGGGGCGGCAGGTGACCATCAATTGCAGCAGCGGCGAATTCACAGTCAAAGCGATTCCGCGCCTGGGGGGACAATCATGAAACCGGAGACTTCAAACCCGCTGATCCTTGGCGCGCAATCTTCGGCTAGCGATCTGGCAGGCTGCCCAGCGGTTGGAGTTGGGGACAGCAGTGTTCCTCAGAAAGAACCGGCCCAGCCGCACAATGTGCGGGCAAAGCGGGGGAAGCCGGACAAATACGGTTCATTCCTGATCGACGACAGCGAGTTTGCAATCTCCGTCTCGGCGCTCCAGGAGATCGTGAATGAACCGGATGAGATTTCACCTGTGCCGCTTGCGCCGTCCTACATGCTGGGGCTTTTCAACCTCAGGGGCATGATTGTTCCGGTGATTGATTTGCGCAGCCTGCTTGAGTTTCCGGCTATTGAGCGCGCGCTATCGCGCAAGGTTGCAATTGTCGAACATGGCGAACACTGCATTGGCCTTCTTTTCGACAGAACGGGTGAAGTCCTGAACGGAAAAGGCGTGGCGCGGGTCGATTTTCGCCCCAATTGCGACGGCATCAAGGATGTTGTTATCGACGGGGTTTTGAAATTCAATGACGGCGAAAGGCTGGTTCAGGTCCTAGACCCGCACGAACTGCTGAACCTGGAAAAACTGCCGCGGGCTGACAACGGCCCCGGACAGGAAACGGTCAAACTCAGCAGAGGCAAAAAGCTCGCCTGCGTTTCGTTTCAAACCGGCCACACGACCTGCGCCATTGACCTGAGGTTTGTAAAGGAGGTCAGAACCGTTCCCAAGCTGGAACAGTCGCTGCTGGCGGGTGGCAATGTGATCGGCACTGCAAATCTGCGCGGCGTTATTCTGCCCGTCATAGATTTCCGCGGCTTCATGGGAGATAGTGCAAAATTTGTGCTTGGGGCCACGATCCCCAAGGAGCGCAGAATGCTGATCATCGACACCGCAGAAGGGCCGGTCGGGCTCATGGTCTTTTCCATCGACAGCATCCTGCCCTATTTCGAGGATGAAGTTTTGCCCTTTGCCAAACTGGCCCTGCCGCGCGGTGATCTTGTGAACGGGTGTCTGCTGGATAAGAACAACCAAATTGTCATGATGCTTGATCCGGCAAAGCTCTTGCAGGAGCCAAGTTTTGTGGCTGCGGCCAAAGCCTGCCAGGAGATTTTTCCACCCGAGAAATCGGAAGAAGAGGCCGCTGAACTGGAAGCCCGCGCGGCAAGGCGCACATTTATCAAGTTCACTTTCGAGAAACGGTTCGCGCTCGACACCTCTGAAGTCAGCGAAGTGATCAACCGTCCTTTGGACCTGCTCGAACCGCCGTTTTCACTGAGCTTCGTCGAAGGCATCCTGAATTTGCGGGGAGAGCTTATCACCCTTTTCAATCCACGGGTGCTGTATGGGCTGCCGCCCGGGTCCGGCCGCGATCAGAAAGTGCTGATTTTCAAGCATGACGCGCAAAAGTTTGGAATCCTCGTGGACACTGTCGATGAAATAATCATCACGACGGAGAACCGCGTGGCTGAACTGAAGCCCTTGGACCAGCAGAATACCTCCAAGAGCATTGCTGAGGATGTATCCGGGTGCCTGCAGCACAAAACGCCAGACGGCAGGTTCGAGTCGATTTTGATCCTGGATACGAACGCATTGGTGGACCGGTGCTTCAAGGCGGCCTAGAGCGCTCTGCGCCTTCGGATTCTGCAATTAACTGCCGCGGGTCCTGGGTCGATGCCTGCACGGAGCGTGGAGTTGCATGACTAGACCCGAAGAATTCTGCTGACCGACGAAGTTTTTCTTGCCGCAAGAGAAGTGATGCGCTACCCGCGCTTTACCGGTCCCGTAAGGGCTAAGAGGGAATCCGCGGTGCCGCCTGGCGCCAAACGGAACTGCCCCCGCAACTGTAGGCGGCGAGTGCTGTCCCATCGTGTCACTGGGCCTGAAGGGTCCGGGAAGACGGGACAGACAGTGACCCGCCAGTCAGGAGACCTGCCGGTGAAAACCGAAACACACCGGACGGGGTTGTCCGGGGAGGTTGCCGGCTAGATGCGTCGCCCGTTCCTGGCGCCGCAAGAAGGGGAAACCCTCCGCCTTGCTGGTCAATGCCCTTCACCCGTTCTCCGGTCATTGACACATGGAGATCGAAGATCATGTTTCTGCGTTCCGGCCTCATGGGCCTTTCATTCGTTGCGGCAGCTCAGGCCGCAGCAGCCAGCGAAAACTTTCCGCTGACTATTCAAAACTGCGGTGAAACCGTCACTTTCGAGGCACCGGTTGCGTCCTCCGTGACCGTTGGCCAAGCCGCAACAGAGGTACTTTATGCGCTGGGTCTGGGTGGCAAGGTGCTGGGCACCTCGGTCTGGTTCAACGATGTTCTGCCCGAGTACGCCGCACTGAACGACAAGGTTGAGCGCCTGGCCGACAATGACCCAAGCTTTGAAAGCGTTGTGGCCAAGCGCCCGGGCCTGGTGGCTGCCCAGTATGAGTGGCATATCGGCCCCGAAGGCATCGTCGCCAAGCGCGAGCAGTTTCATGATCTTGGTATCCCGACCTATGTGATGCCCGCGGACTGCGTCGGCAAGGACAACACCACCGGCGGCGACGGCACCCGGACCGAGATGTTCACCACCGACAGCCTCTATCAGGGCATTGAGGAATTGGCGGCGATCTTCGGCGAGGCAGAAAAAGGCGCTGAGCTGGTCGCCGACTACAAGGCTCGTGAGGCCGCGGCTGTGGCCAAGGCGCAAGAGGTTGCGCTGGACGACGCCTCCGCTGTGTTCTGGTTCTCCTCGCCCGAGATGGAAAGCGACCCGTTCGTGGCCGGCCAGAAGGGCGCACCGGGCTACATGATGCAGCAGCTGGGCCTGAAAAACGTCATTGAGACCGACGAGGAATGGCCGACCGTCGGTTGGGAGACCATCGCGAAAGCCAACCCGACGGTGATCGTGATTGCCCGTATGGACCGCCGCCGCTTTGCCGCTGATGACTACGAGAAGAAGCTTGAGTTCTTGCGCAATGACCCGGTCGCCAGCCAGATGGATGCGGTTAAAAACAACCGCATCGTGGTGATGGACGCCCAGGCGATGGATGCCACTATCCGTGCCATCCCGGCGCTGGAAGACCTGGCGGAAGAACTCAGCGCGATTGGCAACGGCGCATGAGTGCAGCCGCCGTACTGGCCTGGCAGGGCATCCGGGGCGCTTGCCTTGCCCTGCCGGTGCTGGCCGCGGCGGTTCTGGCAGGCGCAATGATCGGGGAAACCTCGCTTGCGCCTGACCTTGTCTTGTCCGTTTTGGCCAACAAGCTGGCCGGGGCGGGCCTACCGGTGGACCCGGTGGATCAGGGCATCATCTGGAGCTACCGGCTGCCGCGGGCGCTGGTGGCTGCGGCCTGCGGGGCGGCGCTGGCGGTTGCGGGTGTAGTGCTGCAGGCCTTGCTGCGCAACGCGCTGGCGGACCCTTACATTCTGGGCATATCGGCCGGTGCCTCGACCGGGGCGGTGGCGGTCACCATTGCAGGTCTTGGCGGCGGCGCCCTGTCACTGTCCTTTGGTGCCTTTAACGGCGCACTGCTGGCGTTTGGCTTTGTCGCCATTCTGGCGCGGGCCGCCGGGGCAGGGGGCAACCGCGCCGCAGCGGCGCAGATCGTGTTAGCGGGCATTGCCGGCTCGCAGCTATTCAATGCGCTGACCGCTTTCATTATCGCCAAATCCGCCAATGCGGATCAGGCCCGCGGCATCATGTTCTGGCTGATGGGCAACCTCAGCGGTGTGCGCTGGCCGGATGTGTGGCTGGCGGTGCCGCTGGCGCTGGCGGGCTGGATGATCTGCCGCTTTCATGCCCGCGCCCTGGACGCCTTCACCTTTGGCAGCGACTCCGCGGCCTCGCTTGGCATCACGGTCCGCCGGGTGCAGGTGGTGCTGATTTTTGCCACCGCGCTGATGACCGCGGTGATGGTGTCGATCGTCGGCTCGATCGGCTTTGTCGGCCTTGTGATCCCGCATGCGGCACGGTTCCTGGTAGGCCCCGGCCACCGCAGGCTGATGCCAGCAGCGGCGCTGACTGGCGCCGTGTTCCTGATCGCCGCCGATATCGTCTCCCGCATCATCATCCCCGGCCAGGTGCTTCCCATCGGGGTGGTCACCGCTCTGATCGGGGCGCCGTCCTTTGCGGTGATCCTGGTGCGCGGGCAAAGGACTGCGAGATGAGGATCGAAGCCCGCAACCTGTCTTTCTCAGTGCGCGGCAAAACTCTGCTGCAGGACGTCTCGCTGGCGGTGCAGCCGGGTGAGACGCTGGCGCTGGTGGGCCCGAACGGCTCCGGCAAATCAACCCTGATGCGGCTGCTGTCGGGCCTGGCCAAACCCTCGCATGGCGAAGTGCTGCTGGCGGACCAACCGCTGGCCCGGCTGACCCGCCGGGAGATCGCCCAGCGGATCGCCATTGTCGAACAGCAGGCCGACACGGCTGAGCGCATCACCGCACGGTCCGTCGTCGAGCTGGGCCGCACCCCCTGGCTGTCGGCGCTGAAACCCTGGAGCAGCGAAGACACCCAGCTGGTGGACAAGGCGCTGCATACGGTGGAAATGGAGGGCTTCGCGCGCCGCGAATGGGCCACTTTGTCCGGCGGCGAACGGCAACGGCTGCACATTGCCCGCGCCCTTGCGCAACGGCCGGGGCTTCTGCTGCTGGATGAGCCGACAAACCATCTGGACATCCACCACCAGCTGTCCATCCTGAACTGCATCCGGAACCTGCAGGTGACAACCGTGGTGGCCCTGCATGACCTGAACCAGGCCCTGACTTGCGACCGTGTGGCGGTGCTGTCACACGGGCGCCTGGTGGCCTGCGGCGCACCCAGCCAGGCATTGGCTCCGGAAACCGTATCTGAGATTTTCGGCATCCAAGCACGCTGGGTCCAGGATGCCGAGGGCGCGGGTCCCTTTCTGTCCTTCCAATTGGCCTGAGACATCAGGGGGACTGGCGCCCAGCCATGCCGGATTTTTCAGCTTAGCTCGCCGGAAAGGTCGCAGGACTGAATGAAGGCGCAGCACTCCTCTGTCAGTGCGGAAAAGCGGGACCGTTCGCGCTGGTACAAGTAAACCTCCCGCTTGTCGGGAAGATCGGCAATCGGGCGGAAGGCAGTGGCCTCCGGCATGAACCGGGCAACTGTCTGTGGCAGAACCGTGACCCATTTTCCGGTCCGGACCATGGTGATGAGCGAATGGGTGTTGTGGATCGTCACGTCGGCATTACTGCTGGCCTCAACGAAGCGCTCGTTACGGATCAGGCTGCATAGGGCGTTGCGGACAAAGGATGCACCGATCACATCAGCAATGGTAGGGGCAGCCTCCTGCTGGTACAGCGGATGATCGGTGGAACAGACCAAGCCAAAGCGGTCCTCGAACAGAGGCACGGCCCTGACGCCATTCAGCGGATGATAGCCGGAGGCGATGCCGATATCGGCCTTTCCCTCCGCCAGTGCATCCAGCACCTCCTGGGTGTCGGTGTCGCGCAGTTCCACCTTGAGGCCCGGATGCCGTGCCGTCATGTGCTCCAGCACTGCCGGGAAAACCAGTGCCGCAACCGATGGAACCGACACGATCTGCAACAGGCCGTGGGCTGCTTCTGCCGCCAATTCGATGCTTTGCACGGTTTGGTCGAAACGCCGGACCTGCTGCTGGGCCAGTTCAAAAACCTGCGCGCCCAAAGGCGATAGCTGGTTTTTGCGCTCGCCCTCGAACAGCCGTTTGCCCAGATGCTCCTCCATCTGCTTCAGCGTCATTGAAACGGCGGATTGGGTCCGGCCCAGCCGGTTGGCGGCCTCGGACAAGTTGCCGGTCTGGGCCACAGTGCAGAAGGCGCGCAGCATTTCGATTTTCAATGCCATGCTTCAAAAATCCTGAAGTTCTTTACAGTTTATTGAGTTTGACTGATGCTGTTGGTGGAGTCCATCCTGCTGCAAACCTGAAATTCAGCATCTGGGGCTTCTCCGTGACCAAACTGAACCTGATTGCCGGCGAATGGCTGGCGGGCGAAAGCGAAATCGAAAACCGCAACCCTTCGGATCTGAGCGATCTGGTCGGCATGTTTGCCCAGGCCAGCTCCGATCAGCTGGAAGCGACCCTGGATCAGGCGCAGATCGCACAGCGCGAATGGGCCGCCTACGGCCTGGAGCGCAAGCAGGCGGTGCTGATGAACATCGGCAATGAGCTGATGGCCCGCGCCGAGGAACTGGGCACGCTGCTGAGCCGCGAAGAAGGCAAGCCGCTGGCCGAGGGCAAGGGCGAGGTTTACCGCGCCGGCCAGTTCTTCACCTATTACGCCGCCGAATGCCTGCGCCAGATCGGTGAAAACGCCGACTCAGTTCGCCCCGACATCGAAGTGGACGTGCGCCGCGAGGCCGTGGGCGTGGTGGCAATCATCTCCCCCTGGAACTTCCCGACCGCAACCGCGTCTTGGAAAATCGCGCCGGCGCTCTGCTACGGCAACGCAGTGGTGTGGAAACCCGCGAACATCACCCCGGCGTCCGCCGTGGCCCTGACCGAGATCATCGAGCGTCAGGACATCCCCAAGGGCCTGTTCTCGCTGGTGATGGGCTCCGGCCGTTCGATCGGCCAGCGTCTGGTCGAAAGCCCCAAGGTGAACGCCATTTCCTTCACCGGCTCGGTGCCGGTGGGCAAGGGCATCGCTGCTGCCGCGATCCAGAACCTGACCAAGGTGCAGATGGAGATGGGCTCCAAAAACGCGCTGGCCGTGATGGACGACGCCGACCTGGACCTGGCCGTCACCCTGGCGCTGGGCGGCGCCTTTGGTGGCACCGGCCAGAAATGCACCGCTTCCTCCCGGCTCGTGGTCCACGCAGCCGTGCACGACGCCTTTGTTGAAAAACTGGTGGCGGGTGCGCAGGCGATGAAAGTGGGCCACGCGCTGGAAGCGGGCGTGCAGATGGGCCCGGTGGTCAGCGAGCAGCAGCTGAACGAGAACCTGGCCTATGCCGACCTTGGCAAATCCGAAGGTGCGGAGCTGGCATGCGGCGGCCAGCGCCTGGAGATGCCGCACGAGGGCTTCTACATGTCGCCGGGCGTGTTCCTGAACACCACCAACGACATGCGCATCAACCGCGAGGAAATGTTCGCGCCGCTGACCAGCGTTATCAAGGTCGGCAGCTATGACGAGGCGCTGTCGGTGGTGAACGACACCAATTTCGGCCTGACCTCCGGCATCGTCACCCAGTCGCTGGCCCGCGCCACCCATTTCCGCCGCAACGCGCGCACCGGTGTGGTGACCGTCAACCTGCCGACCGCAGGCACCGACTATCACGTGCCCTTCGGCGGCCGCGGCGACAGCTCCTATGGCCCGCGCGAGCAGGGCAAGGCGGCGGCGGAATTCTACACCACCGTTAAGACCGCCTACATCAGCGCCGGCAAGCCGGTCTGAGACTGAAATCCTGGCCGCGCCGAAGACCGGCCTGCCAGTTTGCGGAAGCGCCCGCCCTCCTTGTTTCCCCTGTGGCGGGCGCATCCTGCCCGCCGCCTAGGGCCGGGTGCGCGACTTTGATAACCGAGGTGCTTGAATGACCGGATACCGTATCGACTGCCTGCAATATGCCAACTGGTCCGGGAAAATCTTCCGCCAGCTGCGCGAGGGCGGCGTGGACGCGATCCATGTCACCATTGCCTATCACGAGACCTTCCGCGAGACGGTCCTGAACTTCGAGAAATGGAACCGCTGGTTCGAGCAGTACCCGGATCTGATCATGAAGGGGCAGTGGGCCTCTGACATTGACAAGGCCCGCGAAACCGGCCGTACCGCGGTGTTCTTCGGCTTCCAGAACCCCTCGCCGATGGAGGATGACATCGGCTTGGTCGAGATCCTGCACACGCTCGGAGCCCGCTTCATGCAGCTCACCTACAATAACCAGTCGCTGCTGGCGACCGGCTGTTACGAGGCTGAGGACATGGGGATCACCCGCATGGGCAAGCAGGTGATCAAGGAGATGAACCGGGTCGGCCTGGTCGTGGACATGAGCCACTCCGCCGACCGCTCCACCATCGAGGCGGCGGAGATTTCTACCCGCCCCATCGCCATAACTCATGCCAACCCGCACGAGTGGTCGCCCGCGCTGCGCAACAAGAAGGACGACGTGATCCGCGCGGTGACCGGCCACGGCGGCATGCTGGGCTTCTCGGTCTATCCGCACCATCTGAAAGATAAATCTAACTGCACCTTGCAAAGCTTCTGCGAGATGGTCGCACGCACCGCCGAGAAATACGGGGTGGAGCATCTCGGGATCGGCACCGATCTTTGCCAGGACCAGCCCGACAGCATCGTTGAATGGATGCGGGTCGGCCGCTGGACGAAAGAGATCGACTACGGCGAAGGATCAGCCGCCGCGCCGGGCTTCCCGGAAATGCCAAGCTGGTTCAAGGACAACCGCGACTTTGGAAACATCGAAGAAGGCCTTCGCGCGACGGGCATGAACGATGACGAGGTCAGCGGCATCATGGGCGGGAACTGGTACCGGTTCTTTGCCGAAAACTTTGGCCCAAAGGGATAGGTCATGGAAACAACCGCGCAGACAACGATATCACGACGGGACCCGGCGCAGGTCATGCGCCTCAGCCGGCTTGGCTCATTGCACCAGTGCCGCCTCAGCTTCATGCGGGTGCTGACACGCCGCATGGCCCGGGAAAACTGGAGCTTTGCGCGCCCCAAGTTCGATATCGATGCCAAGGGCGTCGGTGTGGCGGTTTATACCGCTACCGGCCCTGCGCGGACCTATTCCCTGATTGCCTTTGCCCATGACTTGCCGCCGGAGATGCGCTCGGACCGGGTGATCGCCACCGCCTGGGATGCGACCTTCACCCTGTTCGACGGGGTTCCCTCGGACGCCGACATTGAGCGGCTGTCGAAGAACGTTCCCTATCAGGAGGCGGGCCGGGTCAACGAGAAATCCCTGTCGGTCTCCCGTGCCAACCGCTCGGTGCGCCTCTGGGCGCATTTTGTTGACGCGCTGTCGCAGGGCCAGCAGCCTGACCCCGCGCAGGTGGACGCCGTCGGCTACCTGATGCGCACCACCGCCGTCTACGGCTCCGGCAAGCTGGGTGCTGCGGACCGGGAGGCAATTGCAGACCGCCCCGAACTCAACGCGCCATTCCAGGCAGAGATGCTCTCGGTCTATCTGACCCGGGTCTTTGTGCGTGATCTGGTGGAGCATATGGCCTGTGCCAAGGGCGGCGATAAAGCGGTGCCGCTGGCACCCGAAACCGCGCGGCGGCTGGGTATCGGCAATTCCACCGGCCTGGGCATGGCGCCCTACATCGTCAACCACCCGGTGCTGTTCAACAATTGGATCATGGCACGGGAAGAGGCGATTGCCCGCGTGCGCTCGGTCGAGACCGCCACCGCTGAGGAAGCCGCCTGCTTCCGTCGCATGCTGCGGCGGAGTGAGCTGTCGGCAGCGCGCTGGCGCTCCGAACACCCGGTGCAGATCGAAAAGCTTGCCAGCCTGCACAAGGACCTTGAGGCGCTGGCCGCATGGGCCGCCGCAGATGATCTGCTCAACGATAAACCCTGGGACCGCTTGATCCGCTGGAGCGAGACGGAGCTGAGCCTTGAAGGTCAGGAATTGGCGGCTTCGCTGATCCTGGAACCCTATGCCGAGCTGGTGGACGGGCTGTCCGACTGCATGGCCGACGCCAACAAGGATGCTTTCATCATCGATGGCGCCATGCCGGTTGCGCAGGTGCGGGAGCTGCTGAAGGACAGCTTTGGCTGGGCGCTGGATCTGGACTGGTCTGCGCGCGAAAACTGCGCCCGCGCCTGGTATGTCTCGGAGGAGAAACTGGAGCCGCGCATGGGCGAACGCTTCGACGAACCGATTGCCGAATACGAGCAGCCGCTGGCCCCGGCACGCGACGCCGCCGCGGCCCATGCAGCGCTGGCAGGTTGGAATGCCGATGAACCCATCGCAGCCTTCCTGCTGCGCCATCCGGAACACCGCCACACTGTGCGCCGGGCGCAGATGAGCCAAGTGGCGCCTTATGGCGAGATCCGCAGCAACACCATCAGCGACCGGGTACTGCCGATCGACATGCTGCGGGCGAAACTCTCGTTCTTCGGCGCCACCCATTTCGACCCGCGCTCCGACCGCTGGGTGCGGATCTGCATGTATGCGGGCGCGCCGTATCCCGAAGACCTGACCACCGCCAACGCCGACCTGTGGGTTTATCCGGAGCCAAACCAATGAGCTATGCGCTGAACGAAGTCGAAGCCACCGCCAAACGCGCCGCCCGCGGCGCAGGCTACGACTGGGGGCTGGCCGAGGAAGCAGCCAAAGCTACCCGCTGGCTCTGCGCGCAAGGTTTGGATGGTGCCGCTGTGCTGGCTAGTCTGCTGGAGGCAGGATACGCCGCGGATCTGTCCGCCCATGTGCCGCAAGACCTGCAAGCGGAGTGGAAGGCGGCAGTGCCGCTCTGCCCGCTGGGCACCGGTGCGACGCTCTCGGATTGTGCCGCACAGCTGAAATCTGCACCGCTCGCCATCGGGCTGCTCTCCCAGCCCGCAATGATCCTGCCCTTTGCCGCTTTGACTGCACGCCAGCTTGGCACCTGTGTCACGATCGTAAGCGATGGCTTTCAGGCCGTCACTGATGGCGCCGCGCTGCAATGCGAAGGTGTCCTGCCGGAAACGGCAGCCCGGCTGACCATCCGAGCGGCCGGCAGCCTGTCAAACCCATATCCGACCCGAACCCGGGCCGAACCGGAGGAGGCGGCCTGGGCCGTCCTGAACCGCTATGCCCATAAAACCTACGCTCCGGCCACCGAGGAGTCGCGCCGTCTTGGCGCCGGCGCCGGGCTGTCGGACAACGACTGAAGAGGCACCGATATGACCGAAACCAAAACCCTGACCCTTGCCGAGATCGAGGATATCGCTTTCCGTGCCCTGGTGGCCGCAGGCACCTCCGAGGCCAACGCCCGCCCGCTGGCCGTTGCCACCGCAGCGACCGAGGCGGACGGCGTGGCCAGCCATGGCCTCGCCTATATCCCGATCTATGCCGAGCACGTGCAATGCGGCAAGGTGGACGGGCAGGCGGCACCGGTTCTGAACCGCCCGCGCCCCGGCGTCGTGGCGGTGGATGCCGCCACAGGCTTTGCCCATTCCGCGATTGATATGGGCTTTGAGGCCCTGATCCCGGCAGCACGGGAGCAGGGCATCGCGGTCCTTGCCATCCGCAACAGCTACAACTGCGGTGTTCTTGGCTACCACACCGCCCGCCTGGCCCGGGCCGGGCTGGTGGGGCTGGGCTTTACCAACGCGCCGGCGTCGATTGCACCCTCGGGCGGCAAGAAACCGGTAGTTGGCACCAACCCGTTCTCTGTTGCTGTTCCGGGCGTGGACGGTGAGCCGGAGTTGCTGATCGACCAGAGCGCCAGCACCATCGCCAAAAGCGAAGTGATGAAGCACGCCCGCGAGGGCAGGGAGATTCCGCTGGGCTGGGCGCTGGACGCTGACGGCAATCCGACCACCGATCCGGATGCGGGCCTCAAGGGCTCGATGGCGCCTTCGGGCGGCTACAAGGGCGTGGGCGTGGCACTGCTCACCGAAATCATGGCCGCCGCGCTGACCGGTGCCACCCTCGGCATCAACGCATCGCCGTTTTCCGGCACCGCAGGCGGGCCGCCGAAAACCGGCCAGATGTTCATCGCAATCGACCCGGGTGCGACAGCAAATGACGCTTTTGGTGCTGGAATGGCCGGGATCGTGGAAGCGGTGCGCAGCCAAGACGGCGCACATCTGCCCGGAGACGGGCGGCGGGCAAAACGCTTGCAAGCCCGTCAGGACGGCGTCGCTGTCAGCGTTGCAACGCTGGCAAGGATCGAAGCCCTGCTGGGCTGACGCCAGATACCGGCGGTTGCGCGAACCGCCGGACAATCCGCACCCCGGTGCGGCACGTGCGAAACGGGAGGAAACGCATGTCAATAAAGCAACCTTTTACGGATCTGGAGATCAAGACCTCCGACGATGGCTTCTATAAGGGGCACAGCGTCGAGATCGCCTTGCTCAGCAAGGGGATCATGGTCGCCCTGGTTCTCTGGGCACTGGTCTGGCCGGCAAACGCCACGGGCGTTCTGGGCAGCCTCAACTGGCGGATCCTTGAGGATTTCAACGCCTTCTACATCGTCATCGTCGGTTTCTTCGCCTTTTTCCTGTTTGTGGTCGCCGCATTGCCGCAAACCGGTAAACGGATCATGGGGGGACCGGGCCAGGGCAAGGAGTTCTCGGATTTCTCCTGGTTCTCGATGATGTTCGGCGCCGGTCTGGGCGTTGGCCTGATGGTCTTTGCAACCGCCGAACCGCTGGGCCTCTGGGGCTCCAACCCGGTGGTCCTGGCTCAGGAAGTGACCGGCAACACCGAAGAATCCATCCAGTCCGGCTTCCGCTACACGTTCCTGCACTACGGCTTCCATGCCTGGGCGATCTATGTGGTAACCGGCCTGTCGCTGGCCTACTACGCCTATACACGCGACATGCCGCTGACCATCCGTACCGCGCTGACGCCGCTGTTTGGCAAGCTGATGAACGGCTTCGCTGGCCACGTCGTTGACGTGCTGGGTGTTGTTGCTACCATCCTGGGTGTGTCCGTGACTATCGGCTTCGGCGTTTCCCAGTTCGTGGACGGCGTCTATGCGATCACCGGCATGGAATGGATGATGGACATGAGCGGCGACGCGCCTGCTCCGGGCACCGTTGGCCTGCTGGCGGGTCTGTTCGCAATCATGGGCCTGTCGATCATCTCGGCTGTCTCCGGCGTGGGCCGCGGCGTGAAGTATCTGTCGAACCTGAACCTGGTTCTGTCGATCATCCTGCTGCTGACCTTCGTGGTCTTCGGCTCCTTCATGTTCGCCATGACCACCTATGCGTCGGCCTTCGTGGACTACATCCTGCACTTCACCTCGCTGAGCTTCGGCGCCTACGGCCCGCAGTCGCCGGCTGACTTCGCAGCAGCCCTGCCGGCAGAGGCTGCACCTTACGCCGACGCGCTGCGCGGCGGTGCAACCAATGCCTGGGGCTCCTTCGACGGCTTCAAGTCTGGCCTGGAAGGTGAAGCGGCAGCTCTGTCCGACGACGTTCTGGCCGCAACCTATGCAGCCGGTGAAGCACAGCGCCAGTTTGGCTGGCAGGCTGGCTGGACCACCTTCTACTGGGCCTGGTGGATCGCGTTCTCGCCTTTCGTGGGCCTGTTCCTGGCACGGATTTCCCGCGGCCGTTCGGTGCGTGAGTTCATCCTCGGCTGTGTGATCGCACCGGCACTGGTCTGCTTTGCCTGGATGACCATCCTGGGCGGCACCGCCATTGACCTGGAATTGAACGGCGCGGCCGATGGCGCCATCATCGGTGCCTCCAATACTGCCAAGCTGTTCGTGACCCTGCAAAGCATGATCGACGGCGGCCTGCTGTCCGGCATCACCATCATGTGCGTAGTGCTGATCATGACCTTCCTGGTCACCTCGGCAGACTCCGGCATCCTGGTGATGAACACCATCATGTCCGGCGGCGACCAGAACATCGGCAACAAGCACAAGATCGTTTGGGGCCTGATCCTGACCGCAGTGATTGGCACCCTGCTGTTCGCAGGCAAGCAGAACGGCGGCGCAGATCCGATGGAGGCGCTGAAAAGCGCGATGATCATCGGCGCGTTGCCCTTCACCATGGTAATGGGCCTGATGTGCATTTCTCTGGCCAAGGCGCTGTTCCGCGACGGCCAGCGTGAAAAAGCTGCGGCTCCGGCCGAGTAAGAAACAGACACCGGGCAGCGCTGCCGCGTTTGCCCGGCCGTCACCGAAAAGCTCCGGATGGGGCAGGGAAGCCGGGGGAGAAATCCTCCGGCTTTTTTTCTGCCTATGCAGCAACGGGCGGGAAAAAAACCGTGCACAAAAAAACGCCCCGGAAATCCGGGGCGTCTCTGTCTCTTGCCGAGGGGACGCTTAGGCCGCCAGGTCGAACCGGTCGGCGTTCATCACCTTGACCCAGGCCGCAACAAAGTCGCGGACAAAGGCCGCGGCGCCGTCATCCTGAGCATAGACCTCTGCCAGTGCCCGCAGCTGCGAGTTGGAGCCGAACACCAGGTCCGCACGGGTGCCGGTCCATTTGATCGCACCGCTGGCCCGGTCGCGGCCCTCATAGGTGCCGTCGCCAGCCGGTTTCCATTCCACCCCCATATCGGTGACGCCGGTGAAAAAATCGGTGCTCAGCACGCCGGCACGGTCGGTGAAAACGCCATGCTTGGAACCGCCGTGATTGGCGCCCAGCACCCGCAGCCCGCCAACCAGCGCGGTCATTTCCGGCGCACCCAGGGTCAAGAGCTGCGCCCGGTCCACCAGCATCTTCTCGGCCGGGACGCTGTACTCCGCCTTCTGGTAGTTGCGGAAGCCATCGGCCTCCGGCTCCAGCACCGCGAAACCCTCGACGTCGGTCTGCTCCTGGGTGGCATCGGTGCGGCCCGGTGTGAAGGGTACATCGACAGGGTGGCCTGCCGCCTTGGCGGCTTCCTCGACACCGGCGCAGCCCGCCAGCACGATCAGATCGGCCATGGACACCTTCTTGCCGCCCGAAGCGCTGGCGTTGAACTCGCTCTGCACTTGCCCCAGCGCCTTCAGCACCTTTGCCAGCTTGGCAGGCTCGTTGACCTCCCAGTCCTTCTGCGGAGCCAGCCGGATGCGGCCGCCATTGGCCCCGCCGCGCATGTCGGAGCCGCGGAAGGTCGAGGCCGAGGCCCAAGCAGCAGAAACCAGTTCAGGAACCGAAAGCCCGGTATCAAGAACTGCTTTCTTCAGCTGTGAGACGTCCTGTTCGTCCACCAAGGCGTGATCAACCGCTGGCACCGGATCCTGCCAGATCAGGTCTTCTGCAGGCACATCCGCCCCCAGATAGCGCGACTTCGGCCCCATGTCGCGGTGGCACAGCTTGAACCAGGCGCGGGCAAAAGCATCGGCGAATTTCTCCGGGTTGGCGTGGAAATCGCGCGAGATCTTCTCGTATTCCGGGTCCATCCGCAGCGACATGTCGGCGGTGGTCATCATCGGCGCATGTCTCTTGCTCGGGTCATGGGCGTCCACAACCATATGCTCCGGCTTCACGTCCTGCGCCTGCCACTGTTGGGCTCCCGCTGGGCTTTTGACCAGCTTCCACTCATAGCCGAACAGCACGTCGAAATAACCCATGTCCCAGGTGGTCGGGTTCGGCTTCCAGGCCCCTTCGATGCCCGAGGTGGTCGCGTCGCCGCCCTTGCCGGTGCCATGCGTATTGGCCCAGCCAAAGCCCATTTGCTCCATTGCGCCGCCCTCCGGCTCGGCACCCACCAGATCCGGGTCGCCCGCGCCATGCGCCTTGCCGAAGGTGTGGCCGCCCGCCACCAGCGCCACGGTTTCCTCGTCGTTCATGCCCATCCGCGCAAAGGTGTCGCGGACGTCAAAGCCTGACGCCACCGGGTCCGGGTTGCCGTTCGGCCCTTCCGGGTTCACATATATCAGGCCCATCTGCACCGCGGCCAGCGGGTTCTCCAGATCACGGTCGCCAGAGTAGCGCTGGTCGCCCAGCCATTCAGTTTCGGTGCCCCAGTAGATGTCTTCCTCCGGCGCCCAGATATCCTCGCGGCCGCCGCCAAAGCCGAACACCGGCCCGCCCATCGATTCAATGGCGCAGTTGCCTGCCAGGATCATCAGATCCGCCCAGGAGATCT
>NZ_JWLH01000016.1:0-76849 GCF_000813925.1 Leisingera sp. ANG-S5 | reverse complement strand
CAGGCGGCGCGCCTTGTCCAGGTTGCCGTTGTCCGGCCAGGAGTTCACAGGCGCAAACCGCTGGTTGCCAGTCCCGCCGCCGCCGCGCCCGTCGGCGGTGCGGTAGGTGCCGGCACTATGCCAGGCCATACGGATGAACAGGCCGCCGTAATGGCCATAGTCGGCCGGCCACCATTCCTGGCTGTCGGTCATCAGCGCAAACAGGTCTTTCTTCACCGCCTCCAGGTCAAGCGTCTTGAACTCTTCGGCATAGTTGAAATCCGCTCCCATCGGGTTCGACTTGGGGGAATGCTGGTGAAGGATCTTCAGGTTCAGCTGGTTCGGCCACCAATCCTGGTTCGAGGTGCCGCCGGCGTCGGTATTCAGCGCTGCGCCGTGCATCACCGGGCATTTTCCTGCGGGGGTATTTCCGTCCATTTCCATCTCCGATCGTGGCTTCAAATAGGTCAACTGCGATGAGGCGGAAGCGTTCCGTAATCAAACTGCCAGCATGTGCGCCGCCTGGAAATGCAGGCGGGGTGCGGGCAGCCATTGCCGGGTCTCCCTGTCTTTCTGAAGATGAGGCTAGCAGGGAAATATCATTGGGATAAGTTGCATTTATTCATCGCTCTGATAATAAATTCCTATGATAAACGTAACCCTCCGCCAGATGCGCTATTTCGAGGCGCTGGCCCAGCACCGCCATTTCGGCCGCGCAGCAGACGCATGCGCCGTGTCGCAGCCGGCTTTGTCTGTTCAGATCAAGGAGTTGGAGGAGGCGCTGGGGGTGCAGCTGGTGGAGCGCGGTGCGCGGCAGGTGCGGCTCACCAGCCTCGGCGAGGATCTGGCCGCCCGGGTGCGCGGCATCCTGCGCTCGGTGGATGAACTGGGCGAGCTGGCACGGGCCTCGCGCGACGGGCTGGCAGGGCGGCTGCGCATCGGGGTGATTCCCACCATCGCGCCCTATCTGCTGCCCTCCATCGTGGGCACGCTCACCCGCCAATACCCCGAGGCCGACATCCGTGTTCGTGAAACTGTGACGCCCAAGTTGCTGGAGGAACTGGGGGAGGGGCGCTTGGACACCGCTATCGTGGCGCTGCCGGTGTCCGAGCCCTCCTATGAGGAAGTGCCGCTGTTTTCGGAGGACTTTGTCCTGGTGCGTCCCGGCGAAGATGCCGGCACCCCGGTTCCTGGCCCGGACGGCCTGCGTGAGATGCGCCTTCTGCTGCTGGAGGAGGGGCATTGCTTCCGCGACCAGGCGCTGTCTTTCTGCAACATGCAATCCGCTGCCCCGCGGGAACTGCTGGATGGCAGCTCCCTGTCGACGCTGGTGCAGATGGTCAGCGCTGGGATCGGAGTAACGCTTATCCCCGAGATGGCAGTGCCGGTGGAAACCCGGTCTGCAGTGGTGACGGTTTCCCGTTTCCGCGACCCGCAGCCCTCGCGCACCATCGGCATGATCTGGCGCCGCAGCAATCCGCTGGCGCGGCAGCTGATGCAGGTGGCCGAGGTGGTCCGGCAGGCAGCGGAATCCTTGCGCACCAGCTATGGCCCGGCGTGCTGAAGCGCCTGTTTCCGGTGCCATGGCGCCTGGCATCGCCTTGTTCCCTAAAAATTGTATGCCCTAAGGGCAACTGCAACCGGATGAAGATTGGTGCGTAAAGGGCACGCTCACAAGCATTTTACACGCTTCATTGTTTCCGGAGGCAAAGGTCTTTGTTAACGTTTCGTTAATAATAAAGAATTGAAGCAGGCATACAGGCAGATGAAAACGGGCTTTCGTGGCACGTTTGTTGTTTCCTGGTCGCAAACAGAAATCGACGGCCTTCCGGCCGCTCCGGTGGACGCTCTGGATGTGGGGGCGGCCTGGTCCTGGCACGGCGATGCTGTGCGGGTGGACGGCCCGGTGGATGTGTTGCGGCTGGAAATGGCAAACGGCGAGGCAGAATTGCGCCGCCGGGCAGCCCGGTCGGTGCGCCGGCTGGTGGGGGCCGCAGTGCAGAACCGCACCGATGTGGACGCCATTGAGGTCGACGAGCCGCTGATGGACAGCAGCTTTGTCGTGACCAACGGCGTGCAAAGCTACACCGTCACCCTTATCGAGGTCGGTCCGGGCCAGCGCCCGCTGCTGATGTTCGTGGATGAATTGCCGCCGCGCGGCACTGACCTGTGGGTGGTGCATCATTCGCTGGGCACTATTTGCACAGACCGGCCTCAGGGCGAAAGCGGCGTGATCTGCTTTACACCGGGAACCTTGATCGCAACCCCAGGCGGCCCGAAACGGGTGGAGCAGCTGCGCGAAGGTGAAAAGGTCCAGACCCGCGACAACGGCGCTCAGGAAATCCTCTGGATCGGTTCGCGCCGGATCAGCGGTGCTCGGCTGTTCGTGATGCCGCGGCTGCGTCCGGTCCGCCTCCATGCCGGTGCCTTGGGCATCGACCGGCCAGAGGAGGAATTGCTGGTCTCCCCCGATCACCGGATGCTGCTGCGCGGGGCCCGTGTGCAGGCCCTGTTCAACACTCCTGAGGTACTGGTTGCGGCCAGCGATCTGGTCAACGGCACCACCATCCAGCCAGATACATCTGTGCGCGAAATCACCTATATCCACCTGATGCTGGCTGATCACCAGGTTCTCTGGGCCAATGGCGTCGAGACCGAGAGTTTCCACCCTTCCAATGCATCGCTGACTGCTCTCAGCGAAACCGACCGGGCGCGCCTGTTCCGCCTGCAGCCCGGGCTGGAGCGCAATCCGCTGTCATACGGCGCCCACGCCCGCCGCAATCTAAGCGCGTCCGAGGCCGCGATTCTGGGCCACGAAGCTGCCTGAGTCCCTTATCTGGCAAGGTCCGGATGTTATTTTCGGCCAAGGCCGGGGTTCGATGCAGATTTCCTGCAGAACGCGCTTTCACCGTGTTGACTCTGCCCCATCCCCCTATATAAGCGCGGCTTCATTGGTGTTGGTGGCCCCCGCAAGGGGATCCCTGTCATGCCGTTAGGCAAGAGGACAACGCCCTTCGAAACACAAGAAGGAGATCAGCCGTGACCAAACGCACGTCTGCCAAGTACAAAATCGACCGCCGCATGGGCGAAAACATCTGGGGCCGTCCGAAGTCCCCGGTCAACCGCCGCGACTACGGCCCGGGCCAGCACGGCCAGCGCCGCAAGGGCAAGCTGTCCGACTTCGGCATCCAGCTGCGCGCCAAGCAGAAGCTCAAGGGCTACTACGGCGACCTGACCGAAAAGCAGTTCCGCCGCATCTACGGCGAAGCCGTGCGTGTGACCGGCGACACCGGTGAAAACCTGATCGGCCTGCTCGAGCGCCGCCTGGACGCCGTCGTCTACCGCGCCAAGTTCGTGGCAACCGTCTTTGCTGCCCGCCAGTTTGTGAACCACGGCCACGTGACCGTGAACGGCAAGCGCGTGAACATTCCCTCCTACCGTGTGAAAGAGGGCGACGTGATCGAGGTCCGCGACAAGTCCAAGCAGATGGTTGCGCTTCTGGAAGCCACCCAGCTGGCTGAGCGCGACGTGCCGGATTACATCGAAGCCGACCACTCCAAGATGACCGCAACATTCGTGCGCACCCCCGGCCTGGGCGACGTGCCGTACCCGGTTGTGATGGAACCGAACCTGGTCGTCGAATTCTACGCCAAGAACTAAGCCCGCTGCCCACTAGGGCATCTGGCGGAAGGGCTGTCCTCTTGGGCAGCCCTTTTTCATTCGAACTCCCTCGGAGCCGGATTTCGCGGGCGGTGGCATCCAAAAGCTGTGGCTCGGTAAGGCCATTGGGTCTATCCTGTTCCAAAAACAACAGGGAGTGACCAATGAAGATCTTGATGAAAGCAGCTGCCATTGCAGCGCTTACCATGGCGGCAGCGGCAGTTGGCGCCGCACCTCTGAAACTCACACCTGCAAACCCGCAGCCTTCCGGCGTTAAGCCAGGCCTTGCGGTGGTCTATGCCTACCCGCAAGATGTAAAATCCCTGGCCGAAGCCTCATCTGCCTTGAAAATCAGCAGCGAACCGGGCCGCCCGATTGCCGGGCTGGACAACCGCGATACCGAAGAAGGGCAGAACACGCTGACAGCCAAGCGGCCGATGCATGTGGCGGCGCGGATCACCGGCTACGTGAAACTGGACACGCCGGGCGTGCACAACATCGACTTCCTGACCAACGATGGCATTCTGGCGAAAATCGGCGGCCAGGTGGTGGGCGAGTTTGACGGCCGCCAGTCCTGCGACAGCACAATCGTGACCCAGGTCGAGGTGCCCTCGGCCGGCTGGTACCCGGTTGACATCCTCTATTTCCAGCGTTTGGGCACCGCCTGCCTGCACATGCGGATGGGCCCCGACGGCAAGCGGCCGAAATGGATGAAAGACAGCGCCTTCGGGCACTGACAGTCAAGACTGCGGGGCAGGGGCGCGCATCCCCTGCCAGCATCCTCACAAGGGCAGCGGGCGCCCCTCAGCGATGGCTTCCATCGCAAAGTAGGATGTAACGCTGTCCAGCTCCACGCCTGCGATCAGCCGCTGGTAGACCTTGTCATAGCTGGCCATGTCCTCGGTCACCACTTTCAGCTGGTAGTCGTAGTCGCCGCCGATGCGGTGGAAATCCACCACTTCCGGGATGGTCAGCACGTGGCGGCGGAATTTCTGCAGCCAGTCCGCTGAATGATGCCGGGTGCGCAAGAGCACAAACACCACCAGATCCAGCCCCAGCTGCTTGCGGTCCAGCCGCGCGGTGGAGCCCTTCAACAGCCCGCTTTCGTTCAGCGCCTTCAGCCGCCGCCAGCAGGCATTCTGCGACAGCCCCACCTGATCGGCCAGCTCCCGCTGGGACAGGCTGGCATCCTGTTGCAGGGCACGCAAAATGGCGCGGTCAATCTTATCTGCATTTTTGCTCATAGTGCGATCATATGACACAAAAGTTGCGCTATCCACTCAGTAATTGATAAAGTTTATGCGCCAGTTTCCGTTCATGATGCCTCAACAGAATTCGGAGGCGCGACATGACCCTGGCAGCATTCAAACAGACAATCCAGCAAGCCGCACAGGACGGCACCCTTGGCCGCAGTGTGATTGGCGACGGGGTGATGATCCCTGGCCTCGATGGCGAGGTGCCGCTGGTCTATGCTGACTATGTCGCCTCTGGCCGCGCCCTGCGCCAGGTGGAGGATTTCGTGGCCGGACAGGTGCTGCCCTTCTACGCCAACTCCCATACCGAAGCCTCTTACTGCGGCACCCAGATGACCCGCCTGCGCCGTGAGGCGCGCGCTGAGATTGCCCGCATCACAGGCGCCACCGCAGAGGATGCAGTGATCTTTACCGGCTCCGGCGCCACTGCGGGCCTCAACCGCCTGGTCAGCTTGTTCGGTGTGAACGAGGCCGCCCGCCCGGTTGTCTTCATCGGCCCGTATGAGCACCACTCGAACATCCTGCCCTGGCGCGAAAGCAAGGCCGAGGTGGTGGAAATCCCGGAGGCTGCAGAAGGCGGCCCGGATCTGGCGGTGCTGGAATTGGCGCTGAAACAGCACGCGGACAGCGATCTGAAAATCGGCAGCTTCTCTGCCGCTTCCAACGTCACAGGCATTGTGACTGACCCCGATCCCATCAGCCGCCTGCTGCGCGAACACGGCGCGCTGTCGGTCTGGGATTACGCCGGCGGCGGTCCCTACCTGCCGGTCGACATGGGCGGCAACGGGGCAGCCCGCAAAGATGCCGTCGTTGTCTCGCCGCATAAATTTCCGGGCGGCCCCGGCGCCTCTGGCGTGTTGGTCGTCAACCAGTCCGTGGTGCGCCGCCGTTGCCCGTCCTGGCCCGGTGGCGGCACCGTCAGCTTTGTTTCTCCCTGGCGGCATGAATACAGCCAGGATCTGGCCGCCCGAGAGGAGGCCGGCACCCCCAACGTGATCGGCGACATCCGCGCAGCCCTGGCGTTCCTGATCAAGGAAGCCGTGGGTCAAGAGCAGATCGAAGCCCGCGAAGCCAGGTTCGCGCAGATGGCCTGGGACGGCTGGTCCGCCAATCCGCGTTTGCGCATCCTCGGCCACCGCAACGCGCACCGGCTGCCGATCTTCTCCTTTCTGGTCAGGGATGCGGCCGGCAACCCGGTGCATCAGCAGTTGTTCACCCGTATGCTCAGCGATGTCTATGGCATCCAGGCCCGCGGCGGCTGTGCCTGTGCGGGTCCTTACGCGCACCGCCTGCTGGGCATCAGCCAGCCGGAATCGGAAACCCTCTTTGCCGACCTGCAGGCAGGCGAAGAGATGAAGAAACCCGGCTGGGTGCGGCTCAACTTCTCCTACCTGATGGAGGAGGAGAAGGCGCAGTACATCATCGATTGCGTCAATGACCTGACAATGAAGGCGGGGGAGATTGCGGCCCGGTATAATGCCGACCCGGCAACCGCACGGTTCAAGTCTCAGGCAGCCTGATAACAATCGCCCTGAACCAATCGAAACGGGTGCTTTCCTGCGTCAGGGAAGCACCTCACATACATGTGATATGTGGGTACCGGCGTCCCCGATTTAAAGGGGGAATGTCTATTCCAAATCCCCCGCGACTGCGCAGCGGAGCCATGGCAGGCTTGAACCAGTAGTTAATTGGTTGGAGCAAACTCATGGCTCTCAAGCTTTCCGCCCCTGTTGGCGACAAAAAACGGATTACCAAGCCGGACCCGAAAACCGGCGAAAGCAAATTCAAACCGGTCAAGAATGCCCCGGCAGATGTCGAACTTGTGCGCCTGATGCTCAAGGCAAACGGCTACCCCGTCGACATCAGCACCAAATGCGATGCCGGGCTGATCAGCACCATCCGCGATTTCCAGAAAAAGAAGCTGGGGTTCAGGAAGCCCGACGGCATTGTCGATCCCGGCATGCGGACCTGGAACGCAGGCCTGCCCAAACTGGCCGCCCAGGTGTCCGCTGATGCCAAGATTGAACGGGTTGAGGTTGTCGAGAACGGCAAGACCAAGCTGATCACGGTTGCCGAGTTTGAGGCAGGTCAGGAAGACCTGCGCCGCAAGCTGCTGGCCAAAGCCGAAATGATGTACGGCCAGGCCGAATCCTGGGTCGACTTTTGCAATGACGTGGAAAAGACCCGCCAGGGCAACGAGACCTTCCTCAATGCGCTGACCGAGTTTGCCGTCAGCATGGTCAACGACAAGACCGATCCACCTTGGACCGCGATCCTGAACGCGCGCTCCGAAGCGAGCTTGATGAAGACCCTGACCAGCAAGAAGAAACCGGACTGGAAAAAGGTCTACAAACAGGACGTCAAGGCGACCAAGGCCTATAACAAGGGCGGCAAGGCCTTCAAGAAATTCATCGACGAACGCATTAGTACCGCTGGCGCCATCATCTGGAAGCTGGAAGTGGTGCGTGAGGTCTCCTTTGCCGTGGTCGAAACCTACATGACCGCACGGCTGGTGGCGACCAAGGGCATGTCGCCCGCCAAGGCCCACGCCATTGCCGCTGCCAGCACCGAGGCGCTGAAATCCAGCGCGGGCCAGCTGGGCGAGCATCTGGCGGGCAACAACGTGACCTGGGACGGTGCCGCCAAGAAAGTCTTTATCGACAGTTTCATCGCGGGGCTGGCAGGTGCCGCCGGCGGCAAGCTGACATCGAAACTCTCGGCAGGTCTTGCCGATGATCTGGCCAAGGCCGCGGCCTCCAGACTGTCGCGCGAGATGCCCAAGAAGGCAGTCAAAGTCTTCTTCGAGAAGTTCCTGAAATCCAAGGCCGGCGAGGCCATGGTGACTGAGGCGCTGAAGGAAACCATCGGCCTGGCAAAGCCCTTGATCGAAAAGGGCCGCCCGCCCAACACCAAGGAGATCAAGGAAAGCATCGCCAAGATCCTGACCGCAGGCATCATGTCCGCAGGCGCGGGCAAGGCGCTGGAGAAATTCTCCTCCGGCTTCACCGGGGCGGCCGAGAAGTTCCTCAAGACCAAGCTGGCGCCCGCCGCCATGGAGGGCGCAGTCAAGAAAGACCTCATCGCCAAATACGGCACCAAAGCGACCGAAGATTTCATCAAGCTGCACGGTGATGCGATCTATGGCGAGATAGCCAAACAGATCTCCGGCAAGTCGCTCAGCAAATACGCGGGTGAGGCGTTGAACGGCGCCGACGGCTCGCAATCGGCCTCTACCATGCAGAAACAGGCTAATGAGGCGATGCGCAAGGACATGGAGCTGCGCAAGAAGATCCAGAAGATCATCATGGCAGAGGCCAAACGGAAAATGCCCAAGTCCGCAACTGCGCATTAACGCAGGCGCACGGCCGGGGCAGGCTGCCGGAGGGGGCGGCAGCATGGGGGAGCGTCATCTTGGTGCTTCCCCGCCAGCGTTTGGGCCGTTATGACGGGTTGGAATTAAGGAGCCCGTATTATGACTCAACTCACACCGCAGCCCGGTATCATGGACATCGCCCTCTACCAGGGCGGGGCTGCCCATGTGAAAGGGGTGAGCAATGTTGTGAAGCTCTCCTCGAACGAGAACCCTTTTGGCCCCAGCCCGCGCGCCGTCCAGGCAATGCAGGATGCGGCGGCTAAAATGCACCGCTATCCCAGCTCGGATCACGGAGCATTGCGGCAGGCGATCGGCGAGGTGCACGGGCTGGATCCGGAGCAGATCATCTGCGGCGCAGGCAGTGATGAAATCATCGCTTTCCTGTGCCAGGCCTATGCCGGGCCGGGGGATGAGGTGCTGTATACCGAACACGGCTTTGCGATGTACCGCATCAGCGCACTGGCCGCCGGCGCCACCCCGGTGGAGGTGAAGGAGCGCGAGCGTGTCACCGATGTGGATGCGCTGCTGGCGGGTTGCACCGCCAGGACCAAGCTGGTGTTCATCGCCAACCCCAACAACCCCACCGGCACCATGATCAGCGAGGCTGAGGTTGCCCGGCTGGCCGATGGCATTCCCGCGGGCGCGCTCCTGGTGCTCGATGGCGCCTATGCGGAATATGTCGAGGGCTTTGACGCCGGCGCGGCAGTGATTGCCTCTCGCAGCAACGTCTTCATGACCCGCACCTTTTCCAAGATCTACGGCCTGGGCGGCGCCCGGATCGGATGGGGTTACGGCCCCAAGGAGATCATCAATGTGCTGAACCGCGTGCGCGGACCGTTCAACGTGTCCAGCACCGCGCTGGCGGGGGCCGAGGCCTCGGTGCGTGACACGGGCTTTGTGGACCATTGCCGGGCCGAGAACGCCAAGTGGCGCAGCTGGCTTGCAAATGCGCTGGCTGAACTCGGCGTGCCCTCGGACGTCTCCAGCACCAATTTCATCTTGGCCCGTTTCTCCAGCCAGGCTGAAGCAGAAGCCTGCGACCTGTATCTGCAGGCCCAGGGGCTAATCGTGCGCCGGGTGGCGGGGTACAACCTGCCCACCGCGCTGCGCATCACTATCGGCGACGAGGATTCCTGCCGCCGCATCGCGCAAAGCGTCAAAGCGTTCAAAGAGGGCCAGGCATGAGCGAGCAAGTTTACGGCCGCGTCGCGCTGATCGGCCTGGGCCTGATTGCATCCTCAATGTTCTGGGCAATGAAACGCGCAGGGCTGGCGGGTGAAGTGACCGGCTATGCCCGGAGCGAAGAAACGCGTGCAACTGCTCGCAAGATCGGCCTCTGCGACCGCGTCTGCGACAGCGCGCGCGAAGCGGTGCAGGACGCTGATCTGGTGGTGCTCTGCGTTCCGGTCGGTGCCATGGGGCCGGTGATGGAAGATATCGCGCCGGTGCTGAAACCCGGTGCGACCGTGTCTGACGTCGGTTCGGTCAAACGCCATGTGATCGAGGCGGTGCAGCCGCATATCCCCGAGGGCGTGCATTTCGTGCCCGCCCACCCGCTGGCAGGGACGGAGCATTCCGGCCCCGAATCCGGTTTTGCCGAATTGTTCGACAACCGCTGGTCGCTGCTGGTCCCGGTCGAGGGCACTGATCCGGAGGCCACCGCCCGCCTGCGCGCGCTGTGGGAAGGGATGGGCGCCAATGTCGATGAAATGGATGCTGACCACCACGATCTGGTGCTGGCCGTCACCTCGCACACACCGCACCTGATCGCCTATACCATGGTGGGTGTAGCGGACGACCTGCGCCGGGTAACCGACAGCGAGGTGATCAAATATTCCGCCGCCGGTTTCCGCGACTTCACCCGTATTGCCGCCTCGGACCCGACCATGTGGCGTGACGTGTTCCTGACCAACAAGGACGCCACGCTGGAAATCCTCGGCCGCTTCACGGAGGAGCTGTTTGCCCTGCAGCGCGCCATCCGCACCGGCGACGGCGAGCATCTGCACGATTATTTCACGCATACCCGCGCCATCCGCCGCGGCATCATCCAGGCCGGCCAGGACACTGACGCGCCGGACTTCGGGCGGGGGCAAAAGAAGTGATCCGCGCAGGCGTGCTGATCCTGGCGGCCGTGTTCGGCGGGGCGGCGCTGGCCGCAACGCCTGATGCCTCAATGGAGCCGCCCGCTCGCCTTGCGGGGGACGCGAGCCTTGAAGCCATCGTAGCGCCGCTGCCCGGCATCCGCCCGGTCTCACGCCCGCAATCGGAACAGCGCCTGGCGGCAGCCTCCCGGCCTGCAAATCTGCCGATGCTGGCGCCCGGCGCATCCTTGCTGCCCTTCGCGCGCCCGGACAGCCTGTCAGAGCAGGTTCTGTTCAAACGCCGCAAGCGCCGCAAGGGCTCGGTTTGCGGTGATATCGACATTCAGGGTGACGACGTCGGCCACGTCTCCGGCACGCTGCCCGGCTGCGGCGCTAAGGACGCGGTGCGGGTGCGCGAGATTGCCGGGGTGCGCCTCAGCCAGGCCTCGCTGATGACCTGCAACACCGCCCGCGCGCTGAAGACCTGGATCAACCGAGAGGTTGAAACCGCCTTTGGCCGCCGCAACAAGGTTGTCGGCTTGCGCGTCGCCGCCCATTACGCCTGCCGCACCCGCAACAACCGCCCCGGCGCCAAGATCTCCGAACACGGCAAGGCGCGGGCGATCGACATTTCCGGCTTTACCCTCGCCAGCGGAGAGACCGTTTCGGTGCTGCACGGCTGGCAGAACCGCAAGACCCGCAAGAAGCTGAAAAAGATCTGGCGCGCCGCTTGCGGCCCCTTCGGCACCGTGCTCGGGCCTGAGGCCGACCGCTATCACAAGGACCACTTCCACCTCGACGTGGCGCGCCACCGCGGCGGCACCTATTGCCGCTGAGACCCCGGGCAGCAATTCAGAATCCACTGTTCATCTGGCCCCAAATACCCTGGAGCGCGAGGCAGAGCCTCGCAAGAAATCTCCAGATGGATACAAGCCAGCGTTTGGCCTAGCGGATGATCAGCCGCGGCGCATGGCCCATGGGCAGCGGTCCAAGGGTGACATATCCGTCTGCAAACCCCAGCGTGATATCCAGGTTCTGCGGGTTGCCGCTGGCGCCGGCCAGCAGTCCCAGCACCCGCTCCACCGAGTTGCGCAAGGAAGGGGGCAATGCGCCACTGCGCTCAGCCATCAGCACCAGCCCGCGCCAGTTTTCCGCCTGCAGGGCAATCTCGCCCTCCGGCAGCCCCTGTTCATCCACGGTCAGTGTGCCAGTGGCCTTGAGCCGCAGATCGCCCCAGCGGGCATCGGCCAGTTTCAGATCAATCCGGCGCGGCTGCGGCCGCCGCTGCTCCAGTGCGGAGCGGTCCCAGGGCGCGTCAAAGGCAACTGCCATCTCCAGCGCCAGCGTGTCGAACCGCTCCGGCAGCGGCGCGCTGGCCGCCAAGAGCCGCCGCCAGGCAGCGCGCGGGGCGAACTCCCTTGCGTCTGCGGTGATCCGGTAGGTTTCTGGCCTTTCGGTTTGCACCATGCGCAGGTCCAGCGCCGCGCCGCTCAGCACGGTTTCGCCGCTGCGGGCAATCTGCCAGCTGTCCGCCACAACGGCCATCTGTTCAAGCTCCAGCGCCGCGCCAGGCTTCAGGTGCAGGCTGGCCTGCAGCCCGTCAGCAGCAATCACCGCAGTCCGGTCAAAGTAGGACAAACGCTGTGCCGTCGCCGGGAAGTGCAGCTCCAGATGCCCAGGCCAGGCAGCAGGGCTCGACAGCTCCAGCCAGTCTGCCCGCCAGGCCGTGCCGCTGCGCGGATCCGCCAGCGTTGGGCGGCTGATCCGGGTCTGGTGCCGGAACGGATAACCCTGCGTCTCCAGCCCTGCATACTCCGCCTGCCAGCCGCGGTTTTCCTGCACTTCGAACCAGGCGGCAATGCCTCGCTTCAGCCCCCAGGCCGCCGCCGCCCAATACAGGCTCCACACCAGAAGGGCCGCAATCAGCAGTTTTGCCAGGCGCATCGGATAGCCTCTTTTGTCCGGACCAGGATTGCTGTTTATAGGGAGGGCACGGAAAGGGCCAGACGACATGACAATGTGGGTATTCGGATACGGATCACTTCTTTGGAACCCCGGTTTCCCGGTGGCGCGGCGCGAGGTGGCGGTGCTGCACGGCTATGCGCGCTCCTTCTGCATGTCCTCGATCCACCACCGCGGCAGCGAGGAAAAGCCCGGTCTGGTGCTGGCGCTGGACGCGGTCGAAGACGCCCATTGCAAGGGCATCGCCCTGGCGGTTGAGGCGGGCCACGAGGAGCAGACCCTGGCAGAGCTGCGCGAGCGCGAGCTGATCTCCTCGGCCTATCTGGAGCGTGACCTCGCGGTCGAGCTGGCGGATGGCTCCACGGTCACCGCCGTTACCTACGTGATCGACCCGCATCATGTGCAGTATTGCGGCGGCCTCAGCCTCGAGGAACAGGCCCAGATCATCGCCCACGCTGTGGGTGGGCGAGGACCCAATACCGAGTATCTCTACAACACCGCTGAGCATCTGGCCGAGATCGGCCTGCATGACAGCGATCTGGACTGGCTGGCAGGCCGGGTGCGGGAAATCACCGCATAAAGCCTTGGCGCTTTTGACACTTTGCTTATAGGCTGCGGGGCAACACGAGCAGACAAAAGTGTCAGGAGCCAGCAATATGGCGCAGCCAGACCGCAAGACCCGGCCACAGTTCTCCCAGCCGGTGCGGCAGATCATCATGATGCTGATTGCGCTGGGGCTATCGGGGTTTGGCGCCTTTGTGGCGCTGCCGCGGGTGCTGCCGGTGTTTCAGGCCAATCCCTGGCTCAACGGCTTTATCGTCCTGGTCTTCGTGATCGGCGTGCTGGCCTGTTTCTGGCAGGTGGTGCAGCTGATTGGCTCGGTGCGCTGGATCGAACGCTTTGCCGCGGGCGACACTCAGGATCACCGCCGCCCGCCTTCGATACTGGCCCCCTTGGCCTCGCTGCTGGGTTCGCGTTCTGCCCGGATGCAGCTGGGATCCTCCTCCACACGATCCATTCTCGACTCCGTCGCCAGCCGCATCGACGAAGACCGCGAGATCACCCGCTACATCGTCAACCTGCTGATCTTTCTTGGCCTTCTCGGCACTTTCTACGGCTTGGCCACCACCGTTCCCGCCGTCGTCGACACCATCCGCAGCCTAGCGCCGCAGGAAGGTGAGGAGGGCCTCTCGGTCTTCAACCGCCTGATGACGGGGCTGGAGGCGCAGCTGGGCGGCATGGGCGTTGCCTTCGCCTCCTCGCTCTTGGGCCTTGCCGGGTCACTGATCGTGGGCCTGCTCGAACTCTTCGCAGGCCATGGCCAGAACCGCTTTTATCGCGAGCTGGAGGAATGGCTCTCCTCGATCACCCGCGTCAGCTTCTCCTCGGGCGAGGAGGGCGCCGGGGACAGCGGCGTGGTCTCCCAGGTGCTCGACACCATGGCAGAGCAGATGGAGGCGCTGCAGGTCATGTTCGTTGAAACCGCCGAAGGCCGCGCCGCGGTGGATCAGCGCCTGACGGATCTGGTCGAAACCATCCAGGACATGAACCGCCGACAGGATCAGACCGGCACCATCACCGCGGCGCTGGACCGGGTTGCCGTGGGGCAGGAGGCGCTGACCGAGATCCTGCGCGCCCAAAGCGAACACGGCGGCATCGACGCCGAAAGCCGGATGCGGCTGCGCTCGATTGATGTGCAGATGCTGCGCATCCTTGAGGAAATCTCGGCCGGCCGCCAGGAAAGCCTGACCGAGCTGCGCAAGGACATCGACCTGATGATCAAGGCCTTTGCCCGCCCGCGCGGCCTGGCCCGCGGCGGCACATCAGACCGGGGCGCGGGGGAGTAAGCTATGGCCCTTTCCCGGCGCACAGGACAGCGGTTCCAGGCCTCGATCTGGCCTGGCTTCGTCGACGCGATGACCGGGCTTCTGCTGGTGCTGATGTTTGTGCTGACCATCTTCATGGTGGTGCAGTTTGTGCTGCGCGAAACCATCACCGGTCAGGAAAGCCAGCTGGATGAACTCTCCGCCGAGGTCAGCGCGCTGGCCTCGGCACTGGGGCTGGAAGAACGCGAAAACCGGCGCCTGAACGCCCGGTTGGGGGCGCTGACCTCGACCCTCAACACGGCGGAACAGGATCTGGAACAGGCCCGCAGCCTGATCACCTCGCTGACCGCCGAACGCGACCGCCAGGCCGGCGAATTGGCCGAGGCTGCCAGCCGCATCACCAGTTTTGAGGCTCAGGTGGCCGCGCTGATCGCCAGCCGCGACGCAGCTCAGGCGCGGATTGCGGACCTCAGCGCAGAACGCGAAAACCTCGAAGCCGCCCGCGCCGCACTCCTCAGCGAGCAGGAAGCGCTGAATCTGGCGCTGGCCCAGGCCCGCGGCGAAATCGATGCCCAGACAGAGGCAGCCCGGCTGGCAGCTGCACAGCGCGAGGCGATGGAGGCGCTGATCGCCAGCCTTGAAGCGGAGGAGGCAGCCAAGTCAGAAGGAATCGCCGGCCTGCAGGAACAGCTGAGCGCGGAGGAGGCCGCCCGGCTGGTTGAGGCCGCCGCCGCTGAGGCCCTGCGCGAGAAATTGCAGTCGGCAGATGCGGAACTGACCGCCATGACCCTGGCGCTGGAGGCGCAGCGGCAACAGGCTGAGGACACTCTGACCCTGCTGGCGGCGGCAGAGGCCGCAAAGAAACAGCTGGACGCGCAGCTCTTGGAACTGGAAGCCGCCCGTGCAGGCTCCGACGCCGAGGCCGGACGGCTGGCGGCGGAGCTTGCCGAAGCCAAAGCCGCCCTCGCAGCCGCGGAAACCCAGGCAGAGGATCTGGACGTGCTGCGCCAGCGCCTGCTGGCGGCAGTGACTGCGCAGGAGGCGGCAGAAGCCTCCGCAACCGAACGGCTGACCCAGGCCGAAGAACGCGCCGCCTTGCTGGCCCAGGCTCGGGCCGCCCTCTCGCTGGAACAGGCGGTATCGGAAGAAGCCCGCCGCGAAACCGCGCTGCTCAATCAACAGGTCGCAGCCCTGCGCGAGCAGCTGGGCGGACTGCAGGCCATCCTGGACGACTACCAGGCCCGCGACGCGGCTCAGCAGGTACAATTGCAGAACCTCGGTCAGGACCTGAACGCGGCCCTGGCCCGCGCGGCATCCGAGGAACGCAAGCGGCGGCTGCTGGAAGAGCAGGAGCGCAAGCGGCTGGAGGCCGAAGCGGAGGAGCTCACCGCCAAGGCGCAGGACCTGGAGCGCTACCGCTCCGAGTTCTTCGGCCGCCTGCGCGATTTGCTGGGCACGCAGGAGGGGGTCCGCATCCAGGGCGACCGTTTTGTCTTTGCCTCCGAGGTTCTGTTTCAGCCCGGCAGCGCCACCCTGTCGCCTGAAGGGCGGGTGGAGATCGCCAAGGTGGTGTCGATCCTGCAAAGCGTGGTGGCGGCCATCCCGCCGGAGATCAACTGGATCATCCGGGTCGACGGGCACACCGACAACACGCCGTTGGGCGCACACCCCAAGTTTGCCGATAACTGGGAGCTTAGCCAGGGCCGGGCGCTGTCGGTGGTGCGCTACATGGTTGAGGCGCTGGGTGTGCCGCCGTCGCGGCTGGCCGCCAACGGGTTCGGGGAATACCAGCCGGTCAACCCGGCAGACACGCCTGAGGCGCGTGCCCAGAACCGCCGGATCGAGCTGAAGTTTACCGAGAAGTGAGCCGTCCGGGCACCCGCCAGCAGCGGACCAGTTGAGCAGCAGAACCCCGCCACGGCCCGCGGGGTGCAACCCGCTTCACTAAAGGAGACAAGCTACTAGTTACACACGGGTTGCTGCCCCACCGGGCAGTAGGGCTGTCCTATAAACTATTGCGGTTTCCGGATTTATCAAATTAGAAGCGGCTTCCGGCCGCACGGCAGCCCGCAGGCAGAGGCCTCCCGCCCGGCGCCAGCCGGCCCTGCCGGGCCGCCGCGCCGGGCCGCTGCCGCGGCTGACGCCCCGGCAGCGGCGGTTGCAATACCGTTGAGAGACTGCGCCTCAGGCGGGCGGGATCACCATGGTACGGGAAAACCTGTCCACTTCGGTGCCGTCCCGCATCAGCCGGGCGGTTCCGGTATAGGTGCCTGCAGGCCATTGCCCGCCGCGCAGGCGGCGCCCGGCCGCGCGGAACAGTTGCGCCTGTGTGCGCTCCAGCGCTTCGCTGTGCGAGACCAGCTCACCGCCTGGACCGGTCACGCTCAACTCCAGCTTGTCGCCAGCCTGGCTGCCATAGGCATAGGCCCAGAACACCAGCGCAGGCGCATCCGCAGCCAGTGGTGCTTGATCAGCGGTGCCGGCCTGAATTGCGTCAAATTCCGGAATGGCCGTGGAAAATCCGGCTCCGATCAGCCCGCCCGGCTGGTAGGGCAGGGGATCGGCCCACAGGGTATGCGAGGCGGGTCCGCCGCAGCTGTCCAGGCTGTCCGGCGCAAACGGGTCCACCACCGCGCCGTCCTTGCGCACCGACAGGTGCAGATGCGGGAACTGGGTCTGGCCGGACAGGCCAACCTCGCCCAGCACATCACCGGCCCGGACCTTCTGGCCGCTTTCAACCCGGACCGAGCCGCGCTTCATGTGGCAGTATTGGGTCTCCCAGCCGCTGCCGTGGCTTAGCACCACGCCGTTGCCGCATTCCTTGCCGTCTATGGCGGCTTCGTTCTGGCCATTGGCATACTGATCCGGCATCGAATTCCGGGTGCCGCGGACGACACCATCCGCCGCCGCGCGCACGGCAACACCTGCGTGCATGTCCGACAAGTAGGGCAAGGCAAAGTCGGTGCCCTTGTGGCCGTCATAGCTGAGCGTGCCGCAGGTGAAATCGGTTGCCTCTTTACCGGGATCGCGGTCCACGAACTGCTGGATGCGGCAGTCCTCACCCAGGGTGCAGTCCAGCGGGAACTGCAAAACAAAATCGCCCGCCGCGGCGGGCGCGGCGAGCGATAGTAATGTCAGCAGGGATGCGAGGCGCATCAGTCCGCGGTCAGCAGCGGCGGCTTGTCACCGGAGATCCGCGGCTTGCCCGGGCCTTCCAGGCGCAGATCCAGCTTGCCGTCCTTGATGCCGACCTGGACCACGCCGCCCTTGGTGAGCTTGCCGAACAACAGCTCCTCGGCCAGCGGCTTCTTGATGTGCTCCTGAATGACACGGCCCAGCGGGCGCGCGCCCATGCGGTCGTCATAGCCCTTCTCAGCCAGCCATTCGGCTGCCTTGCGGGTCAGCTCGATCGACACATTCCGGTCCATCAGCTGCGCTTCCAGCTGCAGCACGAACTTCTCGACCACCTGCAGGATCACCTCTTTGCCCAGCGGCGCGAAGGAGATCACCGCATCCAGGCGGTTGCGGAACTCCGGCGTGAAGGTGCGCTCGATGGCGGCGGTGTCCTCGCCCTCGCGGCGGTCGCGGCCAAAGCCGATGGCGGCCTTTGCCTGTTCCGATGCACCCGCGTTGGAGGTCATGATCAGGATCACGTTGCGGAAGTTCACGGTGCGGCCGTTGTGGTCGGTCAGCTGGCCGTTGTCCATCACCTGCAGCAGGATGTTGTAGACATCCGGATGCGCCTTCTCGATCTCATCGAGCAGCAGAACGCAGTGCGGGTGCTGGTCGACACCATCGGTCAGCAGGCCGCCCTGGTCGAACCCGACATAGCCCGGCGGTGCGCCGATCAGGCGGGAAACAGCGTGTTTCTCCATGTATTCCGACATGTCGAAACGCAGCAGTTCCACCCCCAGCTGATCAGCCAGCTGCTTGGCCACCTCGGTCTTGCCGACGCCGGTGGGGCCTGCAAACAGGTAGTTGCCGATGGGCTTCTCCGGCTCGCGCAGTCCGGCACGGGCCAGCTTGATGGCGCTCGACAACGCGGTGATGGCGTCGTCCTGGCCGAACACCACGCGCTTCAGCGACTTCTCCAGATCCTTCAGCACCTCGGCATCGTCCTTGGAGACGTTCTTGGGCGGGATGCGGGCGATCTTGGCCACAACAGCCTCGATTTCCTTGACGCCGATGGTCTTGCGGCGCTTGCTCTCGATGATCAGATGCTGCGCGGCGCCGGCCTCGTCGATCACGTCGATGGCCTTGTCCGGCAGCTTGCGGTCGTTGATGTAGCGCGCCGACAGTTCCACCGCGGTCTTGATCGCATCGCCAGTGAACTTGATGCCGTGGTGCTCCTCGAAATAGGGCTTCAGGCCCTTCAGGATCTCGATGGAATCCTCCACCGTCGGCTCGTTCACGTCGATCTTCTGGAACCGGCGGGACAGCGCGCGGTCCTTCTCGAAGTGCTGGCGGAACTCCTTGTAGGTGGTGGAGCCCATGGTGCGCAGCTTGCCGCCCTGCAGCGCAGGCTTCAGCAGGTTGGAGGCGTCCATGGCACCGCCGGAAGTTGCACCGGCACCAATCACGGTGTGGATCTCGTCGATGAACAGCACCGCGTCCGGATGCTCCTCCAGCTCGGAGACCACGGCCTTCAACCGTTCCTCGAAATCGCCGCGATAGCGGGTGCCCGCCAGAAGCGCGCCCATGTCGAGCGAGTAGATGGTGGTTTCCGACAGGATTTCCGGGGTTTCGCCGGATACGATGCGCCGCGCCAGGCCCTCGGCGATGGCGGTCTTGCCGACACCGGGGTCGCCCACCAGCAGCGGGTTGTTCTTGCGGCGGCGGCACAGCACCTGGATACAGCGCTCCACTTCGTGGTCGCGGCCGATCAGCGGGTCGATGTCGCCGTCGCGGGATTTTGCGTTCAGGTCGACGCAGTATTTCGCCAGCGCCGACTCCTTCTTTTCGCCCTCGGGTGCGGCGGTCAGGTTGTCTTCTTCCTGCTCGGTGGCACCGGATACCGGGCGGGATTCCCCGTAGGCCGGGTCCTTGGCGACGCCATGGGCGATGAAGTTCACTGCATCATAGCGGGTCATCTCCTGGTCCTGCAGGAAATAGGCGGCGTCGCTCTCGCGCTCGGCAAAGATGGCGACCAGCACATTCGCCCCCGTTACCTCAGTCCGTCCCGAACTCTGGACGTGGATCGCGGCGCGCTGGATGACGCGCTGGAAGGCCGCGGTCGGCACCGCCTCCGATCCGTCGATGTCGGTCACAAGGTTGGCAAGATCCTCATCCACGAATTCCACAAGTGAGGATCGCAATTCCGAAAGGTCGACGCTGCAGGCGCGCATCACGCGGGCCGCGTCGGGCTCGTCGATCAGGGCCAGAAGCAGATGTTCCAGGGTTGCGAATTCATGACGGCGTTCATTCGCCAGCGCCAGCGCTGCGTGAATGGCCTGTTCCAGGGTGCTCGAGAATGAAGGCACGGTCGTGCTCCTCTGATCTTGGGTTGGCCGGTGGGGCGGTATTAACCAACCCCTCAGTTCAACCATGTGCTTATAAGGTTAGAGTTTGGTTGATAGAGCGCCGGCTTCAAGGTCTTTTCTTCATTTTGGGGTCACAATTATTTTCTCCCTGTTGCGCCCCGATACCCTTGATTTGCTCAAAAATTGTCTTTGCGCTTGCGGATTTCGGCAAAAACCTCTGCGTCTTCAGCGCCTTGCATGCCCAGATGTGCTCTCACGGCACTGTCACCGGCACGCAGGAACGGATTGGTGTCAAGTTCCAATTGCAGGGAGGACGGCACCGTGGGGGTGCCGCTTTCGCGGGCCTTTGCGATATCACTTACCCGCGCCTGCAACGCCGGGTTGCCGGGGTCCACGGTGACCGCAAAAGCACCGTTAGCCTGGGTGTATTCATGTCCTGAATAAACCATAGTTTGCGGTGGCAGCGCGGCAAGTTTCGACAGGCTGGCCCACATCCGCTGGGGTGTGCCCTCAAACAGCCGTCCGCATCCCAGCGCCATCAGGCTGTCGGCGGTGAAAACCGCCGCCGCGCCGGGTATGTAAAAGGCGATATGACCCACTGTATGGCCGGACACATCCATCACCTGCACGTCTTCCCCCAGCAGCGTGAAACTGCCGCCGTCTTCGACTGCAAGGTCCAGCTCAGGTAGGCGGTGGGCATCGGTTGCAGCCCCAATGATCTTGGCACCGAACTCCATCTGAAGTTTGGCTGCACCATCGACATGGTCCCAGTGATGATGGGTCAGCAGAATCCAGTCCAGCCCCCAGCCGCGCTCAGACAGGGCGGCCTTGACGGCGCCTGCCTCGGGCGCATCCACCAGCGCGGTCTCACCCGAGGCCGGATTATGGATCAAAAAGGCATAGTTATCCGACAGGCAGGGCAGGGTGATGATCTCAAGAGGCATGGTCATTCGCCTTTACATTGCTAAACTGCGCCCAGATTGGCCGAAGCAGCAGGCGCCCGCAATGCATCTTGATGTTCAGGATCTCAGGAACTTCTACTACCGCAGCACCCTGGGGCGTGCGGCGCAGGCCTCGATCCGCGGCCGTCTGCTGGAGCTGTGGCCGGAGGCCGCCGGCCTGACAGTGGCAGGCTTCGGCTTTGCTGCACCGCTGTTGCGCCCCTACCTGCCGGAGGCGCGCCGGGTGATGGCGCTTATGCCGGGGCCGCAGGGGGTGATGCAATGGCCTGCAGGCATGCCGAACGTTTCGGTCCTGTGCGAGGAGACCAGCTGGCCCATCGACACCGGCCGAGCTGACCGGCTGGTGGTGATGCACGGGCTGGAAACCTCGGAACGGCCCAGCAAGCTCCTGGAGGAATGCTGGCGGGCGCTGGGGCCGGGCGGACGGGCGATTTTCATTGTCCCGAACCGGGCGGGCCTCTGGGCGCGCTCCGATTTGACGCCCTTCGGCTTTGGCCGGCCCTACACATTGCGCCAGCTGGAGGGGCAGCTGCGCGAACATCAGTTCGCCATTGAGCAGCACACCGCCGCGCTCTACCGGCTGCCCAGCCACAAGCGGTTTTGGCTGAAATCCGGCGCTATGCTGGAAAAGATGGGCCGCAAGCTGCCCGCAATGCTGGCCGGCGGGGTGTTCATGGTCGAAGTCAGCAAGCAGACCTACCCGCAAAAAGGCCACATGACCCGCACCAAGTCGCCCAGCCGCATCCGGGTGCTGGAGGGGCTGTCAAACCCGATGCCGGAACCGGCCTGAAGCGGCACCGGGGCAATCAGAACCGCCCGGCTCTGGCAATCAGGTAAACACCACGTCTCTGTTCACGATGACATCATCCGCGGAGAATGCGTTGCCCTCCGGAATGTCCATCACCAGCAGCTCAGTCCCATCCTCAGCCGCGAACGTGTAGCGGTAGACTTCCTGCTGCTCATACCGCCCGTCGAATTCGCGGGTGATTTCGAGGGGGCCTTCAATCTCCGAAGGCAGGTTCAATGTGACGGTGAAATCCGTGACGCTTGAGCTAGCCAGCGTCAGCAGCCCCGAGTCCCGGTCCAGATGCTCAGGGTAGATATTCACGGTCATCCGGTCGCCATCGCCAGCCATATGCACATCGTGGCCCATGCCAACGCTGAGCTGATTGCCGCCCTGGCTCTGGACTTCGATGTCTGCGCCGGCGTCGCGGGAAATGTCGACCACATCCGTGCCCAGGCCAGTGCGGACCTCAAGGTTGTCACCGCTGGCCGTCAGCGTGTCATCGCCTGCGCCCAGGTCGATGATGCTGCCGCTGTCCGAAGATCCGGCAGGGGTCCAGACAATGGCATCATCGCCGTTGCCGGCGTTCACCGACAGGCTGTGGCTGGTGGCGGTCAGCACGTCATTGCCGTCTCCCAGCCGTGCAACATCGTGAATGCCGCCCGCCTCAACAGTGTCATCTCCGCCAAAAGTGGAATAATAGGAGGAGCTGCCGCCAGCGTAGGTTTCACCGGTGCCGTCGCCAAACACCGGGTCAAGCTCCGGTCCGCCGCTGTCGATCAGCAGGATCTGGTCTGCAGAGAGATCGCTGACACCTTCCACCCGGATCACCGCCGTCTTGACGTAGGCGTCAGAGGCGGCATGGGAACCTGTAAAGCGAACAACCACCTCTGTGCTGTCCCCGTCAGGGCGCGTTTCAAACTCCACTATGCTGCCAAAATCCTGTCCCTCGAATTCGCCGGTATAAAGCGCCAGTACATCTTCCTCGGGGTCAAAGTCCCGGATGATGGCGGTTGTCTTCTCCGCATCCGTGATTGTCGCGCCGGTATGCGTCGTCCCAACGTTGAACACATCTGCCCCGGCGCCGCCTGTCAGAATGCCAGGGGCCTCGCTCCGGTCAAAGGCGTGGGTATAGGTCAGCGTGTCGTTGCCTTCACCGCCATGAAGATCCACGTGGCCGTTGCCGGTCAGGTTATCTGCGCCGTCACCGCCGCTGCCGTAAGCACGTTCGCCAGACCAGGGCCGGAGGTGGATTTCGTCGTTTCCGGCGCCGCCTTCAAGCGTGCTGCCGCTTGAACCGCTCAGCGTGTCGTCGCCGGTGCCGCCTGAAACCGCGCTCTCCCTGCCGCTGTCAATGAGATCATTTCCGGCACCGCCCGTAACGGTACCTTGCAAGCCTGCGCTGATCGTATCATTGCCGCTGCCGCCATCAACCTCGGCTTCCCGGCCGGCGCTGATTTCGTCGTCGCCCTGACCGCCGGACACTTCGATGAAGGATCCCGCATCAATCGTGTCGTTTCCGTCCCCGCCTGTGGCGATGCCGTTGTTGCCAAAGTACAGGTAGTCATCCCCGTCACCGCCATGCAGGGTGAGATTGTCCTCAAAGCGCTGGCCGAGAGTGTCGTTGCCGTCCAGGCCAAACCCGGTCTGGCCGCTGAATATCTCAAGCACGTCGTCTCCGGCCGTGCCGCGAACGGTTTCCTCAAATTCAGGCTCGGGTTCTGGCTCCGGCTCGGGGAGCAGTTCCGGCTCGTCAGGGGGGACGGGGGCATCGTCTTCGTCGTTGATCGAGTCGATGACGGCGGCTGCTGCGGCGACGCCGGCCGTGGCCATCAGGATTGCGGCAAGCATACTGCGGGTCCTTCGGTTGAATCATTTTTTTCAATAATCGTCACAATTGCGCCGAAACAGGGGTTTGTCCAGCACTCGGGGCGGCTCGCTGCAAGCAAGAGCGCGCCTTTCCTTTCAAGAGGCCATGCGGCGGCAAAACGGCGTTGCATTTCGATTCCCGAAATCTGTCCGCACCGCCCATTTGGGTGGTTTTTTCTCCATATGTGACGTTTTTTGGCGTAAATGCCGCTTTCCGGAATCGCCAAATCCTGCAGTTCAGCCGCACTTTTTTAAAAAACGACTGTGGTCAAAGGGCCGCACTTGCTGCAAGCCGTTGAAAACAATGAAAACAAGCTTTTTCCTGTTACCGTTATAGGCAGTTGATAGGTCGCATCCGCTCTGCTAGACCCACGCTGATTTCAACGCCCCGCTGCCAAGGGGGATGTCTCACGCCCCCGGACGCCTCCTGATCGCCAGGTACGCCAACCGGGGCCAAAAACATATCGGAAGGGTGGACGTGTCCGAACCAGCTTCGATTTCTGCAGGCATTGCCGCGCGCTATGCCACGGCGGTGTTCGACATCGCGGAAGAAAACAAGGCGCTCGACAGCCTTGAAACCAGCATCAATGATCTGGCAGCCGCGCTGGCTGACAGCCAAGAGCTTAACAGCCTGATCCATTCGCCGCTTGTGTCGCGCGAAGAGCAGGGCGCCGCAATCACCGCGGTGGCAGACAAGATGGGCATTGATCCCGTCCTGCGCAACACCCTGGCCCTGATGGCAGACAAACGCCGCCTGTTCGTGCTGCCCGCGCTGATCGAGGCGCTGCGCGCCCGTCTGGCTGACGCCCGCGGCGAAGTGACCGCCGAGGTGGTTTCCGCCAAGGCGCTGACCAAGACCCAAAGCGAAAAGCTGGCCAAGACCCTGGCCGAGCGCGTGGGCAAGAAAGTTACCATCAATGCTTCCGTCGATGCCTCCATCATCGGCGGTCTTGTCGTTAAAGTGGGCTCGAAGATGATCGACAGCTCGATCCGCTCCAAGCTCAACTCCCTACAGAATGCAATGAAAGAGGTCGGATAAATGGGTATCCAAGCAGCAGAGATTTCTGCGATCCTGAAAGACCAGATCAAGAATTTTGGTCAAGAAGCCGAAGTGGCAGAAATCGGCCGCGTGCTGTCCGTCGGTGACGGTATTGCCCGCGTTTACGGCCTCGACAACGTCCAGGCCGGCGAAATGGTCGAGTTCCCGGGCGGCATCATGGGCATGGCGCTGAACCTCGAAGCCGACAACGTCGGTATCGTGATCTTCGGCTCCGACCGCGACATTAAAGAAGGCGACACCGTCAAGCGCACCAACGCCATCGTGGACGTTCCGGTCGGCAACGGCCTGCTGGGCCGCGTTGTTGACGGCCTGGGCAACCCGCTGGACGGCAAGGGTCCGATCGAAGACGTCACCCGCGGCGTGGCCGACGTGAAGGCGCCGGGCATCATCCCGCGTAAGTCGGTTCACGAGCCGATGGCAACCGGCCTCAAGTCCGTTGACGCGATGATCCCGATCGGCCGCGGCCAGCGCGAGCTGATCATCGGCGACCGTCAGACCGGCAAAACCGCCGTTGCTCTGGACGCGATGCTGAACCAGAAATCCTACAACGACGCCGCCGGCGACGACGAGAGCAAGAAGCTGTACTGCGTTTACGTCGCGGTTGGCCAGAAGCGCTCCACCGTGGCTCAGCTGGTGAAGAAACTGGAAGAGTCCGGCGCGATGGAATACTCCATCGTTGTGGCCGCAACCGCGTCCGACCCGGCACCGCTGCAGTTCCTGGCGCCCTACGCCGCAACCGCAATGGCAGAATTCTTCCGTGACAACGGCCGCCACGCGCTGATCATCTATGATGACCTGTCCAAACAGGCGGTTGCTTACCGTCAGATGTCGCTGCTGCTGCGTCGTCCACCGGGACGTGAAGCTTACCCGGGCGACGTTTTCTACCTGCACTCCCGCCTGCTGGAGCGTTCGGCCAAGCTGAACGAGGACTTCGGTGCCGGCTCGCTGACCGCGCTGCCGATCATCGAAACCCAGGGCGGCGACGTGTCCGCATTTATTCCGACCAACGTGATCTCGATCACCGACGGCCAGATCTTCCTGGAAACCGAACTGTTCTACCAGGGCATCCGCCCCGCCGTGAACACCGGTCTGTCGGTTTCCCGCGTTGGCTCCTCGGCCCAGACCAAGGCGATGTCCTCGGTTGCAGGCCCGGTTAAGCTGTCGCTGGCTCAGTACCGCGAAATGGCTGCCTTTGCGCAGTTCGGCTCCGACCTGGATGCCGCCACCCAGCAGCTGCTGGCCCGTGGCGCCCGTCTGACCGAGCTGATGAAGCAGCCGCAGTACTCGCCGCTGACCAACGCCGAAATCGTCTGCGTCATCTTCGCCGGCACCAACGGCTACCTCGACAAAGTCGACGTCAAGGACGTCGGCCGCTACGAGGCAGGCCTGCTGAGCCACCTGCGCGGCAAACATGCCGACCTGCTTGCCGACATCACCAACAACGACCGTAAGGTGAAGGACGAGCTGGCTGACAAGGTAAAGGCTGCGCTGGACGAGTTCGCCGCTAGCTTCGCTTAAGGGGGGACGAGGCAATGCCGAGTCTTAAGGACCTTAAAACCAGGATCGAGTCGGTCAAATCGACCCGCAAGATCACCAAAGCCATGCAGATGGTGGCCGCGGCGAAACTTCGCCGCGCCCAGGAAGCTGCCGAGGACTCCCGTCCCTATACCAAGCGGTTCAATGCCGTGATGGCAGGGCTGGCGGCCTCGGTCGGCGGCAGCGAGTCAGCGCCCAAGCTGCTTCGCGGCACCGGCAGCGACCAAGTCCAGCTGCTTGTCGTCATGACCGCCGAGCGCGGCCTGTGCGGCGGCTTCAACTCGAACATTGCCAAGCTCGCCCGCCAAAAGGCGGCTGAGCTGAAGGCCGCGGGCAAGACGGTGAAGATCCTCACCGTCGGCAAGAAGGGCCGCGATGCCCTGAAGCGCGACCTTGGCGATGACTTCATCGGCCATGTGGACCTGAGCGAAGTCAAACGTGTTGGCTATGCCAACGCGCAGGACATCGCCAAGGGGATCCTCACCCGCTTTGACGCAGGTGAATTCGACGTTGCCACGATCTTCTACGCGGAGTTCGTCAACGTCGTGACCCAGATCCCCACCGCACAGCAGATCATTCCGGCGTCCTTCGAGGCATCGGAAGGCGAAAGCACTGGCGCCGTCTATGACTACGAGCCCGGCGAAGAGCAGATCCTTGCGGACCTGCTGCCGCGCGGCGTGGCGACCCAGATCTTCTCGGCCCTGCTGGAAAACGGTGCATCCGAACAGGGTGCGCGGATGAGCGCGATGGACAATGCGACCCGCAACGCGGGCGACATGATCGACAAACTGACCATCCAGTTCAACCGCTCGCGCCAGGCCGTGATCACCAATGAGCTGATTGAAATCATTTCGGGCGCTGAGGCGCTCTAAGAGACAACCGGAGACCAACTAATGGCACAAGCAAAAGGCAAGGTGACCCAGATCATCGGCGCCGTTGTGGACGTCCAGTTTGACGACCACCTGCCCGCAATTCTGAACGCACTGAACACTGAGAACGACGGCAAGACCCTGGTTCTCGAAGTGGCTCAGCACCTCGGCGAAAACACCGTCCGCACCATCGCAATGGACGCAACCGAGGGCCTGGTCCGCGGTCAGGAAGTGACCGACACCGGCGCCCCGATCTCGATCCCGGTCGGCAACGCCACCCTGGGCCGCATCCTGAACGTCGTGGGCGAGCCCGTGGACGAAAAGGGCCCGGTCAACGCATCCGAGACCCGCGCCATCCACCAGCCGGCACCCGAGTTCAACGAACAGTCGACCGAGTCGGAAGTTCTGGTGACCGGCATCAAGGTGATCGACCTGCTGGCGCCTTACTCCAAAGGCGGCAAGATCGGCCTGTTCGGCGGCGCCGGCGTGGGCAAGACCGTTCTCATCATGGAACTGATCAACAACATCGCAAAAGTGCACTCGGGCTACTCCGTGTTCGCCGGTGTTGGCGAGCGGACCCGTGAAGGCAACGACCTGTACTGGGAAATGATCGAATCCAACGTGATCAAGCCGGACAACCTGGAAGAGTCCCAGGTGGCCCTGGTTTACGGTCAGATGAACGAACCTCCGGGAGCCCGTGCCCGTGTTGCGCTGACCGGCCTGACCCTGGCCGAACAGTTCCGCGACCAGTCCGGCACCGACGTTCTGTTCTTCGTGGACAACATCTTCCGCTTCACCCAGGCCGGTTCTGAGGTGTCCGCTCTGCTCGGCCGTATTCCTTCGGCTGTGGGCTACCAGCCGACCCTGGCAACCGACATGGGCGCGATGCAGGAACGCATCACCTCCACCAAGAACGGCTCGATCACCTCGATCCAGGCCGTCTACGTTCCCGCGGACGACCTTACCGACCCGGCACCGGCAACCACCTTTGCCCACCTGGACGCGACCACCGTTCTTAACCGTGCGATCTCCGAGCTCGGCATCTACCCCGCTGTGGACCCGCTCGATAGCTCGTCGCGCCTGATGGACCCGCAGATCGTTGGCGAGGAGCACTACGCAGTGGCTTCCGACGTTCAGCAAATCCTCCAGCGCTACAAGTCGCTGCAGGACATCATCGCGATCCTCGGCATGGACGAACTGTCGGAAGAGGACAAGCTGACCGTTGCGCGTGCGCGTAAGATCCAGCGTTTCCTGTCCCAGCCGTTCGACGTTGCGAAGGTCTTCACCGGCTCCGACGGTGTCCAGGTTTCCCTGGAAGACACCATCTCGTCGTTCAAGGCCGTTGTGGCTGGCGAATACGACCACCTGCCCGAAGGCGCCTTCTACATGGTTGGCGGCATCGACGAAGTGATCGCCAAAGCCGAGAAGATGGCTGCGGAAGCCGCCTAAGAACGGATTTTCCCCCGCGCCCTCGCGGTGCGGGGGGACCCTGAAAGGAGGCCCCAATGGCACAAACGATGCAATTCGACCTCGTGAGCCCCGAGCGGAGCCTGGCTTCGCTGCAGGCAAGCGCGGTTCAGATCCCCGGAGCCGAGGGTGACATGACGGCGATGCCTCAGCACGCGCCGACCATCACCACCCTGCGCCCCGGCGTGCTGAAGGTCGAAAGCCCCGAAGGCAATTCGGAGTATCTGGTGACCGGCGGTTTTGCCGAAATCGCAGGCGACAGCCTGTCGGTTCTGGCCGAACGCGCGATCCCGATGGCCGAGATGACCCGCGATCAGATGAACGATCTGATCGAGGAAGCCCGCGAGATGTACAAGACCGCGAAAGAGGAAGACCAGCCGCACGGTCTGGTCGAGGACGCAGCCAAGCTGCTCGCCGACATGGAAGCCCTGGGCACCCATATGTCCCTCTGATCCAGGCGCGGATTGGACGAATAAGAAGCCGGCTCCCAGTGGGGGCCGGTTTTTTGTTGGGCCGCCTAAGACGTTTTCCTGGGAGGGAAACGCCCAGGAAATCTGGCAATTTTTCTAGCCGGAGTTTTGCTGAAACTCCGGGCGGCAGACTGAAAACGGCACAATCAGCCGGGCATGGAGCCTGCCTTGCCAGGCATCAAAGCCTGCGCTCGATCCCGCGCATCAGGGTGAACGTCCGCCGCCAGAGTTTTTCATACTCCGGGACCGACCGGGTCCGGTAGAGTTCACTGGCCTGCTCGAATTTCCCCGCTTCCAGAAGGGTTGAGATTTCCTGCCCGGTTGCAATCGCGGTCTCAAACAGCGCGATTATTTCGGACATTTCCGACGCGGTTTGCTCATCCGTGCGGCCTCTGCGCAGCTGCGCCTTGATCCGGTTGAGGTTGAGCGGGATGACCTGTTTGGAAACGCCGGAGAACACGTCGATCTCAGAGCCGTCTTCATTGGCCGGGCGGGCCCAGCCACCGAGATGCGCAACAAGTGCCTTGGTTTGAAGGTGGTAGAGGTGACGGGAATCATGCTCGACCGCAACGATGGATTCATAGTCGGTGATCAGTTGTTCGGCCGGATCAGTGCCTGAACCGGCCTGAGCGGCGGCGCTTACCGAAGTGGCCATGACCATTGCGGCAGCGATTGCCAAAAGCATTTTCCTCATCAACTCCTCCCAGCAGGCTCCGGCCGAGTGTACCACAGGGCACCCGGCCTGTCCGAGCCGGCCCCGGATCTGCCCTTGAGACGGGCAGCGTATCCCGCCAGCAGGGATCCTTTTCCGCATTTCGCCACCGTCCCCGGCCGCTGTTCAAATCACCCAAGCCTTAACCCAATTCTCACCAAATTTTCCGAAATTGCCCTGAATGACGTTTACCTAACCAGCAGGATTCCCCGTGACCGATTGGACCTCCGGCTATGTCGCCGGCATCGACTACACCTTCGACTTCCACCGCCAGCTGACCCCAGCCTTGCTGGGCTTCACCGCAACCGCCCAGGGCCACCGGCACGGGCTGGACGGCGCAGGCCTCACCTATTGCGAGCTGGGCTGCGGCCAGGGGTTCTCAGCCAACCTGCTGGCTGCCGCCAACCCGCATATCGAATTTCACGCCATGGATTTCAGCCCCTCCCATATCGCAGGCGCCGTCGAGCTGGCGCAGGAGGCGGCGCTGGACAACATGTTCTTCCACGAGCGCAGCTTCGAGGATTTCGGCGATACCTCCGGCCTGCCTGCGTCCTTCGACATCATCGCGCTGCACGGGGTCTACAGCTGGGTGTCAGAGGAGAATCGCCAGCATATCCTGCGCTTCATTGCCGACCGGCTGAAACCGGGCGGCTTGGTCTATGTCAGCAGCAACACCCAGCCCGGCTGGGCCGCCGCGATGCCGCTGCGCCGGATCCTGGCCAGCCGGGCAGAGCAGGGCCGGGGCACCCTGCAAGACCGGATCAGGGAAGCGATGGCGTTTGGCCGCCAGCTGGCCGGTGCCGGTGGCGGTTATTTCGAACGGAACCCGGCGGTTGCTGCCCGCCTTGAGCATATGGCGTCGATGCCTGAAAACTATGTGGCGCATGAGTATTTCAACAAGGATTGGACCCCTTTCTTCTTCGAGGACCTTGCCGCCGAACTGGGCACCGCCAAGCTCAGCTTTGCAGGCTCCGTCAGCCTGATGGACAATCTCGACTGTGTCCGCTTCACGCCAGAACAACGCGCCCTGCTGGACAGCGAAAGCGACCCGGTCCGCCGCGAAGGCCTGCGCGATGTGCTGCTGAACGAGCACTTCCGCACCGATGTTTTTGTCAAAGGGCGGCTGGCGCATACCCCGCGCGGTGAAATCGGCGCCTGGTTTGCCACAACATTGGCCCTGACCCGCCCCTACAATGGCGGCGCGCTCAAATTCCACCACCGCAGTCAGGATGTGCCGCTGGCGCAGGCAGAATACGCGCCCGTGCTGCAGGCGCTCTCCCAAGGCCCGGCCACGGTGCGCAGCCTGCTGGATCAGGGCGCCTTCGGCACCATGGAGTGGGGCGCCATAACCCGGATGCTGACGGTGCTGGCCGGCACCGGCCAGATCGCCCCGGCCTTGCCGCAGGTGGGGCTGGAGCACCGCACCGCCGCTTGCCGCGCCTTCAACCTCGCGGTCTGCAAGCGGGCCGAGGAAAGCGATGCCCTGCGCTATCTCGCTTCACCCGTCACCGGCGGCGGGGTGGAACTGGACCGGTTCGAGCAGCTGTTTCTTCTTGCCCGCAGCGAGGGGCTGGAGACGCCCGCGGACTGGGCCGCCCTGGCCTGGCGCATTCTGGCGCCGCAGGGCCAGCGCCTGCAGCACGACGGACGGGTGCTGGAGACGGAGGAGGAAAACCTCGCCCTCCTGCGTGCCCGTGCGGGTAATTTCGCAGCCCGCCGCCTCCCGCTCTGCGAAAGCCTCGGGGTGACGCTGGAGGACAGCCGCCAGGCCCCGGCGCAGGCGCAGAACGCCGCGGCCTGAACCGTAGGAATGCAGGGGCGGGAAAACATGCGCCATCCGCCCCTCATTAGCATTTCGGCAAGCACTGGCCGGTAAACAGGACCGGTACAAGACAACCACTTACAGGAACCGAAACGTGTCCTTTGAAGACCGCGCGCTGGCTGCTCAATCCACGGGCCGGGAATCGGCCTTTGCCCTTGATGAAGTGTTCTTTTCCCGCACCGATCCCCGCGGTGTGATCCAGGCCGGCAATGCCGTGTTCAGCCGGGTCGCCAAATACCCGCTGGAAAAGCTGCTGGGGGCGCCGCACAAGGTGATCCGCCACCCGGACATGCCGCGCGCGGTGTTCCAGCTGTTGTGGGATACGATCAAGGGCGGCGAAACCGTTGGCGCCTATGTCAAGAACCGCGCCAGCGACGGCAGCTATTACTGGGTTTTTGCAGTGGTCACCCCTTGCGACGGCGGCTATCTCTCCGCCCGTATCAAACCGACCAGCCCGCTGCTCAAGACAGTGCAGCAGGAATACGCCGCCCTGCGCCAAGCCGAACAGGCAGAGGAGCTGAGCCCCGAGGACAGCGCTGCCCGGCTGCTGGCCCGCCTGCGCGAGCTGGGCTTTGCCACCTACAGCGACTTTGCCGGACACGCTTTGGCTGAGGAACTGCTGGCGCGTGATGCGGGCCTGAAACGCCCGCCTTGCGCACGTCTCGCCGAACGCCGCGCAATGCATTCCACCGCCGGGCAGCTGGTGGCGGAGACCGAGGCGCTGGTGCAGGAGTTTGAATCGATGCGCACCATCCCTCATAACCTGCGGGTCATTGCCTCGCGCATCGAACCGGCCGGCGGCCCGGTGACAGTGCTGTCCCAGAACTACAGCGCCATGTCGCGCGACATGTCGGACTGGTTTGAGGCCCACGTCTGGGGCAAGGACAGCAACTTCCGCGCAATCAAGGGTACGGTAACGGCGGCCATCTTTGTCGAGGGGCTGGCCCGCATACTTACCGAATGCGGCCATCAGTTGGAACAGGAAGACGGCAGCGCAGCGACCGACATCACCCGCGAGCAGGGCATTCTGAGCGACCTTACCGGTATCCAGTTCAGCAAGGCGCGGAGCAGCCTGCAGGACGTCCGCTTCGAGGCCGACCGCATCCAGAAGGCGTGCCAGACCCTGCACCGCCATTTCATGGCGCTGACCACAACCCGGGTGCTGTGCAAAATCGAATGCGCCCGGCTCGGCAATGTCGGCGAGACCCTGAACACCATCATCGACGAGCTGGGGCGCTTTCAGGACCGGATCTCGGCCCGGCTGGAAAAGATCAGCGAACTCAGCACCGCGCTGGCCAGTGACGAGGGCTGAGCCTACTCCTTGGCTGCCTTCTCTGCCCAGCTCTTGCGGAAGGACGAAGGCGACTGCCCGTACCGCTTCTTGAAGCGGATCGACAGCTGGGTCGCGCTGCTGAAGCCGGTGGCGGCGGATATTTCTGCCACCGTCATGTTGGTCTCATTCAGCAGCGCCAGTGCCCGGCCCACGCGCAGGTCGATATAGAACTGCACCGGTGAGGTACCGACATAACGCTGGAACAGCCGCTCCAGCTGGCGCCGCGAAATCTGCGCGTGCTCCGCCACCACTCCGACCTCCACCGGCTCCTCGATGGTGTCGTGCATGAACTGCATGGCGTTGATCAGATGCTGGTTGCGGCTGCTCAGCGCTACCGAATAGGCCGACTTCTGCAGCGCCTCGCGGTTGTTGGACCGGAAGTGGATGCACATGTCAGAGACAATCACCGCCAGATCCTTGCTGTGGTCGGTCTCGATCATCTCCAGCATCATATCGGTGGCCGCATTGCCGCCGCCGCAGGTCATCAGCCCTCGGTCGATCTCATATAGGTTCGACGTCGGCTCAAGCCCCGGGAAATATTCGGAAAACGACGGCTGGTTCTCCCAATGCAGGGTAAAGCGCTGCCCCTGCAAAAGCCCGGCCTGGGCCAAAGCAAAAGCCCCGGTGCAAATGCCGCCAAAGCGGCTGCCATGGGCATTCTGCCGCCGCATCCAGGACAGCACCTTGGGGCTGGCGCTTTCTGAGGGTTCAATGCCCGCACAGACAAACCCGAAACTGCCCCGCGGCAGGTCTTCCAGCGCCATGTCGGTGTTGATACCGATCCCGTTGGAGCAGGGCACCGGTGCGCCGTCCTCGCTCAGCAGGAACCAGCGGTACAGCTCCTTGCCGGTGACCTGATTGGCGATCCGCAACGGCTCCACCGCAGCGCTGAAGGCCAGCATGGTCAGCTTCGGCAGAAGCACAAAGTAGATGTCTTTGGGCGGCCCGTCGTAATCGACCCGGAAACTGGCCGCACCCTTCGGGACAAAGCTGCGGAGTGTCATATCGCTAACCTAACAGATGGGACGTTCACAGTGAAACGCGCGCCGGAGGGGAGGCTCCGGCGCGCAGGGGGGATCAGGCGGTCAGTTCCTGCACCGGCTCGCCGCTGTCCTCCCAGGCCGCGACCTCTTCGTCGCTTGCCTTGGGCGAGAACAGCCCGGTCATCGCATAGAAGATGCCGATGAGCGGCGACAGCCAGCAGGCAAAGGCCAGCGGGATGTACAGCAGGTTCTCGAAGTTGCCATCGGCGATCCCCAGCGCCAGAGCCGAGATCACAAAGGCGCCGCCCGCGTTCCAGGGGATCAGCGGCGACACCAGCGTGCCGCCTTCCTCGATGGCGCGCGACAGGTTCAGCGGCGAGTACTTCATGCCGCGGTAAACCGGCGCTTACATCCGGCCCGGCAGGGCAATGGAAAGATACGGATCGCCCGCCACGGTGTTGGTCGCAACCGAGGTCAGAATGGCGGAGGTCTGGATGCCGGCAAAACTCTTCACCCGGGCAATGATCACCTCGATGATCGCCTGCAGACAGCCGGTCCGCTCCAGCGCGCCGCCGAACCCCAGCGCCAGCAGCACCAGCGAGATGGTCCACATCATCGACTGGATGCCGCCGCGGTTCAGCAGCGGGTCGATCTCGGCCACGCCGGTGTCGATGGAATAGCCGCTGTTGGCGAACGTAAATGTCTCATGCAGGCCCGCGCCCTGGCACACCATCGCCATGATGCCGCCGACAACAGCACCGGCAAACAGCGACGGGATCGGCGGCTGTTTCTTCACCGCCAGCACGATGACCAGAAGCGCCGGCAGCAGCATCAGCGGCGAGATCCAGAACGCGTTGTCCAGCGCCGCGGTGATCGCGTCAATCCGCTCAAACGACACTTGCGAGGTGTCGATCAGGGTGAATCCCACCACCAGGTAGATCGCCAGCGCAATCAGCATCGACGGCACGGTGGTCGGCAGCATGTTGCGGATGTGATCGAACAGATTGGTGCCGGTCACGGCCGGGGCCAGGTTTGTGGTGTCCGACAGGGGGGAGATCTTGTCGCCGAAGAACGCGCCGGAAACCACCGCGCCCGCGGTCCAGTACATCGGAATGCCAAAGCCCGCGCCGATCCCCATCAGCGCCAGGCCGACGGTGCCGACGGTGCCCCATGAGGTGCCCAGCGATACCGACACGATGGAGCACAGCACCATGCCCGCAGCCAGGAACAGCTCCGGCGACAGGATTTTCAGTCCGTAATAGATCAGCGTCGGCACGGTGCCGCTGGCAATCCAGATGCCGACAATCATGCCGACGGTGATCAGGATAGACACCGACGGCAGCGAGATGTTGATGACGTGGAACACGCCCTCTTCGATATTGTCCCACTTGTGGCCCAGCTTCAGGCCGACCAGCGCGGTGATGGCGATGCCGATCGCCAGCGGGATATGCGGGGTGAAATCCCCGAAGTAGAACAGCTGGATGCCCAGTACCAGCAAGGTCAGCAGGATCGGCAGCAGCGCCAGTCCGAGACCGGGTTTGGCAATATTCGGATCAGATGGTGACACGGGGTTTCTCCTCCCTTTGGTCAAAACGCCTGACTTTGGCGGATGCAGATACACACCAGAGATCGCCGCCGCGGACTCGATGCCAGCGCGCCGGAATCCACAGATATTGCGACATTCGGGAAGAATGGCCTCTTTCGGGGATTTTCGGATGATAGGAGGGAATATTCCCCTCATGGCACGCCGGGCCAATGCGCCAGGAAGGGGGGCAGCCCTGGCCTCAGCACTGCAAGAAAGGCCATAGGCAGCGCGGCTTTTCGGCTGGTTTCTGGATTATACCGCTGTATGACTTACTCTGAGAAACGGGCTAACGGCTTGGGAACCGGAATGAAACGACTGCGCAATCCCCGCACCGGCGTCGAACAGGGCGATGTCACCGTGTTCTCGGATTTCGAGGATGGCGGCGAGATGTGGACCGGCACCGGCCCGCGGGTGCGGCGCCGGGCGGTGGAGTTCACCGCTGCCTTTGCCAGCCCGCCCGCAGTGCATGTGTCTGTGTCGCTCTGGGATATGGACACCTCCGCCGCGATCCGCGCGGAACTGGTGGCGGAAAACATCACTTGCCAGGGCTTTGATATCGTCTTCCGCACCTGGGCCGACAGCCGCGCCGCCCGCCTGCGCGCCGCCTGGCTGGCGATCGGCGAACTGCCCCACGCTGATGACTGGGACGTCGACTAAACCTCCGCCGTGATGGACCCGGCCCGCAGCAGCTTTCGAAATTTCGGGCACTCCAGATGGCTTGGCGCCGGGCAGTCCGCCACATGGCGCAGCGCGTCCTTCAGCACCGTCAGCTCGCGGATCTGCGCCTCCAGCGCATCGGCGCGGGCGTGCAGCTGGTCCCGCGGCAGATCGGGCTGGCCGTCCTTGCCGAACATGCCTGCAATCTCCTGCAGCGAAAACCCTGCCGCCTTGCCCAAGGTAATCAGCGACAGTTGCAACAGGACCTCCGGTCCGAACTGCCGCCTGAGTCCCTTGCGCCCCGCGGAGGTGATCAGCCCGATCTCCTCGTAATACCGCAGGGCAGAGGGCGCCACGCCAGAGCGTTCCGCGACCTCGCCGATATCCAGAAGTTTCATCCTTGACCTCAAGTTGACTTTAATTTGCAGGCTGCCAGCCTTGCACGGATTGAACAAGGAAAATCCCTGATGACGAGCAACAATCAAAGCCTCTGGCGGCATCCCCAGGCCATTGCGCTGCTGATGGCCGCCAGCCTTACAGTGATGGCCAACGCCACCATCAGCCCGGCGCTGGCAGGGCTGGAGCAGGAATTTGCGGAGGTGCCCGATGCAGGCTTCCTGGTACGCCTTCTGGTCACCGTGCCCTCGCTCGGGGTGATGCTGACCGCGCCGCTGGCGGGCTGGCTCACCGACCGCAAGGGGCGGCGGCCCGTGCTGCTGGCGGGGGTCTGGCTGTTCCTCCTGTGCGGCACCGCGGGGTATTACCTGCCGGACCTGCACCTGATGCTCATCAGCCGCTTTGGCCTTGGCATTGCCGTCGGGCTGATCATGACCGCGCAGACCGCGCTGATCGGCGACTATTTCACCGGTGCCAGCCGCCAGGCCCTGACCGGCCTGCAGATTTCGGCCCGCAACTTCGGCGGGCTGGTTTTCATCGGCACCGCAGGGCTGGCCGCCACCCTGTCACCGCGGCTGCCGTTCCTGATCTACGGGCTGGCCGTCTTGTGCCTTTACACCGTCTGGCGCCACGCCCCGGAATCCCGGCGCAGCACCGGCGGGGCAGGGCAGGCAGAAACACCGGGCCACCCGTCGTGGCTGCTGCTGGTCATTGCCATCTCTGCCCTGCAGATGCTGACCAATGGCCTCTTTTTCATGATGCCGACCCAGCTGCCGTTCTTCTTTGCGTCCCAGGGCCTCAACAGCGCGCTGATGACCGGGGCCGGGCTGGGCCTGTTGTCGCTTTGCGGCGGTATCGCCGCGCTGTTCTACGGCCGGCTCAAAGCCCGTTTGCCGCATGCTGCAATCTTTGCGCTCGGCTACGGCGCGCTGGCGCTGGGCTTTGCGGTGCTGGCCCAGCAAGGAAGCGCGGCGCTGTCCCTGGCAGGCGCCATGGTTGTCGGCATCGGTTACGCCACGGTCTCCCCCGGTTTTGTTGCCATTACGCTGGCGCTTGCCCCCTCGGGACGGCGCGGCACGGCAGGCGCAATCCTCACGGCTTCGGTGTTCTGCGGCCAGTTCCTGTCGCCCTTTGCCAGCACGCCGGCCATCACACAGTGGGGATATGTCGGCGCTTTCGGTGCTGCCGCAGCCCTGCTGGCGCTGGTGGCGGCAACAGCCGCCGCCGCGACCGTCTTAGCCGGCCGCCACCGTGCGAGAGCCTGAAAAGCAAAAAGCCCCGCAACCGCGGGGCTTTCCAATTCGATTTAACAGCCGCCTCAGCCGCCGTTGGAATAAAGGCTCTCGTAGATCGGCACCAGCGTCTTGTCCTCGAACAGCGAGGACACGGAGGTGCCGTGCCAGATGTTCAGGATCGCCTGAGTAAACAGCGGCGCGGTCGGCACGATGCGGATGTTGGGCGCGTTCTTTACCGCCTCGGTCGGCTGGATCGTGTCGGTCAGCACCAGCGACTTCATCACCGAATTGCTGACGCGCTCCACCGCCGGGCCGCTCATCACGCCGTGGGTGATATAGGCGTGCACTTCCTTGGCGCCGTTGTCCAGCAGCACCTGGGCTGCCTTGCACAGGGTGCCGGCAGTATCGCACATGTCATCGACGATCAGGCAGATCTTGTCCTTCACGTCGCCGATCACGGTCATCTCCGCCACTTCACCGGCCTTCTCGCGGCGTTTGTCGACGATCGACAGCGGTGCGCTGATGCGCTTGGCCAGCTCACGGGCGCGGGCCACGCCGCCCACATCCGGCGACACCACCATCAACTCATCCATCTGGCCTTTGAACTGGTCCTTCACGTCCAGCGCAAAGATCGGCGAGGCATAAAGGTTGTCCACCGGAATATCAAAGAAGCCCTGGATCTGGGCCGCGTGCAGGTCCATGGTCAGAACCCGCTCGATGCCGGCGCCGGTCAGCATGTTGGCGACCAGCTTGGCCGAGATCGGCGTGCGCGCCTTGGTGCGGCGGTCCTGGCGGGCATAGCCGAAGTAGGGGATCACCGCGGTGATGCGCTGGGCTGAGGAGCGGCGCAGCGCGTCGGCGATGATCAAGAGCTCCATCAGATTGTCATTGGCCGGGTTTGAGGTCGGCTGGATGATGAACATGTCCTCGCCGCGGACGTTCTCATAAACTTCGACGAAGATCTCGCCGTCGTTGAACCGCTCGACGCGGGCGTCCACCAGCCCCTGGTCGACACCGCGGTGCAGGCTCATGCGGCGGGTAATGGCTTGGGCAAGAGGAAGGTTGGCGTTCCCAGCAATCAGCTTGGGTTCGTTCAAGGTCGGCATTGGCTGTGATCCCCAGGCAGCAATGGCAATGTGTCAGATTCGTGATATTGAACCCCGCTTATCATGCACTTACCCTCGCGCAAAGTTCTAAGCGGGAGAAACAGCTTTTGGTGGCACGCAGGCGCAGCCCTACAACCCCTCGTCAAAACCCGCATCGTGAAGGGCCGGCTGCATGAGCCGCGCCCCGCAGGTGTTCCATCGCAGCTTCGGTCAGGGGCCTCGGTCTGTTCTGGCGGTGCATTGCTCGCTGGCCCATTCCGGCGCCTGGCGCGGCGTGGCAGAGCAAATGGCAGAGGAGGTCACCCTCACCGGTTTCGACATGCTCAGCCATGGCCGCAGCCCGGACTGGGACGGGCAGGGCAACTACCAGCTCTTGAACATGCAGGCAGGGCTTTCGCTGCTGACGGTTCCCGTGGACCTCGTCGGCCACTCCTTCGGCGCCACCGTGGCATTGCGGATGGCGATGGCCAGGCCGGATCTGGTGCGCAGCCTCACCCTGATCGAGCCGGTGCTGTTTGCCGCCGCGCAGGCCGAGGATCCCGCCGCCTTTGCCGCTTTGGAAAAGGCCAGCCAGCCGGCCGAAGCCGCCTGGGAAGCGGGAGACCGGGAACTCACCACCCGTCTGTTCAACCGCATGTGGGGGATCGGAGAGGTGAAATGGCCCGACCTGCCAGCCCCCGCCCGTGCGGCAATGCTGCGCGCCATGCCAGTGGTGATGGCCAGCCGCGCGGTGCTGCATGAGGACGCAAACGGCACCCTGGCCCCCGGCGCACTGGCTCCCGTGACGATGCCGGTGCAGATTCTGACCGGCGCGGACAGCCCGCCGGTGATCCCCGCCATCGCCCGCAGCCTTTGCCGACGCCTGAACGCCGCGCACACCGCGGTGCCGGGCGCGGGCCACATGCTGCCACTCACCCACCCGGCACAGACCGTAGCGTTGCTGCGCAGCTTCTGGCACCTGCACTGACCCTTTGCACCACTGCGATGGACGGGGCAGGATAAGCACCACCGCCTGCAGCGAGGAGACGGCACAGATGGCATCGAAGAAAGACCTGCTGAAAACCCTCCTCAAAGGCTTGGAGACCGGCGACCCGGCCTCTGCCGCCGTCGTGAACGAGGCGAAATACATCCAGCACAACCCGCAGACCCACGAGGGCAGCGAGGGGCTGGCGGAGCTGTTTGCCCGCCTCGCCAAGACCTCGCCCCGCGTCACCTTCAAACGGGTGTTTGAGGATGGCGATTTCGCCTTTGCCCATATCGAATACGATTTCTCCTCCTTGCGCGCGGCGTTCGAAGTGTTCCGCTTCGAGGACGGGCAGGCGGTGGAGCATTGGGATAACATCCAGCCTTTGCGCGGCCCCAACCCCTCCGGACGCGGGATGCAGGACGGCGCCACGGAGATCACGGACCTGGACAAGACCGAAAAGAACCGCACCCTGGCCCGCAGCTATACCGAGCAGGTGCTGATCCGGCGGCAGCTGGACCAGCGGCCGGACTATGTCCACGCGGACCTCATCCAGCACAACCCGGATCTGACCGACGGCCTGCCCGCCCTGCGCGAAGCGCTGTCAGCCACAGAAAACAGCACGCTCGCAATCCAGTACGAGTACCTCCACCGGGTGCTGGCAGAGGGCAATTTCGTCCTCTGCGCCTGCGAGGGGCAGCGGGGCGGCATCCACACCAGCTTCTACGATCTCTACCGCATCGAGGACGGTCGGATCGCCGAGCACTGGGACACGATCGAGGCCATCCCCCCGCGCAGCGAGTGGAAGAACGACAACGGCAAGTTCTAAGCCCGGCCCGTCCTCACCAGGGTTTCGCGCCCTGCTTGGCCCAGACGTCGGTGAAGTTGCCGTGGTTCGGCATCTTCACTGCGGGCAGGGTCTCTGCCGTCATCGCGGTGTCCGCATCAATCACCCCGTTGCGCTCCAGGATGAAGGCCGCCAGCGCATAGGTCTCGTCATCGCTCAGCGACTTCGGCGCCTCCAGCGGCATCGCCCGGCGGATGTAATCAAACAGCGTGGTGGCATAGGGCCAGTAGCTGCCTGCGGGCTTGGCCCAGACATCATTGGGGCCAACCGGCGGCATCACCGGGCCCTCGCTGCCGGTTGCGCCATGGCAGGTGGCACATTTTGCGGCATAGATCTCCGCGCCTTGCGCTGCAGTGCCGCTGCCTTCGGGCAGGCCGGTGCCATCGGGTTTCACATAGGTGGCATAAAACGGGATATCCGCGGCCTCCAGCGGCTGCCCCAGCCCCGGCCCTTCGGCGCGGGCGGCAGCGGCGGTCAGCAGCAGGGCGGTGGTGGCGAGTTTAAAGATAGACATTCTGAACCGCTCCTTCTGCCGTGACCTGCCAGGGCTGGATGGCGTTGTAATGCAGGAAATTCGAGGCGTGATAGCGCGCCTTCCAGTCAGCGCGCGCAGGCTGCACCGCGCCGGTCTCGTCGGTGGCGCGGCTCATCAGCACCAGGGGCGATCCGTCCCAGTGCCAGGGCAGGCTGAAGCGTGTCAGCGCCTGCGGCAGCACCGGCCCGGCCAGCGCCGCCTCGGCCCAGCTGGTGCCGCCATCGGCTGACACCTCGACCTTGGCGACCTTGCCCGCGCCGGTCCAGGCCAGCCCGGAAATCTCGTAAAATCCCGGCCCGCTCATCGTCATGGTGGAGGACGGATGGGTGATGAACGACTTCACCCCCATCGCAAAGGTGAACTGGACCGAGGAGCCATCGGCCAGGATCTCGGTATATTCGCCCGATTCATCCTTGGTATGCACTGGCTCCTCCGTCACCCACAGGCTCGTCAGCCACTTGATGTTCATATTGCCCTCGAACCCGGGCAGCAGCAGCCGCATCGGATAGCCCTGCTCGGGCCGGATCCGCTCGCCGTTCTGGTACAGCGCCAGCATCCCGTCGCTCATCACCTTCTCCATCGGGATCGACCGCGCCAGGCTCGGCCCGTCAGCGCCCGCGGCAACCACCCATTTGCCCTCTGGCTTGACGCCGGCTTCCTCCATCAGAATGCGCATCGGGATGCCGGCCCATTCGGTGTTCGACACCAGCCCATGCAGCATGTCGCAGCCCGCCTGCATCGGCTCCGGCATGATGGCGTTGAACAGGCTGTTGCCGGCGCATTCCAGGAAGTGCGTCGCCGTCACCATCGGATAACGCTCCAGCGCGTCCAGGGTGAACTGCAGCGGGTAATCCACCAGCCCATGGATCATCAGATGGTGGCGGGCCGGGTCGATGTCGGGCCGGCCGCCGTGATGCACCTCGTAATGCAGCCCGCTGGGGGTGATGGTGCCGCGCAACTTGTGGTGCGGCGTGCCCGACAGGCTGAAGGCCGGCGCCACGTCCTGCCAGGGTTCGATGATGGCGCGCTGCACCGCAGATTCCGCCGCCGCCGGCGCGCCATAACCGCGCGCCCTTGCGCCTGCGGCCTTGGTCCATTCCGGGATTTCCGCCTCTGCCCGCGCCACGCGCGGCTGCAGCAGCCCCGCGGCCGTCCCCGCAGCGGCTGAAGCCAACAGCGTCCGGCGGCTCAGCAGCCCGCCGCCCGCGGCATAGTCCAGCGCCGCGCCGTCAATGGTGGATCGTGTCATTTGAATGTCCCCTCCCTTGCTGGCAAATTCTGCTCGCTCAGGGCCCCAGGACGCGGGTCTTGCCACCCGCTGCTTTCGTTACTCTACCATAAAACAGCCCGCGGCAGCAGGGGCGGCGGCAGGGGGAGAGTGGATAAACCGCGCCCCGCTGCTAATCTCTACCGCAGCACTGACTGACAGGAGGCCCCCATGCCCGGACTGGATTTCTGGTATTCGATCGGCAGCACCTACAGCTACCTAACAGTGATGCGGATCGGTGACGCCGCGGCGCAGGCGGGCATTCCGGTCCGCTGGCGCCCCTTCAACGTGCGCCATGTGATGACGGTGCAGAACAACATCCCGTTCAAGGATAAGCCGGAAAAGACCGCCTATATGTGGCGCGACATCGAACGCCGCGCCGGGCGCTACGGCCTCCACGTGCGGCTGCCTGCGCCGTACCCGTTGCCGGAACTGGTGCTGGCCAACCAGGTGGCGGCGCTGGGCGCGGCAGAGGGCTGGGGCGAGGCCTATACTCAGGCCGCTTACCGCTGCTGGTTCGAAGCCGGCCAGCCCGCGGGCGAGGACCCGAACCTCTCCGCTAGCCTCCAGGCCGCGGGCCAGGACCCGGGCAGGGTGCTGGCTGAGGCGGTGTCGGACAAGACCGTCAAGATGCTGGCGGATGCAACGGAGGAGGCGATGGCGCTGGGCATCTTTGGCGCCCCCAGCTTCGTTGTGGCGGGGGAGGTTTTCTGGGGTGACGACCGGCTGGAGGACGCGCTGCTCTGGGCGCAGGGCAAGCGCTGACCGCAGCCCTGCTTGCGGTCAGAGTAGCGACAGGAACGCCCGGATGTCCTCCTCCGGCACCGACCAGTCGCAGACAAACCGGGCCGTGACCATCTCGTTCTCCGGCCCCTGCAGCAGCCCGTCCCAAAGGTGATAAATGGCGCCGGCGGCGAACAGCTCCTGATGCTTGCGGCGGGGCAGGGCGGCAAAGATCATATTGGCCTGCGCCGGGTGGGTGAAATGCGCGCCCGCCGCCTTCAGTCCCTCGGCCAGCAGCGCGGTTTTCGCATTGGCAGCGCGGGCGTTCTCCAGCCACAGATCGTCGCTCAGATAGGCCAGCATCTGCGCTGACAGGTAACGGTGCTTGGAAAACAGATGCGCACCGCGCTTGCGCCGGTACTCGAACTCCTGCGCGTGGCGGGGATCAAAGAAGATCACCGCCTCTACCCCCATGCAGCCGTTCTTGGTGCCGCCGAAGGACACCGCATCGACGCCCGCTTTCCAGGTCATCTCCGCAGGCGTGCAGCCCAGCGACACCAGCGCATTGGTAAACCGGGCGCCATCCATATGCACCGGCAGCCCGTATTCCTTGGCTGCACCGCAGACCGCCTGCAGCTCCTGCAGGCTGTAGACGGTGCCGAACTCAGTGACCTGCGTCAGCGACACCGGCCCCCGCTGCGGCCCGTGCACGCCGCGGGTCTCCTCGCCCTCGATGGCGGCGCGCAGCCCTTCGGAGGTCATCTTGTCCGCCTCCGTCACCAGCGTCAGCTTGGCGCCTCCGCTGTAAAACTCCGGCGCGTTGCATTCATCCATGTTGATATGGGCGGGCTTGGTGCAGAACACCGTCTGCCAGGGCTGCGCCAGGGTGGACAGCGCCAGCACATTGGCCGCGGTGCCGGTGGCCACCAGATAGACGGCCGCCTCAGGTGCCTCGAAAATCTCCCGGATCCGCTCCGTCACCTCTGCCATCTCAGCGTCAGAGCCATAGCCCATGGCATAGCCCTGGTTGGCCCGCGCCAGCGCGTCGAGGATCTGCTGCGGCACCGGGCCGGAGTTGTCGGAGGCGAAATGCATCAGCGAAGTCCCTTGTCTGCCAGAAGTATTGCCTAGCAGTAGGCAGTTCCGGCGCCGATGCCAAGCCGCCCCGGCCCGGCGGGTTCAGAACATCCGCGCAAACAGCAGCCCCAGCCCGATGCCGGCAAAGGTCCCGACCGTGGCCCAGACCGTCAGCTGCTTGCCCAGGTGATACTGATGCCAGGCCTGGATCTCCGCGGCCTGCTTGCCGCTCAGCCCCAGGGTCGAAAGGAACGCCTTGGCCTTATAGGCTTCTTTCTCGCTGAAATAGGTGCCGTGCTCGAATGGCATTTGCTGCCCTCCTTGTGGGAAACCCGCTTGGATTCCCTCATCATGGCGGCGGGGTGGCGTGCAATGCAACCTGAAATTGTATTTCTGTTTAACAGTCCCGCGGCAGGGCAGGATCAGCCGGTCGGTTCTTCGATGATGTGGTCTTCCCACTCATCCTCGGAAATCTCAAACTCTGACACCGTCCAGCCGCGCACCGAAACACCCGCCTGATGCACGCTCTCGGGGGTGCCGGTCAGCAGCGGGTGCCATTCCGGCAGCGGCTTGCCCTGCCATAAGAGGCGGTAGGCGCAGGTCTGCGGCATCCAATAGGCGTGGGTGTCCAGATTGTCCGGCTTCAGCACGATGCACTCGGGGATGAACTGGTGCCGGATCGGATACTGGGCGCAGCGGCAAGTGCTGTCATCCAGCAGACGGCAAGCGACCCGCGTGAGCGCCACCTCGCCGGTCTCCTCATCCTCCAGCTTGTTCAGGCAGCATTTGCCGCAGCCGTCGCACAGCGCTTCCCATTCCTTCTGGCTCAGTTTCTCCAGCGGCTTCTTCTCCCAGAAGCGCTGGCCAAGGCCGGAGCGGTCGATAACGTCTTTTGCAGGTTTCATAGCGCCACCAGTATGTCACGCGCCTCGGCGCAATCCGCGTCCATCTGCGCAATCAGCGCATCCAGCCCGTCAAACTTCATCTCCGGCCGCAAAAAGGCCACCAGCCCCACCGACAGCGTCGCGCCATAAAGATCGCCGGAGAAATCAAACACAAAGGTCTCGATATTCGGCACCACGCCCCCGAACATCGGCCGCACCCCGACAGAGGCGGCGCCGTGGTAGCTGCCCTTATGCGGCCCGTCCAAAACATCGACCAGCACCGCATAGACGCCAAAACACGGCTGGTGCAGCCCGTCGATCGACATGTTTGCCGTGGGGAAGCCCAGCTCCCGCCCGCGCTGCTCGCCGCCGATCACGGTGCCCTCGATCCGGTGCCAATGGCCCAGCATCTCTTTGGCATCCGCAGGCCGGCCCTCGCTCAGCGCGTTGCGGATCGCGGTGGAGGACACCGCGTGCTCGGAATATTCCATCAAGGGCGCAATCGTCACGCCAAAACCATACTGTTCGCCAAAGTGCTGCAGGTCCTCGGCGTTGCCCGCACGCCCCTTGCCGAAACAGAAATCGGCGCCGACGACCACATGCGCCAGCCCCAGCCCTTCGGAGATCACGTCGCGGGCGAACTCCTCCGGCGTCAGGCTCGACAGCGCGGTATTGAAGTTCAGCTCATACAGCCGCTCCACCCCCAGCTTCTCCAGCCGGTGGGCGCGGGTCTCGGCCCGCATCAGCCGGAACGGAGGGCTGTCGGGCGCAAAATACTCCCGCGGGTGCGGCTCAAACGTCATCACCCCCAGCGGCGCCTCCGGTGCCGCATCGCGGGCCAGCTCGATCACCGACTGATGGCCCAGATGCACGCCGTCAAAATTGCCGATGGCAACGGTGGCGCCCCGGTCCTGGTCTTCGACGAATTCATAATCTCTGACGATACGCATGGCGCATCCGTACCCGCAGCCGCGCGGCGGTTCAAGCGGCCAGTGGCGGGGGAGGGCGGGACCGGCAGTCACAAGGACTCTGGCGGGGGACCGCGTTAAAAGCTTAGAACAGGCTGATTGAAAAAGCGCATCAGGTTAAGGGTATTCGAATCTTGCGACTAACAATTCTGGCCGCAATGGCAATGTATGCAACGCTGCTGACTCAGGCTCGGGCGGAGCTGATCGCCCAATTCACTTTAGGTACAAGTACAAAGAGCTTTGTCCTGATCAAAGCAATCGTTGTATGCTCTCAGTATCCTGAACTGAATGCGAAACGCCTCAGGGGATTTCTGAAAGAAGCCACAGGCATCCAGCCGGATTTTCACATTCAGGATGGGCCATTCCAATTCGTTGACCCGGCTCCGAACAAGGAACGAGTTCAAAAAATGATCCTGGTCGCGGCCGAACAGGAACCAAGCCAGGTCGTTAAGGAATGTATTCAGGAAACCGTACCGTTTGGCGAAAAGGTGTTGCGGCAAGTATATGACACATGGGCCAGAATCGGAGGACCATTGACTGCAGATGTGCCAAACAGCAGTATTTTGGGACCTGTGAAAACGTCCCGGCATTACTCCTATGTCAATGATGACAATGGCAAACGGGAATGGGTAATAGTAACTGTTGCGTCAGAGTTTTCAGGCACGCCCCATGAAATCAATAGCACAATGATTGGCCTTTTCGATCTGGACCAAAAGGTTTGCCAGGGAAACAGGTTCTGTCTGGCAGAAGATTGAGTGACTAGGGCGCACGCTGCCGCCGGGTTTCACAGGGGCTGAGGCTGCAGGTTGAGTGGCATGTTCACAGGGTGTTGCGGACCCACCGTACGCCCCCTTCACGCAATCCTCATGCCCCTCTGCCATACTCCCCAATGATCGCGATCCCCCGCCATGGCTCCGCGCATGGGCCATGATACGAGGCGCAGGCATCTTTGGGCTGCCTGCGCAACACCCGGAGACCGGCCCTGATAAAAAGGGGGTCGTCCAGGATATCCTGTCCGAGCAGGCCCCCGGGGGGGTCTGTCCACCTCCACCCGGCGGCGCCGCCCCCTTAATTGGGCTTCAGCGCAGAACCGAACGGAAAGACCAAAACAACAGACACGGCAAGAGAAAACCGCCAAGGGCAAAGGCCCCCGGCGGCTCACAACGCTGCGCGCACCGCGCACACTGCGCCTGCGCTTCTTTCTGGTCCGAAATACCCTGGGGGTGAGCGCCAAAGGCGCGAGGGGGCAACGCCCCCTGTCCGGGCCCGGCCTCTGCCTCAGTCGAACTTGCGCGAGGGCGCCATCACCATGGCTTCGCCCACCAGCACCTTCTTGCCATCCACGATGCAGCGGCAGTCCAGCTTGACCCGGCGCTTGTCGATCACGATGTCGGTCACCTCGACCTCCGCCAGCACCAGGTCGCCCGGGCGCACCGGCGCCAGGAATTTCAGCGACTGGCTCATGTAGATGGTGCCGTGGCCCGGCAGCTGCTCGCCAATGACGGCTGAAATCAGCCCGGCGGTGAGCATCCCGTGCGCGATCCGGCCCTCGAAAATGGTGTCCTGGGCGTAATCGTCATCCAGATGCACCGGATTGCGGTCGGTTGACACCTGGGCGAACTTCTCGATGTCCTCATCGGTGATGACTTTGCGCAGGTAACGCACCATGCCCATCTCGATGTCTTCGATGCAGATGGTTCCGCGCGGCATGTTGTCCAACATTTCATCCTCCGTTCGCCCGGTCCTGATCGTGCTGCTTGACCGTTTGGCGTTGTAACTTTTGCGCGCCAGCGTGACGCCTTGCGCAACTTTATTACTTTGCAACTGCAGAAAATCAAGAAGTTTCTGACAAAAGAAAACCCCGCCCAAAGCGGGCGGGGTTGCAAGGCATAGTAAGCTGGAAGGGGTGCCGACCGCTGTATTTACCGCAGGAAACCAATGGCATAGCTGGGCGCGGACTGCTCCTGCGCCAGATAGGCTTCCAGTGCCTCCGGGTCCGGCTGGACTAATGTCTTTGTCTCTCTGGCTGCAAGCCCGCCGGTAATGAACAGGGAATCGATGCCTTCGCCCATGGCGCCGGCAATATCCGTATGCGGCCCGTCGCCGATCGCCAGGATCTCGGAATCGGCAATCCCAGGCGCCACCTCCTGCAGCCGCAGCCGGGCCAGGTCATAGATCGGCGGATGCGGCTTGCCGAAGTACAGGCTCTCGCCGCCCATCTCGGTATAAAGCCGCGCCAGGGCGCCCGCGCACCATTCCCGTTTCTCGCCGCGATCGACGATGATGTCAGGGTTGGCGCACAAGAGCTTCATCCCCATCTGCTTGGCATAGAGGAAATCTGCGCGGTTCACCTCCGGATCCGCCATGGTGTCGAACGGCCCGCAGCAGACGATGCCCTCGGCCTCCTTCAGCGGCACCCGGGTGATCTCCACCGGTTCATGGATCACGTGCAGCGGCTCGAAAAAGCCCGCATCGCGCTCCCACTCGCCCATGAAATAGACCTTGTTGCCCACGGCACCGGTGAACATCGCCGCCCGTGCGCTGTCGCCGGAGGTGGAGATCGTGTCATAGGCATCATCCGGCACGTTGAATTGGCCCAGCTGCGCCGCCACACCGGCGCGCGGCTTCGGCGAATTGGTCACCAGCACCACGATGCCGCCCGCCGCGCGGTAGGCCTGCAGCGCCGCCACCGCATCAGGAAAAGCAGTGATGCCATTGTGCACGCAGCCCCACAGGTCCACGAACAGCGCCTTGTAGCGGCTGGAAATGTCGGAAAGGGAGTTGATGATCTGAGTCATGTCCGGGCCTTCGCGCGTGGGATCTTTGCCGCCAGCTATGGCAGAGACGGCAGCAGAAGGCCAGTGGTCCGCGCGCCCCGGAATTGCCGCCGTTCCGTTCAGCTACCGTTAAAAAGCTGCATCGGGCCTGCAGATTTTTCAAAAATTAACCCGGGCGATCTTGTATGTCAGAAAACAACCCTGTGGTGATTTTGTCATGTTTCGCAGTCCGTCTATTTTTCGCACGATGTCCCTGAAACGGCGGCTTCTGCTGTCCGGCGTCATCGCCATGTCCTCGGTGGTTATCCTGGCCACGGTATCGCTCTTCAGCCTGTGGCAGAGCGAGCTGAACCTGGAAAAGCAGATCAATGTGACCCAGGCGGTCCGGCATGAGCTGACGGCGGACATGGCCCACAGCAAGGTGGAGGCCGCGGTGGTTTCTGCAGTGGTGCTGGGCCAGAACGGGGCGGAGGACCGCAAGGCAGAGCTGCAGGCCGCCATGGAGGCTGAAGCAAAAAAATTCCGCACCGAGATGGAGTTGCTGCACGGGCTGGAGCAGCCGGAGCATATCCGCAACATGGTGGCGTCGCTGCTGCCGCTGGTCGACGGGTTCAACAATACGGGCGCAGAGGTCGTGGCGCTCGCCTTTACCGACACGGCGGAAGCCGTCGATGCGTTGCCCGCCTTCCAGTCCTACTCCGCTACGATCTCCGAAAAACTGTCCAGGCTTGGCACCGCGATCAAGGCATCAGCTTCAGAAACCGCGATTGAAGCACGCCAGCATAATTACAACCTGCTCTATCTGGTGCTGGGTATTTCGGCGGTTGCGACGGTCATCATGGCCCGCAATTCCCGCAAGGTGACGCTGACCATCACACGGCCGATTGAACGGATGCGGGCCGCCCTGCGCGAGGTGGCAGAGGGCGACTTCAGCCTCAAGGTTGCGGACCGGATGCGGGCGGATGATTTCGGCGAGATTGCCAAGGACATTGATGCGGTTTCGGGCCGCGTGGTCAAGGCGCTGGAGGAGCAGAACAAGCTGCGCCAGGAAGGCGAGGCAGTGATCGAGCGCTTGCGCCAGGCGCTGCAGCATCTGGCAGAGGGTGACTTCAGCGACCAGATTGCTGAACAATTCGGGGCCGATTACGATCCGCTGCGGGTGAATTACAATGAGACCGTCGACAAGCTGAATGAGCTGCTGTCCAAGGTGGTGCAGGCCGGCGGGCGGCTGAACAGCCAGGCGGATGGCATCCGCATCGCGGCAGAGGATCTGTCGCAGCGCACCGAAAGCCAGGCGGCGACACTGGAGCAGACCGCCGCGGCGCTGGAGCAGATGACGGCCAGCGTCAATTCCTCGGCCCAGAACGCGCAAGAGGTGCAGGGCGCGGTTGAGGCCGCCCGCGCCGATGTGGAGCGCAGCGGTGAAGTGGTCGAGGGCGCGATTGCGGCGATGAACGAGATCGAAAACTCCTCCAACCAGATCAGCCAGATCATCGGCGTCATTGACGATATCGCCTTTCAGACCAACTTGCTGGCGCTGAATGCCGGGGTGGAAGCCGCCCGCGCGGGCGAGGTCGGGCGCGGCTTTGCAGTGGTTGCGTCCGAGGTCAGGGCGCTGGCGCAGCGCTCCTCTGACGCGGCGATGGAGATCAAGACGCTTATCAGCGCCAGCTCCGGCCATGTGCAGGACGGCGTGCACAAGGTGGACGGCGCGGGCAAGGCGCTGGAGACCGTGGTCACCCAGGTCAGCCGCATCACCGAACTTGTGGCCGGCATATCGCGCCAGTCGGCAGAGCAGGCGCAGGGGCTGAACGAGATCAACATAGGCGTCTCGCAGCTGGACGCGGTGACCCAGCAGAACGCCTCGATGGTGGAGGAAACCGGCTCCGCGATCCGCGCCATGAGCGGCGAAACCGTGGAGCTGAACCGCATGGTCGGCCAGTTCGTGCTGCTCGACAGCGCCCGGCCGGATGCGCTGGACACGCAGGTGACGCCCGGGCCGGCAGACATGGGCAAGCAGCAGCTGGACACGGAGACGGTCTATGAAGAGGCCATGGCGGCAAGCCTGGAAGAAGACCGCTGGGAGGACTTCGGCGATGAAGGCGCAACCTGGTCCGGCAAAGAAAGCGAACCGGCTGCCCGCTCCGCCTGAGGCAAGCCGCTGGAATAACCTGGCGTGAGTAAGAGCCCGGCCTCCGTAAGGAGGCCGGGCCTTCCGCATTCACAGCCTCTGGTGTAGCCTGCGCCCTGAACTTCAATTTTTTCAGGCGCTTGATGCAATTTATTGAACGGTCTTTCATGGGGCTGAGGTCCGCCCGCCATGTTTTCAAAAGCGCCGCACACCCGGCAGAGGTGACCCTGTTCCCGATGCTGCATATCGGCGAGGCCGGGTTCTATGACGCGGTCTACCGCGACGCGCTGGACCACGATGTTCTGCTGTTCGAGGGTGTGAAATCGCCGGTCGGACAGAATTTGACCCGGTCTTACCGCTGGCTGCACGGCAACCGCCTGGGGCTGGTGACGCAGCCCAAACTGCCGGCCGGAGCGGGCCGGGCAGAACGCATTCACGCCGACGTCACCCAGGCGGAGTTCGAGGCAGCCTGGAAGACGCTGCCGCTTGCCATGCGTGCACTCTGCTTCGTCTATGCGCCTTGGATCGGGCTGCGCCGGCGCTGTTTCGCCACCCGGGACAGCCTGTCGCGCGGGCGCAATGTGGATGACCTCAGCACGCGCGAAAGCAGCCTGTCCTGGGATACCGAAGAAGCCCTGCTGCGCGGCGTGTTGCTGCATCAGCGCGACACGCGCCTTTGCGAAAAGCTGGCGGATGTGCTGGACCGGGATCAGCCGCTTTCCATCGCTATCGTCTATGGCGCCGCGCATATGCCTGCGGTGACGCGGATGCTGGCGGATTACGCCGGTTTCCGCCCGGCGGGCAGCGAATGGATGACGGTGTTCGGGCTGGACTGACGGCACGCCTAAAACGCCGGCACAAACGAAAAAGGCGCCCCGCGGGCGCCCTTTTTTAAGCTTGGCCAGAAGGCGGATCAGACCTTGAGGTTCGGAATGATCTGCTTTTTGCGGGACATGATGCCCGGCAGCACCACGGTGTCACCGGCCGCATCGGCGCCAAAGGACTTGGCGGCAACGGTTTTCACCAGGTCGTTCGGCACCAGCAGGGTGGCTTCTTCGTTCAGGATGTCGACCACGAACAGCAGCACCTGATCAACGCCGTCCTCGGCCGCGACAGAGGTCATCGTGTTCATCAGCGAGGCCTTGCGGTCCAGCACCACGCCCGGCGCGGTGGTTTCCAGAACGGAGACGCGGAACTTGGTGCCGTCGACCTCGTATTCCTTCGAGTCCATGCGGATCAGCTCCGCATCGGAGAAGGAGGAGACGTCGGATTTTGCGGCAAACATCTCGGCGGCATATTCGGAGATGTTGATGCCCAGCTCACCCGCCAGCTTCTCGGCCACGGCCTTGTCATGGGCGGTGGTGGTGGGGGAGCGGAACTCCAGCGTGTCGGACAGGATGCAGGTCAGCGCTGCGCCCTTGACGGCTTCCGGCATCTTGGCGGCATCGTCGCCCATCAGGTCGTGCATGATGGTGGCGGTGCAGGCCAGCGGGCGGATGGTGATGTCGATCGGGCCTTTGGTTTCCAGGCCGCCGACCAGCTTGTGGTGGTCGATGATCGCCTGCACGTCGGCGCCGTTGATGTTGGCGGGCAGCTCTGCCGGGTTGTTGGTGTCGACGATGACAACCGCCGCGTCGTCAGACACATCGGCGATGATTTCCGGCTTTTCCAGGCCCCAGCGCTGCAGCATGAAGGCGGCTTCGGTGTTCGGCTCGCCCAGCAGTTTCGGGGCGGCGGCCACGCCTTTCACCTCGTTCAGGTACCAGGCCCAGACAATGGGGGAGCCGGTGGAATCGGTGTCGGGGGATTTGTGGCCGAAAACTTGGATGGTCATGGGGCTGTCCTGTTCGTCGAAAGAGTCGCAAAGGCGGGATTTGCGCGCCTTATAGGGCTGGCGCGCAAGCTTGTCACCCCGCAGCTGCTGCAATGCGGAGTTGTGCCTGAAGGAAGGCTCAGGCGAACATGTCCGCCGTTCCTGGATCCCGCTCCGCCAGGGCTTCCCCGTGGCCGGGATGCCGGGCAAACGCCCTGACGTTCCGGGCGTGGTCCGGGTGGCGGTCCTGCATCCGCCCGGCCAGCGTCAGCAGCATCTGGCGGTTGCGCTGATCCAGCGCGCCAAGCTCCTCCAGAAGAAACTCATCCGGTTCCCTTTCTGCCATCATTTCCAGCGCCGTAAAGGCCGGATAGCAGCCGCTGAGGCTGCAATGGGCGCTGCATAGAACCGCAATTTCCGAAAGGGTGTTCGCGGCATCAAGGCCCGCCAGGGCAGCCTCTGCGATGTTTGGCGCGGCTGCCAGGAACCAGCGTTCCAGACTGGCGAGCAGGCCCATGTCTTCAGGGCTCAGATGCTCCGCGGCAGGCAGCCAGTCTTGCGCGTGCCGGCTGGCATCCAGAGACAGGCCGGTCAGCCGCCGCTGCGGGTCCGGCGCGTGCTCCCAGTCATCGCTGTTTGACAGCGCGCAGCTGACAGAATGCGAGAAAAAGTAGAGGTTATCGAGGGTTCTGGGGGCCAGATCCCACAGCCACGGCAAGGCGGCGTAGGTCAGCGGATAGAGGGTTTCCTGATGGTGCAGCTTATCCCAATAGAGCGCATTTGCGGCGTCCTGGTCCCAGCCGGCTGCCAGCGCCTGCAACTGCTGCGGCCCGGACTGGTTGCCGTAGGGCCCGTACAGCCGGGCCCAGATCGGATCGGAAAAGGGGATTTTGGCCATGTGCAGATGTCTTTGTAAAACAGTGTCTTGAGGCGCGGCCTCAGAACGGTGCGCGTTCCAGCGTGTAGCCTGCCTGCTGCAAGAGGTTCAGAACGCCGGTCTCACCAGGCAGGTGCAGGGCGCCTGCGGCGACTACGATCAGGTCGCCCTCCGCCGCCTCGATCACCGGGATCCAGGCGCGGTTGCGGTTGTCCAGCATCGCCTCCATCGACTCCTGCCATATCCGGCGGGTTTCCTCAGGCGGCAGCGCGTCGGATTGCAGGAAGTCGCGCTCATAGATGGTGAAATAGGTCAGCGCCTGCTCGTCGAAATAGCTTTCGATCATGGTGAAAATGGCGTCTTGTTCGCCGCCCAGCAGGGTTAGATAAGCCCGCAATTGGCGGACCTGCTCCTCCAGCGGCTCGCTGTTGAAGACCTCAAACAGGGTCATCGGGCTTTCCAGCGCGCGGGTTTCGGTGCCGGCTTCATCGGCGGCCTGCTCCAGCCGTTTGTCGAGGCCGCGGGTCCGTTCGGGTGATGTGCGCAGGCAGGGCGGCACCGCCATCGAGACGGCCAGGAACCAGGGCCGCATCTTGGCGGCCATCCAGGGCGCGACGCCATTGGCGCGGGCCTTGGCCGCCAGGTCGTCCCATTCCTGCGGCGGCAGCCGGTCGATCAGGCTGGGGCCTTCGGTGATCAGGGTCAGCGACGGGTCGCGGCCGATGGCGGCCATCAGCTCCGCTTCTTCGCGTTTGGTGCCCTCCAGCAGCAGCAGGTCGGCCTCGGCAATCACAGGCTTCAAGGCAGCGGTCACCGCGTCCAGCCGCGGGTCGTTGATGTGCATGGTGCCGATCACATGCAGGGTGCGGCTGCCGCGCCGTGCAATCCAGTGGTTGCCTTCGGCAAAGGGGGCGGCGGCGACCTCGGCGTCAATGGCGGCGCGGTCGCTGGCGCTCAGCGCCAGCCGCTGGTCAGTGCCGGTGCAGGCGGCCCAGAGCGAAGCAGGCAGCAGCAGGAAGGCAAAGGCGAGAATGAAACGCATGAAGAAATGTCCTGAAACGTGAATTGAATGGCAGGTTTGCCGCAGCCTACCACGGGGCGCGGGCCAGGCTGAAGCCCTGTGCCTTGAGCAGGTTCAAGAGGCCGTTTTTGCCTGGCAGATGGGCGGCGCCGACGGCAATCACAAAGCGCTCCTGCCGGGCGGCGCCGATCACCTTCATCCAGCGGATGTTGCGCTGGTCCAGCAGGCGGCGGTTGTACTGGTCCCAAAGCCGCGTGGTCTCGGCATGGGAAAAGCTGCTGTACTGGGCGCTGATCCAGGGCGCCAGCACGAAGGAGGTCCAGACGCTCTGATCGAAATAGGCCTCAACCGGGGTGGCGTCCTCTGGCTTGTCGGACTGGATCAGCTGCAGCTCCAGCTCCAGCATCCGGGCCTGGTCACGCAGCGGCATTCCGGAGATGGCCGCCAGCGCCTGCTCCGGGGTTTCCAGGGCACCCAGCGGGATCCGCTTGCGGGCGGCGAAATCGGCGATCCGGTCGTCCAGCCCGCGGCGCAGGCCAAAGCCGTAGGGGCGGCAGCCGCTTTGCACCAGGAACATCGAGATTGCCCAGGGCTGCATCCGGTTCATGGTTTCCAGATTGGCGCCAGTGACCTGGGCGGTCAGCTTGAAGCGCTGCCAGGCATCGGGGGCCAGCAGCTGGCGCAGCTCGCGGCCCTGCGGCAGCAGGAAGCTGCGCGCCATCGAGGGCGGCATCCGGTCCAGCCGCTCCATGTCCTGATCGGAGGTTTCCAGGTAAATCGCCTGCGCCGAACTGAGCGCCGGGCGCAGGGTGCGCATCACCTTGGCCATGCGGGCGTCGCCGCCATGCATGGTGCCGATCACATGGATGGTGCGGCGGCCCTTGGTGGCGACCCAGTGGTTGCCTTGGGAAAACGGGGTTGCGGCCATTTCGCGGTCGAGCTGCGCCTGGGTCGCGGGCGGCAGGTGGTCGCGGTAGTCGATGCCGCGGCAGGCGGCAAAACCGGCGGTGGCCTGCAGCATCAGCGCAAGTGCCAGTGCAATCCGTTTCATCACGCGCCCTTTCCCCGGGGTATCCGGAACTCTTGGCCTGAACTTAAGAGCCTAGGGCGGGGCAGGGGTGGCGGCAATGTAAAACCCTGCGTTGCCCCGTAAAACCGGGCGGCGGATTGCCAAGCCGCGCGCTTCCTGCCAGTCATGGGGCATGGAACGCGAGGATCAGCTTTATGCGCCGGTGAAGGCGCTGCTGGAGGCCCAGGGCTATGCCGTCAAGGGTGAGGTGGGGGCGGCCGATGTGGTGGCTGTGCGCGGCGATGAGGTGCCGGTGATTGTCGAGCTGAAGCTGAAGTTTTCGCTGTCGCTGTTCCACCAGGCCATCGCCCGGCTGGCAATCACCGACCATGTCTATATCGCGGTGCCAAGGCCCGGCGGGCGGCAGGCGCGGCGGATGATGAAGGACAATCTGGCGATGTGCCGGCGGCTGGGGCTGGGGCTGATCACGGTGCTGGCGGACGGGCGGGCAGAGGTGCATTGCGATCCCGGCCCTTATGCGCCCCGCAAGTCGAAGAAAAAGCAGGCGCGGTTGTTGCGCGAATTCCAGGCCTTGCGCGGCGACCCCAACGCGGGCGGCGCCACCCGGCATGGCATTGTCACCGCCTACCGCCAGGACGCGCTGGCCTGCGCCGCGCATCTGGCCGGGGCCGGCGCCTGCAAGGGGGCGGAGGTCGCCAAGGCCACCGGCGTGGCGCGGGCCACCCGGCTGATGGCCAGCAACCACTATGGCTGGTTCGAACGGGTGGCGACCGGCATCTACCAGCTGACCGATGCGGGCCGTGAAGGGCTGGTGCATTGGGCGGAGAGCTGGGAGGGGAAGTGATGTGGCGGCTTTGTGCTGTTGCGGGCTAATGCGTTCAGTTGTGTACAGCCCCTATTTTGCAGGAAATTGTCGCCCCTTGAGTTAATCAGATTCATGTCAGTTGCATTTTTTCCCTGTTGAGCGCGGGGCCCTGTCAGCCGATGACTGCCCCAGCTTTGCACAAGGGGAGAGAGCAATGGCAGATCAGGACATTGACCGGCTTCAGGACCGGCTGCGGGCGCAGCGGGTCTCTTTCGACAAGATCCCGGTGATCGACATCAGCGCGCTGAACACGGGCGGCAGCCTGTTTGAGGTCGCCAAGGAAATCCGCTGGGCGCTGACCAACGTCGGCTTCTTCTATGTGAAGAACCACGGGGTGCCGGAGGCGGTTGTGAACGGCGCCTTTGATGAAACCCGGGCGTTCTTTGACCTGCCGCTGCAGGACAAGATGGACCTGCATATCTCGAAATCCGGCCTGGCTTTGCGCGGCTATATCGAGATCTTCGGCGAGAACACCGACCCCAAGAAGACCAAGGATCTGAAGGAGTGCTTTGATATCGGGCCGGAAGGCCCGGCCGGGGACGCGCCGTTCTTTGGCCCCAACCTGTGGCCCGCGGCGCGGGTGGAATTTGAACGCGCGGTCTATGGCTATCATCAGGAGATGAAGGGGCTGGCGCAGCGGCTGATGCGGGCGATTGCGGTCAGCCTGGATCTGGAGGCGGATTTCTTTGCGCCGAAGATGCGGAACCCGATCACCATCCAGCGGCTGCTGCACTACCCGCCGCAGGAGGGGCAGATCGACGAGAGTGTAATGGGGATCGGCGCCCATACGGATTACGGCAGCCTGACCATCCTGGCGCAGGACGATGTGGGCGGCTTGCAGGTGATGAACCGCGACGGCCAGTGGGTCGAGGGGCCGCCGATTGCCGGGTCATTTGTCATCAATATTGGCGACCTGATCCAGCGGCTGACCAATGATCTGTATCTTGCCAACCTGCACCGGGTGGTGAATGCCTCGGGCCGGGAGCGTTATTCGATTCCGTTCTTCATTGACGCCGATGCGGACGCCGTATTCCAGCCGCTGGACAGCTGCGTCAGTGCGGATAACCCTGCGCGCTATGAGCCAGTGACCTGCGGCGCGCATAAATTCGGCCGCTTCAAGGACAGCTTTCCGCACCTGAAAGACAAGGCTGCATAAGCGGAAATCCGAAGCAGGACAGGGGGCGCTCCGGCGCCCTCATTATTTTTGCTGATTCCGTGTTGACAACATGCGGGGGCATTCCTAGCTTCCCCTCGTTAGCACTCACCTCTCGTGAGTGATAACGGCCCCGCCGGGGAGGCGGAGGTCCAACAGATAACAACCTTTGAGCCTTTCAAGGAGCTGCAAAGATGGCATTGAAACCGCTGCATGACCGTGTGCTGGTGCGCCGCACCGAAAGCGAAGAAAAAACCGCGGGCGGCCTGATCATCCCCGATTCCGCCAAGGAAAAGCCGAGTGAAGGCGTTGTTGTTGCATGCGGCGCTGGCGCCCGCAAGGACAGCGGCGAGCTGATCGAGATGGCGGTGTCCGCTGGCGACCGCATCATGTTCGGCAAATGGTCCGGCACCGAGATCACCGTCGACGGTGAAGAGCTGCTGATGATGAAGGAAAGCGACATCATGGGCATCATCGAGTAAGCCCGCGGGCCTGCTCTGATCCCACTATCGCTGATACACACAGAATTTCTCTAGGAGAGTGAAAAATGGCTGCTAAGGACGTCAAATTCGACACCGATGCCCGCAACCGCATGCTGAAAGGCGTCAACATTCTGGCTGACGCCGTGAAAGTGACCCTGGGCCCCAAAGGCCGCAACGTGGTTCTGGACAAATCCTTCGGCGCACCGCGCATCACCAAGGACGGCGTGTCCGTGGCGAAGGAAATCGAACTGGAAGACAAGTTCGAGAACATGGGCGCCCAGATGGTGAAGGAAGTTGCTTCCCGCACCAACGACGAAGCCGGTGACGGCACCACCACCGCAACCGTTCTGGCCCAGGCGATCGTCAAAGAAGGCCTGAAGCAGGTTGCAGCCGGCCTGAACCCGATGGACCTGAAGCGCGGCATCGACCTGGCAACTGCCAAAGTCGTGCAGGGCATCAAGGACATGGCCCGCGAAGTGAAAGACTCCGACGAGGTTGCGCAGGTTGGCACCATCTCCGCCAACGGCGAAGCTGAAATCGGCCGCCAGATCGCTGACGCGATGCAAAAGGTTGGCAACGAAGGCGTCATCACCGTCGAAGAGAATAAAGGCATGGAAACCGAGACCGACGTGGTCGAGGGCATGCAGTTCGACCGCGGCTACCTGTCGCCCTACTTCGTCACCAACCCCGACAAGATGGTCGCGGATCTGGAAGACTGCATGATCCTGCTGCACGAGAAGAAACTGTCTTCGCTGCAGCCGATGGTTCCGCTGCTGGAGCAGGTGATCCAGTCGCAGAAGCCGCTGCTGATCATTGCTGAGGACGTCGAAGGCGAAGCGCTGGCAACCCTGGTTGTCAACAAGCTGCGCGGCGGCCTGAAAATCGCAGCCGTCAAGGCGCCGGGCTTCGGCGACCGCCGCAAGGCCATGCTGCAGGACATCGCGATCCTGACCGGCGGCCAGGTGATCTCCGAGGATCTGGGCATGAAGCTCGAGTCCGTCACCATGGACATGCTGGGCACCGCCAAGAAGGTCTCCATCACCAAAGACGAGACCACCATCGTCGACGGCGCTGGCGAGAAGGCCGAGATCGAAGCACGTGTTGCTCAGATCCGCACCCAGATCGAAGAGACCACCTCTGACTACGACCGCGAGAAGCTGCAGGAACGCGTTGCCAAACTGGCAGGCGGCGTGGCCGTGATCCGCGTCGGCGGCATGACCGAAGTGGAAGTGAAAGAGCGCAAGGACCGTGTGGACGATGCGCTGAACGCGACCCGCGCAGCCGTGCAGGAAGGCGTGATCGTCGGCGGCGGTGTTGCCCTGGTGCAGGCCGGCAAAGGCCTGGAAGGCCTGGAAGGCGCCAACGCCGACCAGAACGCAGGCATCAACATCGTCCGCAAGGCCATCGAAGCGCCGCTGCGCCAGATCGCCGAGAACGCAGGCGTCGACGGTGCCGTGGTTGCCGGCAAGATCCGCGAATCCTCGGACAGCGCATTCGGCTACAACGCGCAGACCGGTGAATATGGCGACATGTTCTCCTTCGGCGTGATCGACCCGGCCAAGGTGACCCGCACCGCGCTGGAAGACGCATCCTCGGTTGCTGGCCTGCTGATCACCACCGAAGCCATGGTTGCCGACAAGCCCGCCAAAGAAGGCGCAGGCGCCGGCGGCGGCATGCCCGACATGGGCGGCATGGGCGGCATGGGCGGCATGATGTAATCACAAATCCCACCGGGATTTGGGATGAGGCGACAGGCGATTGGCCGACCAGGCCAATCTGCCGAGAGCCCGCCGCTGAAGACCGCAAGATTTGGGGCTGCCTTCGGGCGGCCCCTTTTCGTTTTTACTGGGAGAAGAAGGCCCGCCTTGCGGGGCTGCCTGCGGCGCGAGTATTTGTGCAAAGGTGAATGCGGGGTGCTTCTTCTCTCCCCTCTTTTCCTTTTGGAAACAGCGCCCTAAAGTCGCCGCCATGGTCAAAGCGGTTTTCATTCAGTCTTCGCATTCTGGTTATGACGACCAGCCTGGCAAAGCGTACCATTTCCCGAAAAAGCACTATCTCAGCCGGGTTGAACAAACCGTCGGCGACTGGGTCATCTTCTATGAGGGGCGGCGCGGCGGCGGTAAAGGCTACCATTCCGTTCAGCGTGTGCTTCAGGTGCAGGATGACCCCGCGGATCCTGCATTGGCTTATGCGCTGCTGGACACAGGGAGTGAGCTTTCCTTCGAGAATTTTGTTCCCCGGTGGGTGGAGGGGGAGGGGCCGTATGAGACCGGCTTGCCCAGGTCGCGCGGCAGCAATACCAGCGCGGTCCGGCTGATCTCCGATGCGGATTTTGCACGCATTATCAACGCTGGTCTGGCGGCGCGCGAAGAACCGAACGCCATTCCGCGCACCGGTGATTTCACCGCAGAGCCTGGTTTTGCTGAGGCGCAGGCCGCCTTCGAACCCCAGGGTCAGCCGCGCGAGATGCTGCTGTCCCAGCGGGCATTCCGGGACCGTAGTTTTGCGAGGCAGGTCAAACACGCCTATGGCGGACGCTGTTCCATGTCTGGGCTGGAGTTGCGCAATGGCGGCGGACGGCCGGAGGTGGAGGCCGCGCATATCGTTCCGGTGTCGGAGCGCGGCCCGGATACGGTGCGGAATGGGCTGGCCCTGTCGGGAACCGTGCATTGGATGTTTGACCGGGGGCTGCTGTCGATCAGCGATGACAATGAGGTGCTGGTTGCGAAGAGGGCGGTGGATGAGGCGACACTGAACCGTTTGCTGCTGCCAGACCGGCGATTGATTGAACCGGTAAACCCGGCTTTCAAGCCACATCGATCCTACCTTCGCTGGCACCGGGAAAATGTGTTCAAGGGCTGAAACGCTAAACGGCACGCAGATGTCTTGAAGAGTATCAACGGCTGACACGAAATTATCACTGGTCCGCGCGAGGCTTGCACGCTACCCGTTCCGCATGCGCCTGTTTCTTCTCGTCTCCCTCACCATGATCGCCTTTGCCGCAAATTCCATCCTCAGCCGGCTGGCGATCGGGGGCGGGCATATGGATGCGGGCAGCTTTGGTCTGCTGCGGCTGGCCTCGGGGGCTGCGATGCTGGTGGTGCTGTGCCGGATGCAGGGGCTGGCGGTGCGCCAGAACCTGGCGGCGAGCCTGCAGGGCGGGGCGGCGCTGACGCTGTATATCGCCGGGTTTTCGCTGGCCTATCAGCAGCTTGACGCAGGTCTTGGCGCGCTGGTGCTGTTCGGGGTGGTACAGGTCACGATGTTCCTATGGGGCGCGCTGCGGGGCAATCCGGTCAGCGCGGGCCAGGTGGCAGGCGCGGTGCTGGCGTTTCTGGGGCTTGCTTATGTGGTCTGGCCGGATGGCAGCGGCACGGCGCCCCTTGGCGCGTCGCTCCTGATGGCGGCGGCGGGGCTTGGCTGGGGGATCTACAGCATTCTGGGGCGGGGTGCTGCGCAGCCGCTGGCGGCGACGGCGGTGAATTTCCTGTGGTCCACGGCGATGTTCCTGCCGGTGGCCCTGTGGCTGGGCGGCAGCACGGTGAGCCTGTATGGTGCGGTGCTGGCGGTCGTGTCGGGCGCGGTGACCTCCGGCATGGGCTATGCGCTGTGGTACCGCTTGCTGCCGCAGATCCTGCCCGCGGTGGCCGCTACCGTGCAATTGAGCGTGCCGGTGATTGCGATCCTCGCCGGGGCGGCCTTGCTGGGTGAGGCGATTGGTTTGCGGCTGGTCTTTGGCAGCGCGGCGGTGCTGGGCGGCATTGCGCTGGTGGTGCTGCGGGCGCCTGCGCGCAGGGTTCGTGCAGCCAAGTAACTGCGGGGGCTTCCCTGTGGTGCCGCTTGCGCTTATCTGGGCCCCATGCGTGATGTTCTGAAACCCCTGTTTGCCGCTGCTGCAGTGCTGCTGCCGCTGCCTGCGGCGGCCGATTGCGTGATCCTGCTGCATGGGCTGGCGCGCTCCGAGACCTCATTCGCGGTGATGGAGGAGGTCTTGCAGTCGCGCGGGCTTGCTGTGGTGCGGCCCGGCTATGCCTCGACTGAGGAGACTATCCAGGTTCTGGCAGAAGAGACCCTGCCCGCCGCCTTTGCCGCCTGCGGCGGGGAGACGGCCCATGTGGTGACCCACTCGATGGGAGGTATTCTGCTGCGGTACTGGCTGCAGGACAATAGCCCGGAAAACCTGGGCCGGGTGGTGATGATGGGGCCGCCGAACCAGGGCAGCGAGCTGGTGGACGAACTGGGCGACTGGGAGGTCTTTGGTTTCCTGAACGGCCCCGCCGGGCTGCAGCTGGGCACTGGTGAGGACAGCTTGCCCAAGAAGCTGCCACCGGTGGCGTTTGAGCTCGGCGTGATTGCGGGGGATGAGACGCTGAACCCGGTATTTTCGGCGCTGATCCCGGGGGCGGATGACGGCAAGGTCTCGGTCGAAAGCACCAAGGTGGACGGCATGGCGGCGCATCTGACGCTGCCGGTCACCCATACCTACATGATGAACAACCCGCAGGTGATGACGCAGGCGCTGCATTTCCTGGAGGAGGGGCGGTTTGAGCCCAGCCTGGGCTGGCTGGCGGCGGTGGAAGAGATCATTGGCGAGGCGTGCCAGCTGAACGGCGGCTGTGAAGAGGCGGAACAATGACATTGGAACTGACGCTGCAGGGCGGCGATGTGCTGCGCCCCGGCGGGCTGGAGCGTGGCGGTGAGATCGCCATTGCGGGTGGTCTGGTGGCGGATGCGCCGGCGGGGCGTGTTGTGGATCTGTCGGGCTATCTGGTGCTGCCGGGCATCGTGGACGCCCATGGCGACGGGTTCGAACGCCACCTGGCGCCGCGGCGCGGCGCGATGAAGCAGATGTCCGAGGGCGTCGTCGCGGCGGAGGCCGAGCTGGCCGCCAACGGCATCACCACCGCGGTGCTGGCGCAGTTCTACTCCTGGGAGGGCGGCTTGCGCGGTCCCGAGTTTGCAGGACAGGTGTTTGAGGGCATCAAGGCGGTGCGCGGGTCGCTGGTGACTGATCTGCTGCCGCAGCTGCGGTTCGAAATCCATATGCTGGAGGACTATGCCGCACTCGCCGCCAAGGTGGCGGAGTGGCAGGTGCCTTATGTGGTGTTCAACGACCACCTGCCGCATGAGCGGCTGGCAGCGGGCAAGAAGCCGCCGCGGCTGACCGGCCAGGCGCTGAAGGCAGGGCGCAACCCGGAGGTCCACTGGCAGATGCTGAAGGATATGCACGCGCGCCGGGACGAGGTGCCGGGCAGGCTGGACGCGCTTTGTGCTGAACTGGCCACGCTGGATGTGCGGCTGGGCAGCCATGACGATCAGACCGCAGAGGACCGCGCCGTCTGGCGCGAGCGCGGCGCCCGGATTGCCGAGTTCCCCGAGACGCTGGAGGCGGCAGAGGCTGCGCGCAGCGCGGGTGATCCGGTGATCCTCGGCTCCCCGAATGTGGTGCGGGGCGGCTCGCACAAGGGTAATGCTTCTGCCGTGGAGCTGATCGCCATGGGGCTGTGCGATGCGCTGGCCTCCGACTATCACTACCCCAGCCCGCGGCGTGCGGCGCTGATGCTGGAACGCTCCGGCCTGCTGGATCTGGCGGGGGCGTGGCGGCTGGTCTCGGAAGGGCCTGCGCAGCTGCTGGGGCTTACGGACCGCGGCATGCTGGAGGCAGGCAAGCGGGCGGATATCGTGGTGCTGGACAAGGAGAGCCTGCGGGTTGCGGCGACACTGTCCGGCGGGCAGGTCAGCTATATGTCGGGGGATGTGGCGGGTCGTTTCCTTGCCTGAAGGCAGGGGCAATCGGTTGGCACGATAGAACAACATGCGTTCATTTCTTAAGAAAATACGCAATATGTTGGGCTGGGTTGTACATGGTTATCTGGCAATCAGCCTGTTAGCCGCGCTTTCTTTGGAAGGTCGTGTGCGGGAGGCCAAAACCGATGCAGGCCAGTACTTTCTCTTGCTACGCGTGGGGAGGAGGCCTGCTGAATGGGTAGAGACGACCGCACTGCGTTTTTGGTTTGAGACTGCACTCGACATGGCGTTTTTTGGAGTGGTCCTCTGTTGTGTGATTTGGGCGGTTATCTATTGCGTCTGGCGTCAGTGGCGGAAGTCGCAGGGGCTGAGCGCAAAGTTCGACTAACCCCGCGCCGGTGCTATGCTGCAGTGATTGTTAGCCCGCAACGTTACCGGCCGGTTCTTGGAGCAGGGGCGCCGCGCATCAGGCCGGATGGCCCTCCTTGCGGCGCGTGAACCCGGCGGGGCCGCTTTCACGGGCGTTCCGTTCTTGGGCCGCCTTCTTCTTTCTGGTCTGAAAATATCCCGGGTTTGGGGCGAAGCCCCAAGTTCAGCCTGGGTCTGGGGGCAACGCCCCCAGTCCGTCAGCCTTCCGCCTTCACCACCCGGTTCACATGGCCCATCTTGCGGCCCGGCTTGGCCTCCGCCTTGCCATAGAGGTGAATGGCGCAATCGGCCTCTTTCGCCAGCTCCGGGATGCGGTCCACGTCATCGCCGATCAGGTTTTCCATCACCACGTCAGAGTGGCGCTGGCCGTCGCCGAGCGGCCAGCCGGCCACCGCGCGGATGTGCTGTTCGAACTGATCCACAGTGCAGCCGTTCTGGGTCCAGTGGCCGGAATTGTGCACCCGCGGGGCGATCTCGTTGACGATCAGGCCGTCGGGGGTCACGAACAGTTCGACACCGAGGACGCCGACATACTCCAGCGCGTTCAGGATCTTGCCCGCCATCAGCACCGCATCCATGCGCTGGCCGGTGGTCAGCTTGGCGGGCACGGTGGTGGTGTGCAGGATGCCGTCGCGGTGGACGTTTTCGCCGGGGTCGAAACAGGCGATCTCGCCGGTCACGCCGCGGGCGGCGATGACGGAGACCTCGTGGCTGAAATTCACGAACCCTTCGAGGATCGAGGGCGCGCCCGCCATGGCGGCGAGCGCTTCGCCGGCGTCTTCCGGGGACTTGATGCGGGCCTGGCCCTTGCCGTCATATCCGAAGCGGCGGGTTTTCAGGATCGACGGCGCACCGATATCCGCGAGCGCCGCGTCGAGGCTGGCCTGATCACTGATGTCTGCAAAAGGCGCGGTTTGCAGGCCGAGGTCCTGCAGGAAGCTCTTTTCGGTCAGCCGGTCCTGGCTGATCCGCAGCGCCTCGCGGTCCGGGCGGATCGGTTTTTGCGATTCCAAGAGGTCCAGCGCGGAGGTCGGGATGTTCTCGAACTCATAGGTGATGACGTCGACCGAGGCGGCAAAGGCGGCCAGCGCCTCGGCATCCTCGTAGCCTGCGGTGGTCACGCGGTCGGCGACATGGCCTGCGGGCGGGTTGGCGCCGGGTTCAAAGATATGGGTCTTGAAGCCGAGGCGGGAGGCCGCAATCGAGAGCATCCGGCCCAATTGGCCGCCGCCGAGGATGCCGATGGTGGCGCCGGGAGCAAGAACGTCAGTCATCAGAAGGTTCCTCGGGGATGGAGGCGGAGAGCGCCTCGCGCCAGTCGTCCAGGCGCTGGGCCAGCGCGGGATCCTGCAGGGCCAGGATGCCTGCGGCCATCAGGCCTGCGTTGGCGGCACCTGCGGCGCCGATCGCCATGGTGGCAACCGGGAAGCCCTTGGGCATCTGCACGATGGAATAGAGCGAGTCGACACCGGAGAGCGCGCGGGTCTGTACCGGCACGCCCACAACGGGCACGCGGGTCTTGGAGGCTACCATGCCGGGCAGGTGAGCTGCCCCGCCGGCGCCTGCGATGATCACCTGCAGGCCGCGGTCGGCGGCGGATTTGCCGTAGCTCCACAGCCGGTCCGGGGTGCGGTGGGCAGAGACGATCTTGGCCTCGTATTCGACGCCCAGTTCATCGAGGATATTGGCGGCTTCCTTCATGGTGGGCCAGTCGGATTGGCTGCCCATGATGATGCCCACTTTGATGTCACCCATGGATGGTGGCTCCTGTCGCGGCTTGTGGAGCGCGCACTATAGGGAAAGTTGCGGTTTTCGCAATGCGGGCCGCGCTGGAAAACGGCGGGATTTGCCTTGTTTTGCAGGGTTTGGCGCTATGCCGCAGGGGGATGGGCAGGGGATTGGAGGGGGCGGCTCCCGCCCGCGCGGGAATGCAGGCAAGCTGCACCGCCCCCGCGGTTGGGCGTGGCGCCGCGCCCAGGCGCGGCGCGTGTGGCTGTGGCGGGGCTTGCGGGCCACCGGCAAGCGGGGCACGGTGGCGGCTGAATGAGGAGAGCAAAATGCTGGAACTGCGCCCCAATTGCGAGCTGTGCGACAAGGATCTGCCACCGGAGGCTGCGGACGCGCGGATCTGCAGCTATGAGTGCACCTACTGTGCGGAATGCGTGGAGCGGGAGCTGCACAACGTCTGCCCGACCTGCGGCGGCGGTTTTGCGCCGCGCCCGGTCCGGCCCAAGCGGGCCTGGCGGGAGGCGCTGAAGCTGGGGCTGGGGAACCATCCGGCGTCAGTGAAGCGGCGGCACTCGAAGTTCAGCCGCGAGGATATTGCGGCGCATGTGGCGCGCATCCGGCATTTGAAGCCGGAGGAGAGGTAAGGGGAGCCAAATGTGCCTGGCTCCGATTGATCATTTCTCTGGGCAGACCGATTTTAATTGAGGGTAATTTGACCAATGCAAACCAAAGACCAGATGCCATCGCATGGCGCGCTGGAAGCGCTGTTCGTGAACAATGAGCACCTGGAACGGATCGAAGCCTATCTGAACCGGTTCAACCCGATCCGGGTCATGAAGATGGAACGGATGGAAATCCGCCATTCTGCGATACTTGCCTGGCTGTTGGATCCAAGCGAAACGCATGGTCTGGGCGACCGGTTCCTGAAGGTCTTTCTCGCGGAGGCCTACCGCGGCAGCAGCCTGCCGGCAGGGCCGACTGCGCTGGAGATTTCGCAGGCAGATATGCGCGATGCCGAAGTGCGCTGTGAATGGCTGAACATCGATATTTTCATTCTGAGCGAGCGCAACCGCTGGGCTTTTGTCATTGAAAACAAGTTCGACAGCAAATTGCACGGGGACCAGCTTGCGAATTACATGAGGAAAGTCCGCGGTGTCTACAAAACGCAGGAGGACTTGCAGATCCAGGGCGTGTTCCTGACGCTGCGCGATGAGGCCTTTGACAACCACGACTATGTGCCGATTGGCTATGGCGAGATCTGCACTTTCCTATCGCGTTTTCTGGAGCAGGAGGCCTATCTTCTGCGGCCCGAGATCAGCACGTTTTTGACCCACTACATAGAAATTTTGCAGGAAGCGACCGGCATGAGCAAGGAACGCGATGAAATGGTGAAACTGGCGCGGGAATTGTACCGCAGCCACAAGAAGGTGCTGGATTTTGTCATTGAGCATGGTGCGGCATCGGAGTTCGCAATGGCGGCGCATGAGCAGTTCGGAGACAGTCCGGGGCCGCTGGAAGAAAAGAAAATCGGCAAAGGCGTCTTTTGCTTTGGGGCCCTGCACCGCGACGGGGTGAGCTTTCTGCCGCAGGAGTGGGTCGCCGCATTGGGTCGGGGCGGCAGCTGGCCGGGCTGCGAAAACTGGTGGATGGGGTTTCCTTTGTCCTGCTGGCTGGCGCTGGTGCCGGGCAATGACGGAAGCAAGGGTCAGTTACGGCTGTTTGCGGAAGTCGGGCCGTTGTCCGACCATGCCGCGCGCAAGGCATTGATCGAAGAGATTGAGGGTGTGGCCGCTTCTGAAGGTTTGAGCCGGATCCGGTTCCAGAAAGGGGCTGCCGGAGAGGGCAAGAGATACTCAAAATTCCTGAAGAACAACACGCTGGAGATCCGGGATGTGCATGATGCAGAAAATATCAGCGCTGCGATGAAGCAGCTTCTGGATAAGTTCCGGCCCGAGTTTGTGGCCATCGCAGAGGTGCTGCCGGGCTTCATGAGTCGAGAGACAGTGGTGTCCTGAGAGTCGTGCAACCTGCCATGACAAGGTGTTGCCTGCGCAGCCGCCGGGGCTGCGCAGGCGGTGGAATCAATCCCGCTGCTGCGGCAGGATCAGGTTGAGGAGCAGGCCGGCAACACCCGACAGGCCGATGCCCGCAAGGGTGAAACCTTCGCCGAACTGCAGTGTCAGCCCGCCGAGGCCGATGATCAGCACGGTGGAGATGATCACCATGTTGCGGGCCTCCGACAGCGCCTCGCCCAGTTTCGCGAGCACCGACAGGCCGACCACGGTGACCATGCCGAACAGAAGGATCATGATGCCGCCCATCACCGGCATCGGGATGGTCGACAGCGCACCGGAGAGCTTGCCCGCAAAGGACAGCGCGATGGCGAAGAGTGCCGCCCAGGTCATGATTGCCGGGTTGAAGGCACGGGTCAGGGTGACGGCGCCGGTCACCTCGGAATAGGTGGTGTTGGGCGGCCCGCCCAGCAGGCCCGCGGCGGCAGTGGCAAGGCCGTCGCCCAGCATCGTGTTCTGGATGCCGGGTTTCTCCATGTAGTCGCGCTTGGTCACGCTGGAGATCGCCATGATGTCGCCGAAATGCTCAATCGCAGGCGCAATGGCGACCGGCAGGATGAACAGGATGGCGGCGAGGTTGAACTCGGGCGCGACAAAGCCCGGAACCTTGAACCAGGGCGCGTCCGCCAGCGGGGCGGTGTTGACCAGCGCCTCGCCGGTGACGGCGCCGATGACCAGCGTGGCGATGTAGCCCGCGGCAACGCCTGCGAGGATCGGCACCACCCGCATGATGCCGCGGCCGAGGATCGCCGTCAGCATGGTAGCGCCCAGCGAGATGGCGGCAAGCAGCAGTGCGGTATTGCGCGGCATCACCTGGGTGTCGCCTGCGAGGCCGGTGGCCATGTTGACCGCAACCGGCGCCAGCGACAGGCCGATCACCATGATGACGGGGCCGACCACGACCGGCGGCAGCAGCCGGTGCAGGAAGCCTGCGCCAAAGGCGCGGATGGCAAAGGAGAGCGCCACATACAAGAGGCCCGCCGCCGCCAGGCCGCCGGTGGTGGCCGCCATGCCCCAGGTCTGCACGCCGTAGATGATCGGCGCGATGAAGGCAAAGGAAGACGCCAGGAACACCGGCACCTGGCCGCGGGTGACGATCTGGAAGATCAGCGTGCCAAGGCCTGCGGTGAACAGCGCGACGCTGGGGTCAAGGCCCGTGAGCAGCGGCACCAGCACCAGCGCGCCGAAGGCGACAAACAGCATCTGGGCGCCGACAAGGGCTTGTTTCGGGGTGAATTTGTAATCGGTTCCGGGGGCGGAGGGCGCGTCGGCGGGGTCGCTGGTGGCGGTCATGGTCTCGCTCTTATCTCAGGTGTTTACGCAGGCCCGGACCGGGGTGTTGCTGGGGTGCGGGCAAAATTGCAGTGCTCCTAAAGGGAAAATCCGGCTTTGACCATCCGGTCAGAGGGTGTTTTTGCGGCCTGCGGACAGGGTGTCGCAACAGAGGCGGGCGGATGCCGGTTTTCTGCAAGCCAGGGGGCTGGCAGGGCCGCTCTTGTGCTGGGGAGATTTTGCCCGGAAAATTCCCTGATGACCCAGCAGACCGACCCGCTCCTCCAGCCGTTGCAATTGCGCCATCTGACCCTGCGCAACCGGATCATGAGCACGGCGCATGCGCCCTCGTTCCAGGAGGGCGGCCATCCGCGGGACCGCTACCGGCTGTACCATGAGGAAAAGGCGAAGGGCGGCATTGCGCTGACGATGATCGGCGGCTCGACCAATATCGCGCCGGACAGCCCGTCTGTGTTCGGGCAGCTGTATGCGGGTGATGACAGCATCATCCCGTGGTTCCAGCGGCTGACGGACGGGGTGCGCAAGCATGGCGCGGCGGTGATGTGCCAGATCACCCATATGGGCCGGCGCACCGCCTGGGACGACGGCCACTGGCTGCCGGTGCTGGGGCCGTCCGGGCGGCGGGAGCGGGCGCACCGCGCGTTTCCCAAGGTGATGGAGATGGAAGATATCTCCCGCGTTATCAAGGATTTCGCCGCCGCTGCTGAACGCTGCCGGGCGGGTGGGTTTGACGGAATTGAACTGCTGATGCATTCGCATCTCTTGGGGCAGTTCCTGTCGCCCTTGGTGAACTGCCGGGAGGATGACTACGGCGGCTCCTTGGACAACCGGCTGCGGCTGACATTGCAGGTCCTGGAAGCGGTGCGTGAGGCGGTGGGGCCGGACCTGATCCTCGGCATGCGGGTCACCGGCGATGAGCTGACCGAGGGCGGACTCGGCGCGGCAGACTGTATTGAGGCAGCGCAGAAGATTGCCGCCACCGGTTCTGTGGACTTCCTGAACGTGCTGGCAGGGGCGCCCTATGATGACCTTGGCCTTGCCGGCTGGGTGGCGCCGATGGGGATGCCCGCGGCGCCGGATCTGAACGTGGCGGGCGCAATCCGCGCGGCGGTGGATCTGCCGGTGTTTCATGCGGGCGGGGTGGCCGATATTGCCACCGCCCGCCATGCCATCCGCGAAGGCCAGGCGGACATGATCGGCATGACCCGGGCGCATATGGCCGACCCTTATCTGGTGCAGAAGCTGCGCCAGGGCGAGGAAGAACGTATCCGGCCCTGCGTGGCGCTGGGCTATTGCGTCGACCGGGTCAATCAGGGCAAGCCCGCGGTTTGCGGCCATAACGCCGCGACGGGGCGCGAGATGGTGATGCCGCATGTGATTGCACCCGCGGAGGTGCGGCGCAAGGTGGTGGTGGCCGGCGGCGGCCCGGCGGGGCTGGAAGCCGCGCGGGTGGCGGCAGAGCGCGGCCATGAGGTGGTGTTGTTTGAGGCTGGCAGCCGCTTGGGCGGGCAAATCGGCTTGGCGGCCAAGGGCATGACCCGGCGCCAGATCTGGGGCGTAGCGGACTGGCTGATCTCGGAGGTGGAGCGGCTGGGCGCCTATGTGCGTCTCAATGCGTATGCCGAGGCGGAGGATGTGCTGGCGGAAAGCCCGGATGCAGTGATTGTGGCGACCGGCGGCTGGCCGGAGCCGCTGGATATTCCGGGCGGGCATCTGGTGACGTCCAGCTGGGAAGTGCTGTCCGGCGAGGCGCGGGTGGCTGGCGAGGTTCTGCTGCTGGACGAGGTCGGCGATCACGCGGCGCTGGTTTGCGCCGATGTGATGGCGCGAATGGGCTGCGCGGTCACGCTGGCAACGCCGGACCGGATGGCGGGGCATGACCTGGGGCCGACCAACTCAGCCGTGGTCCTGCGCGATCTGGCGCTGCAGGGGGTGGTGTTCGAGAGCCTGCTGGAACCTGTGTCTGTGGCTGCTGAGGGCAACCGCAAGCGCATCACCCTGCGCCATGTGCTGAGCGGTGAGCTGCAGGAGCGGGTGGTGGATCATGTAGTCTCGGAGCGCGGGATCACCCCGGCGGAGGATCTGTACCACGCACTGAAGCCGGGCTCGCGCAATCTGGGGCAGCTCGATCATCAGGAGATGATTGCGGGCCGCAGCCCCTTTGCGGAGGTGAACCCGTCAGGGGCGTACTGGCTGGCCCGTGCTGGTGACGCGGTGGCGGGGCGCAATATCCATGCGGCGGTCTATGATGCGCTGCGCCTTTGCAAGGATCTGTGACACCTGCCGCACAGCGCGGCCGCAGCGCGCCGTCAGGCCCGCTGCCATGCCCAACGCCTTCCGGCGCAGCTTGCCTGCGCGGAGGAGGGGGCGGGAGGCCCTGTTTTAATTCAGTGAAACCGCTGCGTTCTGCAGCTTTTCCCGTGCAGCTTGGGCACAGGGTGGCGCGCCGGACACCCGGCGCGGGGTCAGGCGATGATGTCCGGGGTCAGCCGGTCTTCGATCAGGGCAATCTTGTCCTTCAGGACCAGCTTCTGCTTTTTCAGCCGCCGGATGGTCAGCTGATCGGCGGTGCCGCGCTCTTCCAGCGCGGCGATGGCCTCGTCCAGATCACGGTGCTGCCTGCGGAAAACCTCGAGCTCGACCTTCAGGACTTCGTCCGTCTTCATCGACACATCTGTGGGTGCATTCATGGGGGACTCAATCGGGCTTATGAATGAAGTGAGAGTGAAGATACTTCGTTAAGGGCTTTTCCGCTAGACCTATGGGCACATGGTCTTGTGAATCCATAAAGAACTTCCCATATTCTTGGGGAAGCGGCTGCCGGGACCGGGGCCGCGCGCATACGTCGCTTTGGCATAAAGGACGAACAACGTGTCGAAACTAACCTTGGGCTCTTACCCGCATATGCTGGGGTTCGAGCAGCTGGAACGCCTCCTGGAACGCTCGGCAAAATCGGGCAACGAAGGCTATCCCCCCTATAATATCGAACAGACATCAGACCATTCCTACCGCATCACCCTGGCCGTGGCCGGTTTCGCCGAAGAGGATCTGGCGATCACCGTCGAGGACCGCCAGCTGGTGATCCGAGGCCGACAGCGCGACGACAGCGAGGGGCGGGTGTTCCTGCACCGCGGCATCGCGGCACGCCAGTTCCAGCGCATGTTCGTGCTGGCCGATGGCGTCGAAGTGGGCGAGGCGGTGATGGAAAACGGGCTGCTGCATGTGGATCTGACCCGTGCGCGGCCTGAAACCGTGGTCCAGACAATCAGTATCAGAAAGGGGTAAGAGCAATGCATACACCGTTTGACTTCAAGGATGCCGGAGACCGGACCGTCTATGTGAAGGCGGTTGCGGTGGCAGATCTTCCCAAGGACGTGCAGGAGAATGCCGGCGGGCGCGAGCTGCTTTACGCCGTGCACGACGCCGAGGGCGGCCAGCTGGCGCTGGTGGCCGACCGGCAGCTGGCCTTTGTGCTGGCCCGGCAGAACGACATGACGCCGGTTGCGGTGCACTGACGTCCCGGCATCCGCCGGAAAACACTTGCATTTCTGAGAGACAGGCTCCCATTTTGGGGGCCTGAATTGTTTTCAACGGCTGATATTTCAAGTGAGGCAAATAATGATCCGGAATTTCCGTCCGCTGGCGCAGGCGCTGGGGCTGGCGTTCGGGCTGTCCGCCCTGGCTGCGCCTGCAGGTGCTGACCCCTTTGTGAAATGCGTGCAGCAGCAGCTGACGGATCTGGGCTATGCCGCGGGCCAGCCGGACGGGCGGCTGACGCAGCAGACCAAGGGCGCCTGGCAGGCACTGCGCCAGGCAAAGGCAGGCACCGCGCTGCTGGCCGCGCTGCCGCCGCTGAGCCAAAAGACCGCGATCCACTGGTGCCGCGAGCTGCCGGCTCTGAAGACCGGCCTGGAGCGGCATATGCCGTCGGCGGCGCCGGTGCGGATCCTGGCGGATACGCCCAACGTGGAAAAGGGTATCCGGCAGGCCTATGACAAGGTGCTGCGCTTCATGGACCGGGAATACGGCATCGTGCTGGCCGGGCATATCGGCATCGGTGCGGCAGGCAACACAAAGGACGTGCAAACCTATGTGCGCCGCCTGCTGCGCGATATGTCGAGCGCGCGGTTCAACCCGGATGCCTCCATCGCCGCCCATTGCAACAAGCCCTTTGGTGTTGCTGGCGCGGCCTATCTCAAGTTCATGTATATCTGCTGGGACAACCCGCATGAGGCCGACAATGCCTGGCTCAAGCGGTCGCGCAAGTGGCTGGGCATGATGATGGCGCATGAATACATGCACCTGGTGCAGGCGGAACTGGGCGGCGCCCGCTCAGAAGGGTTCCACAGCAATTCGCTGCGCGCCCGCATGGGGCCGGCCTGGCTGGTGGAAGGCAGCGCCGAAGTGGTTGCGGCACGGTTCGGCAAGAGAGCCCTGCGGCTGCGCGCGCCGGGGCTTGCGGAGCTGCACGAATGGTCATTGAAGTCAAAAAAGAGCCTGCGCGGCATGCGGGCGCATAAGACGGTCAGCACCAGTGGCGACTATGATTTCGCCCATTATGCGGTGCATATCCTGACCCGGATCAGCGGCGAGGAGGCGCTGTTCACCTTTTGGCGCCGCCTGAACGCGGGTCAGAACTGGGAGCAGGCTTTCAAGGGCGCCTTTGGCGTCGCTCTGGCCGAGTTTGAGACGCAGGTAATGGAGCTGCGCAAGCGGCCCGGCACCGCGCGGGCCTATATTTCCAAGATGCGGCGGAAGCAGTCTTGAGAGCTGGCGGAAGGCTGCGGCGGCTTGTGCTGGCGGCGGGGCTGGCCCTGGCGGCCGTCCCGGCTGCGGCAGACCCGTTTGTCGCCTGTGTTCAGGGGCAGTTGGCGGAGCTGGGGTTTGATCCGGGAGCGGAGAACAACCGGGTCACCTACCAGCACTGGCAGGCCTGGAACAAGATGACCGGCAACCAGGGGGACCGGCCGCCCGGGCGTCTGGGCCGCTTGCCGGGGCTTTCGCAACGCAGTGCCGTGCACTGGTGCCGGGAACTGGCCACTTTGCGTCCGAAGCTGGCGCGGCACATGCCGAACGATCAGCGGCCGGTCATTCATGCGCAGCAAGGCATGGCGCGCACCGCATTGATGGTGAACTACCGAAAGGTGCGGAACTTTTTCAACAATAGCCTGAAGATGCCTATGGCGTCGCGGCCTGGCATCGCTGTGGGGGAAGACCGCAGCAGCCTGATGCTGCAGACCCGCTATATGCTGGAGGACCTGGGGCTGCCGCCAATTGATTTTTCTGCAGTTATAGAGGAGGCCTGTTCCATTGATGGCGGCTATGCGGGACGGGCCTTCCCCGGCCTTTTCATCATCTGCTGGGAGAAGGTCGAAAAATACGATGCGGAATGGCTGGAGGCATCGTACCGCTGGCTTGGCCCGGTAATTGCGCATGAGTACATGCATCTTTGGCAGGCGGAAGTCTCGGGCGAGTTCGGCATGCTGAAACCGAACCAGGCGAATTGGTCCCTGGCCCATCCCCTGTGGCTGATCGAAGGCGCCGCTGAGTTGGTACAGGCGGAGTTTGCCTTCGAGATGCTGGATGAACCCAGGGCGTCTCTCGGGGAGCTGCGCCGGGAAGCAAAGGGATCCTCCCGCAGTTTGCAGGAAATGCGCCTGTCAGAGGTGGCCTTCGATACAGACAACTACCCGCTGGCGCATTTTGCCGTACGGCTGCTGGCGGAGGAACACGGCAAGGCAGCGGTATTTGATTACTGGCACAAGCTCGGGCAGGGTATGGGCTGGCGGCAGGCCTTTGCCAGCAGCTTCGCAATGCCGGTTGAGACATTTGAAGTAAAGGTGGAGCGCCGCTTGCAGGCACCGCTCGGGTTAGGGCGCGGCAAAGAGGCCGGAAAGGACAAGAAACAATGAGTCTTTTGAATTTCGACTGGGTGGATGCGTTCTCGGACCGGGCGTTCGGCGGCAATGGTTGTGCGGTGGTGCATGGCGGCGCGCATCTGCCGGTGGAGGTCTGCACCGCCTACGTGCGGGAAACCTCGCTGGTGGAGTGCACCTTTACCGGTCCGTCGGACGTGGCTGACGTCAAGGTGCGCTATTTCCTGGCCAGCCGTGAGATCCCCTTTGCCGGTCATCCGACCATTGCGACAGTTGCGGCGATGCGGGACCGGGGGCTGTTTCAGGGGGACAGCATCACCCTGGAGACCGGCGCCGGGATCGTGCCGGTGCGGCTGGACGGTGATCTGATTGAGATGACCCAGGTGGCGCCGGAATTCGGCCCCTTTGCCGACCCGGAGCTGGTGGCGGCGGCGGTGTCGCTGCCGGTGGAGGCCATCGTGGGGCAGCCGCAGAAGGTCTCTACCGGGTTGCCGTTCTGTGTCACCGTTTTACGCGACCGCGCGGCGCTGGAGGCGGCGGAGCTGAACCTGGAGGCGCTGGCCGTTTTGGGCAAATCGCTGGGCGCTGATGGCATCGACATGATGGAGCCGTTTCTGGTGACGCTGGAAGGCGCGACCGCGGCCGGCGACACCTTCTCGCGCCTCTTGATGGCGCCGCCAAGCCCGCCGGAGGACCCGTTCACCGGGTCGGCCACCGGGGCGATGGCATCTTATTTGTGGAAGCACGGACTGATGGAGAAGGCGGAATTCACTGCAGAGCAGGGCCACGGGCTGGGCCGCCCCGGTCAGGCCCGGGTGGCGCGGATCGGCGCGCCGGATGCGATCGAAGGCGTGCGGGTGGCCGGCGAGGGCTTTGTGCTGATGCGCGGCACGGTGGATTTGCCGGAAGCGGGATAGGCCGCTTTCGGGCAGGCCGCCCCTAGCTGTTCAGCATGTCTTTCAGAGTTTGGAGGCCGCGGTCATCGGCCTTGGGCACGATGCGCCAGGCGGCGTTGACGAAACAAACCAGGGAAAATCCCAGGAGGCCGATGCACAGGAAGGTCACTAGGATCTGGCCGTAGGTCTTGTCCTGCAGCCAGTTGAAGGCGGTGCCAATCCCGCCGGCTTCGTGGCTGGAGGCATGGGCGGCTGCCTGCATCATCAGAAACCCGATGATGGCAATGACAACGCCATGGGCGGCCATGCCAGCCTTAAGCACCAGGTTCAGATGCAGGGTCGCCGGATTGCCCTGCATGTGGTCGCGGTAGCCTTCGCTCCAGGCCTTGTGCAAGTAATAGCCGCCGGCGCCGAGGGTGAGCGCCCCGGCGATGCCTGCGGCGGCCTGCCCGCCGGGGGAGGCGAGGAGGCGGTTCACCAGCTCTGTCTTTCCGAGGCCTTCGGAGCGTCCCAGAAGCACCGTGATGGCGAGCCCGCTGAGGCCCAGATGCACCAGGCCGGTAGTGATCATCCCGGCGCGGGCGATCAAGCCCTTGGGGCTGTTTCCGTAGTCTTCGAGATCCCAAATGCTGTCCACCGCGCGCCAGATGGCGTAGGCGGCCATGCCAAGGGCAATCAGCAGCAGAATGGCGGTGCCAAGCGCGCCCTGCAGGCGGCCCATCGCCTCGCCTGTGCCTTCGGCGCTGCCGCCGTGCCAGATCGACCACAGCGAAGCGCCGCCCACCAGCAGGTAGACCAGACCGCGCCCGGCGTAGCCTGCGCGCATCAGCGGAACCGCCCAAGCGAAACCGCGGGCAGAATTTTCTGCCGGATCGTCGCGGCGGGACTCAGGCGGGGCGGGGTGTTGCGGCATGCGGGGCTTCCTGACTGCGC
>NZ_JWLH01000015.1:0-42104 GCF_000813925.1 Leisingera sp. ANG-S5 | reverse complement strand
GCTCGGATGCAGCCGCAGGGTACCGGCCTCGGCTGCTTGCCGTTTGGAGTGTTGTCATAGTGAAGTTTTAATTGACTCTATGACGCGATGATCATAAATCGAACTAAGCGTTCAGATTTTGACGGAATGTCAAAGCTGCCGCATGGAGGTTGCTAGTCGCAACATCAACCGGAGGAGGGAGGCGCGACAGAAATTTCTGTTTTTACAGTTCGAAAGTCTGGTCAAACAGCTTTTGGATGGCTCGGTCGCACCCTCAGACCCATAGGGAGGAGATTATGGTGTCGAAATTTTATACCCTGGTTCAGGCAGTTGCTCTGGCATGTGCCGCAGCAACCGCGTCGGCCGAGACTGAACTGACGGTTTATACTGCTCTGAACGCAGATGATCTGGACCGCTATGCTGCGTCCTTCAATGAAACTAACCCGGACATCAAGATCAACTGGGTCAGGGATTCCACTGGGATCATCACAGCGAAGCTGCTGGCCGAGAAAAACAACCCGCAGGCAGATGCGGTGCTGGGGCTGTCTGTCAACTCAGTGATGGCCCTGAAGCTGGAAGGCATGCTGGAGCCCTACAGCCCCGCAGGTGCCGATACGCTGAATGCCCAGTTCGTGGACAATGGTGATGCCCCTAGCTGGGTTGGCATGAATGCACTGTTTTCCGCGATCTGCTTCAACACCGTCGAAGGCGAGAAACTGGGCATCGCAGCGCCGCAATCTTGGGATGACCTGCTGAAACCAGAATATGCAGGCCATATTGTGATGCCGAACCCCAACTCTTCGGGTGCGGGGCTGCTGAACGTCACCAGCTGGCTGTCGCTGAAAGGGAGCGAGGACGGCTGGGGCTACATGGCCGGATTGCATGAGAACATCGCGCGCTACACGCACTCGGGGTCGAAGCCCTGCAAGCTGGCCGCATCGGGTGAAAACCTGATCGGCATCTCCTATGCGCTGGCGGCAACCAAGCTGAAGGGCAGCGGCGCCCCGATCGACATCATTATCCCGACGGAAGGTGTTGGCTGGGATATGGAGGCAACCGCCATCGTCGCGGGAACGCCGAAGCTGGAGGCCGCCCAGGCGCTGATGGACTGGACGGCGACAGAGGACGCCAATGAGGTTTATGCAAAAGTATATGCCGTCGTTGCCAAACCTGGCGTGTCCAATCCGAACGAGCATTACCCGTCCAATGTCGTGGACGCGATGATCCCCAGCGACTTTGCGAACATTGCCAAGAACCGCGACACCATTCTGAGCGATTGGCAAAGCCGTTTCGGCCATAAGTCCGATCCTCAGAACTGAGGGGCGGCATTCACCCCGGGCTGCTGCTCCCTGGCCCGGGGTTTTTCTTTCTTCACCAAAAGTGCGGCGGCAAATGATCGCGCAATGAACCAGCCCGGTCGTCCGGCAGCGGAGAAATCCCATGGCAAATCCATATGTTGAGATCTCCGATCTCGAAAAATTTTATGGCAGTTTCTGCGCTCTGAAGGGCGTGTCGCTGACCATTCTGGAATCCGAACTCGTCTGTTTTCTTGGCCCGTCGGGATGCGGCAAGACCACATTGCTGCGTGCGATTGCCGGGCTCGACCTACCCAGTTCCGGGCAGATCCGGCAGGGCGGGGACGATATCACCAGCCTGCCGGCCTCGTCCCGTGACTACGGGATCGTGTTCCAGTCTTACGCGCTGTTCCCCAATCTCACCATCTCCCGAAACATCGGGTTCGGGCTTGAAAACCGGGGGCTTGGAAAGTCCGAGATTCAGGCCCGTGTTAACGAATTGCTGGAGCTAGTCGGCCTGCCTGACCAGGGTAATAAATATCCGTCGCAGCTGTCGGGCGGGCAGCAGCAGCGCGTGGCCCTGGCCCGGGCCATGGCGGTTTCACCGGGCCTGCTGCTGCTGGATGAGCCGCTGTCGGCCCTGGATGCCAAGGTGCGGACCCACCTGCGCCACGAGATCAAGGAACTGCAGCGGGACACCGGTGTCACGACAATTCTGGTGACGCACGACCAGGAGGAAGCCCTGTCGATGGCGGACCGGATCGTGGTGATGAACCACGGTGTGATCGAGCAGATCGGGACTCCAACCGAAGTCTACCGGGAACCGGAAAGCCTGTTTGTGGCCGATTTTGTGGGGGATACCAACCAGCTGCCCGTCGCGTCTGCGGGTCCTGATTCAGTATCGAACGGCATTTCGGCGTTCCGCTGCCGCAATCACGGCCATGCCGCAGGCAAGGATCTGGTGGCAGTTATCCGGCCGGAGGATGTTGTGCCGGTTGAAGCCGGCGCGGCACCGTCGCAAGGCGCCAGCCGGATTGAGGTGATGATCCGGGAGATGGAATTTCTCGGCTCCTTCTGGCGCTGCGCCCTTGACAGTGCGGCCTTTGGAGGCGCGCATTTTTATGCGGATTTCTCAATCAATGCGGTGCGCCGGCTGGGGCTGACCCAGGGGGCAAACCTGACGGTTGAGCTGCCGGTTGATCGCCTGATGGCGTTTGAGCCGCTGCAGGAGGCGGCACAATGACGGATGCTGCACACCCGCTGCCCAAAACCGGCGTGAAGGCCAGGATGTCCCGCGACGACCTGGTCATACGCGGCGGCATCATTGTCATTTTCATGTATTTGCTGGTCGCTTTGGTCTTCCCGATGGGGGCCATGCTGGCAAAGGCGTTCTCGACCTATGCATTCCAGCTGGAGCAGTACGAATTCCAGGTCAGCGATGAAGCCGGCACATTTGATGATACGGTCCTTACGGCTGCAGTCTTGAATGCCGCAAATGAGACGCTTCCGCAGGAAAAGCTGACAGCAAAGTCGACCAGCAGCATTTCGGCCACGGCGTTTTTTCCTGAGTTCAGCTTCCGCAGCCCGGAGCGCTACCGGATCCGGACCGCGTCTGAAGATGCGGCTTTCTTGAAGGGCGCCCAGCTCCATTCCGGACCGAATTGGGTTGAAATGAGCTCTAACGAGTTCCGGCAGGTACTGCTGAAACCGTCGCGTAGTTACGGGCTCGGCAACTTCGCGACTTATTTCTCGACACCGGTTCTGTTCAAGTCCATCCGCAACTCCTTGCTGATCTCGGCAATCAGTACCGCGGTTACGGTTTCGCTGGCTTTTGCTTTTGCCTATGCGCTGAACCGCTCCTGCATGGCGCTCAAGGGGGTGTTCCGCCTGGCAGCCATGGCGCCGATCCTGGTGCCGTCGCTGCTGCCCGGTATTGCGCTGGTCTATCTGTTCGGCAACCAGGGCATGCTGAAATGGATGCTGATGGGGGAAACCATCTACGGACCCATCGGGATCTTGCTGGGGTCGATCTTCTTTTCCTTTCCCCATGCGTTCATCATTATCGCAACGGCGCTGACCCTGTCGGACGCACGGCTGTATGAGGCCGCCGCCTCGCTGCGCACGAGTCCGTTCAAGACCTTCATGACGGTGACGCTTCCCGGCGCGCGGTTCGGCCTGATTTCCGCAAGCTTTGTGGTTTTCAGCCTGGTGATGACAGACTTCGGCCTGCCCAAGGTGATCGGCGGGCAGTACTCCATGCTGGCAGTCGACATCTATCAGCAGGTGATCGGGCAGCAGAACTTTGAGATGGGTGCGGTTGTATCCTTCCTGCTGATCATCCCGGCGCTTATGGCGTTTGCCGTGGACCGGCTGGTGCAGGGCAAACAGCAGTCTTTGCTGTCTGCGCGCTCCGTGCCATATGAGCCCGCACCGCGGCCTCTGACGGACAAGCTGTGCTTTGCCTTCTGTGCAGCCATGTGCGTCTTTCTGCTGGGGATCATCGGCGTCTGCCAGTACGCGGCGCTGGTCAAATTCTACCCCTATGACCTGAGCCTCAGCCTGAGCAACTACCGCTTCGACCTGTTGGACGGCGGCTGGGCGTCCTATTTCAACTCGATCAAGCTAGCGCTTCTGTCGGCCGTCTTCGGAACCGCCGTGGTGTTCCTGGCCGCCTACTTCGTGGAGAAGGGCAATGCTTTTTCGGCGGGGCGGGGGCTGCTGCAGGGGATCGCTATGCTGCCGATGGCAATTCCAGGCATGGTGCTGGGACTGGCCTACATCTTCTTCTTCAACGATGCTGCCAACCCTTTCAACTGGCTGTATGGAACCATGGCCATTCTTGTGGTCAGTACGGTGACTCACTTTTTCACGGTTGCCTACCTGACATCGGCCACGGCCCTGAAACAGGTTGATGCAGAGTTTGAACCGGTGGCCGCGTCACTGAAGCAACCGGTGTTCCGGCTGTTTTCGACGGTGACGGTGCCGATGTGCGCGCCGGCCTTGCTGGAAATCGGTATCTACCTGTTCGTCAATGCGATGACCACGGTGTCGGTGGTGGTGTTCCTGTATTCACACAATACGCCCCTTGCTTCGATCGCGATCCTGAACATGGATGATGCGGGCGATATCGCCCCAGCAGCTGCCATGGGCATGATGATTTTCTACACCAACCTGGCGGCGCGGCTGTTCCATCTTTGGGTGTCCCGCGTTGTCCTGAAGCGGTCGCAAGCCTGGCGGACGCGCTGAGTTTCACCACCGGCGACGGGCCAAACTGTCTATGCTCGCCATCGTTAAAAATTCAGGGAAAGGTTACTCTGTGCAGATCCTGAGTTTTATCTTTCAATTGGCCGGGTCGGTCATGATGCTTTTGTTCGCAGTCCGTATGGTACGAACCGGCATTGAACGGGCCTTTGGTTCGGCATTCCAGAGATTGCTGACTGCGCCGCGAAATCCGCTGATGCTGGCACCGCTTGGGATATTGCTGGCCTGCGTCCTGCAAAGCTCGGCCGCAGTTACCCTCCTGGTAGCGGGCTTCTCAGGGGCTGGGGCACTTTCCTTTGTGCCTGGCATTGCAATTGTCCTGGGTGGAGATCTGGGCTCAGCCATGCTGATCCAGGTCTTGTCGCTTCGGTTGGACTGGCTCATACCTGTGCTTCTCACCACGGGTGGTTTCCTGTTCCTAAAGACCGACCAGCGCAGTTTGAAACAAGCCGGCCGGATTCTACTCGGTATTGCCTTCATTCTGGTCTCGCTGAGTTACCTCCGGCAAACAATGGAACCGTTCCGCGAAAGTGCGTTTCTGCCAGCTGTCGCAGGATACCTGGCACAAGACTTTGTGACGGCATTCCTAGTTGGGGTGATTTTGGCATTTGTCATGCACTCATCTGTGGCCGCCATCCTCATGATCGTTGCGGTCGTCGATATCGGCGCAATCTCGCTAGCGACTGGCCTTTCCCTAGTGCTAGGCGCCAATGCGGGCTCTGCTTTGATACCTGTCTGGTTGTCACGCGGTATGGAGCCAGTAGCGCGGCGCGTGCCAGTGGCAAACATGCTGCTGCGCGGAAGCGGCGCTATCTTGGCTGTTTCTCTTTTAAACAGCAGTGCTGGTGCTGATGTGTTCCTGGCGAGTGGAGATCCGGCCCAAACCCTGATTACTGTTCACATCGCCTTCAATGCAGCACTGCTATTGACTGTGCCTTTTGCTGTTCAACTGGAAGCACCAGTTGCGGCCATCTTTCCCAAAAACGAAGTGCGGGGTGAGGAACTTTCATCGCGCTACCGGTCGGTTTTAAACCGCGCAGACTTGGCCAGCCCTTCGCTAGCATTGGCCGGGCTGAGGAGGGAAGTATTGCGCATGGCAGGGTTGGTGGAGGAGATGACTGCCCCGGTTATGGATTTGTACAGGCGGGCTGATGAAGACACGCTGGAACGGCAGCGGGGGTGCGAGGACGCGCTTAATTCTGCCTTGAATGAGGTGCGCAACTATTCCGCCGAGATTGATCAAACTGTGATTGGTCGGGAACTTCGCGCGGAATTGCGAGCTCTGGTAGACTACGCAATCGCACTGGAGGCCGCGGGGGATATCGTGGTTAAACGGCTGGTTCCTTTGACACAGGAAAAACACCGCAGCAGCTTGGAGTTCAGTCCGGCTGGTTTTTCCGAGCTGCTTACGCTTCATGCAAAAGCAATGTCTAACTTAGACAAAGCTACTAATGTTCTTATTGGATCTGACTTGGAGGGGGCGCGCCTTCTGCTTGAAGAGAAGGCCGAAATAGCCCGCATAGAAAGGAACAGCCGCAAAAAGCATCTCAAGAGATTGGCAGAGGGGGAGCTAAACAGCTTTCGCACAAGCGACCTTCATTTGGAGACCGCTTATTCCTTTAAGGAGTTCCATTCGTGGATCGTTACAGTGGCTCACCCGATCTTGCAGCGCGAAGGACAGCTGCTTGAGACTCGTTTGATCCGCAAACCGGAGCCAGCGCGAGCAAACGCTAAGGCATGAATGGTCAGTCGGCGGGATCGTTTTCGACTCGCTGTGCAAATTGGTATGGAGAAATTCCGTATTTTTGCCGGAAGGAATTGCGGAAGTTGGAAGCCGAATAAAATCCGACACAGGCTGCGACCTCGCCTACGGTCAAGTCGGTTTGCATCAGCAGAAGTCGGCCACGGCAGAGGCGGGCATCCTTAACGAACCGGGCAGGCGTCATCCCGAGTTCACTGGAGAAGAGCCTCTCAAGCTGGCGTCTTGAAATGCTGTGGCGCAGGCACAGGGTTTCGATGGAAATGTCGCTGCTGAGGTTGGCGCGTATGTCGTTGAGAACCGAAAGTAGCGTTTTGTTCCGGGTTGCAAACCGCTGGTTCAGAGGCATCTTCTGCGCTACGCCGCTGTTGCGCGGGCCGTTGTGCAGGCAAAGGTCGGCAATCTCCTGGGCAAAATTGAACCCATGATCGCGTTCAATCACTTGCAGGATCAGGTCGCTCGCCGAGATGCCGCCGCCGCATGTTAAAATCCGCTGGTCGATGCAGAACCTGTGATCGGAAGGGCAGAGATGCCAATGGCTTTCCAAGAATGACGCGCGGGATTGCCAGTGCAGGGTGAACTCCCTCTCTGCGAGAATACCGGCATTGGCAAGAAGCTGCACCGCGGTGCCAACCGCGCCAATACGTGCGCCGCGCCGCCAAGCGGCGCGCAGATCGCCTCCCAGCTGTTTGGAAACCGGGTGGTCCGCAGCAGGGCCGAACACCAGCATGATGTCTGCACTGCGAAAATCATCAAACCCGGATGCCACGCCGAGTGCTGCCCTGTTTGTGTCTGTGACTGGCTTTCCGTCCGGGCTGTGCAGTGTCCAACGGTACAGCTCGTTTCCAGCCAGAAGGTTGGCTTCTCTAAGCGGTTCGGTCACTGCACCGAGGGATAACAGGTCGAACCCAGGAACCAGAAGCAGAGCCAAGGTTGTTGCATCTGCAGAAACTGGGTGTTCAGGGATCATGGCAGAATTCTTGTTTTGAACAAGGTGGGTGGCATGCGCCGGCCAAGGGGGGACAAAAACCGGCGCATGCGCTCTTACTACGACAGAAGCTTCTTGCTTTGGGGGTCGTAGAATCCGCGCAAGCGCACAGTGGCATCCACGGCCTCGCCTTCGATCAGAACCTGATAGTGGCCGTCTTCAAGGTCAGCCTTACCTGACGCGCCTTCCGGCAGGTCAAGAAGGCACAGGCCGGTGGCGGTGCCTTGAATGTAGCTGTAGGCCGCACTGTTGATGGAGCCGAGCACCTCGCCATTGCGAAGAACAGGCTCGCGCCCGAATAAGAGCGGTTCGGCATTGTTCAGTTTGATCGCGCACAGGAAGGGTCCCTGTGCCTTTTCCTTGCGGTCCAAGTAGGCATCGCGCCCGATGAACGGGATGTCCTTTTTGGTTTTGCACAGGAATTCGACACCCAGCTGATGCGGGGCTTCCATATAGGCCATGTCAGTGCCCCAATGCAGGTATCCCTTGTCGATACGCAGGGCGTTGAGCGCATCCGTGCCCAGCAGGCGGATGCCGTATTCGTCCTGCTTCGCCATGATGGTATCGAACACGTGCTCGGCCAGATCCGGCGTCATGTAGAGTTCGAAGCCAAGCTCGCCGCTGTAGGAAAGGCGCTGGACCCAAACCTCTGCATAACCAATGCGGATGGTCTTGCCGGAGTTGAAGGGGAAGGCCTCATTCGACAGATCGGCATCTGTCAGCGAAGACAGCAGTGCGCGGCTTTTCGGCCCCATCACCGACAAGGCGGCATAGGCGGTAGTCACGTCGCGGATACGCACGTCCTCGCCGGGATTGACATGATCGCGTAGCCGGTTCAGGTCGCGGCGGCGGCGTCCGGTTGAGCTGGTGACGATGAAGCGGTCTTCGGCATGGCGGGCGACCGTCATGTCGGTCTCGATTCCTCCGTCTTCGTTCAGCATCAAGGTGTAGGCTAGGCGTCCTGGGGCAATTGCCATGTTGTTGGTACACATGCGCTGCAAGAAGCTTTCGGCGTCTTTACCTTCGACTTCGGTCTTTCCCATCGGGGAGTAGTCGATGATGGCCACGGCCTCACGCGCCGCCTGCTGTTCGGTCTGGGCGTATTCGAACCAGTTGGCACGGCCAAAGGAGTATTCGGCCTTCGCCTCGGCCCCGGCAGGTGCGTACCAGGCCGGGCGCTCCCAGCCCATGGATTCACCGAAATAGGCGCCGCGGTCCTTGAGCAGGTGATGGAACGGCGTCTTGCGAATGCCGCGCGCGGTGTGCCGCTGGTGATGCGGATAGTGCAGGGCATAGGACAGGGCGAGCGTTTCAGGCGCGCGTTGCTGCAGATAGGCATCGCCTGCCTGGAAGCTCTCCAGGCGGGCCGGGTCGACACCGCTGAGATCGCGCATCGGCTTGCCGTTGACGATCCATTCCGCCAGAGCGCGGCCTGCGCCTGCACCGCATTGGATGCCGGTGGAGTTAACGCCAGCGAGGATGAAGTACCCCTTGATGTCCGGCGCTTCGCCGATGGTGGCGCGGCCGTCGTGGGTGAAGCTTTCAGGGCCGTTGAAAAAGGTCCGGATGCCGGTTTCCTGCAGCACCGGAACCCGTTCCAGCGCCTCTTCCATCACGTCCATGACGTGTTCTTCGACAAAAGGCAGCGAGTCGAAACTGAAGTCCTCGGGGATGCCGTCTTCGCCGTAGGGAACCACGATGCGGTGGCCAAAGCCGACCAGGAGCTTGCCCGCGTCTTCCTTGAAATAGGTGGCATCGTCATAGGACCGCAGCACCGGCAGGTCCTTGGGCAGGTCCGGGATCGCTTCGGTAACCAGGTAGTAATGCGCGCAAGCGTGCAGCGGGATTTCGACCCCGTTCTGACGGCCCAGTTCGCGCGCCCACATGCCGGCGGTGTTCACCACGACGTCGGCCTGAATGTGGCCCTTGTCGGTGCGGACCCCTGTCACACGGCCGTTCTCCACCACGACCTCCTCGACCTTGGTGTCTTCGAACACCTGGACGCCGCGTCCGCGGGCGCCCTTGATCAAGGCTGTGGTCAGGTCCACTGGGTTGATGGAGCCGTTGCTGGGGATCCAGACGCCGCCTGCGACGCCGTCCAGATTGACCAGCGGATAACGTTCCTTGATCTCGTCGTGACCGATTTCACGGGCTTCGATATCGAACAGCCGCGCAAAATCGATCTGGCGGCGCAGCTGGCGCATCCGGTCGGGGAAGCGGGCCACCGTGACGGAACCCGTTTGGCGGAAGCCGGTGGTCTGGCCGGTCTCGGCTTCAAGTTCCTCGATGATTTCGGTGCCGTAGGAGGCGAACTCGGTCGACAGCGTGTCGCCGCGCAGCCGCCCGACCAGTCCGGCGGCGTGCCAGGTGGTGCCGCAGGTGAGCTGCTTGCGTTCCAGCAGCACCACATCGGTCCAGCCCTGTTTGGCCAGGTGATAAGCGACAGAACAGCCATGCACGCCGCCGCCGATGATGACGACTTGAGCACGGTCCGGGACTTGATTTGCCATTGTTCATTCCTTTGCAGGTGGTTGGCCGGCGGCATGCGGAGGGGACGCGCGCCGGGATTGAAGGGGTTAGACGGGGTTTGACAGCGCCTTGCGGAGCCGGAAGACCGAAATCAGATGCAGGGTGACCGCCAGAACGATCAGGCCGAAAATGGTGGCGGCGATGGGGCGATTGATCATGTCCAGCGGCGTTTGCACATTGGCGAGTGCGATGCGCAGCTTCACTTCCATTATGCCGCCCAGAACCATGCCGAGGATGATCGGCACGATCGGCAGGTTCAGCCGTTTCAGCACCATGCCCAGCACACCAAAACCGGCAGCGATGGCGCAGTCCGTCACCGAGTTTCGCAGCGCGTAGACGCCGACGAAAGAAAGCGTGAGGATGATCATGCCGAGGTATCGGTTGGGAATGATGATGACCCGGGTCAGCTGGCGCGAGAACAGAATCAGGAAAACCAGCGCCAGCACGTTCAGCGCCAGCAGGCACAGGTAGAGGCCGAGAATGAACTCCGGCCGCTGCTCGAACAGGCCTGGGCCAGGGATCACGTTGTGGACGTAGAACACGGTCAGCATCATCGCGGTCAGGGCTTCGCCCGGGATGCCGAGGGCCAGCAGCGGGATCATTGCGGCGGCGGGCACCGCATTGTTCGCGGCTTCCGAGGCAATGATCCCTTCGGGAGAGCCATTGCCGAATTCTTCAGGCGTCTTCGAGGTTTTCTGCGCCAGAGAGTACGAGAAGAACTGGGCCAGGAACTCTCCAACACCGGGAATGATGCCGAAAATCACCCCAAAGCCGGAGGAGGACAGCACGGTCTTGGGAAACCGCAGCACTTCGAACAGGTGCTGAAACACTCCGCGGCCGATTTTCGGCTCTGCCGCATCCTGATCCTTGCCAAGCAGCAGGACAAAGGCCTGGCTAAGGGCGAAAAGCCCCAGCACCACGACGATGACGTCTATGCCTGAGGCCAGCCAGGTCTGATCGAAGGTGAAGCGTTTCGAATAGCGGATCGGTTCCAGACCGATGGTGTTAATGAAGATGCCAAAGCACAACAGCGCCCCGGCGGCCATGTTCTGGCCGCGGTGGACAATGACGACCAGAACCATGCCCAGGAGGGCGGCAAGAAAGATCTCCTTGGCGCCGAAGTTCGGAGCGATACTGGCCAGGAGCGGCGACAGGGCAATCAGGGCCAGCACCGAAATGACCCCGCCGCAGAAGGACGCGCCATAGGCAAGCGAAATGGCACGGGTGGCCTCACCCCGTCGGGTCATCGGGTAGCCATCATAGGTTGTCAGGGCGTTGACCGCGGTGCCGGGGGTGTTCAGCAGAATCGCAGGCAGCGCGCCGCCGAACATCGAGGAGCCGTAGATGCCCAAAAGCAGGGTCAGGCCGGTAAGCGGCTCCATGGCGTAGGTCGCGGGAAGCAGGATGGCGATGGCAACCGCCGGTCCCACGCCGGGGATGGCGCCAATAATGATGCCGCCCAGTGATCCGGCAACCAGGGCAATCAGGATGTCCCAGCGGGCCAGCATCTCGAGCGCGGAGAAAAGCAGATCCATGACAGCCTCTTACAGATAGATCAGGAACAGGTTGCGGAGACCGGCGGGCAGCAGCTCATAGGCGGCGCCGGCAGGGATCTTCACCTGCAGAAAGCTGCGGAAGAACAGCACCACAGCCATTGACAGGCCCACGGACACCCATAGGAACCTGGCGCTGCGGTAGCCAAGCCGAAGGGTGAGCGCAGTGCTGAACAGCAAGGTGGACGGCAGGTAGCCAAGGCAGGGCACGATCAGCACATAGGCTAGAAACCAGCCGGTAAACTCCGCCGAGCGCAGCCAAAACAACAGTTCCGGCCCCATTGGCGCTCCCTGGCGTGTGGACAGGTTGCGCCGGATGCAGATGCCCAGGTTCATCACGCCAAACCCCAGCATTCCGTAAATCGACAGAAGCGACCAGAAGCCGGGCTGGTTGAGCGCGCTTGCACCCTTTACCGTTTTCAGTTCAGCGCCGGTGTTGAACCAAAGAAAAACTGCAAACAGGAAGGCGGCCGCCGAGAAGGCCAGTTCAGCACGCACATGCGGCGGTTCGATAATGCCGATGGCATCGTGATGTTCCGGTTCTTGCGGCATGGCTGCCTCCCTGCTTGCAGCGGCAGGGCCCTGGGAGAGGCCCCGCCTATGGGATCAGAGACCCAGGCTTGCGTTGATTTTGGCGATTGCGTCGATGTTCTTGCCGATCAGGTCTTTCGATCCGTCGGCATCCAGCCAATAGAGCTGGGCGCCGGTCTCTTCGCCAAACTTGCGGGCGCGTTCGCTGGCGATGGTCTTCTCTGCCACGGAAGCGATCTTCTCGCGCACATCCGCCGGGGTGTCCTTATGCACGAACAGGCCGTTCCACAGGGTCAGGTCCAGTGCAGGAACGATTTCCGCAACGGTCGGCGCATCCGGCGCGTGGGGCAGGCGCTCAGGCGTGATGGCTGCCAGGACCTGAATATCGTCGAGACAGGGCAGCATCAGCTGGATCGTGGTGTTTCCGACATCCGCGTCGCCAGAGGCGAAGGTGTTGCAGTCGACCAGGTCAAAAGCGGCGTCAGAGGCATATTCAAACCCCAGCTCCTGCGCCAGCGACAGGGTCACCTTGGTCGGGGTCAAGGGCGCGCCGAAATGGGCCAGAGTGACAGGATTGTCCTGCGCATGCGCGGCCAGTTCCTGCATTGTGCTGTAGGGCTTGTCCTTCGACGTCACGATGACAAACGGGTAGGTCAGGAAAATGCCGAGGGGGTCAAACGGGTCCGGGGACAGCTCGGGGATCCCCAGAGAAGGGCCAACCACCGGAACGCCGATCACAAAGGAGCCGATTGTATATCCGTCAGCCGGTGCAGAGGCGACTTCCACCGCGCCGGGAAACGGGCCGCCGCCGCCGCCGGGTTTGTTCACCACAGCGGCCGGCACTCCGTATTCAGCCTGGAAGTCTTCGGCAATCATGCGAGTCAACACGTCTTCCATGTCGCCTGGCGGCCAGGGCACCACGAATTGCACGGGTTTCTCCGGATACTCCGCCCAGCCGGGCACAGCTGTGAATGTCGCCATGGCTGCCGCCACGGTCACTGCAGTCATCTTCGCAAGTTTCATTGGTCTCCTCCCTTAAGGACGCTGAGGTTTGCGTTTCGCCTCCCGGCCGAGCCGGCTCGTTCAAAAACTGAACTAAAAGTTCGATTATTGACGAATAGGATATTTTCTGACATAAAATTCCCAATCTGTAAACGCTTCTTGCCTGGCTCGGCGTCCAACAGTGCAAATTCAGGCTAAAACGCCGGAATCGCACTAAAGTCCTGAGGCAGGGTTCTGGGGCCGTCTGATTTCTGCGCGGGGAGGTGCGGAAAACAGCCAAATGGGAGAGAGAGTTTGACCGAATCAGCAGTTGTTCAGGACACCGCCGAATTCGATGAGCGCATTGCCCGCATCGTGGCTCAGGTTCCCGGATGGGACGATGGCAAGGCCACATGGAAGTGGCTTTCAGGCGGCGGGGCTCACAAGAATTTCCTGGTAGACAATGGGGACGGGACTGCACAGTCCGTCGTCAAGCTGTGGAACCGGGACTGGGAAACGCTTGGAATTGTGCCGCCCAGTGCGGTGCCGATGCTGAATACCGTTGATGCCGGGCGGGCGGGCATCGGCGCGCCGGTTGTCGCCATTGTCGACGATCCGCTGGCCCTGATGATTGAGTTTCTGCCCGGCAAGCCCGTGAATCTCAAGGATCCTGACGTTCTGCCCCGCGTCGCAGCAAAGGCGCGTCAGTTGCATGACAGCGGCCTCAACTTCCGCCGCGATTTCAACCCGTTTGCCGAGGCGCGTGTGATCCTGGCATCGGCTCAGCGTGCCGATGTCGCCTTGCCGGACGACTACAACGAAATCCTGCCTGTTTTGCAGAGGATCGAGCAGGCGCTGGACTTGCGGCCGCGCGATTTCGTCCCCAGCCATAATGATCTGTACAGTGCCAACCTGCTGGAGCAGCCGGACGGGACAATCCGGCTGATCGACTATGACCTCTCGGGCAACAGCGACCGCTGCTATGATCTGGGTCTCATGACCACTTTCGAGGATCTCGATTCCGATCAGGTCAGCCGCCTCACTGAAAGCTACTTTGGCACCTTCGACAGGCGAATGCGGGCACGTGTCGAGATGTTTGCCATCGCATCGGATTATTGCCAGTTCGCGCTGTTTGCCACAGCCCTCGCGGTGGCCGACATGAATGACGACTACGACTATGCGGGTTTCATGACGCAGAACTGGAGTAACATCCAGAAGCGGACCAGCGGCGCGGGCTTTGGTGCCTTCCTCGCAGAAGTTTGATCAGTCAGGGGCTGCCAGCGGCTAGGCTCTGCCGTCTGGCAGATCTCAAACCCGGTGTTCAGTGATTGAATGCCTGTTAGTTTTTGAAACGCGCGGTTAAACTCAAATCCGACAAATTCGGAAGGAGGCCCGACGCATGGCCGAAGGAGAAAAACAACTTTCTCTGCGCGAGCGCAACAAGCTGCGGACACGCAGGGAAATCCACGCTGCGGCGCTGGAGGTGTTCCAGGCGGAAGGCTTCGCAGGCAGTTCGGTTGACAAGATCGCGAAGACGGCGGGCACATCGAAAGGGACTATTTACGTCTATTTTCCCGATGGGCTCAACGACATCTACCGCGAGATTTACGCCGACCTGAGCAAAAAGATCCTGAATGCCGGATGTAACGCGCGCGATGCTGAAACAGATCCAGTGAAACGCATCCTGGCCTTGGCAGCAGCCCTTTTGGAGTTGTGTGCGCAGCCGGAAACTGGGCGGTTCTACAGTTTGCTCAGCCCAACGCTGCGGCCGGTTCTTGCACCGGTTCTGGGCCAGGCCTCGAGTGAGTTCACCGTCATGGTCGCTGAGGATGTCCAGGCGCTGCGCAACAATGACAGTGCTGCGGACGCCACCGTTTTTGCGGAGCTGCTGGTTGGCGCCATGCGTGAGGCCGCAAAGATCGTGAGCGACGCGCCGCGCAAAAAGAAATCGCTGCTCGCCGGGCTGGAAGCCCTTGCCGCCGGTCTGGCGCGCAGCCCCGACCGAACCGCTTAACACCGTGGCCCGTCCGGCATTGCCTGTCTGGCCGCATGAGCCTGAACAGACAATGCCGGAGGCGCATAATGAAAACTTACTCCCTGATCATCGGCGGGAAATCCGTCCCCACACCCAAGCATTTCGAAGTCCGCAACCCGGCAAACGGCGGTGTGGTCGGAAGCGCGCCCTGCGCCACCAAGGAGCAGCTGGACCAAGCGGTCGATGCGGCTGAAAAAGCCTTTGAGAAATGGCGCAAAAGGTCGAGCAAGGACCGCGCTGCGGCCTGTGAGAAGATCGCCCAGAAAATTCAGGAAAACGCCGAGGAACTGGCACAGCTGATCACCCGCGAGCAGGGTAAGCCGCTCAATGGCCTCGGGTCCCGCTGGGAGGTTGGCGGGGCCGTGGCCTGGACTGGCTATACCGCCACGCTGGATACCCCTGTCGAAGTGCTGCAGGATACCAATGAAGGCAAGGTGGAGATGTACCGCAAGCCGCTGGGTGTTGTTGGTTCGATCACCCCGTGGAACTTCCCGGTCATGATTGCAATCTGGCACATCATCCCGGCAATCCGCGCAGGCAACACGGTTGTCATCAAGCCGTCGCCCTTCACGCCCTTGGCCACGATCCGGCTGGTGGAACTGATGAATGAAGTTCTGCCGCAAGGTGTCGTGAATTGCATCACCGGCGAGGATTTCCTTGGCGCCGAAATGTCGTCGCACCCCAAGATCCGCAAGATTGTGTTCACCGGCTCCTGCGCCACCGGCCAAAAGATCATGCGAAGCGCGGCGGAGACCATGAAACGCCTGACACTGGAGCTTGGCGGTAACGATGCTGGTATCGTGCTGCCGGACGTGGATCCCAAACAGATCGCCGAGGGGCTTTTCTGGGGGGCGTTCATCAATGGCGGCCAGACCTGCGCAGCCCTGAAGCGCCTTTATGTGCATGACAGCGTTTATGAGGATGTCTGCAATGAACTGGCGGAGTTCGCCAGGAACATCGAAGTCGGTGACGGGATGCTCGAAGAGAGCATCATTGGTCCGGTTCAGAACAAGGCGCAGTACGACAAAGTGTCCGAACTGGTTGAGGATGCCAAGAAGGTTGGCGGCAAAGTGCTGCTGGGCGGAAAGGCACAGCACAAGGGGCCGGGGCATTTCTACCCGCTGACTCTTATTGCGGATCTGGACAACGGCACTCGGCTTGTTGACGAGGAACAGTTTGGTCCGGTGCTGCCGATCATCCGCTACAGCGACGTGGATGAGGTCATCAAGCGGGCAAATGACAACCCGAACGGCCTGGGCGGGTCCGTTTGGAGCCGCGACAGCAGCAAGGCCAAGGAGGTCGCCTGCCAGTTGGAGTGCGGGTCTGTCTGGATCAACAAGCATGGCGCCATTCAGCCCAATGCCCCGTTTGGCGGCGTGAAAGCCTCGGGGATCGGTGTCGAATTCGCCAAGGAAGGCCTTGAAGAATACACCGATATCCAGGTCGTGTTCTCGTGAGAGCCGAGACTTCTCTGGAGAGGGGGTTTGCATGAAAAATGCTTATGAAAAGCCAAAAATGTCGGCGAGGGCGCGGTTGATGATGGCCAGAAGGGAACGGCTCCTGGGGCCGAACAATCCGACCTTCTACGATGATCCGGTGCATTTTGTGCGCGGTGAAGGTGTCTGGCTGTTCGACGCGGACGGCCGGCGCTATCTGGATGCCTACAACAACGTGCCCCATGTGGGGCACTGCCACCCGCATGTGGTCGAGGCGATCTCGCGGCAGGCCGGCCTGTTGAACACTCACAGCCGGTATCTGCATGACAATGTCCTGGACTATGCCGAACGCCTGACAGCCACTTTCCACCGCAGCCTGTCAACGGTCCTGCTGACCTGCACCGGCAGTGAAGCCAATGACGTGGCGCTGCGCATGGCGCGGGCCATAACCGGCAAGCACGGGGTGATCGTCACCGACTTCACCTATCACGGAAACACCAGTGCGGTCATGGAACTGGCCACGCTGATCCCGCGCGAGGACGGGTTCAGCACGCATCTGCGGACCATCCCGGCGCCAGACAGTTATCACCTTGAGCCGGGTGAGAAGGATGAAACCGATATGGCAGCCCGGGTTTTGGCGCACCTTGATGCGGCAATTTCATCCTTGGAAGAAGCGGGGCACGGGGTGTCCGCAATCATGTTGTGTCCGATTTTTGCCAATGAAGGGTTCCCGGATTTGCCTCCGGGGTTCCTGGATCGCGTAGCCAAACGTGTGCGTAAGGCTGGCGGTGTTGTCATCGCAGATGAAGTCCAGCCGGGGTTCGGGCGGACCGGTGCGGCGATGTGGGGCCATCAGTACTCCGGATTCACCCCGGACATCGTGACAATGGGCAAACCCATGGGCAACGGCCATCCCATTGGCGGCGTGGTAACCACTCATGACATCATGCATGCCTTCCGGACCAAGAACGTCTATTTCAACACATTCGGCAGCAATCCGGTCTCCTGCGCTGCCGGCTTGGCTGTTCTGGATGTGATTGAAAATGAAAGCCTGATTGAGAACGCGGCGGAGGTTGGGGCCTACGCCAAAGAGCGTCTGGAAAAGATGGCGGAAAAGTTTGGCTTTTTTGGTGACGTCAGAGGGGCAGGCTTGTTCTTCGGTGCAGAGATTGTTCATCCAGGTGAGCAGATCACTGCAGACAAGAAGCTGGCTAAGAGGGCGGTGAACCTGATGCGCGAAAACGGTGTGGTCATGGGGCTGCTAGGGCGGAAGGAAAACTTGTTCAAAATCCGCCCACCAATGCCGTTTTCCAAGGCAAATGCTGACCACCTTTTTGAAGTGATGGATCATGTCCTGAGCCGGCTTTAGAGACAGTAAGGTTGGCTGCGCAACTTTCCTCATCTGCCGTCCCTCGGAGTTCCTCTGGAAAACCGCCGCTTTCTGCTTCGTGCAACTGGCGGTTTGCAAACGCTTCGAGACAAGGTGATATGGCTAAAAGCGCCTATGGGCTTTGGTTCGGCCGACTGCTGGTTGCTAACAATGACAAAGCAAAGCCAGGCCCGCTCAGTGTGGTCGATAGCGCCGCGGTTCTCCCCCCCATAGTTGTGCGGTGGGTGCTGAAATGAGGCATCCCGGCAGGATTTTGAGCGGTCTTGCTGTGCCTCATTTCCCTGTGTGCTTCCATGCAAATACAAAGGGTTAGGCGGAGGAAAAAGGGGGAGGTGTGATCATTCGGGCCAAGCTGTGCTTCAGATTTGCGCTATGGCGTTGATCAGTGCGGCAGCCGTTTTTGCATGGTCCTGCAGGTCAGTCGTCAGCTCAGCGTTGGCGTTGACACAGACGCAAACGCTTTCCTCCATCCGCTGGTCTTTCAAAGGCACAAACCGGATGCCGCCGGCCAGCAATTCCGGACGGACATCGAAACGTGTCATAAAGGCCACCGCATGCCCATTCCGAACCATTTCGCTGGTGAAGCGGACCGAGTTGCTGGATGAAACAATCTGGGGCCGTTTCCGCTGCCGGTGGATTTCCGACAGCAGCCGGGAATGTACGGACAGGTTTTCGCTGGGCAAACTGACGGGCCAATCCAGACACTCCGCAATCGATATTTCGTGCTGGTCGACAGTGAAATGGATTGGACTATAGACGAGACCGATCCGGCACGAAGTCTCTGACAGCACCCGGACAGGCTGGCTGGGCCGCGCATTGAATGCCAGGGCCAGATCGATTTCGCCTTCGGACAAGGCATGGATCAGCGTATTGGTATCGCCGGTCCTGACCTGCAGGACATCCAGGCGTTCCGCGGCCGTCTGCCGGTCATAAAGAGCAGGCAGCAAGGTCTGTGCAAAACACTCTGCTGCGCCGATGCGGAGCTTCTTTTCATTTCCCCTGTCCTTGCGCGCGAGACTGGCGCGCAAATGGGTGCTCTCGTTCAGCCAGCGTTCGGCCTGACTCAGCAGTTTGAGCCCGTCCGCGGTCAGCTGCATTCCCTTGGCGTGGCGGGCAAACAGTGCTGTCCCGAGGTCTTCCTCCAGCAAGCGCATCTGTCGGCTCAGTGCAGATGAGGAAATATTCAGCTTGTCTGCTGCCTTTCGGATCGAGCATTCACGCGCCACTTCGACAAAGGAATGCAGCTCCCGCGAGAACTCAGACATCCTACCCTCCTGCCCAAGATAAATGTTCAAATTTTTCGCGCGCTATGCGCGATTCATTCTGATTTTTATCACGGTCGAGACAGCCTAGGCTATGCGGGAAACCTTCAAAACAGGTCACGCATTATGCAAAATGATATCGATCACCTGCGCACCACCGTGAAGATCGCGCATGACTGCCGCGCCGAAGGAAACCACCCCTTCGGAGCAATCCTGATCGGCCCGGATGGCAGTGTCCTTCTCAGAGGCGGGAACACCTACTCCAGCGACAAGGGCGTCGGCCACGCAGAGCTCAACGTGGCCCGGGAAGCCAGCCAGAAATTCTCCCCTGAGTTTCTGAGCGAATGCACGCTCTATACATCTGTGGAACCCTGTTGCATGTGCGCAGGTGCCTGCTACTGGGCCGGCATCGGCGCAGTCGTCTACGGCATGACAGAGAAACGCCTGGCCGAATTGACCGGGGACAACCCCGAAAACCTGACGCTCGATCTGGCTTGCAAAACGGTCTTTGCTGCTGGACGCCGGAAGATGGAGGTCCGCGGCCCTTTCCCCGAGATCGAGGAGGAAGTCGCTTTGGGGCACAAGGACTTCTGGTAGCGGCAAAGGCGCGAACGGCCTACCGCTTTCCGCGCCCCTAGGCGAGAGTACTTTCAACGAGGAGAAAACCCATGAAACTCAGATCTTTGCTGGGGGGCGCTGCTGTGGCGCTTGGTTTGACCGCAGGCGCGGCATTTGCGGACAAGACCAAAGTCGGCTTTGTCTATGTCGGCCCTGTTGGCGACGGCGGATGGACCTACGAACATGAACAGGCGCGCAAGAAAGTTGTCGAAGAGTTCGGAGATCAGATCGAGACCGTCTTTGTCGAAAGTGTGCCTGACGGACCGGACTCCGCACGTGTGATGACCCAGATGGCGCTGGAAGGCGCAGATCTGATTTTCGCCACATCCTTTGGCTACATGGATCCTGCGATTGAAGTTGCCAGCAAGTTTCCCGATCTGAAAATCGAACACGCAACCGGTTACAAGACCGCTCCGAACGTGTCGGTTTATTCTGCCAGGTTCTATGAAGGCCGTGCCATCCAGGGCCATATCGCGGGCAAGATGACCAAGTCCAACGTGATTGGATACATTGCATCTTTCCCGATCCCTGAGGTCATCCGCGGCATCAATTCCGCCTACATCCACGCCAAGAAGGCAAATCCGGATGTAGAGTTCAAAGTTGTCTGGGTCTCTACCTGGTTCAATCCGGCCAAAGAGGCCGATGCCGCAAAGGCGCTGATCGAACAGGGCGCTGATGTGATCCTGCAGCACACCGATTCAACCGCCCCGATGGCAGCGGCGGAAAGCGCCGGAAACGTCATCGGTTTCGGCCAGGCATCTGACATGGCCGAATACAAGGACGGCCCGCGGGTCTCGTCGATCATCGACAATTGGGCACCTTATTACATCAGCCGCGTGCGAGCCGTGATCGATGGCACCTGGGAACCGGTGAACACCTGGGACGGCATCGGCGCAGGCATGGTGGAAATCGGGGAAATGACCGACAAGATCCCAGCCGCCGTACAGGCCGAAGCCCTCGCGATGAAAGAGCAGATCGCAACTGGCGCCTATCATCCTTTCACCGGTCCTCTAAACAAGCAGGACGGCAGCGTCTGGCTTGCGGAAGGTGAAACCTCTGACGACGGGACGCTGGCTGGCATGGACTTCTTTGTTGAAGGTCTCGACGCCCAGATCCCCAACTGAGCTTAGGCCGCCGCGTGCATGCGAATTTGTTTGCCTGCGGCGGTCCGCTCTTTTTTGGCCCGCAAAACCAGGGCACCCGGTCCCTGAAACACCTCATAATGCAATAGAGAATGTCATGAAAACACCGCCGAACCTCGACAACCTCGACGTGGAATCGCTGTTGCGCCGCACGTTTGAACTGGCGCAATCCGCCCGCTCTAAAGGCAACCACCCATTCGGCGCGCTGCTGTGCGACTTCGATGGAAATATCGCCCTCGAAATCGAAAACACTGTTGGCGATCTGAGCGATTCAACGTGCCACGCCGAACAGAACCTGATGAGCGCTGCTTCTCGCAAGTTTACCCGCGAAGAGCTTGCTGAACTCGTCATGGTTACCAGCACGGAACCCTGCGCGATGTGTGCCGGTGCAACTTTCTGGGTCGGTGTGAGAGCTGTTGTTTATGGTCTGTCCGAGCTCGCATTGGTTGAGATGTGTACAAGTGAAGCCTCGCCGCACCCCGAGGTTCTCAACCTGCCGTGCCGCCGGGTGTTCGAAAGCTCCCCGAACCACCCAACAGTGGTCATTGGCCCGCTTCTGGAAGACGAAGCCCGCAAACCGCATGAAGGCTTCTGGACTGCCGGGTACTGAGTGTGGATGAAAATCTCCTGTAGCAGGGACACCTTGCAAGACGCGGATCCAATCGCACGTAGGGCAGGGAAGTATCAGGAATATCAAACTGCGTTTTGTTGAATCTACTACCCCGGCTTTCACGAATTTGAGAAACTACTGGCCTCTGAAGGATCGCTTTGTCCTACTGCACCGGCTTTGCAGAGGCTTCTGCTTGCGCAAACACAGCGAGCGCCTTCTTCTAGTGGCGGCAGTGCTGTAATTCATATTGATCGTAGGGAGCCAGTTAAGGCGACAGGGCCTTTCAGCCCGAAGCCCCGGCAAACTCTTTTCATTTAGTGCGGTCACGCAATGCTGCCGCTATTTGCGTGTTTTTTTACGACTACACACTTGCCGAGAGAGCAGGTAGGATACGGCGGTTGTCTGCTCCTGCAGCCAAAAACACCAAGCAAGATCAACGCCTTACGCCCAGAATACGCGGGGCTTTCTGCATTGGCACATGCCGCGCTGGAAGCACTGTGAAAGCAGAAGAACGTAAAACGCGCTGGTGCGCAGGGGCAATCCTTTCTGTTTCAGATACAGTTGGCGCCAAGCTAATCGTCATGGGGGCGTTTGACCGCATCAACCTGCGGCGGTTTCTGAACTGTTTCCTCAGGCTTGTGCCGTTTCGTTCCCATTCTCGGTCCTCCGTTTTCCTAAACATAACCGCGGACCAGTTTAGGCGGGGCATTCCAGCCTAGCGGCATAAACACCGCTGAAACCCGCCAGTCCGGACCTGTGCCCGGACTGGCAGCGGAGGCAGTCAGTCGCTGACTGCCCCTTTCTCGTCGCGGCGCTGATGCATCCTGGCCTTCAACCTGGCGCCGACAATCACCGGCAGCACGAAGCCGATTATGGCAACCGTCCAAAGCGCGATGGACAGCGGGCTGTCAGCAAGGGTCCACCAGTTGCCGTTGTCGATTGTGACTGCACGGCGCAGGTTGTTCTCCATCGCGTTGCCCAAGAGCGTCCCCAGAATGACCGGCACAAGCGGCACGTCCAGCTTGCGCAGTGCCCAGCCCATGACCCCGAAGCCGATCATCACCAAGAGGTCGAAGGTGCTGCCGGAAATGCCGTAGATGCCGACAAAGCTGACCATCGCCACGATCGGCATCAGGATGCGCGAGGGGATCATCAGCACGCGGGTGAACAGGCCGACCATCGGGATATTCATCGCCAGAAGCATGAAGTTGGCGATGAACAGTGCTGCGATCAGGCCCCAGACCACGTCCGGGTTCTGGCTGAACAGCAGCGGGCCCGGCGTGATATTGAGCGCCAGCAGCACCGCCAGCAGCACCGCGGTTGTGCCCGATCCCGGCACCCCCAGTGCCAGCATCGGCACCAGGGCACCGCCAGCCGCGGCATTGTTGCCGGCTTCGGGCGCCGCCACGCCGCGCGGGTCGCCGGTGCCGAAGGTGCCTTCCTTGTCGACCAGCTTTTTCTCCATCGAATAGGAGATGAACGACCCCAGCGAGGCTCCGGCACCCGGCAATACGCCTGCGATAAATCCCAAAAAGGAGGTCCGCAGCATGGTCGGAGTGGTCTGGCGGATCATCGACACCGGCGGATAAAGCTTGCCGATGGTCAGCTTGCGCCCCGCGGCATCGGAGCCGCCGTGCCGGGTTTCCAGGAAGATGAAGACCTCGGACAGGGCAAACAGGCCGACGATGGCGACCAGGAAATCCAGCCCGTCATAGAGATGCACCTCACCGAAAGTGAAGCGCGGCACGCCGGTCTGGGTATCAACACCAATGGTCGCTAGTCCAAGGCCCAGCGCCGCGGCAAAGGCGGATTTCGCCTGGTTGGTCGACGACACGCCGCCCAACGTCATGAAGGCCAGCGCAAACAGGGCGAAATATTCCGCGGGGCCGAACAGCAGGGCGATCTTGACCAGCTGCGGCGCCAGCAGGATCAGACCCCAGGTGGCCAGGAAGGCGCCGACAAAGGACGCGATGCCCGATAGCGACAGAGCCTCGCCCGCCAGACCCTTCTTGGCCATCGGGTGGCCGTCCAGGCAGGTCATCATGGCGGGTTCATCCCCGGGAATGTTCAGCAGAATCGAACTGATGCGCCCGCCGTACATGGCGCCGTAATAGACACTGGTCAGCAAGATCAGCGAGGGCGTCGCCCCCAGCCCCATGGTAAAGGCCAGCGGGATCAGGATGGCGACCCCGTTCGACGGTCCCAGCCCGGGCAGTGCGCCCATGATGGTGCCCAGGAAGCAGCCCAGCAGCGCCAGGCCGATGTTCTGCCAGCTGAGCGCGATGGCAAAACCGTCGCCAAGATTTGCGAGAAGCTCCATGCTGCGCCCTCCTCAGAAGCCAAAGGGACCCTTGGCCAGCGACAGGCCGAGGATCAGGTGAAAGGTGACATAGATGCCGATGGAAGTGCCGGCGCCCACGGCCACTGTTTCCAGCGGTCCCGACCCCAGCCGCCAGGCCAGATAGGCGGCGGCGAAGGCGGTAGCGATGACAAAGCCGGCAACCGGCAGCATTTCGGCGTAAAGGATCAGCACCACAACAGCGGCGGCCAGTTCCGCCAGCCGTCCCAGTGCGGGCCAATGCGGCTCCGGGTCCGGGCGCAGCGCAATCACCGCGCCCGAGAGGCCGAGGATGGCAGCAATGATCAGGGGAAAGGCCTTGGGGCCGACGGCATCGGAGAGAAAGCTTTCCTCGATCGCAAGCGCGGCAAAGACATAGCCGGCAGCAAGGATCATGCCGAAGACCCCGAAGATACGATCGCTCATGGCGGTCTCCAGTTCAGGTGTCTGGCGGGGCCGCCCGCAGAGGGAACCGCAGGATTGCGCGGCCTCCCCCGGGACTAACCCCGAAAAGGTTACTTGATGATGCCGATGTCCTTGGAAATCGACTGGATCTGCGCGACCGAACCAGCCACGAATTCCTGGAACGCAGCCCCTTGCAGGTCCAGCGGCGCCAGGCCGTTGGCGGCCATTACCTCTTTCCACTCGTCGGAGGCATAAAGGTCGCCGATCTTCGACACCCAGGCGTCATAGGCCTCGTCCGACATGCCGCCCGGCGCATAGAAACCGCGCCAGTTGGCGCCAATGGCATCCACCCCCTGTTCCTTGGCGGTCGGGAAGTCCGCGAATTCGCCCGGCAGCCGCTCCGGCGACAGCACCGCGATCACCTTGATATCGCCAGAATCCACAAAGCCCTTGGCTTCGGAGATGTCGCCGGTGAAGGCCTGCACGGAGCCTGCCAGCAGCTGGGTCACAGCCTCTCCGCCGCCGTCAAAGGCGATGTACTTGACGCTGCGCACGTCCTCGATGCCATAGGCGCTGGCGGCGATCAGGACCTTCAGGTGGTCCCAGCCGCCAACCGCGGAGCCGCCCGCGACGGAGACCGAGGACGGATCGGCCTTGATGGTGTCCAACAGCTGCGGCAGCGTTTCGACCTCACTGTCAGCGGACACTGCGATCACGCCGTAGTCCGCCCCGATGGCCGCCAGCCAGCGCACCTGGTCCATGCTGTTGCCCGGATAGGCGCCCTGTGCCAGGCGGGTTGCGGTGGCGCTGGAGGCGGCAACAATCAGGCTGTTGTCGTCCGCGCGCTTGTTGACCACCTCGGCAAAGGCCACGCCGCCGCCGCCGCCGGCCAGGTTCACGACCTGCATGGTCTTATCGATCAGCCCCAAATCCTGCAGCGATTTTCCAACCTGGCGGCAGGTGAAGTCCCAGCCGCCGCCAGGGTTGGCTGGGGCGATACATTCGGGGTTTTCCTGTGCCTGGGCCGCAAAAGCGGACAGCGACAGGGCGGCAGCGGCAAACAGGCCGCGGGTGACAGTGAATTTCATGCGTTCCTCCTCAGGTCGTGGCCGGCGCACTCCCAAGCGCCGGAGATCACCCGCAACAATTCGCTTTGGCAGCTCTGTTTCTGCGGGTTAGACATGTTTACCCATTAAAGCTGTCACCAACCTGTCGCCGGTTTCAGCAAAGCGGAGCGCCATTGAATGCGGGTCTTGATGGTCGAGGATGCAGAGGATCTGGCCGAGGGGGTGACCGCCCACCTGGCCCGTTCGGGAATTGCCTGTGATCTGGCGCCGGACATCGAAAGCGCCCGCGACTGCCGGGCGGTGCAGGCCTATGACGCGGTGATCCTGGACATCAACCTGCCGGATGGCTCCGGCCTGTCATTGCTGCGCGAGATGCGCCTGGCGGGTGATCCGGCGCCAGTGCTGATGCTGACCGCGCTGACCTCAGTCGACGATCGGGTGGCGGCACTGGACCAGGGGGCGGATGACTATCTGGGCAAACCCTTTGACCAGCGCGAGCTGGAGGCGCGGCTTCGGGCGCTGGTGCGGCGGCAGATGGAGCGCAAGGATGAGCAGATCACCCTCGGCTCGCTGGTTTTTGCCCCGAGCGACCGCAGCGCCCGGCTCGACGGGCGTCTGCTGGAGCTGACCCGGCGCGAGGCGGCGCTCTTGGACATGCTGATCCGCCACCAGGACCGGTACTTGTCCAAGTCCCGGCTTTATGACTCGCTCTACGGCTTTGATGATGCCGATGTCGGCGAAAACGCGATTGAGCTCTACATCGCCCGCCTGCGCAAGAAGATTGCGGGCAGCGATGTCAGCATCGCAACCCAGCGGGGGGTCGGTTACCGGCTGCATCTCAATGGCTGAGCCGCGCCCGCCGCTGACACTGGCGGCCAGGGTGCTGGGGGCGGTGCTTCTGATCCTGCTGCTCGGCGGGGTGCTGGTCTCCGGTTCCGCCTGGCTGAATGGCCAGCAGGCCGCGCGGCAGGCCTATGACCGGATTCTGCTGGGCGCGGCAAACGACATCGCGGAATCTGTCCGCATCCAGGCAGGCACCCCCATCGCGGATCTGCCGGTCTCTGCCTTCCAGCTGCTTGCCCAGGCACCCGAGGACCGCATCTATTACGCGGTGCATGGACCCGGGCAGGTTTTCATCACCGGTGTCGATCCCCAGACAGAAATACATGCGCCGGAGGGCGGCGGCGGGGCAGGGTACTTCGAGGCCCTGCTGAATGATGAACCCGCGCGGTTTGTCCGCGTCACCCGCCGTTTTGCGGAACGTGACTTCTCCGGTCCGGTTGAGGTCGTGGTCGGCCAGACCCTGCGGGCGCGCAGGGCGATGACCGCGGATCTGATGCTGGATGCCTTGTGGCCGATGGCGGCGGCAGGGCTGGTGCTGCTGGTGATGGCCTGGATGGTCATCCGGACTGCCCTGCGCCCGCTCGACGCGATCACCGCGGATCTCGCCCGCCGGGATCCCTACGACCTGACCCCGATTGCAACCGGCCGCCTGCCGCAGGAGCTGCAGGTGGTGCTGGGCGCCATGAACCGCTTCATGGGCCGGCTGGACGGCCAGGTTGAGGCGATGCGCAACCTGATTTCCGACACCGCGCATCAGCTGCGCACTCCGGTTGCTGCAATCCGCGTGCAGGCGGAAACCGCCATTGCAGAACCCGGCGGGGATGCCAGCCGCCGCGCCCTTGACCGGCTGCTGGCCCGCACCCGCTCGCTGGGCACCCTGCTGGATCAGCTTCTCAGCCGTGCGCTTGTGGTCCACCGCACTGACAGCGCCCCGCGCCTGCCCGTCGACCTGCGCGAGGTGGCACTGGAAATCATGGAGCGTGACGACCACGCACTGCTGGCGCCCGGCACCGACCTGCGGCTGGAAATCGGCGAGGATCCCGTGATGGTGCGCGCCGATGCATTTTCTCTTGGCGAGGCGGCCGGCAACCTTCTTGGCAATGCACTCAGGCACGGCACACCCCCCGTGGCCATCGGCGCAGAACGGCGCGGCGGCGATGCCATCCTGTGGGTGCGGGATGCAGGCCCCGGCCCGGTGCCTGCGGTGATGGCGCAGCTCGGCAGCCGCTTCAACCGCAGTGCCGGAACCCAGGAGAACAGCACTGGCATCGGCCTGTCGATTGTGGCCTCCGTGGCAGCGGCCTTTGGCGGCCGGGTGGAGATGACGCAGGAGGAGGAGGGCTTCCGTGCCGCCTTGGTCCTGCCCGCCGCGCAGGAGGGGGCATGATGCGGATCCGGCACCTGCTGCTGATACTTGCCACCCTGCTTCCTGCCGCCGCCGCCGCGCAGGAGGCAACCCATCGGTACGGCAGCGGCCCGGTGCCCTTCCTGCTGCGCTCCACCACTGACAACAGCATTATCCAGCCCGTGATGGAGCGCTTTGCCGAGCGGCATCCGCAGCTGGCGATCACCTACGAGCAATGGGGCTCCAACGCGCTCTTTGCCCAAAGCCGCGCCGATTGCCGGGACGGCAGCCCGCCTGCCGACGCGGTGCTATCCTCGGCGGTGCAGCAGATGGTCTGGCTGGTCAATGCCGCCTGTGCCCATCCGCACCGCTCGCCCGCGGCGCTGGCGCTGCCGCCGTCGCGGCGCTGGCGCAATGAACTGTGGGGGGTCACCACCGAACCCGCGGTGATCGTCTATAACAAGCAGCTGCTGGACGGCGCTGATGTGCCGCGCAGCCGCTTTGCGCTGCTGGATGCGCTGCGGGCCAAACCCGGTCTCTACCGCGGCAGGATCGCCACCTATGACATCGCCGCCTCCGGACTTGGCTACCTGTTCGCCTACAGCGACAGCCTGGAGGCAACAACATTCGGCGCTTTGCTGGAAGGTTTTGCCAGGGTCGATGCCGTTGCCACCTGCTGCTCTGCCGAAATCATCGCCGGCGTGGCAGAGGGCCGTTTCCTGATCGCTTACAACGTGCTGGGCTCCTACGTTGCAAATGCCTCCGCGCCCGAAGTTGGAACCATCCTGCCGGAGGACTACACCCTTGTGCTGTCCCGCGCCTACATGATCCCGGCAGAGGCGCGGCAAAAAGCAGCCGCTGCGGATCTTCTTGATTTCCTCCTCAGCCCGGAAGCGCAAGAGCTGCTGGCCGAGGCGGGCCTCGTCACCGAGATTGCCGCAGCGGACTCCGGCCTGGCTCCCAGTGCCAGGCGGTCCATTCCTCTTGCGCCTTCGCTGCTGGTTGCGCTTGATCCCAACAGGCGGGCGCTGCTGCTCAAATTCTGGAGCGACACCTTTGGTAGCGGCGGTGGGCCCTGAGCGCGCCCCTTTGCTGCCAGCGCGGTGCTTTCAGGCGGGTTCCTGGAGGCCCGCCAACGCTGCAACCGGTGCCACCGGGGCATTTGCCAGCTGGCTGAAACTCTGTCATTGCCACCTCCCGGCGACTCTGCTAAACGCCATCCATCCTGAAGACCCCGGATTCGTTTCCGGGGTCGTTATGTTTGTCAGGACATACGAACTCGGGGACCTTCGGGGCCCTATAACACAGGCACCTACGGGGGCCTTCAACATAGCCGGGCCAAAGACAAGAACCTAAGGCCTGGCACGCTAAACGGAAGACAGAAAGCATGGCACTCAAGTCGTATAAACCGACGACGCCGGGCCAGCGTGGGCTGGTTCTGATCGACCGTTCGGAGCTTTGGAAAGGGCGTCCGGTCAAGTCTCTCACTGAGGGTCTGACCAAATCGGGCGGCCGGAACAACACCGGACGGATCACTGCACGCCGCCGTGGCGGCGGCGCAAAGCGCCTCTACCGGATCGTTGACTTCAAACGGAACAAATTTGATGTAGCGGCCACCGTTGAGCGGATCGAATACGACCCGAACCGGACCGCATTCATCGCGCTGATCAAATACGAAGACGGCGAGCAAGCCTACATCCTGGCGCCGCAGCGTCTGGCTGTTGGCGACAAGGTTGTCGCGTCTGCAAAAGCCGACATCAAGCCGGGCAACGCAATGCCGTTCTCGGGCATGCCGATCGGTACCATCGTTCACAACATCGAAATGAAGCCCGGCAAAGGCGGCCAGATCGCCCGTGCAGCCGGTACCTACGCTCAGTTCGTTGGCCGTGACGGCGGTTACGCTCAGATCCGCCTGTCCTCGGGCGAACTGCGCCTGGTCCGTCAGGAATGCATGGCCACCGTCGGTGCCGTGTCGAACCCGGACAACTCGAACCAGAACTTCGGTAAAGCCGGCCGTATGCGCCACAAGGGCAAGCGTCCTTCCGTGCGTGGTGTCGTCATGAACCCGATCGACCACCCCCACGGCGGTGGTGAAGGCCGGACCTCCGGTGGCCGCCACCCGGTGACCCCCTGGGGCAAACCGACCAAGGGCAAACGGACCCGCAACAAAAACAAGGCGTCGCAGAAGCTCATCGTCCGCTCGCGCCACGCCAAGAAGAAAGGCCGCTAATCCATGGCACGTTCCGTATGGAAAGGCCCCTTCGTTGATGCTTACGTCCTGAAAAAGGCCGAAGCAGCGCGTGAATCGGGCCGCAATGAAGTGATCAAGATCTGGTCGCGCCGTTCCACCATCCTGCCGCAGTTCGTCGGCCTGACCTTTGGTGTGTACAACGGCCAGAAGCATATCCCCGTCAACGTCTCGGAAGACATGATCGGTCAGAAGTTCGGTGAATACTCGCCGACCCGCACCTATTATGGCCACGCCGCAGACAAAAAAGCGAAGCGGAAGTAAGTCATGGGCAAGGAAAAGAACCCCCGCCGCGTGGCAGACAACGAAGCAATGGCAAAACTGCGCATGCTCCGTACCTCCCCGCAGAAACTGAACCTGGTGGCTCAGATGATCCGCGGCAAGAAAGTTGAGAAGGCCCTGACCGACCTGACTTTCTCCAACAAGCGGATCGCGCAGGACGTGAAGAAATGCCTTCAGTCCGCCATCGCGAATGCTGAAAACAACCACAACCTGGACGTCGATGAACTGATCGTCGCCGAGGCATGGGTTGGCAAGAACCTGACCATGAAGCGCGGCCGTCCGCGTGCCCGTGGCCGGTTCGGCAAAATCCTGAAGCCGTTCGCGGAGATCACCATCAAGGTGCGTCAAGTTGAGGAGCAAGCCTAATGGGTCAGAAAGTCAATCCGATCGGCATGCGCCTTCAGGTCAACCGCACCTGGGACAGCCGCTGGTACGCCGACACCAAAGACTACGGTGATCTGCTGCTCGAGGACCTGAAAATCCGCGAGTTCATCAAGGAAGAATGCAAGCAGGCTGGCATTGCGCGCGTCATCATCGAGCGCCCGCACAAGAAATGCCGCGTGACCATTCACACCGCCCGTCCGGGCGTCATCATCGGCAAGAAAGGCGCGGACATCGAAGTCCTGCGCAAGAAGATTGCCAAGATGACCGACTCCGAGCTGCACCTCAACATCGTTGAAGTGCGCAAGCCGGAACTGGACGCTCAGCTGGTCGGCGAGTCCATCGCCCAGCAGCTGGAGCGCCGTGTGTCCTTCCGCCGTGCCATGAAACGGGCCGTGCAGAACGCTATGCGCATGGGCGCCCTGGGTATCCGGGTGAACGTCGCTGGCCGTCTGGGCGGTGCGGAAATCGCGCGTACCGAATGGTACCGTGAGGGCCGCGTGCCGCTGCACACCCTGCGTGCCGACATCGATTACGCACACTCCGAAGCGATGACCCCCTACGGGATCATCGGGATCAAGGTCTGGATCTTCAAAGGCGAGATCATGGAGCACGATCCTTCGGCGCGTGACCGTAAAGCACAAGAAATCCAGGACGGCCCTGCACCCCGTGGTGCTGGTGGCGGCCGTCGCTAAGGAGGATTTGAGATGCTTCAGCCAAAGCGCACTAAATTCCGCAAAATGCACAAGGGCCGGATCCACGGCCTGGCAAAAGGCGGTTCCGACCTGAACTTCGGCACCTATGGCCTGAAGGCAACCCAGCCTGAGCGTGTGACTGCACGCCAGATCGAAGCTGCCCGCCGTGCCATGACCCGCCACATGAAGCGTCAGGGCCGTGTTTGGATCCGTATCTTCCCGGACACTCCGGTGACCTCGAAGCCGACCGAAGTCCGTATGGGTAAAGGTAAAGGCTCCGTGGACTACTGGGCAGCCAAGGTTAAGCCTGGCCGCGTGATGTTCGAGATCGACGGCGTCAGCGATGAAATCGCACGCGAGGCCCTGCGCCTGGCGGCGATGAAGCTGCCGGTCAAGACCCGCGTCGTGGTCCGCGAAGACTGGTAAGCGGCTGGGGGAAACCCCGTTCGTGAACGTTTGACCCCCGCCGGGACACCGGCGGGGGTTTTCCTTTGTTGTGCGCCTGCACTACCAGTCAGGGCGCAAAGCCTCTGGACACTGTATATGTCCGCATCCGGCCCTTGCCCTTGATCTCCACATCGCCCAGCGGGTCGATCTGCACCTCATCCCCAAGATGGCCCCGGGTTGCTTCGGTAATTTGGATGATGCCCGGCCGGCCATGCGACTCCATGCGCGAGGCCACGTTCACGGTGTCGCCCCACAGATCATAGGCGAACTTCCGTTCCCCGATCACGCCGGCCACGACTGGCCCCGAACTGATGCCGATGCGCATGCTGAACGGGAACTGGCCGGACTCGTTTATCTCTTGCGCCGCGTCTATCATGTCCAGCGCCAGTGACACCATGGCTTGGGCGTGATCTTCGCGCGGTTCGGGCAGGCCCGCGACCACCATATAGGCATCCCCGATCGTCTTGATCTTCTCGCAGCCGTGCTTCTCGACCAGCGTATCGAAACGCGAAAACGCTGCATTCAGGGTTTGCACAATCTCGGGCGGTGTCAGCCTGCCGGAGGTTTCCGTGAAGTTCACGATATCGGCAAACAGCACTGATACGCTTGGGTGTTCATCGGCAATCAGATGCGGGTCGTCCTTCAGGCGCGCGGCAATCGGCTCGGGCAGAATGTTCAGCAAGAGATTTTCGGCGCGCTCGTACTCCTGCTCCATTTCCCTTTCTGCCCGGGTGGCGGCAGTTGCGTAGAGGGCGGCAAACACGCCAAGCATTGGAATGATCGGCGCTGTGTTGAAGACAAAAAAGAACAGGGTCCACCCGTGCGTGAGCGGCCGCACCGGGGCGGACAAGGTGCCATAAACCCCCATTGCAACAAAGGCCATGGCGCAGAGTGCGCTCAAAAGCAGCCGCGTGAGCGGTTGTCCGTAAGGCAGCATGGGAAACAGCAATATGGGTATGAATAGGTAGCTCAGGAAAAACGGCGCCAGCCCCATATAGTAGGTGCAAAATGCTGCATGAGCGGGGATTTCGCACAGGAACGTCAGCAGGGTCGGCCATTTGATGTCCCGCAGGGTCAGGGCAGCCCAGCACCCGAACCCAATGAGCACGGTAGAGAATATGTTGAAAACGGCCATCACCGGCTGGTCTGCATACCAGAACAGAAAAATGAACGATCCGTGGGAAAACAGGCCAATCGGAAATCCGGCTCTGGCCAGCCCGTATGCGCGCCGCATTTCGCTGGAAGAACCGGGCGGTGCCCTGTTTATCCAGCCAATTAATGCCGCTCGCCGTGTCTGGCTCACCATTTCCGGAACCCCCGCCGGGTTCCATATTCGGGCGCGGGGGGCCGGCCTGTCAACTTTACTGGCTGTTGACTATGCGCCCTCTCCGCTGTGTTAGGCGGTGGAAAGCAATTCCACCGCAGCGCCGCCGCTCAGGCCGGGGCGGCAGAATTCAGCGGCCCGGTAGCGGCCAGGCAAGCCGCGGCAGGCGGTGTAAGGCCGGCGTCTGCAGCGGGGCTCAGCCTTTGTGTTTCCTGCGAGAATACGGCCTCGGTTTCCCCCTCGAAGCAGCTTTGAATGCAGCGGTGCAGCTCGCCCTGTTCCTTGAGGTTAGCTGCCAGCCTGTGGCCGGCATCAGGGAAGACCCAGTGGTGAATGTTGCTGGCTTTCGGGAACAGCTGCGCGTGTTTGCCGTCCACTCCCTTACCGGCGGAGAAAATGAAGTACTCGGTTTCCGGCGCGAAATAGTGGCTGGCGGGCTTCATCGGAAAACTCTTGATTGAGTTCGAGTACATCCGCCAGCGCGTGTCATGTGGCTCGGCCTCCGGGTCGACCGTCAGCTGCGGCACAAAGGAGACTGACCGGGAGATCGGCAAATATGCGCCTGCTACGATAGCCAGATAACCGCCCATGCTGTTGCCGATCGAATACAGCGTGCTGCCCTCAGCCGCCTGCCTGACCGCAGCAGTCAGCACATCCCAATCCAGCCGGTTCCCCCACGACCGGGTCTTGTCATAGCAAAAGACCGTATTGCCGAATTCGCGGCCGATGCCGGCAAACTCCGGTGTTTGCACGTCAATCAGGTCCATCTTTTGGCCAATGCCCGGAAACGACAGCAGCACGCGGCTGCCGGCGGGGGCGGGCTGTGGCTTCAGGGCTTCGACCCGCAGGAACTTGTTTTCGTAGATGATGTGCATGTTGCCAATGCCTTCTGCTGTGCGGTCCGGAGGATCCTTGCACATCGGGCGTTAACTTGCGGTAAGCCTCGGTAGGCAAACCTGCCGGATTGTTCTCATTTAAGGCAATTGCCCGATGTTAACGGAATGTGCAGGTTTTGTTCCCATCGTGATCCTAGGGTTGTGCTGGCTCGGCCGTCCTCCCGCAAGGGGCGGGTGGTGCCTATGTTTTCGGCCAAGACAACCAATGTGATGTTGAAAGAGGAATGCTTGTAATGCGCTTGATTGCTCCCGCTGCCCTTAGTCTGGGTCTGTCAGCTTGTGGTGCGATGGAATTCGACCGGAATGACCTGTCGAATATGTACGGCCCTGCAACCAACTACCGGAACCCGGTTGCGCAGCGGGAGGTGGTGAACAGCTTCATCTCGCAGGAAAGCGTGTCGCGTGACGGCAGGGCTGCGCACTGGACCTCCCCGGACGGCTGCACCTATTCGCGCACCCAGGCACCCGGCTATGCGCCGGTTTGGTACCTTGTGCAGAACCCGCATCATGTGGGGATGCCCAATGCGCACCGCGGCTGCCCGATGACCGTGGTGGACGGGTAGGGGCTGCCGGGGGGGGCGCCTCAGACCGTTTCTGGCAGCTGTTCCGGCTGGCACCGGCTGCAAAGGGGCATCGAGCCAGCGCGAGGATGCATCTCGCCAAGGACTTCGGGCTGCGCTAAGACGCTGGCATGGCCCAGATTGAATCGCTCTTCGTGACCCGCCTCTACCGCGCGCAACTGTCCGAATACGGACCATCGGTTGACGCGCAGGAACTGGAAAACTCCTGCCTTGTCATCGCCGGCGATGATGATGCCGGCCAGGACTGGTGCGAGGACAACGGCTATCCCGGCTATACTTCCTATGCATCGCTCACCGATCTGCCCTGGCGGTTCCCGATCTTTGCCGATCTGGTGAAATCGCTGGACCAGCATGTGGCGGCTTTTGTCCAGGATCTGGAGTTCGATCTGGACGGCCGCGAGCTGAAGCTGGAGGATCTCTGGATCAATATCCTGCCCGAAGGCGGCACCCACTCCAGCCACCTGCACCCGCATTCGGTGATCTCCGGCACCACCTATGTGTCGATGCCCGACGGCGCCTCGGCGCTCAAGCTGGAGGACCCGCGCTCCGCCCGGATGATGGCGGCGCCCACCCGCACCAAACAGGCCCGGCGCGAGCTGCAGCCCTTCATCTACATGAAGCCGAACGTGGGCGACGTGCTCTTGTGGGAAAGCTGGCTGCGCCACGAGGTGCCGATGAACATGGCCGAGGACGAGCGGATTTCCGTGAGCTTCAATTACAAATGGGAGTAAGCCATTTTGCGTTCAGTTGAACGACAGTAAGGGCTTGCATGTAAGGGGTGATGCGTTTTGGAGCTAGTTTATCACTTAGCACTAATATTGGGCGGTCTCGGGGTTGTGGTGCCGCTGCTCTATGTTGTGGTAAACCTCAAAACCATTTTCGTCTGGCTGTTCAAGTGGAGTCTGATCGTTCAATTGTGCGCCATGGCCGTTTGCTTGCCCATCGTTGCAGTTTTAGCTGTTCTTGAACGTGAGCTCGGCCTCAAAATAGCCGATTCACAGTTTGTATTCCTAGTGGGGTATCTAATTATCTGCGTCCTAGTGGCGCTGTATTTCTTCAGTAAGAAATGGCCGGAGCGCGGCGTTAAAAAGCTATCTGAGGACGGCTGAGTTTCTGCCAGTCTCGGCCATCAATATGCCGCCCTAAGCTGGGTTCCTTTGCGGTTGAGGGTAACAGGCGCAATTGTAAAACCCTGAAAAGCCGCCTAGCTTCCTGGAACGGCACTGCGGGAGGTATGGATGGCGCGGCGTTCCCCTTTTGAAATCGGTGGTTTCCACATTCCGCCCGGCACCCGCCGCACCGTGGATATGCCGGTCAGCGTGTTGTCGGACCACACGCCGGTCACCATGTCCGCCCATGTGATCCACGGGGCGGAGGAGGGGCCTGCGCTGTTTGTCTCTGCTGCCATACACGGCGACGAGGTGATCGGGGTGGAAATCGCCCGCCGCCTGCTGCGCAGCCGCCAGTTCTCGCGCCTCAAGGGCACGCTGATCGTGGTGCCGATCGTCAACACCTTCGGCTTCCTCAACCACTCCCGCTACCTGCCGGACCGGCGCGACCTGAACCGCTGCTTTCCGGGCAGTGAGGGCGGGTCGCTCGCCAGCCGCCTGGCGCATCTGTTCATGACAGAGGTGGTGGCGCGCTGTGACCTGGGCATCGACCTGCATTCCGCCGCCATCCACCGCACCAACATGCCGCAGATCCGGGTGTCGCCCAAGGCCAAGGAGACGCTGGAATATGCCGATGCCTTCGGCGCGCCGGTGGTGATCCGCTCCTCCCTGCGCGACGGCAGCTTGCGCAAGGAGGCACAGAAGGCGGGCGTCGATATCCTGCTTTATGAGGCGGGGGAGGGGCTGCGGTTCGACGAGCAGTCCGCCCGCGTCGGCGTTGCCGGCATCCTGCGGGTGATGCATGCGCTGGGCATGATCCCCGACGACGGCGTGCCGCTGGCCGAGGCGGTGCCGGTCAAGGCCAGCGACAGCAGCTGGGAGCGTGCCCCCGCAGGCGGGCTCTTGCGCGCCTACAAGACCACCGGCGAAATGGTGGAGGAGGGCGACGTGCTGGGCATCGTCGCCGACCCCTTCGGGGAGGAGGAGGTGGAGCTGACCGCCAGCCAGCCCGGCCTGATCATCGGCCGCGCCAACATGCCCATCGTCAACGAGGGCGACGCATTGTTCCACATCGCCAAGGTGTCCGCGCCGGAAGAGGCTGAAGACCGCATCGAAAGCCTGAACGCCCAGCTGGACGGGGCTGCGATGTTTGATGAGGATGAGATTATCTGACCGCCCCGGCGGCCCGCCAATCTTTCCCTTGCCCCTCACACCCGTCTCCTCTATAGGGACCCATCGCTTGAACCCAATCCGTCTTGGATCCGGGTCAGGTGATTCTTTTTTGCTGCCCGTTCCGGGCGGTTGACATAACCCACCAGGTAAAAAGGTGACCCTCGGGGCCTTCTGGTGCTTTGGACAAGGAACAAAGGCGATGAACGCCAATGATCTGCGCGAGAAGACCGTGGATGAACTCCGCGATATGCTCGCATCCCTGAAAAAAGAGAGCTTCAACCTGCGCTTTCAGCAGGCAACCGGTCAGTTGGAATCGACCTCCGGCATCAAAGCGGCCCGCCGCAATGCTGCCCGCGTCAAGACCATCCTGAACGAAAAAGCTGCAGCAGCAGCCGAATAAGGAGCGACACAATGCCCAAACGTATCCTGCAAGGCGTTGTGACCAGCGACGCAAACGCCCAGACCGTCACCGTCTCGGTTGAACGCCGCTTCACGCACCCGGTTCTGAAGAAAACCATCCGTAAGTCCAAGAAATACCGGGCTCACGATGAAAAGAACGCTTTCAAGGTCGGCGATTCCGTACGCATCATCGAATGCGCGCCGAAATCGAAAACGAAACGCTGGGAAGTTCTGGAAGCCTAAGAGTCTCATCCGAGACTCCTGGCGGCTAGACTTAACAGTCAGTCGAAACCCTGGGGGATACCAGCACGCATCGCTGCCCCATAGGTCGGGAGAAACCACATGATCCAGATGCAAACAAATCTGGATGTTGCTGACAACTCCGGCGCCCGCCGAGTTCAGTGCATCAAGGTTCTGGGTGGCTCCAAGCGTAAATACGCTTCCGTTGGCGACATCATCGTCGTCTCGGTTAAAGAAGCCATCCCGCGCGGCCGCGTGAAAAAAGGCGACGTCCGCAAGGCCGTTGTCGTGCGCACCGCCAAAGAAGTCCGCCGCGAAGACGGCACAGCGATCCGTTTTGACCGGAACGCAGCTGTCATCCTGAACAACAACAACGAGCCGGTCGGTACCCGTATCTTTGGCCCGGTTGTTCGTGAACTGCGCGCGAAGAACTTCATGAAGATCATCTCGCTGGCTCCGGAGGTGCTGTAATCATGGCTGCGAAACTCCGTAAAGGCGACAAGGTCGTCGTGCTGGCAGGCCGCGATAAGGGCAAGGAAGGCACCATTGCTTCCGTTGACCCGAAAGCCGGCAAAGCCGTCGTCGAAGGCGTGAACATGGCAATCCGCCACACCCGCCAGACTCAAAACAGCCAGGGCGGCCGTCTGCCCAAGGCACTGCCGATCGACCTGTCGAACCTGGCACTGCTGGACAGCAACGGCAAAGCAACCCGCGTCGGCTTCCGCGAGGAAGACGGCAAGAAGGTGCGCTTCGCCAAGACCACCGGGGAGACTGTCTGATGCTTGACGCTGCAACCTACACCCCGCGCCTGAAAACTCTCTACAAGGACACCATCCGTGGCGCCCTGAAGGAAGAGTTCTCCTACAAGAACGAGATGATGATCCCCAAGCTGGACAAGATCGTTCTGAACATTGGCTGCGGCCGCGCTGCTGTCAAAGACAGCAAGAAAGCCAAATCCGCCCAGGCCGACCTGACCGCAATCGCGGGCCAGAAGGCTCTGACCACCGTGGCAAAGAACTCCATCGCCGGCTTCCGCGTTCGCGAAGGCATGCCGATGGGCGCCAAGGTGACCCTGCGCGGTGACCGGATGTACGAATTCCTCGACCGTCTGATCACCATTGCGATGCCCCGTATCCGCGACTTCCGCGGTGTTTCGGGCACCTCCTTCGACGGCCGCGGCAACTATGCCATGGGCCTGAAAGAGCACATCGTGTTCCCGGAAATCGATTTCGACAAGATCGACGAAGCCTGGGGCATGGACATCGTGATCGCCACCACCGCGAAAACCGACGCGGAAGCAAAGGCGCTGTTGAAAGCTTTCAACATGCCCTTCAACAGCTAAGCGCGGGAAGGATAGAGACCATGGCTAAGAAAAGCATGATCGAACGCGAGAAGAAGCGCGAGCGCCTGGTGGCAAAATACGCCGCAAAGCGTGCCGAGCTGAAAGAAATCGCAAACGACGAATCTCGCCCGATGGAAGAGCGCTTCAAGGCGCGTCTGAAACTGGCGAAACTGCCGCGCAACTCGTCGGCAACCCGTCTTCACAACCGTTGCCAGCTCACCGGCCGTCCGCACGCTTACTACCGTAAGCTGAAGGTCAGCCGTATTGCGCTGCGCGAGCTGGGTTCTGCTGGTCAGATCCCCGGCCTGGTGAAATCGAGCTGGTAAGGGAGAGACTGATATGAACGATCCTATCGGCGATATGCTCACCCGTATCCGTAACTCTCAGATGCGCGGCAAATCCACCGTCATGACCCCGGCTTCCAAGCTGCGGGCATGGGTGCTGGACGTGCTGGCGGACGAGGGCTACATCCGCGGTTATGAGAAGATGACTGGTGAAAATGGCCACCCGGCCATCGAAATCAGCCTCAAGTACTTCGACGGCGAACCTGTCATTCGCGAGCTCAAGCGGGTCTCCAAGCCCGGCCGCCGCGTTTACATGGGCGTCAATGACATCCCGTCGGTCCGTCAGGGCCTGGGCGTGTCGATTGTCTCCACCCCCAAGGGTGTGATGTCGGACGCAAACGCACGCGCAGCCAACGTTGGCGGCGAAGTGCTTTGCACCGTCTTCTAAGGAGGCCTCGCAATGTCCCGTATTGGTAAGAAACCGGTCGAACTTCCCAGCGGCGTTTCCGCCTCTGTGTCCGGCCAGACCATCGAAGTGAAAGGCCCGAAAGGCGCCCGCAGCTTCACCGCAACCGACGACGTCACCCTCTCCGTGAACGACAACGTTGTCACCATCGAGCCGCGCGGCAAGTCCAAGCGTGCCCGTCAGCAGTGGGGCATGTCCCGCACTCAGGTGGCCAACCTCGTGACCGGCGTGACCCAGGGCTTCAAAAAAGAGCTGGAGATCCAGGGTGTGGGTTACCGGGCTCAGATGCAGGGCAACACCCTGAAGCTGAACCTAGGCTACAGCCACGACGTCGACTTCGTTGCACCCGATGGCATCACCATCACCGCACCGAAGCAGACTGAAATCGTTGTGGAAGGTATCGACCAGCAGCAGGTGGGCGAAGTGGCGGCGAAAATCCGCGACTGGCGCCGTCCCGAGCCCTACAAGGGCAAAGGCATCCGCTACAAGGGCGAGTTCATCTTCCGCAAGGAAGGCAAGAAGAAGTAAGGACCAGCAAAATGGCAAACAGCAAACGTACCCTGTTTCTGAAGCGCCGGCTGCGCGTCCGGAACAAGCTTCGCAAAGTGAACGCAGGCCGTCCGCGTCTGTCCGTGCACCGTTCGAACAAGAACATCTCTGTTCAGCTGATCGACGACCTGCGCGGTGTGACCCTGGCAGCAGCGTCGACCCTGGAAAAAGATCTCGGTGTTGTCGGCAAGAACAACATCGACGCAGCGTCCAAAGTTGGTGCAGCGATCGCCGAGCGCGCAAAAGCGGCTGGCGTGACCGAAGCCTACTTCGACCGCGGCGGCTTCCTGTTCCACGGCAAAGTAAAGGCTCTGGCCGACGCTGCGCGTGAAGGCGGCCTGAAGATCTAAATCCCATGCGGGCAGCCTCTTGGGGCTGCCCCGATGATCCGGGAGACCGGCCTTTGGGCCGGTTCTCACCAAGGATTGACAGAACAGGCGCCCCCTTTGTTACTGGACTGCGCCCTATGAAAGGAATGCCTGATGGCAGAACGTGAAAACCGCCGCGGCCCCCGCCGCGAGCGTGAAGAGGCACCGGAATTTGCAGATCGCCTGGTCGCGATCAACCGCGTGTCGAAAACCGTAAAAGGCGGTAAGCGCTTTGGCTTCGCAGCCCTGGTTGTCGTTGGCGACCAGAAAGGCCGCGTCGGCTTTGGCAAGGGCAAGGCGAAAGAAGTGCCCGAGGCGATCCGCAAGGCGACCGAGCAGGCGAAGCGCCAGATGATCCGCGTGCCGCTGAAAGAAGGCCGCACCCTGCACCACGACATGGCCGGCCGTCACGGCGCAGGCAAAGTTGTGATGCGGACCGCACCGGAAGGTACCGGTATCATCGCGGGCGGCCCGATGCGTGCCGTGTTCGAGATGCTGGGCATCAAGGACGTGGTCTCCAAGTCGATCGGTTCGCAGAACCCCTACAACATGATCCGCGCCACCCTGAACGGCCTGCAGAAAGAGCAGAGCCCGCGTTCGGTGGCTCAGCGCCGCGGCAAAAAGGTCGCCGACATCCTGCCCAAGCGGGACGACGCACCGGCAGCTGCCGAAGCTGAAGCGTAAGGAGTAGAGAGACATGGCAAAAACCATCGTCGTCAAGCAGATCGGCTCGCCGATCCGCCGCCCCGCCAAACAGCGCGCAACCCTGGTTGGCCTGGGCCTGAACAAGATGCACAAGACCCGTGAGCTGGAGGATACTCCTTCGGTCCGCGGCATGGTCAACTCGATCCCGCACCTGGTTCAGATCATCGAAGAGCGCGGCTAAGCCCCTTTTCGAGCACTGACTTTGGAAAACGCCTCCGGGAAACCGGGGGCGTTTTTCGTTTTGTAATCCAGGGTCGGGGGAGGGGGTATCACACTGCCGTGCCCTTGCGTTGCCTGCATAGCGGGCAGTCCGATCCGTCAGTTGTTCGACTCATCACCCGGTCCTATCTCGGTGTCACAGCAAACGACCAAACACGGACCGCCGGGAATAGGCCCGGCATCAGAGACAAGGACCTGAACGATGGCACATGTTATCTCCGCTGCACACACCGGCCACAGCCTGACCGCCCGCATCCGCGCAACCGTTGAGGGCCTGGTGGACTCCTGGACCAAAGCCCGCGAATTCCAGCGCACCTACAATGAACTGGACGCGCTGTCCGACCACGAGCTCTCGGACATCGGCGTCCGCCGCAGCGACATCGCCGACATCGCGCATCAGCACGTCTACGGCTAAGAATTCCCTTTTCCCGGGCGCTCCTCTCCTCCTCCTCTTCATGCCCGGGCCAAAGCGCCTCTGCCCCTCGCGGGGCGGGGGCGTTTTCTATTGCGGGCATTCAAGGTGCCTCACGCATTTGTGCTATGCGCCCGCCGCATAGCCGCCAGACCAAAGCAGCCGTTGCGGGCTTGCGGGGCCATCCTTATTTCCCTGTCACTTCAGACGAACAGATCAAGCGACGCGCCGGAGGCACGCTCCGGCAGCGCAGCAAGGAACAAGAACAATGGCTTATTCAACTCTTTCCGCACCGGTCTCCGCCGGTCTTTTCACCCGTTTCCTGAGCGTTGCCTCCGGTCTTTACCGGAACTGGCAGCTGCGCCGCGAGTACCGCCAGACCGTCCACGCCCTGCGCGCGCTTTCGGCCCGCGACCTGGCCGACATCGGCCTCAGCCGCTGCGCCATCCCCGGCGCCGCGCGCGAGCACGTCTACGGCAAGTGATCTCCCTGGCCGGCTGACGGATCCTCCTCCCTCTCCGAACGCCCGGCCCAAAAGCGCCCCTGCCATCCGGCGGGGGCGTTTTTGTTTTCAGGTTCAGCACCCCGCCCGGCCGCAAGGCCGGGCAGCGCCCGTC
>NZ_JWLH01000014.1:0-72854 GCF_000813925.1 Leisingera sp. ANG-S5 | reverse complement strand
CTCGCAGAGCCAGAAGGCCTGACGGCGTAAGACGTTCGCAGAACAGCAACGGCTGAAAATGACACTCCCGCCGGATCGCCTCCGGCGGGAGTTTTTTTGGAAAGATGAAATGAGGGGCGTTTAAGCGGAGACGGGCACCATGGTGCCTTGCAGGAGCGCGACCAGCTTTTCCTCTTCGCCTGTCACCGCGTGAACTTCTGCCGTGACGATCACCAGCCTGCGGCCCGGTTTGATGACCTTGCCGGTGGCACGCAAATAGTCGCCGGCGCCCGGGGCCAGCAGGTTGATCTTCATCTCCGCTGTCATCACTTCGCTGCTCTCAGGCATCATCGTGAGCGCCGCATATCCTGCTGCCGTGTCGCCGATGGCAAAGCTGAGCGCGGCATGGGCCACATCGTGCTGCTGGCGGCTGCCGGGCAGGATCGGGGCGGTGATCACCACTTCGCCCGGCGAAACGCTGGCGACCTCCGCGCCCAGTGTCTGCATCATGCTTTGCTTGGCGAAACTGCTGCGGATGCGGTCGTCCATCACTTCTTTCCTTCTGCTGGTTGCGCCAAGCATAGAAGAGGCCGGATAGCAAAGGGCCTGTGACGCTGCGCCACTTAGCGGGGCATGGGAACCGGCAGCGCCTGCGGGCCGGTGAGGATCGCCAGCGCGTCCCTTTTCATCAGGGAGGTGAGCGCGGGATCGGTGCTGCGCAACCCGCCCGTATAGGTGCCGAAGGCGGGCAGGATCAGCCGTGACTGGTCCAGCAGGAAGCAGGGGCGGGAGGTGCTGCGCACCCGCGCCTTGGGGTGGTAGTGGCCGGAGACTTCGGCCTTGGCCGCAGGATCGGCGATGTGGCGGAAGGTGAGGGAGGCAAGATGCAGCTCTGCCATCTGCTCGCCGCCCAGATCCGCAGGGGCCGGGTCGTGGTTGCCGGTGATCCAGATCCAGCGGCGGCCTTTCGTCAGGGCGGCCAGCTGCGATTGCTCCGCATCCGGCAAAGCCCGCGAGGCGGCGTCATCGTCGAAACTGTCGCCGAGGCAGACCACCGTGTCCGGCCGCAGGGCAGACACCAGTTTGGCGAGACGGATGAGCGTGTCCCGCGTCTCATAAGGCGGCAGGGCGCTGCCGCCGCGCCGGATGTGGCGCTCGGATTTGCCCAAATGCAGGTCGGAGACACAGATCAGGCGCTGCGTGGCCCACCAAAGCGCGCCGGAGCCAAGGGCGGTGAGGCGGGCGCCTGCGAGGATGAAATCATATCCGGTCATGCAGTTGCCTTTAACGGGTGGCGCAGTCTATGCAAGCAGGGCAGGTTAAGATGTCGCTGATGGAGACAGTGGGAAAACATGGCTGGAGTCGCTGTCATTCTGATTTTCGTTGTCTCGTTTTTGCTGTACCGCCGCGAATTGCAAAACCCGGTCTACGCGCCTCTGCGCGAGGAAGGGGTGATTTGGAAACGGACCGGATTTCACTTGCTACATGCCGTTCTAAGAGACAAGTCAGATCCTCTGAAACCGATTCAGATGCGCTTGGGGCTATTGGGTTTAGGGTGGGGGGCGGCCGTCGTCATGGCGGCTGTTGCTGCGGTCGTCTACCTGAGCGCCTAACGGGTTCCTGAACCCAAGAAGGTATCACTGCAGCTTGTCCAGCCCGGACTGCCGCATCAGTGCCGCGGCTTCCTGCTGCAGCAGTTTCTCCTCCGCCGCGCCCTTGACCGGGACCTTTCCAACCTCCAGCAGCAAAGGCGCAGCTAGGGGAGAGATCCGCTCCAGCCGCCGCAGCGTGATGCGGCCGCGGGTCCGCTCCAGCATCTCCTCGATGCGGCCGAAATCCACCAGCCCGCGCAGCGCTTCCTCTCGGGTGATGTCCATCAGCAGGTGATCGGGATCGTACTTGCGCAGCGTGTCATAGAGGATGTCGGAGGAGAACGTCGCCTGCCGCCCGTTCTTGCGCGCGCCCGGCGTGTTGCGTTCAATGAGGCCCGCGATGGTGGCGGCGCCGCGGAAGGAGCGTTTCATCACCGCATTGCCGGCCAGCCAGCCCTCCAGCCCGTCGCGAAGCGCATCGGGGTCGAACAGCGGCGCGGGGTCAGTGACTTCCTGCAGACCCCAGATCAGGGTGGCGTAGTCGGTGGCGACAAAACCCAGCGGATCAAGCCCCAGCTCCTCCATCCGCTTGGTCAGCAAGAGGCCCAGGGTCTGCTGGGCGTTGCGGCCGGCAAAACCGTAGACGCAGATGTGCTCGCGGCTGTCATGCGGGAAGCTTTCGATCAGCAGCCGCCCGGCGCGTGGCAGTTCGGAGACCGCGCGCTGCAGGTCCAGCCACTCCGCCGTGTGCCGGGGCAGGGCGGGCCAGCTGTCCTGCTTGAACATCGACAGAATGCGGGCGCTGAGCTGGGTGGAGGTGGCGAATTTGGTGCCGGAGAACACCGCGATCTTGGGTTTGCGGCCCGGGTTGCGGGTCACCTCCACGGTCATTTCGCGCAGGCCCTCGTAGCGCACGGTCTGACCGCCGATCAGAAAGGTGTCGCCAGGGGTGAGGGTGGCGGCAAAGGCCTCCTCGACTTCGCCCAAGGGCTTGCCGCCGCGGCTGCGCTTCAGGCGGACCTTGATCAGGTCGGCGTCCTGGATGGTGCCGAGGTTCATGCGGATGCGCTGCGCCGCGCGCGGGTCGCGCAGCTGCCACTTGCCGTCCGGGCGCTGCAGCAGGCGCTGCCACTGATCGTAAGCCTTCAATGCGTAGCCGCCGGTGGCGCAGAAGGTGAGGCAGGCGTCAAACGCGGCGCGGGTCAGGGCCGCGTAGGCGCCGGCTTGGGTCATCTCGGCATAAAGGTCATCTGCATCGAACGGGCCTGAACAAGCGGCAATCAGGATGTGCTGGCACAACACGTCACGGGGGCCGGGCCCGCGCGGGTCGCCGTCCAGATCGTTTTCGCGCACCGCCTCCAGCGCGGCGCGGCACTCGACCACCTCGAACCGGTTGGCAGGCACCAGCAGCGCCTTGGACGGCGCGTTATAGCGGTGGTTGGCGCGGCCGATGCGCTGCACCAGGCGTTTGACGTTCTTCGGCGCGCCGATCTGGATCACCAGATCCACATCGCCCCAGTCGATGCCGAGGTCCAGCGAGCCGGTGCAGACGATGGCGCGCAGCTCTCCCCGGACCATCGCCGCCTCGACCCGCTCCCGCTGAGCCCGGTCGAGCGAGCCGTGGTGGATGCCGATCGGCAGCGCGTCCTCGTTGGCAAGCCAGAGGTTGTGAAAGAAGATCTCTGCCTGGGCGCGGGTGTTGTGGAAAATGAGCGTGGTCCTATGCGCCTTGATCTGTTCCATCACCGCCGGGATCGCATAAGCCGCGCCGCCGCCGGCCCAGGGCGGGGCCTCCTCCGTTTCCAGCATCCGGATGTCCGGCGCCGGGCCGGGGTCGGCCAGCACAATATCGCAGGGGTCCGGGTGGCGGGCGAGGTAGCTGGCGATCGCTTGCGGGTCGTCCACCGTGGCCGACAGACCCACCCGCCGCAGGTTCGGGCACAGCGTCTGCAGCCGCGCCAGCGCCAGCATCAGCTGATCGCCGCGCTTGCTTTCGGCCAGCGCGTGGATTTCATCCACCACCACGCGTCTCAGGCCTTTGAAGGTGCGGACGGCGTCCTCGTAGGATGTGAGCAGCGCCAGGCTCTCCGGCGTGGTCAGCAGGATATGCGGCGGGTCGGCGCGCTGGCGCCTCTTGCGGGAGGCGGGCGTGTCGCCGGTGCGGTCATCAATGCGGATGGGCAGGCCGATTTCCTCCACCGGCGTGCGCAGGTTGCGCTTGATATCGGCGGCCAGCGCCTTGAGCGGCGAGATATACAGCGTGTGCAGCCCGTCGTGGGTCCCATCGGCCAGTTCCGCCAGTGTCGGCAGAAAACCCGCCATGGTCTTGCCGCCGCCGGTCGGGGCGATCAGCAGGGTGCAGGGCGCCCCGGCCCGCGCCAGCATGGCGTGCTGGTGCGGGTGGATGGTCCAGCCGCGGGCGGCGAACCAGTTTTCAATCGCTTCAGGCAGGGCAGGGGCGGTGTCACTCATCCTGCAAAATCTGGGAGGCTTTGCAGCTCATTGCAATGTCATTTTCTGTCGTAAACAGTCCGGGCCTCCAGCACCTGCTGATGCCGCCCGGCGGCCCAGATGGTCAGGGACTTCATGTGTTCCAGAAGCTCCTGCCCCAAGGGCGTCAGCGCATAAGACACTGCCACCGGCGGGCCGGGATCAACGCTGCGGGTGATATAGCCGTCACGCTCCAGCTTGCGCAGGTTCTCGGTCAGCACCCGCTGGGTCACGTCGCCGATGGTGCGCCGCAGCGCGCCGAACCGCAGCGCGCCGTCCTCCAGCACCAGCACGATCAGCATCTGCCATTTGCCGGTTACCTGCGACAGCACCTGCCGGATCGGGCAGTTCTCGGCTTGGTCCTTGGAGAGGGCGGTTACTGGAAGCATACCTGGTTCCTAAATAGTGCGTAATTGATATCTGGTGCAGAAAGGATACCACATTGGGCTGTCACGACAATGCGATTCGAAAGGACATCCGATGAGTGCCAAGGACCTCGTTCTGAATGCCGTAGCGGCGATTTTCACCTCGTTCGACCCGGAGGCGGCAGAGCAACTGCTGGCGCCGGGCTATATCCAGCACAACCCGATGGTGCCGACCGGGGCTGCGCCCATTATCGGGTTCATTCCGGCGCTGAAGGAAAGCGGCGTCACGATGGAGGTCCACCGGGTGATTGCCGAGGGTGACATGGTGGTGCTGCACAGCACTTTCGGCAATGCCCAGGCCTTTGGCGGAGAGACGCTGGTGGCCTTTGACGTGTTCCGGGTCGAAGACGGCAAGGTGGCCGAGCATTGGGACAACCTGCAGCCGCCCGCCGCGCCGAACGCCTCGGGCCGCACATTGACTGACGGCACGACGGAGATCACCGACCTGGACAAAACCGCGGAGAACAAGGCGCTGGTGCAGGGTTTTGTGACTGACGTGCTGCACGGCAAGGCGCCGGAGAAGATCACCAGCTACGTCTCAACAGAGACTTACCTGCAGCACAACCCGAACATCGGCGACGGTCTGGAGGCCCTTGGCGGAATGATTCAGCATCTGGCGGAAACCGGCCAGGCGCTGGCTTACACCAGCACCCCGATTGTGGTGGCCGAGGGGAACTTTGTCTTCACCGCCTCAGAGGGCAGCCTGGGCGAAACACCGATGGCGTTCTTTGATCTGTTCCGGGTGGAGGACGGCAAGATCGTCGAGCATTGGGATACCGTCAGCCCAATCCCGGCGGAGATGGCGCACGACAACGGCAAGTTCTGACCGCAGAAAACGGAAGGGCGGGGATGACCCCGCCCTTTTTGCATCACTTCACGATGTGCTCGTCCTTTACGAACATGTTGGCCCAGGCCCGGTCGATCAGCTCCGGCGACATCTGGTAGGGGATGCCCTCAAACTCGCAGATCGAAATCATCTGGTCGATCAGGAACACCGGCTGGTAATTGGCGTAGATGTTGTTGATCGTCGGGTATTTCTTCTTCAGCAGATGTACCAGCGCGGCCTCGTCCAGCGGCATGCCCTTCTTGCGGGCCACCATGGCAAAGATCTTGAGGAAGTTCTCCTGGTTCGGCCCGTCAATCTTGATCTTGAAGAAGATCCGGCGCAGCGCCGCCTGGTCAAAGATCTCATTCGGGTGGAAGTTGGTGGAGAAGATCACCAGCGTGTCAAAGGGCACCTCGAATTTCTCGCCCGATTGCAGTGCCAGGATGTCCTTGCTTTCTTCCAGCGGCACGATCCAGCGGTTGACCAGCGACTGCGGCGGTTCCGCCTGGCGGCCAAGGTCGTCGACGATGAAGATACCGCCGGTGGATTTCAGCTGCAACGGTGCCTGATAGGTGCGCGCTGTGGGGTTGTAGACCAGGTCCAGCATGTCCAGCGACAGCTCGCCGCCGGTGATCACGGTGGGGCGCTCGCACATCACGTACCGCTCGTCAAAGCGGCGGCGGCGGCGCAGGGCGTTGGGGTCTTCCGGCTCCTGTTCAACCTCGGTGTGCACGATCGGGTCAAAGACGGTGATCACCTGTCCGGAATATTCGATGGCGCGCGGCACATAGACATGATCCCCCAGCGCATCGCGGATGCCGTTGGAGATTGAGGATTTACCGTTGCCCGGCGGGCCGTACATCAGGATCGAGCGGCCTGCGCTGACCGCGGGGCCGAGGTGATCGAGCAGGCTGTTGGGCAGCACCAGATGCCCCATCGCATTGGTCAGCTGATCGCGGGTCACCTGGATGTTGCGGATCGACTGGCGCTTGACCTGCTCGCGGTAGACCGCCAGCGGCACCGGCATGGCGCCGAAGTATTCGGACTGGCTGAGCGCATCCAGCGCCCGCGCCTTGCCCGCGTCAGTCAGCTGGTAGCCCATCTCGTTGCCGCTGTTGGCGTTGAGCGTGCCGGTGGCCTCCAGCAGCTTCTGCTCGCGGGCCATATCCACCAGCTCCTGGGTGACAGAGGAGGGCAGGCAGATCGCCTCGGCGATCTCGGTCACGTTTTCCACGTTCTTGCGGAAGATGGTCTTGAGCAGGATATCCCGCATCATCACCAGCGGCAGCTGCATCTGTTCCAGCCCCTTGGGGGCGGGAGGGGCCACAACGGTGAGGTTTTGCATGTTCATGGCGGTGCCTGTCCCTGATATCCATATCCGGCCCCGGCCGGCGGGGCGCTCCTGGAAACAGACTATTCAGGACTGTGGCAACAGCGGGGCAGAGCTGCAGCATTTCCGCGAAAGGGGCGTGAAATCCACCGCAGTTTTATGGACCGCCCGAAACCGCAGGCCGGGCGGCGCCTGCCAGTATCAGCTGCCGAATTGCGCGGCGAGGCCGAGGTAGAGGGCAAGGGTGGCGCCCAGGCAGAGGCCCATCGGAAAGCTCTTTCCGGTGTCCCAGCTCTGCCATTGCGGCGCCAGCTGGCGCAGGCGCGTGTGCTTGGCAATCCGGTGGGCGGTGAAGCCGGCCAGCAGGGTAGCGGCAAAGACAACCATCAGCATCCGCAGGTCGCCAAGCGCGAAAAAGGGCGCGGCGGCACCGGCAAACTTGGCGTCCCCTGCACCAACGGCCCCTGCGGCATAGAACAGGAAGCCGAGCGCAATGCCCACTGGCAGGTGCAGCAGGTGCCAGCCATAGTCCGCCCAGCTGGGCATAACCAGCGCGCCAATGACCACATAGATCACTGCCAGCAGGTCAACCGCCCAGTTGGGGATGCGCATGCCGCGCAGATCGGTCAGCGCCACCGTGTAACAGATCGGCAGCACGAACGGCAGGAACCACAGGGCTGCGTGGGCCGGGAACTGCATGGCTCAGCCGTTTTCCAGCGCTGCCAGAGAGCGCGCGGCTTCTTCGAAGTGCTGCGGGTGGGTATCAATCGCCTCGCGCAGCAGGTTTTCGCCAACCTTGACATCGCCCTGTTTGACAGCGGACAGGGCCAGCGTGTGCAGCAGCAGCGCGCGTTCGGATTGCTCCAGCGGGATCACCGGCAGGGTGTAATTGCGCTGCGCGCCGCGGGCCAGCACCAGATTGTTCTTGGCGGTAAACAGGCCCTGGTCCTGGCGGATGGCCTCGCCGAACAGGCGCTCCGCACCGGCAAAGTCACCGCGGGTCAGCTTGGAATAGCCCCAGTTGTTCATCACCTTGGCGGGTGTGGTGGTCAGCCCGACGGCGATTTCATAGAAGCTGTCGGCGCGCTTCCAGTCCTTGTTGGCGTCGGCCACAACGGCCTCGAGCCGGTAGCGTTCATAGGTTTCATGGGTCGGCGGCACCTGGTCCAGCTCTGCCTTGGCCGCATCCCATTCGCCGCTGCGCACCAGCGCGCCGGCCAGCTGCACGTGATCCTCGCTGGTGGCGCCTTTCATTGTCACCACTTTCTTCCAGGCGGCGGTGCCTTCGGTGGTGCGTTTGGCGCGGATCAGCGAATGCGCCAGGCCGCGCTGCAGATCGATCCGGTCCGGGCTGGTCTTGAGCGTGCGCTGGAAGTGGGTCACCGCTTCGTTCGGGTCGGCCACCGACAGCATGACATCGTTGAGGTTGCTTTCGTCGATGACGTTCACTTCCTGAAACGCGCGTTCAACGGTTTCATCGGCTTTGTCCGCGCAGGCCGACAGGACCAGCGCCCCTGCCAGAGAAGCGGATAGGAAAATCTGCTGGCGCATTTTGTGCGTCCTTTTTACTGCTCTGCCTCTGTTATGGTGCTTCGCGAATCAGGTAGCTGCCGCTGCCCTGCCGCACCAATTTATAGTCTTCTTTTTGAGGCTCACTATGCGCGGGATTTTCAAGTTTTGCGAGGGCCAGGCGTAAATTATCGCGGATTGCGTCACTTTCGCCATTGTCGAGGGCATAGGCGCGCTGGAAGACCTGCACCGCCTCGGCGGTCTTTCCGCGCTCTATCAGCGCCACGCCAAGGTTGTTCATCGGCTCCGGCCAGGCGGGATCCGCGTCCACGGCCTGGCGCAGCAGGTCTTCGGCCTGGCCGAGCCGCCTGAGGCCCAGTTTGGCGCTGCCCATGCCCGAGAGCACCTCCGCCGTCAGCCCGTGATCCAGGGCGGCGCGGGTGAAGGCCTCCAGGGCCAGCTCGTGTTCGCCCGCTGCCATCAGCCGGTGGCCGACTACCAGCCCGTCTGCGGCCTCCTGACGGTGATCATCCCCGGGTGCCCAGGGGCTGCCCTTGTCCTGTTTCAGCCCGCTGGTCGAACACGCTGCCGCCAGCGCGAGGGCGCTGGCGGCAGCTGTAACCTTGAGCAGACGGGCAGAAGCTGCCCGTAGTGCCGTTTTCATTACTGGGGTCCCATATTGCCCATGTTCATGATGCCCTGCACCGACGGACCAACAAGAATGATCAGCAGCGGCGGGACTGTCAGCCCCATTGTGGCAAGTGTCATCTTCACGGGCAACTTGTTTGCGGCCTCTTCGGCGCGCATCACGCGCTTGTCGCGCATTTCCCCGGCATAAACCCGCAAGGCATCGGCGATTGAGGTGCCGAAGCTGGCGGATTGGATCATCACCGTCACGAAGGAGGACACATCCTGCACCCCGCAGCGGGTGCCCATGTCGCGCAGCACCTTGTCCTTTTCCTTGCCCGCCTTCAGTTCGTAAGCGACGACTTCGAATTCCGAAGCCAGTTCCGGGAAGGACGCGTGCAGTTCCTGAGACACCCGCACAATGGCCTGGTCCAGCGACTGGCCGGCCTCGACACAGACCAGCATCATATCGAGCGCATCGGGGAAGCCCTCGGTGATCTTTTGCTGGCGTTCGCCGATGCGGCGGGTGATCCAGTATTTCGGCAGCATATAGCCCGCCCCGCCAGGTGCGATGATGCGCAGCGCCATCTGCTGGCTGTCGTAGTCGATGTCCGCCTTGATCACATAGACAAAGAACAGCCCGCCGATCAGCCCCAGCAGGCCGAGCGCAAACTGGGCGAAGTGGAACAGGCGCACCGAGTCCTTGGAGTGATAGCCCGCCTGGCGCAGTTTCAGCTCCATCGCGGAAAGCTCATCCGCGTTCTGCGGCTCCAGGAAGTTGGCGAACTTCTGCAGCTGTTCGTTGCGGCTGGTCTGCCTCAGGCGCTCTTTTTGCGTGCTCTGCCGGGTTTCGGGTTTGATATTCTTCTGCAGCTTCTTCAGCGGGTCTTCCGGCTGGTTCAGCAGTAAGGGAATAGCGAGCAGGATCATGAACATACCCGCAATGCCAAGCGCCAGGAGCGGTCCGAACTCGCCGAACTGCGATGTGAGGAAGCCGTCAATACCGGTTACAAAATCCACGATCCGCTCCTTACACTTTGATGTTTGTCAGCACGCGCATGACAATCAGGTTGGCGGTCAGCATCACGCCCACTGCAAAACAGGCGGGAATGAACCAGGGATGGTCGATCACCTCGTCATAGTAGCCCGGGTCCTTGACCAGGATCCCGATCAGACACAGCAGCGGGAAGCCGGACAGGAACTTGCCGGACCATTGCGCCTCGGCGGTGATTGCCTTCACGCGGCGGAACAGGCGGAAACGGGCACGGATCACCTTGGCCAGGCCCGCCAGGACCTCGGCCAGGTTGCCGCCCGACTGCTGCTGGATCGTCACCGCAACCGCGAGGAAGCGCATGTCCTGCATATCGAGCCGCTCCGCCATTTCCTTGAGCGCCTCGCCAACGTCGCGGCCATAGGCGCATTCATCGGAGATGATGCCGAACTCGGTGGCCAGCGGATCCTCGACCTCATTGGCGACGATCTGCACAGCAGAGGTAAACGGGTGGCCGACTCGCAGGGAGCGCACCATCAGCTCCACCGCGTCGGGAAGCTGCTCTTCGATCAGTGCCATGCGCTTGGCGGCCTTCTTGTTGACCCAAAAGAACACCGCGCCGACACCGATGATGACAGAGCCCAGAACGCGCACCGGCAGCGGCGCGCTGGTGCCGATGCCGAGGCCGACAAAGGCGATGCCTGCCAGACCTGCCATAATCAGGATCAGCTGTTTGGGGGAGAAGGCGATGGCCGCCTTCTGCGCCCGTTCCGACAGCAGAGAGTAAAGCGGGATCGACTGCGATCTGGCGTGCTGGCCCAGCTCCTTGCGCAGCTGCTCCAGCACCTGCTCGCGGTTGCCGCCCTTTTCCATCATCTCCAGCCGGCGGTTCACCTTGCTGTTGAGGCTGATCGACTTGCCGAAGACAAACAGATACAGGCCTTCCACCAGCGCCAGGACGCCAAAGAAGATCGCGCCATAGATAAGCGGTTCTGAACTCAGCTCCATCAGCGCTGCTCCATCACTGTGGGTTCATAGATCGACGGCGGCAGGTCATAGCCCCAAAGACGGAAGCGCTCGGAATAGTGGCTGCGCACGCCGGTGGCGGTGAAATGGCCGATGATCTTGTTGTCCGGCGTCAGGCCGACGCGCTGGAACCGGAAGATTTCCTGCATCGAGATCACGTCGCCCTCCATGCCAGTGACTTCGGTGATCGAAGTCATCCGGCGCGAGCCGTCCTGCAGGCGCGAGGCCTGCACGATCAGGTTCACAGCTGAGGCGATCTGGCTGCGCACGGCCTTGATCGGCATTTCGATGCCGGCCATGGCGATCATGTTTTCCAGACGCGAGATGCCGTCGCGGGCAGAGTTGGCGTGGATTGTGGTCATCGAGCCGTCGTGGCCGGTGTTCATGGCCTGCAGCATGTCGATCACTTCCTCGCCGCGGGTCTCGCCGACGATGATGCGGTCGGGGCGCATCCGCAGCGCGTTTTTCAGACAGTCGCGGGGGGAAACCTCACCCTTGCCCTCGACGTTGGGCGGGCGGCTTTCCATCCGGCCCACATGGGTCTGCTGCAGCTGAAGTTCAGCGGTATCCTCAATTGTCAGGATGCGCTCGGCGTTGTCGATAAAGGACGACAGCGCGTTCAGCGTGGTGGTTTTACCGGAACCGGTACCGCCGGAGACGATGACGTTCAGGCGGGTCGAAACCGCGGCTTGGAGATAGGCTGCCATTTCTTCGGTGAAGGCACCGAAATTCACCAGATCATCAATGCCCAGCTTGTCTTTTTTGAACTTCCGGATCGACACCAGCGAGCCGTCCACCGCAATCGGCGGCACCATCGCGTTGAAGCGGGAGCCGTCAGCCAGGCGGGCGTCCACATAAGGGTTGCTCTCGTCGACACGGCGTCCCACGGCAGAGACGATCTTGTCGATGATCCGCATCAGGTGCTTTTCATCCTTGAAGGCGATGTCGCTGAGTTCCAGCTTGCCGCTGCGCTCGACAAAGATCTGATGCGGGCCGTTCACCAGGATATCGCTGACCGTTTCGTCCTGCAGCAGGGCTTCCAGCGGGCCAAGTCCGGTGACCTCGTCATAAAGCTCCTTGTTCAGCTGCTGCCGGTCTTCGCGGTTCAGCACGATGCTTTTTTCGGCCAGGATCTCAGTTGCAATGGTGGAGATTTCGGTGCGCAGCTCCGCTTCACCTGCGCGTTCCAGTGCGGACAGGTTCAGGTTCTCCAGCAGATCACGGTGCAGCTGGATCTTGATCTCGCTCAGCCGCTCCTTGCGCTTGCGCTCCTTGTCCATCGGCTGCGCTTCAGCAGCCTTGCGCTGCACGGGACGCCGCAGGCTGGCGGCCGGTTTGGCCGAGGCCGCGGGCGCTGCCGCTGGCTCCGGCGCCGGTGCTGCAGGTTTCGCGGCCTGTTTCTTGTACTTGGAAAACATCAACTCACCCCCAATTCAAGCCGTTCAGGCGGCTTCTGCTTCATTGCGGCCCAGCTCATGCAGCGAAGCTGCGAGCTTGGCGATTTCCTTGCGCAACGGGTTCTTTGCGGCAGAGACGGCCAGCGGCAGCCCGTGATCGCAGCTCTGCAGGATTTGCTTGCCGCCATCAGGCAGCTGCAGGTCGATCGAGATGCCCAGCGACTCCGCCATCCGCTTAACCCGGCTCTTGCCGGTCAGATCGGTAAACTTCGGCGCCCGGTTCAGGGCAAAGCGCAGTTTTTCGAAGGGCAGGTCTTCGGCCTGCAGCGCACGTTTCAGCCGCAGCGCGTTCTGGGCAGAGCGCATGTCCAGCTCAATCAGCGCGAAATAGATATGGGCCATGTTCAGCACCGTTTCGGACCACTGCACCAATGTGTGCGGCATGTCGATAACGACAAAATCAAAGTGGCTGCGTGCCAGCCCGATGACTCGGGTGATGTCCTCGGGCGACAGCAGGTCCAGCGGCACCATTTCGGACGGCGCGGTCAGAACCTGCAGTTTTTCCTGGAACGGCAGCAGCGCCTGGCCGAACAGATCCTCGTCCATGCTTTCGGATTCGCTCAGCATTTCCATCACCACCTCGCGGCGGGGCAGATCCAGGTAGGTCGAGACGGAACCGGCCTGCAGATCCAGGTCCAGCAGGCAGACGCTGGGCTCCTCGCGTTCGCTGAGCGCGGCAAGCTCCCAGGCCAGGTTGACGGCCATGGTGGTTGAGCCGGTACCGCCGGCCAGCCCGTGGCAGACGATCACCGCGCCTTCGCGCTGGCTGCCGGTTTGCAGCTGGTGCGGGTTCTGCACCGTCGGCGGCGGCGGGGCCTGCAGCCGGTCGATGGCGGCCTGCAGCTCCTGCTCGGGCAGGGGGTAGGGGACAAATTCGTCGGCCCCCTGGCGCAGCAGTGTATGCAGTGCCGCCGGTGTCACATCCTCGGCAATCAGAATCACCTTGATGCCGCGGGACTTGGCCTGGGTGATGATCTCGCCCATCAGCGGCAGGTCGCCTTCGTCGGCGCTGTCGATGGCCAGGGCGATGAATTGCAGCGGTTCTGCCTCCGCCTGGCTGAAAAAAGCCAGCGCCTCGGAAAAACCAAGGTCGCCCCAGGCTTCACCCAGTGCGGTTTCCATGTCTTCAATCAGGAGGTCGAAATTCTGCACGTCACGGCTGACTGTGCAGGCAACAATCGCAGGTGTTTCTGTTTGCGGCATACCGCTGCTCATCGCCATCATCCTTGTTCACTTGGGCGGACCGGGCTTTGGGCACAGTCCGCCTCTTGGAAACAATGTCGGCGGCAATCTAGGCGATATTGGGGCCAAAAATCCCCAAATATGGGGAATTGTTACTACTTCGTAACCGCTGTAGGGCGCCTGAAGGCTTACTGCAGCGACCGTGACAACGACTGCTGCGAGGACAGGGTCGATTCCGGCACCGCGCTTTCCAGATACTCGCGGTAGATGATCTGAGCGTACTTGCCGTCCAGAACCTGCGGGTGCCGCTTCAGGAAGCCGCTCACCTCGGTTACAGTGCGGCGGTTGCGGCGTTCGCGCTCCGGCGTGGGGATCAGCGGCTGGGTTTCGCCAAAGGAAACAACGGCCTCCAGGCGGTTGCGGCTGATGCCGCGCGAAACCAGATAGTTTACCGCAGCACGCGCCCGGCGCAGGCCGAGGGACTTGTTGTAGGCGTTGCTGCCCACCGCGTCAGTGTGGCCAAAGACCCTGAAACGCACTTCCGGGAACTGCTTGATCCAATGCGCCTGGCGGTCCAGCACTGCACGTGCGGCCTGGTCCAGACGGGTGCTGTCGAAGTCGAAGTTGATGGTGTTCGGAACTTCCTTGGCAAACCGGTTGGCCAGCTGGATCGCATAGCTGCGCTCGCCGCTCATCACGGCCGAGTTGTTGAGGGTGGATTCGCCGAAGGTCGCCCTGCGGTTCAGTTCCTGCCCCGCTTCGCGTTCACAGGCGGCTGCGGTCAGGAAAAGGCCGAGGATTGCAGCGGTTCTGATCATATGTGCCACTCCTTATCAGTCCAGCACGTAGCCGTAAGAGCCGTTGAAGTCCTGCTTGGCCACTTCCGCAGCGGGGCCGTTTTTGGTGCGGGCGGTGCGCCCGAACAGGAACAGGTCCTTTTCGCTGGGCGGCGCAACCCGGTCGGTCGGCAGCGTCAGCGCCTCGCCACGGGTCGGGGTCACCAGATGCGCGCTGACGATGATGACCAGCTCGGTCTGCTCGCGCTGGTAGTCGGCGCTGCGGAACAGTGCGCCCAGCACCGGAACATCGCCCAGCCAGGGCAACTGCGAGGAGTTGTCGAGGAACTCGTCCCGGATCAGGCCGGCAATGGCAAAGCTTTCACCGTCGCGCATCTCCACCGTGGTCGAGGTTTCGCGGCGCGAGAAGGCGTCGATCGACAGGCCGTTCAGTTCCAGCGAGTTGGTCGGGTCGATCGCGGACACAGCGGCGTTCAGTTCCAGGTTGATCAGATCACCGTCAACCACCCGCGGAATGAAGTTCAGCTCAATGCCGAAGGGCTTGAATTCAATGGTGATAACGTCGTTTTCCTGCGCCACCGGAACCGGGTATTCGCCGCCGGCCAGGAACTTCGCTTCCTGCCCCGACAGGGCAGACAGGTTGGGCTCAGCCAGGGTGCGGACCACGCCCTTGCGCTCCAGCGCCTCGAGCAGCAGGCTGACCTGCACGGAGCCAGCGTTGAAGCCGAACAGGAAGGCGCCGGTGTTTTCGTTGGCGGCAGGGATGTTGCCCGCCAGCGAGTTTGCCAGCGCCCCGGAGGTGTTCAGAGTGTTGACGCCGCCGGTGCGGCCGTTGCCGGTGCCGCCATTGAAGCCGAGCGAGGCGCTGAGCGATTTGGAGACCGAGCGCTGCATTTCGGCAAAGCGGACCTTGAGCATCACCTGCTGCACACCGCCGACCGACATCAGGTTGCTGACCCGTTCCGGCGCGTAGCGCTCTGCCAGATCCAAAGCGCGCTGAAGGCGGGCAGAGCTGGAGACGGTGCCCGAGAGCACGATGCCGTCATTGGCGGTGCGGACTTCGATCTTCTCGTTCGGCAGGATCTGGCGCAGCCGCTGCTTGAATTCTGTGACGTCTGCGGCAACCCGGACATCGACGTTTGTGATCAGCCGGCCGGACCCATCGAGCAGCGTCAGCGTGGTCAGACCCGGCGACTTGCCCAAAACGTAAATGGTGCGGTCGGAGAGAGACGAAATGTCAGCAATACTGGGATTGGCGATGCTGAGCTCTGCAAATGGCGTCTCGCTCTCCACCACCACAGCGCGGTTCATGGGCACATCAAGCGTCGCCGCCGTGCCCTTTTTCACCACGCGAAGAGATTGCGCCGATGCCCCATCAGCAGTCGGTATGCCAACAAGCGAAAGCCCCATCAGGGCCGCCGCCACGAACCGTCGAATTGCCATGTGACCTGCCTTTCCGATCACGCCTCAAAATCCGGGTCTTTTTGCCCGCTGTTTCCCGCACTGTGGTTCAGTTCCTGAATTATTGCAAGAATCAATGGCTTCGGGGCCTTTCCTAAGCGGCAGCTGATGTGGGGCCTTGGCAACAGACAGGTCAGCCGCCCTTCGGCAAAGAAGGGCGGCTGAACAAGGTAACAGTCTGTGCAAGAATGGAAATTCTAGTTGGTGCAGGGGATCGGAATTTCCACGACTTCCGCGCCCCGGCGGGTGCGGACGGTGCAGACTTTTTCCCGTTCCACCTCCGGCTGCACCTCAATCGCGCCAAGGCCTAGCAGCTTGCGCTGGTCAACTTCGATCACTGAGGCAACGGTGTCGTCGCCCGCGCCAACCAGGGCCAGGGTCAGCTTTCCGGTGCTCTGCGCCTGGGCAAGGGCGGCAACCTGTTCCGGCTTGGCCGCGACCGTCACAGTGCGGGCAATTACGGCGCCGCTGATGTCACTGTTTGCCTTTTGGTCAACAGCAATCAGTTCGACATTGGTTTCAATGAGGCGGGTGAACTCACCGTCGGCGGCGCCGGCCTGACGCACCTGGCCGGTCCAGTAGATATCCACCTTGTCGCCGGGGCGCAGGAAGCCGGACACGCCGGAAGACACGTCCACCCGGATGGCAAAGGCACGCATGCCGCGCTCCAGGCGCGAGGTGATGCCAGCGTCTTCACCCGGTAGGGTGACCTTGCTGGCCATGATCGCCTCGTTCTTCTCCATCGTGCGCAGAATGACACGGGGTGTCTCGTCTGCACCCGGCGGGAACAGCGCCTCCAGGCTGGTGAAAACCCCTTCGGGCAGGCTTTCCTGCGGCCAGCGGACCTGACGGACGTTTTCCTTGGTCAGCCGGTGGCCGTATTTCAATTCTTCCGTCGCAACAAAGATGTCGACGGTGGGAACCGCTTCCACCCGGGCTGCGCGTTCCTGTGCCAGAGCCTGCTGGTATGAGCTGATATATTTTTTCGCCATCATCACGGCGCCGCCGGCCAAAGCGACACCCAGGATGAGAATAAGTCCGAATACAGTACGCATGACGCTCCTTCGGTCGCATGCCCAGCCGGGGTGCTGAACAAAGACTCTGCTTAGGTTCCGGTCATCATGTTTTGCGGCAGGATCTCCGCAGCCGCTATGCGCGGCAAAAACCATGAGGAAAGCCGCCCGCTGGAGGGCAGGCGGCTTCCATAGCTCTCTTAGACGTTAGCCGGACCTTAGGTCGGGTTGTCGCCCAGGCTGTAGGTGGTCGGCACGGAGTTGGTCAGGGCGGTGCCGGTTGCGTCTGCAACGCTGTCCACGCCGCTTGCAACGGAGGTGTAGGCAACACCGGCCAGGGCTGCGACAGCTGCGGTCAGAACGACCCAGTCAACAGTCACGGCGCCGTCTTCGTCTTTGCGGAAGTTTTTGATGAACTTGATCATGGTATGGTCCCTCCAAAGGATCTCTGAATTTGCTTCACCTTGCCGTCGCTCTGGAACCTGCTCTCTCACCAGCTTTGGTTCCTGTCCGGCTTGGATGAATACATATAGCCAGTGCAGCGTGGCAGGATTTGGGCTGAAAGCCGGAAATTGCTGCCCAAATTTAACTTTTCAAAAAGAAATGCCTTAACGCCTTGTTTTTGCGGCGTTAAAAAATCGTTACTGGCGGGAGTCCCGTGGTAATTCCGCGCCAGTTGGGGGCAAATATGGCGAATACGCCAGATTCTGGTGCGGAAATGCTGGATTTTGCGGCCCGGTTTTCCGAGTCTTAGGCCAAAGAAAACCAAAAGCAGGCCGAGCAATGTTTGTGCGTAACGCAGTTTTGGCGCTGGCCCTCTGCGCCATGCCCCTGGCCGCGTCTGGGCAGGAGGCGGCGACTCCCTTTCCCGAGTTTGAGGCAAAGCGCGTCAAACCTCCGGCGCCGGGAACGGGCAAGCGTATAACTGTGCAGATCGAACCAGAACCCGAAGCAGAGAGTGCCCCAGCTGCAGCGCCTGCTGCCGGGGACCCGGCCGCTGTGCCGCCCGCGGGACGTTACGGCTGGTTCTGGGACAAGGTCGCGTCGGGGATTGAGGGCGCGGGGCCGGGACGTTTGGACGATGCGATGCAGGCCCTGAACGGCGCCAAGGGGCTGAAGGCACCGCGGCTGCAGCTGATGCAGGACATTGTGCAGGAGCGCGGCGTGCAGATCCTGACCGAAAGCATTGGCACAGAGGTGTCACCTGCCTTGGTGCTGGCAGTGATTGCCGTCGAATCTGCGGGCAAGCCCGATGCTGTCAGTTCCGCAGGTGCGCAGGGGCTGATGCAGCTGATGCCCGACACCGCCGCGCGGTTCGGGGTCAGCGATGCCCTGGAAGCCAAGCAGAACATCTCCGGCGGCATCCGGTACCTGGACTGGCTGATGAAGGAATTCGGCGGCGACCCGATGCTGGTTCTGGCAGGGTACAACGCAGGCGAGGGCGCGGTGCGCAGCCATCAGGGCGTGCCGCCCTATGCCGAAACGCGCGATTACGTGCCCAAGGTCCTGGCCGCTTACCAGGTGGCGCGGGGCCTGTGCATGACGCCGCCGCTGTTCCTGTCGGACGGATGCGTGTTCCGGATGCAGAACTGACCCCCCCTGCGCGCCCCTTGGTTCCAGCAGCCAGTGGCCGGGGAGGGGGAGCCGGGCGAACCCCGCCCGGAATCAAGCCGCAGACGCCGGGCGAGCGCCTGCCGGCAGCGCATTGCGTTGCAATGCGCGAGAGGCCGCCCCACCGGGCTGGCGCTTTCGAGAGTGCTGCGCGCCTTTGATAGCTTGTACGGACGTTGCCGGGATAATTTGCCCTGCACCAGCGTTGCGGCGCCACGCCGCGGGCAGGCGCCCGCCCTTTGCATCAAGCTGTGGGAACGGCACACCGCAGGGTGTTGCGCACCCAGCGTACGCCCCCTTCACGCGATCCTCATTTCCCTGTGCCACACTCCCAAATGATCGCGATCCCCCAGCCATGGATCCCGCGCGCGGGACCATGATACGAGGCCCAGGCATCTGTGCGGCTGAATGGGCAACACCCGGAGACCGGCCCTGATAAAAAGGGGGTCGTCCAAGCGAGCTTGTCCGAGCAGGCCCCCTGTGGGGTCTGTCCACCTCCACCCCGGCGGCGCCGCCCCCTTAATTGGGACCTCAGGCACAACCGAACGGACCGAAGAAAAGAAACAGGGACCTGCAAGGAAAAACCGCCAAGGGCAAATTGCCCCCGGCGGCCAAATCTGCTGCGTATCCGGGGGGGGGGCGCATGACGCCGCCGTTGGTCCTGTCCGATGGCTGCGCAGTCCTGACCCTAGGTGCGCTAAGCCTTTGATCAGGCTGACGCTGCGTTTTTTCGGAAAATTGCCGGTGTCCCTGACGGCTGGCCTTGTTGCTGCCCCAGTTGACTGATTTCTGACCGGTATTTTCAGACGTACAAGTCATTGGAGACAGATTTTGGATTTAGGTATTGATCCGTCGGCGGTGGCCGCGGGCTCGCAAGAGGTGACCAGCACATTTGTCATGTTCGGAACCATTGCGTTTGTTGGTTTCTTCGGCCGGATGATTTTTGTGGCCTTTGGCCCCGGCCTCGCAAAGTCCAACCCGTTCCGGAACTTTTCGGGCGGCGGTTTCATTCTTCTGGCGGCGGCACTTTTTGCCGGCGGGCTTTATGCCTCAGGCAAGATGACCAAAGCCACCGTGCTATTCAAACGGCACCTGGCCGATCCCGTCATTGTAACCTTGCTGGGCAAGGACAGCTGTGATCCGGCGGATGGCAGCTACTGCGTTGTGGTGTTCGAAGACGGGCAGGAAAAGATCGTCAACTGGTACAACAAGCGGGTCTACATGTACGAGATCGTCAACCCGCCAGAGGGGGCAGTCTGGCACACCCTTCGCCCCCGCCACCGGCCCGGCCTTGCCGCCGGAGTATAGGCTGCAACAGAAAGCGGCCCGCCTGAGACAGGCGGGCCGTTTCAAATTCAAGAAAAGAAACTCAGTTCACGATGGTGGCTTCGGTGGCTGCACGCAGCTCGTCTTCGCTGACGCCCTCAGCGCATTCCACGATTTTCAAGCCGCCCTCGACCACATCCAGAACGCCCAGGTTGGTGATGATCCGGTCCACTACGCCCCGGCCTGTCAGCGGCAGGGTGCATTCCTTCAGCACCTTGCTGTCACCATGCTTGTTGGCGTGATCCATCACCACCACCACACGGCCGACGCCCGCCACCAGGTCCATGGCGCCGCCCATGCCCTTCACGAGCTTGCCGGGGATCATCCAGTTCGCCAGGTCGCCGTTCTCGGCCACTTCCATCGCGCCCAGGATCGCCATTGCGATCTTGCCGCCGCGGATCATCGCAAACGACTGCGCTGAGTCGAAATAGGCGGTCTGCGGCAGTTCGGTGATGGTCTGCTTGCCGGCGTTGATCAGGTCGGCATCCTCTTCGCCCTCGTAGGGGAAGGGGCCCATGCCCAGCATGCCGTTCTCCGACTGCAGGGTCACTTCCACACCCTCGGGGATGTAGTTGGAAACCAGTGTCGGGATGCCGATGCCGAGGTTCACATACCAGCCGTCCTGCAGCTCCTGCGCGGCGCGTGCCGCCATCTGATTGCGGTCCCAAGGCATTATGCTTGCTCCTTCTTCTGACGGACGGTGCGCTGTTCGATGCGTTTTTCGTGGTCACCCTTGATGATGCGGTGCACGTAGATGCCGGGCAGGTGGATCGAGTCCGGATCGAGCGAGCCGGTGGGCACGATTTCCTCGACCTCAACCACGCAGACCTTGCCGCAGGTCGCGGCCGGCGCGTTGAAGTTGCGGGCGGTCTTGCGGAACACCAGGTTGCCGGTCTCATCCGCTTTCCAGGCCTTGACGATGGCGAGGTCGGCAAAGATGCCTTCCTCCATGATGTAATCCTCCATCGCGCCGTCCGGCCCGGTGGGGAACTGCTTTTCCATCTTGCCCTCGGCAATCACGGTGCCAACGCCGGTCTTGGTGAAAAAGCCGGGGATGCCCGCGCCGCCGGCGCGCATGCGCTCGGCCAGGGTGCCTTGCGGGTTGAACTCCAGTTCCAGCTCGCCGCTCAGATACTGGCGCATGAATTCGGCGTTCTCGCCCACGTAGGAGGAGATCATCTTCTTCACTTGCCGGGTCTGCAGCAGGATGCCGATGCCGAAATCGTCAACGCCCGCGTTGTTGGAGGCAAAGGTCAGGTCCTTGGTGCCCGCGTCCTTGATCGCCTGCAGCAGCAGCTCGGGAATGCCGCAGAGGCCAAAGCCGCCCGCGGCGATGAACATGCCGTCGTGAAGCAGCCCGTCGAGCGCTTCAGCGGCGCTGGAATATACCTTTTTCATGGAGATCTCCCATTATGCCGGTTGCAGGGAGTTCTGGCGCTCAGCCGGTGCAGAGTCAATGAATACGGAGACGGCTGCGTATTTCTACGGAGCCGCTTTGACGGCCCGCCAGTTCCGGCAGACCGTCAAGGCCGGAAGTCATACAGGCAGGGCGTCTTCGGCGTATTGCGCCGCGAATTCCGCGCTGGGCGGGATCGGGGTGATCACGTCGATCAGCACACCGTTCGGGTCTGCCGTGATGAAGTGGCGCTGCCCGAAGTCTTCGTCGGTGAGCGGCTTCAGCACTGGCAGGCCTGCGCTGGTCAGCCGGGTGTATTCGGCCGCGGCATCCTCCACCTCGAAGTTCAGGATGACACCGGCACTGCTGCCGCGCCCGGCCTCAGGGATCGTGGGGTGCGTGCCATCCAGGATGGCCAGGTTCACGGCAGGATCAGTGCTCGACTGAAGATGCACGTACCAGTCCGATTCAAACGCCGGCTGGAATCCAAAATGGGTTTGGTAAAACGCGGCGGTGCCCGCAACATCGTTTGTTTGCAGCACCGGATAGTATTGAGTGACTTTCATCTTGCACCTCATTTGAAAAACATACAATCTGTATGTATGTGGAAATAAACATACAGGCTGCATGTATGCAAGAGAGAAGTGCTCCCGTCCCAAACACCGCGCGCCGGGCCGCCATGCGGGAGCGGCTGATCGCTGCCGCCCGCACTCTGTTTTCGGAAAAGGGCTACGCCGAGACCTCAACGCCGGAAATCGTCAAGGCCGCGGAGGTCACGCGCGGCGCGCTCTACCATCACTTCGATGGCAAGGAGGCGCTGTTCCGCGCGGTTGCCGAGGCCGAGGCCCAAGCGGTTACCAAGGCAATCGAGGCCGCGGCCAAGGTGCCGGGCGGGGAGGGGCTGGAGGCGGGCAGCCGGGCCTTCTTTGCCGCAATGGCGAAGCCGGGCCGCGCCCGCATACTGCTGGTGGACGGGCCTGCTGTGCTGGGGGCCGCTGCGATGGACGAAATTGATGCCGGCGGCGGGCGCAGTGCGCTGCGCGCGGGGCTGGCGTCTGCGGGCACGGGCCTGAAAGAAGGTGAGCTTGATGCGCTGGCAGCGGTGATGTCGGCGGCCTTCGACAGGGCGGCGCTTGCCATTGCCGAAGGTGCTGGGTCCGCGCCTTATGAGGCGGCGATGGCGGCACTGATGCGCGCCGCCATCGGACCGGAGACCTAGGTCGAGGCTTTCTTGGCGGCAGGTTTCTTCTTGGCGGCGGGCTTTTTCGCCGCTGCTTTCTTCTTGCCGCCCTTCGACGATTTCTCGGCAATCAGCTGCACTGCCATCTCCATGGTGACGTCCTTGGGTTCCACGTCCTTGGGCAGGGTGGCGTTCACCTTCTCCCATTTGACATACGGCCCGTAACGCCCGTCCATGATGTTGATGGCGCCGCCGCTGTCGGGGTGTTCACCCAGTTCCTTCAGCGGCTTCGCAGCCGCCCGGCTGCCGCGGCGGCCTGGGTTGGCGCGTTTCTCGGCCAGCATCTCCACCGCCCGGTTCATGCCGATCTCAAAGACGTCCAGCGTTTCCTTGAGGTTCACGTAAACCGGCTTTTCCTCATCCGGCAGCTGGTGCGCGATATACGGCCCGAAGCGCCCCAGGTTGGACTGGATGGCGCCGCCGTCCGGGTGCTGGCCGATCTCGCGCGGCAGGGTCAGCAGGGTCAGCGCCTGTTCCAGCGTGATCTCATTCGGGCCCCAGCCGGGCAGGAAATCCTTGCCCTGTTTGGGCAGCGAGGAGCGCGGCGGCTTCTTGTTCTCGGGCGTCGCCTCGCCGCGCTGGACATAAGGCCCGAAACGGCCGGATTTCAGGTGGATCTCGTCGCCGTCGTCCTCGCCCAGAATACGCTCATAGCCTTCGGCGCCTTCGCCGGAGATCGGCCGGGTGTAGTTACATTCCGGGTAGTTGCCGCAGCCGACAAAACCGCCGGTGCGCGAGGTCTTGAGGTGCAGCTGGCCTGCGCCGCACTTCGGGCAGGTGCGCGGGTCGGTGCCATCTTCACGCGGCGGATAGAGCTGCGGTGCCAGCGCATCATCCAGCACATCCAGCACCTCGGTGATGCGCAGGTCGGAGGTTTCCGAAATGGCAGCGGAGAAATCCCGCCAGAACTTGCCCAGAAGCTCTTTATAGTCGCCGTCGCCCGCGCTCACGTCGTCCAGTTCTTCTTCCAGATTGGCGGTGAACTCGTAACCGACGTATTTGCGGAAGAAGTTCAGCAGGAAGATGGTAACGATCCGGCCCTTGTCCTCCGGGAACAGGCGGTTCTTTTCCTTGCGGACGTATTCGCGGTCCTGGATCGTGGTGATCACGGACGCATAGGTCGAGGGGCGGCCGATGCCCAGCTCTTCCATCCGCTTGACCAGCGTCGCTTCGGTATAGCGCGGCGGCGGCTGGGTGTGGTGTTGCAGCGCCAGCACGGCACCGTCCTCGGACAGTACAGAGGCGTCCTTGCCTGCCTTCTCTGCCTGCGCTGCCAAGGAGGACGCGAATTTCAGCGCCTCGCCCTGCATGATCTGCGGCAGGCGCTTGTCGTCCTCATCCGCCACATCGTCGCGGCCTTCCTCATAAACCCGCATGAAGCCGTCAAACAGTACCACCTGACCGGTGGCGCGCAGCACGACCTGCTGGTCGCTGGAGCCGATATCGACGGTGGTGCGCTCCAGCCGGGCGCCTTCCATCTGGCACGAGAGGGTCCGTTTCCAGATCAGGTCATAAAGCTTGCGCTGATCGTCGTCCGAGACCTTCAGGCTGGCGGCATCGCGGCTCATGTCGGTGGGGCGGATACACTCGTGCGCTTCCTGCGCGTTCTTTGCCTTGTTCTTGTAGATCCGCGGCGAGGACGGCACGTATTCTGCGCCATAGCGCTTCTCGATCTCGGCGCGGGCTTCCTGCACGGCCTCCGGCGCCATGTCGATGCCGTCGGTCCGCATATAGGTGATGAGGCCGGCCTCATAGAGCCGCTGCGCCGCGTTCATGGTCTGGCGCGCGCCCATGCCGAACTTGCGGCTGGCTTCCTGCTGCAGGGTCGAGGTCATGAAGGGAGCAGACGGGTTGCGGGCCGCGGGCTTGGCTTCGACCGACAGCACCGACAGCTTGCGCGAGGCCACCGCCTGCACCGCCATTTCAGCAGAGGTCGAGTTCTTGAGGCTGTATTTATCGAGCTTGTCGCCGCCCATGACGGTCAGGCGGGCCTCAAACTCCTGGCCGCGGGGGGTGGCCAGCTGGGCGCGCACGGACCAGTATTCCTGTGCGTTGAAGGCCTCGATCTCCATCTCACGCTCGACGATCAGGCGCAGGCAGACGGATTGCACACGGCCCGCCGAACGCGCGCCCGGCAGTTTGCGCCACAGCACCGGCGACAGGTTGAAGCCCACCAGATAGTCCAGAGCGCGCCGCGCCAGATAGGCCTCGACCAGCGGCATGTCGACCTGGCGCGGGTTCTGCATCGCCTCGGTCACCGCTTCCTTGGTGATCGCGTTGAAGGTCACCCGGCTGACGGCAGTGTCCTTCTTGATCGAGCGCCGCTTGGTCAGCGCCTCCTGCAGGTGCCAGCTGATCGCCTCTCCCTCGCGGTCGGGGTCGGTGGCGAGAATCAGCGCATTGTCGTCTTTCAGCGCGTCGGCGATGGCCTTCACATGCTTGCGGGAATCGTTGGCGACCTCCCAGGTCATGCCGAAATCATTGTCGGTGTCGACCGATCCGTCCTTGGGCGGCAGGTCGCGCACATGCCCGTAAGACGCCAGAACCGTATAGTCGGGGCCAAGATATTTATTGATTGTTTTTGCTTTGGCCGGGGATTCGACAACTACTACTGGCATAAATTCTGATACCTCTTCGGACCGGTTTGCCGGGGTCTATGGCGGGGCAGGATGTGGGGCGCAAGGGGAGAATGTCAATCCGGGTGCAATGGACGCGGCGCAATTCCTGCCTTTGCGGACCTGCTGCAGAGCGATTTGCCTGGTTCCGGATGCCGCTTTGCCGCCGTTTCAGAGACAGGGGATTAATCGTCGTCCTCAGGGTAGGCCCGGGACAGCAGGCCGCCGGGTTCGCGGCGGATCGCGCCGTCCAGTTCCAGGTCCGTCAATGCGGGGGCCAGATCCTGCGGCGGCAGGGACAGGTCGCGGATCAGCTGCGTCTCGGATGTGGGGGAGGGGCCGAGACTGCCGAGGATCTGCTGATGCAGGGCGTGCGTCTCTGCCAGACTGCGCCGCTGCGGCGGGGGCGGCGGCAGGGCGGCAAGCGCTTGCTGAAGGTCCTGCGGCGCGCAGGCCGGCGCGGCTGGCATTTCCTGCGGCGGCAGCGCCTCCAGCACGTCGCTTGCGTCGCGGACCAGGGTGGCGCCGTCGCGGATCAGCCGGTTGCAGCCGGAACTGCGCGCATCAAACGGGTGGCCGGGCACGGCCAGAACTTCGCGGCCATAGTCGAGGGCGTCGCGGGCGGTGATCAGGCTGCCGGATTTGCCAGCTGCCTCCACCACCACCACCGCGCGGGACATGGCGGCGATGATCCGGTTGCGTTTGGGGAAATCGCGGGCCTGCGGTGTGAGGCCCATGGGCTGCTCTGACAGCCGCAGCCCGGTCTCAGTGATGTCAGCCGCAAGTTTGGCGTTTTCCGCCGGGTAGATCACGTCCGCCCCGCCTGCCAGCACGGCGATGGTGCCGGTTTTCAGGGCAGCCTGATGCGCCGCCGTGTCAATGCCGCGGGCCATGCCGGAGACCACAGCATATCCGGCCTCACCAAGGGAATGGGCCAGTGACCGGGCCATCCGTACCCCCAGCGAGGAAGCATTGCGGGCGCCCACCATTGAGATCATCGGGCGGTCCAGGACCTTAAGATCGCCGATGGCCCACAGCAGGGGCGGGGCATCTTTGATGCCTTTGAGCAGAGCTGGATATTCGGGGTCCGAAAAGCACAAAAGCCGCGCTTTGGCGGCTTTTGCGGTCTTGAGTTCCTTGTCCACCGCCTTGGCAGGGCATGTTTCATACCCTTTGATGCCTGCGGAGCGTGCCACTTCGGGCAGCGCATCCAGCGCGTTCTGCGCTGAACCGTATTCTGCGAGCAGCCGGTGAAAGGTCACCGGGCCAACCCGTTTGGAGCGCAAAAGGCGAAGCCATGAATACCGGTTATCTTCCGTGGTGGGTGGGAGTGGGGGGTGAGTGGAAGAAGGTGTTTCTTCGGTCATCCGCAGCTCCGCCTGTTTGCAGGACAAGAATTAACCTTGAGGGGGTTAACAGGTGGTGAACGGCTGGAAAGATTTTGGCAATGCCCTGAAAATTTTTGCTAAGTTGTGAAAACTGCTTAAGAAATTCACATGCAAGCAAAGGTTGTGCGACTGTGCTTGCAGCGTTTTGGCCCGGCTGGCTGTACAGCCGGGCCCCGGATTTTGCGGCAAGCATATGGTTTTGCCGCGAATTTATGCAGCAGAGCCGCCAACTGTCAGCCCGCCCATCAGCACAGACGGCTGGCCAACGCCGACCGGAACCCATTGCCCGGCCTTGCCGCAGTTGCCCATGCCGGGGTCCAGCGCCATGTCATTTCCAAGGCCGCGAATCTGTTTGAGCGCGGTGGCGCCGTCGCCGATCAGGGTGGCGCCCTTAACCGGTTCACCGACCTTGCCGTCCTTCACGCGGTAGGCCTCGGTGCAGGAAAACACGAACTTGCCGTTGGTGATATCGACCTGGCCGCCGCCAAAGCCCACCGCCCAGATGCCGTTCTTGATGCCCGCCACCAGGTCGCCGGGGTCAGTCTCTCCGCCCAGCATGTAGGTATTGGTCATCCGCGGCATCGGTGCATGGGCATAGCTTTGCCGCCGCCCGTTGCCGGTGGGGGAGACCCCCATCAGCCGCGCGTTCTGGCGGTCCTGCATGAAGCCGACCAGAACCCCGTCCTCGATCAGCGTGGTCTTCTGGCTGGGGGTGCCCTCATCATCCACGGTGATGGAGCCGCGCCGGTCGGGGATGGTGCCGTCATCCAGCACCGTGACGCCCTTGGCGGCGATCTGCTGACCCATCAGCCCGGCAAAGGCAGAGGAGCCCTTGCGGTTGAAATCGCCCTCCAGCCCGTGGCCGATTGCCTCGTGCAGCAGGATGCCGGGCCAGCCGGGGCCAAGCACCACGTCCATTTCCCCCGCTGGGGCAGGGACTGCATCCAGGTTAACAAGCGCGATGCGCAGCGCCTCTTGCACCTGCGCCTGCCAGTGCGCGGGATCAACCAGCCCGTCGAGGCCCAGCCGCCCGCCGCCGCCGGCGGAGCCGCTCTCGCGGCGGCCGTCCTTCTCGACGATGACGGATACATTCAGGCGCGCCATCGGGCGGGTGTCGCGCACCCGCACCCCGTCGGCGCGCAGGATCTCCACTTCCTGCAGCGAGGCAGCCAGTGACGCGGACACCTGCACCACGCGTTTGTCGAGGTTGCGGGCGTAATCATCAATCTCGCGCAGCGTCTCCACCTTGACCGGGAACGGCATGGCGCTGATCGGGTCGGCGTCGGTATAAAGCTTCTTGTTGGTGGCCAGCGGCGCGTCCGAGTAGGTGCCGCCGCCGGTGCCAACCGCCAGCTTGGCGGTTTCCGCCGCCCGCCGCAGCGAGGCGATGGAGACGTCGGTGGAATGGGCATATCCAGCCACATCGCCGTTCACGGCCCGCAAACCAAAGCCTTCGGAGGCATCGTAGCTGGCGCTGCGCAGACGCCCGTCATCAAAGGACAGCGCCTCCGACTTGCGGCGTTCGGCAAAGATCTCGCCGTCCTCGGCACCGTTCAGGGCATCACGCAGGGTGGCCAGCGCCTCATCCTCCGGAAGCGCGGTTTCGAAGGGTCGGAAGGATGGGTTTTCCATGGCACGGTCCTCAGATTTTTTGATCTAAATCAAGAAAGCGACGGTTTGACGCTTGGCTGCCTCTTTATCTGTACGCCCGAATATGGTTTTAAGCTGCATCAAAGACAACGGGGCAGGTGCGTTTTGCGGAATCATTGATTCCCGTGCATTTCGTGCTGCCGCAGGAACAATACGATCAACCGATCAGGACAGAACATGAAAAACGCTTTGATGCTTTCGGGCCTTTTCGCCGGCCTTTCGAGCCTTCCAGCAATGGCGCAAGAAGGCCTGAAAACCATTGGTAAGCCGGTGGACGGCGGCCTGAACTTCCAGCCGGCGGCGACCTCGCTGATGGAAGGGATCCACAAGCTGGACTGGATGATCCTGGTGATCATCACCGTGATCTGCATTTTCGTTGCTGCGCTGCTGCTGTGGGCGATCGTCCGGTTCAACAAGCGCGCCAACCCGACCCCGGCCAAGTTCAGCCATTACACCCCGATCGAGATCGCCTGGACCGTGATCCCGATCCTGGTGCTGGTGTTCATCGGCTCCTTCTCGCTGCCGCAGCTGTTTGCGCAGCAGGAAATCCCCGAGGGCGACATCAACATCAAGGTGACCGGCTACCAGTGGTACTGGGGCTATGAGTATTCCGACCACGAGTTCGGTTTTGAAAGCTTCATGCTGCCGAAAGAAGACCTGGCCGCAAACGGCTATGCCGAGGATGAGTACCTGCTGGCCACCGACACCGCCGTTGTGGTGCCGTCGGGCAAGACCATCGTGATGAACGTGACCGGCGCCGACGTGATCCACTCCTGGACCATCCCGGCCTTCGGCGTGAAGCAGGACGCGGTTCCCGGCCGTCTGGCACAGCTGTGGTTCAAGGTCGAAGAAGGCAAGGAAGGCATCTACTTCGGCCAGTGCTCTGAGCTGTGCGGCAAGGACCACGCCTATATGCCGATCACCGTCAAAGTGGTGACCCAGGCAGAATATGACGCCTGGCTGGAAGGCGCCAAGGAAGAATTCGCGGGCATCCCGCAGGCCTACCAGGTCGCTTCCAACTGATAGCCTGGCCGCATGGGGCCTGCAGGGGCGCCGTGTGGTACAGTGACAAGATCTGGGTGCGCAAGCTTGCGCACCCGTTGCCGCCAAAGGACCCAAGATGAGCGACGCAAGCATCAACGCAAGCCGGGCATATGAGGACGAGGCCAGCTTTGGCGATTATTTCGCCCTGCTGAAGCCCCGTGTCATGTCGCTGGTGGTGTTCACCGCTCTGGTCGGCCTGCTGGCCGCGCCGGTTTCTGTGCATCCCGTTGTCGGCTTCTGCGCGATCCTGTTCATTGCCATCGGCGGCGGTGCCTCCGGCGCGCTGAACATGTGGTGGGACGCGGATATCGATAAGGTGATGAAGCGCACCAAGTCGCGCCCGATCCCGGCGGGCAAGGTTGAGGCCGGCGAGGCGCTGGCGTTCGGCCTGGCGCTGTCGGGCCTTTCGGTGATCATGCTGGCGCTGGCCGCCAATGTCTTTGCCGGTGCGTTCCTGGCCTTCACCATCTTCTTTTACGTGGTGGTCTACACCATGTGGCTGAAGCGGGCGACGCCGCAGAACATTGTGATTGGCGGTGCCGCTGGAGCCTTCCCGCCGGTCATCGGCTGGATCGCCGCCACCGGCACCATGTCGGTTGAGCCCTGGCTGATGTTCCTGCTGACCTTCATGTGGACGCCGCCGCATTTCTGGGCGCTGGCGCTGTTCATGCGCTCTGACTATGACGACGCGGGCGTGCCGATGCTGACCGTGACCCACGGCCGCCGCGCCACCCGCATCCATATCCTGGCCTATACCGTGCTGCTGGCCGTGCTGGCCGTTGGCACCGCGTTCTCCGGCATTGGCGGGCCGATTTACCTGGCCGTTGCCGTGGTGCTGAACGCGCTGTTCCTGCATGGCGCCTGGAAGATCACCCGCCGCGACGAGGACGATTCCGAGGGTGACAATTTCAAGGTGGAGCGCAGTTTCTTCAAGCTGTCGCTGCTGTATCTGTTCCTGCATTTCGGCGCCATCCTGGCCGAGGCCCTGCTGAAGCCCTATGGCTTGGGGGGCTGGTAAGATGGCCCTGCGCAAGGAACATGAGATCCACAAGCGCCGGTCCGGCCTGAACAAGGGCGTCGGCATTCTGCTGGCGGCCTTCGTGGTGCTGATCATGGCGCTGACCATGGTCAAGGTGACTTCGGCCAGCTTCAAGTTTCCCGATGCACAGTCTTCTGGTGAACAGGGGGAGCAGAGCTGATGGCGCTGCAGGGGCCCCAAAAGACTGTTGTCCAGCTGGTCGGCGTTGTCGTCCTGATGGGCGGGCTGTCCTGGGCGTCGGTGCCGTTTTATGACTGGTTCTGCCGCGTCACCGGCTTTGGCGGCGTCACCGGCGTGGCCAGCGCGGGATCGGACACGGTTCTGGACCAGACCATCAAAGTCCGCTTTGACGGCTCCAAGGAACGCGGCATGCCGTGGGAATTCAAGCCAATGCAGCGCGAGATGGAGATCAAGCTGGGTGAAACCGGCCTGGCCTTTTACGAGGCCTATAATCCAACCGACCGCCCCGTGGCGGGGCAAGCGTCCTACAACGTGGCGCCCTATCAGGCCGGCGGGTTCTTTGAGAAAATCGACTGCTTCTGCTTTACCGAGCAGGTGCTTCAGCCGGGGGAGCGGGTGCAGATGCCCGTGACCTTCTATGTTGACCCGGAAATCATTGACGACCGGGACGCAAAATACGTGCATACGATCACGCTGTCGTACACGTTCCATGAAATCGATCTGCCCGAGGGCGTTGCCGCTCTCGACACCGGGGGTAACACCGGGGCAGGCACAACCACGAACTAGGCCGCTAGGTGAGGGACACTTAAATGGCGCATGCTAAAAATCACGATTATCACATTCTGCCGCCGTCGATCTGGCCGCTGGCTGCCGCAGTGGGCACCTTTGTCATGCTGGTTGGCGCAGTGTTCTGGATGAAGGGCATCACCGCCTGGGCGTTCTGGATCGGCTTTGTTGCTGTTCTCTACTCGGCCTATGCCTGGTGGGCGGAAGTTGTTGCCGAGAGCAAGGGCGGCGACCACACACCCGTCGTCCGCATCGGCCTGCGCTATGGATTCATCCTGTTTGTGATGTCCGAGGTGATGTTCTTCTTCGCCTGGTTCTGGTCGTTCTTCAAACACGCCATGTACCCGATGGAGACCTATGTCGGCACTGAATATGTGGCCCCGGCGATCTATCCGGTCGACCCGTTCCACCTGCCGCTGATCAACACCTTGATCCTGCTGCTGTCCGGCTGTGCCGTGACCTGGGCGCACCATGCGCTGGTGCACAACAACGACCGCAAGGCGCTGATCCAGGGCCTGGCGATCGGTATCGCCTTCGGCATCGCTTTCACCGCGCTGCAGGGCTATGAATACGCCCACCTGCTGCACGAAGGCTGGAAGTTCGGCGAAGACGAGTTCTACTCCAACTTCTTCATGGCAACCGGCTTCCACGGTTTCCACGTGATCATCGGCACCATCTTCCTGACCGTCTGCCTGATCCGCGCGATGAAGGGCGACTTCACCCCGGAGCAGCACGTCGGCTTTGAGGCGGCTGCCTGGTACTGGCACTTCGTGGACGTTGTCTGGCTGTTCCTGTTCGTGGCCGTCTACATCTGGGGCACCTCCGGTTTGTAATGGTTACATGTTTGCGGTTCCAAAAACCGCAGACAGACCTTAATGAGCAAGGCGCGCAGGGGACACCTTGCGCGCCTTGTCTTTTGAAGCGGAGCGGCCCGGATGCGGCGTGTCATCTTCCTGTTGATCATCGGAGGCGCGGGCCTGGCGATTCTGATCGGCCTTGGCACCTGGCAGCTGCAGCGCAAGGCCTGGAAGGAAGACCTGCTTCAGACGATTGAGGCCAGCATCGCGGCTGCACCGGCGGCTTTGCCGCAAGTCCCGGTTAAGGAGCAAGACCGCTACCGGGCCGTTACCGTCGAGGGTGAAATCGAAGGCAATGCGCTGCATGTGTTCTGGGTCACCAAAGACGCCGAGACGGGGTACCGTGTCATAGCGCCGTTTGTGACCAGCGATGGCCGCCGGGTGCTCTTGGACCGGGGGTTCATCCCTGCCGCTGAAAAGACCACATCTCTCAGCATCGGGCAGGCAACCGTCACCGGCAATCTTCTCTGGCCGGATGAGGGCGACTGGACGACGCCCGCGCCGGAAGTGGACACCAATATCCTCTATTCCCGGGACGTGGCATATATGGCAGAGCGCCTGAACACCGAACCCGTTTTGATTGTCGCCCGCAGCACAGCGCCTGAGGCGGCGGTCATTCCGCAGGCTGTGACAACTGCGGGCATCCCGAACAACCACTTGCAATATGCGATCACCTGGTTTTCGCTGGCCTTCATCTGGGCCGCGATGACCGTCTACTTCCTGCGGCGCAGCCGCCCCTGAACCCGAAAGAGCTGAAGGCGATGAAATATATCTCGACCCGGGGCCAAGCGCCCGAGCTGACCTTTGAAGACGCAATGCTGACGGGCCTTGCCCGCGACGGCGGGCTGTATGTCCCGGCGGAAATTCCGCAGATGTCCCACGATGATATCGCGGCGCTGGCGGGGCTGTCCTATGAGGAAACCGCGTTCCGCGTCATGCGGCCCTTCGTCGGCGATTGCTTCACCGATGAGGAATTCCGCGCCATCATCGCCCGCGCCTACGAGGGCTTTGAACACGCCGCCCGGGCACCGCTGAAGCAGCTGGCGCCGAACCATTTCCTGCTGGAGCTGTTCCACGGCCCCACGCTGGCGTTCAAGGACTTTGCGATGCAGCTGATCGGCCAGCTGTTCCAGGCTGCACTGGAACGCCGTGGCGACCGGGTGACCATTGCAGGCGCCACCTCCGGCGACACCGGTTCTGCCGCCATGGAAGCCTTCCGCGGGCTGAACAATGTGGATGTGTTCATCCTCTACCCGCATGGCCGCGTGTCTGAGGTGCAGCGCCGCCAGATGACCACGCCGCAGGACGCCAATGTGCACGCGCTGGCGGTTGATGGCGACTTTGACGACTGCCAGGCGCGCGTCAAGGATATGTTCAACGACTTCGATTTCCGCGACGGCGTCAAGCTGGCGGGCGTCAACTCGATCAACATCGCGCGGGTGCTGGCGCAGGTGGTCTATTACTTCTCCTCCGCCGTGAGCCTCGGCGCGCCGCAGCGCAAGGTGAGCTTCACCGTGCCGACCGGCAATTTCGGCGACATCTTTGCAGGCTTCATCGCCAAGCAGATGGGCCTGCCCATTGACCAGCTGGTGGTGGCCACCAACCAGAACGACATCCTGCACCGCTGCCTGTCGGGGCAGGGCTACTACAAGGGCGACACCCAGCCCTCGATCTCGCCGTCGATGGACATTCAGGTGTCTTCGAACTTTGAACGCGCGCTGTTCTATGCCTACGGGCAGGACAGCAAGGCGGTGGCGCTGTTGATGGATGAACTGAAGAACGGCGGCTTTGACGTGTCGCAAGGCGCGATGCAGGCGCTGGCGGAAAATTACGTCTCCGGCCGCACCTCCGAGGAAGAGACGCTGGCGACCATCAAGTCCGAGCTGGCGTCCTCGGGCGAGCTGATCTGCCCGCATGGTGCGGTTGCCGTGAAAGTGGCAAATGAGCACCGCAAGGCGGATGTCCCGATGATCACGCTGGCCACTGCGCATCCGGCGAAATTCCCGGCTGCGGTGGAAGAAGCCAGCGGCATTCATCCGCCCTTGCCTGCGCGCATGGCAGACCTGTATGAGAGGCCGGAACGGGTCACCCGGATCGCCAATGATCTGGCTGCCCTTGAGGATCACATCAGAAAGAACATCGCGAATTGACAGTTCAGCAGCACACACTCGCCAACGGATTCCGTATCGTCTCCGAGCATATGCCGGGTCTGGAATCCGCGGCGGTCGGGATCTGGGTGAGCGCCGGCGGCCGCCACGAGCGGCTGGAGCAGAACGGCATTGCCCATTTCCTGGAGCACATGGCCTTTAAGGGCACCAAGCGGCGCTCGGCCCTGCAGATCGCAGAGGAGATCGAGGATGTGGGCGGCTATATCAACGCCTACACCTCGCGCGAGGTGACGGCCTATTACGCCCGGGTGCTGAAGGATGACGTGCCGCTGGCGGTGGACGTGATCGGGGATATCCTGCTGAACCCGGTGTTCGACCAGCGCGAGATCGAGGTTGAGCGCGGGGTGATCCTGCAGGAGATCGGCCAGTCGCTGGACACGCCGGACGACGTGATCTTTGACTGGCTGCAGGAGGAAAGCTATCGCGGGCAGCCGCTGGGGCGGACCATTCTGGGGCCTGCGGAGCGGGTGCGCAGCTTCAGCCGCGAGGATCTGCAGGGCTTTGTCGGCGAACACTACGGCCCCGGCCAGATGATCCTGGCGGCGGCGGGCGGCGTGGATCACGATGCGCTGGTCAAACTGGCGGAGCAACTGTTCGGCCATATGGAGGCCAAGCCGGAGTTCACCGCCGAGGGCGCGCAGTTCACCGGCGGCGAGGCGCGGCAAGTGAAGGATCTGGAGCAGGCGCATTTCGCGCTGGCTTTTGAAGGCCCCGGCTACCGCGATCAGTCGATGTACACCGCGCAGATCTATGCCAGCGCCCTTGGCGGCGGTATGTCCTCGCGGCTGTTCCAGGAGGTGCGCGAAAAACGCGGCCTCTGCTACACGATTTTCTCGCAGGCAGGGTCTTATGCCGATACCGGCTCGATGACCGTTTATGCGGGCACCTCCGGTGAGCAGCTGACGGAGCTGGCGGGCATCACCATCGACGAGATGAAACGCGCGGCGGATGACATGAGCGATGCCGAGGTGGAGCGCGCCCGCGCCCAGATGAAGGCCGGGATGCTGATGGGTCTGGAAAGCCCCTCAAACCGCGCCGAGCGGCTGGCGCGGCTGGTGCAGATCTGGGGCAAGGTGCCGTCGCTGGAGCGCACGGTGGAGCGGATCAATGCGGTCACCACCAAGGACGTGCGCGAGCTGGCGGAGACCATGGCGGTGACGGCGCCTGCGGCGCTGGCTTTGTACGGCCCGGTCGCGGATGCCCCGGCGCTGGAGAGGCTGCAGGAGAGGCGCGCCGCCTGATGCTGCTCAACCGCCGCAAGGTCCGTATTGAAACCGAGCGCCTGACCCTCAGGCCGCCGGTGCATGCGGATTTTCACGGCTGGGCGGCATTGAGGCTGCAGAGCCAGCCCTATCTTACCCCGTGGGAACCCAGCTGGGCGGCGGACCACCTCAGCCGCAAGAGCTTTACCAACAGGGTCTACTGGGCGCGGCGGTCGGTTTCCGGCGGCACCGCGCTGCCGCTGTTCCTGATCCGCCGGTCCGACAACCTGCTGGTCGGGGCGATTACCCTGGACAATATCCGGCGCGGCCCGGCCCAGGCCGGCACGCTTGGCTACTGGACCGGCCAGTCGTTTGCCCGGCAGGGCTACATGCGCGAGGCGATCGGCGCGGTGGTGCATCACGCCTTTACCAAACTGGACCTGAGCCGGATCGAGGCCGCCTGCCTGCCGGAAAACCAGGCGTCGCGCGGGCTGCTGGAGAAATCCGGCTTCAAGTATGAGGGCGTTGCCCAGTCCTATCTGCAGATCAACGGCCGCTGGCGCACCCATGTGCTCTATGCCTCCCTGCGCCACGACCGCCGCGGCAAGACGCTGGCGGGGCAGGCCTAGGCCGGACATTCTATCAGCCAAGTGCTCCCGCCCGTCGCAGGCGCATCAGAAGATGCGCCGCTCCCGTTGGGCCGGGCGCCGCCCCTGCGGTGCGGCGCGGCGCGTGGGGCAAACGGTGCTGCGCCCTGCGCTAGCAGGGCGCCACGCCCAACGGCGGTGCGGAATTTTCAATTCCGCTGGCGCAGGCGGGAGCGCTTGCAGGGCGAATTTTCTGCGGTAAGGGCTGACAATGGCGGTTTGCGCCCTAGAACCTGCCTCATGCGCGCGTTTGCCACTTTCCTGTGTTTCATTCTGTGTTCCGCTGCCCTCCAGGCGCAGGAGCGGAGGCAGAGCCATTGCATTGCCCTGGCAGAGGCGACGCCCGGTCTGGAGTACCTGCAGCAAGCCAGCTGGCAGGACCCGGTGGCAGAAGACAGCGTGCAGATCCGCTACATCGCCCATGCCTCGTTCCTGCTGCGCACCGAGGGCGGGCTGAATGTGGTCACCGATTTCACCGGCTTCACCGGCGCTGCGCCGCTGATCCCGGATGTGGTCACCATGAACCACGCCCATGAAACCCATTGGACCGCTCATCCCGACCCCGCGATCCCGCATGTGCTGGAGGGCTGGGGGCCGTTTGGTGCAGGCATCGAGCATCACCTCGACCTCGGCGAGATGCTGATCCGCAATGTGCCCACAGACATCCGCAACATGTTTGGCGGGGTGGAGGCGCGCGGCAATTCTATTTTTGTCTTTGAGGCCGCGGGTCTGTGCATCGGTCACCTCGGGCACCTGCACCATGTGCCGACACCAGAGCAATACGCGGCGCTAGGGCGGCTCGATGTGGTGATGGCGGCGGTGGATGGAGGCATAACCCTGCCGCTGGATCAGATGCTGGAGGTGCTGGGGCGGCTGCGGTCCTCGGTGATCATTCCGATGCATTGGTTCAGCGATTATTCGCTGCAGAGTTTCCTGTCCCGGATCGGCCCGGAGTTTGATGTGGTGGATGAGGGCAACAGCGAGTTGTCGGTGTCCCTGCGCAGCTTGCCCAGCCGCCCGACCATCCATGTGCTGCGGCCCAAGTACCTGCTGGACGGGGAGTGAGCTGCCTTGCCAGTTGCGGGGCCTTGCGGCATGGATAGGGCATGACGCTGAACCCCGCCGATCCCGCCTTTGCTGCCCGCCTGTCACCCCTGCTGCCAGAGGGCGTTTTGCGCGCTCCCGAACCGCGGTATCTGGAAGAGCCGCGTGGGCGGTACCGGGGGCAGGCGGGGCTGCTGGCCTTGCCGCGCAGCGTGGAGGAAGTGTCCATCCTGGTCCGCGAAGCCAATGCCGCGCGGGGGCCGGTTGTACCTTATGGCGGCGGCACCCGGGCGGGCGGCGGGCCGGGGGTGGGGGGCNNGCCGGTTGTACCTTATGGCGGCGGCACCGGGCTGGTCGGCGGCCAGGTGATGGCGAAGGGACCGGCGCCGCTGCTGATCTCGCTGGAGCGGATGGCGGCGATCCGGGCGGTGCACGCCCGGGAGAATGTCCTTATCGCGGAAGGTGGCGCCATTCTGGCGGACGTGCAGGCGGCGGCGCAGGAAGCCGGGCGCCTGTTCCCGCTGTCACTGGCGGCAGAAGGTTCGGCGAGGATCGGCGGCAACCTTGCGACCAATGCGGGCGGCGTTAACGTACTGCGCTACGGCAATGCCCGCGACCTCTGCCTGGGGCTGGAGGCGGTGCTGCCTTCAGGCGAGATTTGGAACGGGCTGTCGCGGCTCAGGAAAGACAATACCGGCTATGACCTGCGGAACCTGCTGATCGGGGCCGAGGGCACATTGGGGGTGATCACCGCTGCCGCACTGAAACTGTCGCCGATCCCGGCGTCGCAAGGCACCGCGGTCTTTACCGTGACGGACCCGCAGGCGGCCATTGATCTGCTGGCCCTGGCCCGGGATCACGCGGGTGAGGGCGTCAGCGCCTTTGAGCTGATCCACCGGCAGGGGCTGGATTTCCTGGCGGAGACGCTGCCGCAGGTCCGCCAGCCCTTTGCCGAGGCGCCGGAATGGTGCGTGCTGATCGAGCTGGGACTGCCGCGCGGGCTGGAGGCGGAGGACACTTTGGCCGCGCTGTTTGAAGCCGCCGAGGCAGCAGGGCTTGCCAGCGACGGGGTGATCGCCCAGTCGGACAGCCAGCGGCAGATGCTGTGGGCGGTGCGCGAGCATATCCCGCTGGCCAACAAGGCTATCGGCTCGGTGTCCAGCCATGACATTTCGGTGCCCATTTCGGAGATCCCGGCATTCATCGAACAGGGCCGGGCGGCGGTTGCCCGGCTTGGCGATTTCCGCATCAATTGCTTTGGCCACCTGGGCGACGGCAACCTGCATTACAACGTGTTCCCGGCCAAGGGCCGCAAGCGCGAGGAGTATGAGGCCGCGCGCGGTGCGGTGAAAGAAGCGGTGCATGATCTGGTGCAGGCCTTCGGCGGCTCCTTTAGTGCCGAGCACGGGGTGGGGCGGATGAAATCAGGTGATCTGGAGCGCTATGGCGACCCGGCCAAGCTGGCGGCGATGCGCGCCATCAAACAGGCGCTGGACCCCAATGGCATCATGAATCCGGGCGCGGTGCTGCGCGCGGAGTGATTTGGTCTGGTATCTTTGGGGGGCTCCCGCACCCGCGGCTGCCCGGCTGTGCCGGACCGCCTGGCGGCTTTGGGCCCGGCGCCGCGCAGATGCGCGGCGCGCCCCTTCCGGCCCAAGGGGCCTGAAGGGGCCATGCCCAACGGGAACAGTCTTTCCCTGGAAAGGCGCCTGACCGGCGGGAGCCTTTCGGCCACGCACAGATGCGGTCAGGAGGCGGGCTTCAGAGACCCTCGAACTCGCAGAGCACATGCACGTCCATGCCCATGTCCTCCAGAAGCTTGCGCCCGCCCAGTTCCGGCAGATCGACGATGAAGGCGCAGGAGATGATCTCGCCGCCCAGCCGTTCGATCAGCTTGATGCCCGCGCCCGCGGTGCCGCCGGTGGCCAAGAGGTCATCGACCACCAGGATCTTCTCGCCCGGCTGGATGGCGTCGTCGTGAATCTCCACAATCGCCTCGCCGTATTCCAGCTTGTAGTCCTGGCTGATGGTGGTGCCGGGCAGTTTGCCCTTCTTGCGGATCGGCACAAAGCCGGTGCCCAGCTGGTGGGCAATCGCGCCGCCGAGGATAAAGCCGCGCGCCTCAAGCCCCACGACCTTGTCGATCTGCTCACCGGCGTAGGGGTGCAGCATCTGGTCGATGGCCATGCGAAATCCCCGCGGATCGGCAAACAGCGTGGTCACGTCGCGGAACATGATCCCTTCGTGCGGGAAATCGACGATGGTGCGGATGTAATCCTTGACGGCGGGTTTCTTGGGCATCGGCGCGGCTCCCCTTGGCGAATTGAATGCGGCGCCCCGGGTTTCGCGCCCGGGGCCACAGCGGGTTTGGCCGATGCTGCCGGGCCATGCAAGGGCTTCCTTGGCAGCACAGGGCTTTTGCGGCGCGGGCTGTCCGCTCGTCAGCCCAGCACCCGGCCCGCCACCGCGTCCAGTTTGGCCAGCAGCGCCGGGTCGCGTTTCTCCGGGGCGGTCATGATGGCGTATTCCAGCGCTTTGTCGCAGCCGTGCGGGCAGTCCTGCCGCGCCTTGCCCAAGAGGCCGGGCAGGCGGCGCACCAGTTCGCGGGCGTTGGCGGAGTTGCCCTGTAAAGTGGCAATGATATCAGTGATTTCCACCGCGCCATGCTCCGGGTGCCAGCTGTCGTAATCGGTGACCATGGCGATGGAGGCGTAGCACAGTTCCGCCTCGCGGGCGAGCTTGGCTTCGGGCATATTGGTCATGCCGATCACGTCGCAGCCCCATTGCGCGCGGTACATCCTGCTTTCGGCCATTGAGGAGAACTGCGGCCCCTCCATGCACAGATATGTGCCGCCGCGGTGGACCTTGACGCCAGCCTCCCGCGCTGCCGCCTCTGCCGCGTCCGAGAGCCGTTCGCAGGTCGGATGCGCGACGCTGACATGGGCGACGCAGCCGGTGCCAAAGAAGCTTTTCTCACGTGCGAAGGTGCGGTCAATGAATTGATCCACAACAACAAAATCGCCCGGCGCCATCTCCTCGCGGAAGGAGCCGCAGGCGGAGACGGAGAACACATCGGTCACCCCCAGCCGCTTCAGCGCGTCGATATTGGCGCGGTAGGGAACTTGCGTCGGGGAATGCACATGGCCGCGGCCGTGGCGGGGCAGGAAGGCCATTTTGACGCCCTCAAGTGACCCGGTCAGGATCTGGTCCGACGGCGCCCCCCAGGGCGTTTCGACCGTGGTCCACTGGGCGCCTTCCAGCCCGTCGATCTCATAAATGCCGGAGCCGCCGATCACGGCGATCATGGTTTCCCGGGTCATGTCCTGCCCTCCTGTTGCTGTTGGTTTTGGATATGCGCAAGCGGGGGCGGATTTGGCAAGAGCGGTGCGGTAAACAGGGGGTGACATGCGTGCACCGCCTGTGCACCCCGTGTGCGCCGGATGGGTGCCGGAGCGGGGATTGCCTGCCCTTATCGGTGGCAAAGCCGCCTGCCGGGCAGCGGGACATGAGTATTTGGGGAAAGATGAAAGAGCGGGGGGCTATTCGCGCCGGATGATCCCGGTCAGCGCCGCGGCACCAAGGGCGGTGACGATCCAGCCGAGGGTGGTGAAGACCCAGCGCAGCCACCAGAGCTGCTTGCCCCACCAGCCGCGCTCGGTCGAGGGCGCCCAGGCGTCGGTTTGGCCGAGGTCAAGAATGGGGATCACAAGGTCGGCTGCATAGGCGTATTTGTCGAAGCTCTCCCAATCCTTGCCGGGCACGGATTGGCCCCAGGCCTGAGCTGGGTTCGGGTCGGTTCTGGCGAGGGCCTTCCATTCGGGCGAGGTCAGGATTGGTCCGGAGTTTGGGGCGAAGCTGCCCTCCTCCCATGCCAGATGGGCAGGACAGACGGCCAAGACCCAAAGAGCAACGAGCGCGGCTACACTTTTTCCCGGGCGAAAACCGTGGTCGGTCAAGAGGCCAAGAGTGTTGTGCCAGATCCAAAGAAATGGATTGGTGAAATCGTACCATAGGCTTAGCCAGGCCGCGGCCCCGGTGCCGTCAAGTATAACGGTCCGACGCGCACGCGTTTGTATTGTCAGCTTCCGCGCAAGTGCGATACGCACCTTCTTGGCGTCGGCTTCATGTCCCATGTCGTGCAGGGTTTTAGCGAGTTGTTTGTATGGCTGTGGGTGGAAGTCTTGCTGGTGACGTTCTCCTAGATTAAGCCATTCTAAGCGAGAAGTGGAATCAGTAGCGCCGTGAATAATTGAGTATTTGAACCCATTGATGTTCAATGGCCCTTGGCAAGCAGTTTTCCAATCCACTTCGTTGTCAACTAAGTCTCTTATGAATGCTGCAGTTAGATCAAGGCCACCTATAAACGTGGTTTGGCCGTCAAGAAAAAGATTGGAGTTTATTCTAGAATCTTGCATGTCTAAAGCGACATCATTTTTTTTAGAGTAAATAAAGCTGGAACCACAGATGGACAGTTGGCCACTCACTCTACTGCCAACAAAATTGGAATGCCCTTTGACTTTCACGGAGCTAAGAAAACAATCGCTTCCGAAGCGGGCACCCTGGAAATTTAGCGGAGAAGGTCGAGCGGATTTTAAGTTTAGGCTCTCTAAAACTACCTGTGATCTAAATTCAGCCTCAGCAAAGTTCAATCCTGGTACCGCGCAGTTTACAATATGCACTGGATTACGCCAAAACGACCTCTCGGCCACTATGCCTGAAAAGAGACGGCAGTCGCATAAAGTAAGTGATCGTTGGATTTCCGCTTCTGTCAGGTCCAGTTCTTGAGATATGTATGCCCCAATAACTTTAATTTCGCGTTTGTAATTTGAAGATTTGCCTTCTTTTTCCAAAAAAAAACGTAGAACTCCGGCTCTGATAACGCGGTCTCGGTTGATACCAGTCCAGCCGTTGTGAAGTGGCGGGATTTCATTTCTGGGGCCAGTTTTACAAATGATCCCTGTACTAGCGGCATGTTTCAGTTCTATTTCCGCTTTTGTCGCGGTAGGCTCTATCTCTGCCCAAGAAGTAAATCGCTGCATCACAAATCCTTCAAACCGAATGGGGGGATCATCGGCGGCTTGGGGCGCGTTTGCAAGGCGGGGCGAGCGGTGAAATCCCAACAAGCGCAAAAGTTTACGTGAGCCCGTCTGACCAGATTTTCGCGCGCGAAAACACTGCGAGCGGGGGCGGGGAGAGGCACCAATAAAGGCACGGGAAAGCCGGCCCGGCCTGCGAACCGGTTTCGCAAGCCGCCCTGAAACGCGAAGACCCCGCCGGGGGGGCGGGGTCTCGGTGGTCTGCAGGGGCAGCGCGGTTGGGGTCAGCCCTCGTAGTCGGGCATTGCCTTCAGTTCGTCCTCGGTCATCGGGATGTAGACGCGCAGGCCGGAGCCGTCGTCGGCGCGCAGGATGTCGATCTTGGAGAGCTCCAGCTCAACCGGCTTTTCGCCAAGGCCCAGGAAACCGCCGACGTCGATGACTGCGGATTTGACCTTGCCTTCGTCGGTCAGCAGCAGTTCGGAGACCTCGCCGATCCATTCGTCGTTGGCGTCATAGGCGGCAGCGCCGGTCAGTTTCTCGGCGGTCAGGTCGGTTTCCTCCGCGGTCATGTAGCCGTCACGCTCAACCGGGGCGCGGGGCTGCATGGCGGCGGTGGTTCCGGTGTCGGACATGGTTTCGGTTTCAGCCGTTTCTGCTTCGGCTGCGGCTTCTGCCTCTGCGGCTTCTTCCGTCACTTCTTCTGCCGCAGCTTCCGCTGCCGCTTCAGCCTCAGCCGCTGCTTCGCTGGTTTCTTCGGCAATTGTCTCACCAGCCTGTTCAGCCGCGTTTGCGGCATCGGACGCCAGTTCAGCGCCCTGTTCGGCGGTTGCCTCGGCGGCTTCCCCGACGGTGGTATCGGAGGCAAAGGCGGGCAGGGCGGTCACGGCGGCAAGCGCCGTGGAAAGTAGCAGCTTTTTCATAGCGTTCACTCCTCGGTGTGTTGGTTGCTTGTGCGTGAGTACTCATCGGAGAAACGCCCTGCGCGGGGTTCGGTTCCCGCGGGATTTGAGAAAAGATGCTGCGGTGCTGCCGGGCAGAGGCAGGCGAAGGTTCACGGGGGACGCAAATATCCCGCGCCCTTGCCCCGTTGGCGGTTTTCCGCTAGGGGCGGGCAGCGAACACTCCTCCTCCCGAGCACAGGTACCTGACATGAGACGCGCAGCCGTGGCTTTGCTGGCCAAGCAGATTTCCCCGCCCAATCTTTCGATCATGCAGGACGAGGGCTTTACCGTGGGCCGCGTGCGCACCGAGTTGTTGTCGGGCCTGACCGTGGCGCTGGCGCTGGTGCCGGAAGCCGTCGCCTTTGCCTTTGTTGCGGGGGTGCATCCGCTGGTTGGTTTGTACGCGGCCTTTATGGTGGGGCTGATCACCGCTGTGTTCGGCGGGCGTCCGGGCATGATCTCAGGCGCGACCGGCGCGCTGGCGGTGGTGATGGTGGCGCTGGTGGCGCAGCACGGGGTGGAGTACCTGTTTGCCACCGTGGTGCTGATGGGGATTTTGCAGATCATTGCCGGTGTCATGCATTGGGGCAAGTTCATCCGCCTGGTGCCGCATCCGGTGATGCTGGGCTTTGTGAACGGGCTGGCGATTGTGATCTTCCTGGCGCAGCTGACGCAGTTCAAGGTGCCGGGCTCAAACGGGGCGGAATGGCTGAGCGGGATGCAGCTCTATATGATGCTGGGGCTGGTTGGCCTCACCATGCTGATCATCTGGGGGATGCCGAAGATCACCTCCGTGATCCCGGCGCCGCTGGCGGGGATCGGCGTTGTGGCGGTTCTGGTCATTGCGCTGAACATCGACGTGCCGACGGTTGGCGATATGGCCTCGATCAAGGGCGGGTTCCCGAGCTTCCACAACCCGTTCGGCACCGGTGAGGGGCTTTATGGCACTGCGCTGGCGCCCTTCACGCTGGAGACGCTGTGGATCATCCTGCCTTATGCGGTGATCCTGGCCGCCATCGGCCTGATCGAGAGCCTGCTGACGCTGAACCTGGTGGGGGAGATCACCGGCAAGCGCGGCGGTGCTTCGCAGGAGTGTATCGCGCAGGGTGCGTCGAATGTGGTCACCGGCTTCTTTGGCGGCATGGGCGGCTGTGCGATGATCGGCCAGTCGATGATCAATGTGAAATCCGGCGGCCGGACGCGGATTGCGGGCATTGCCGCGGCGCTGTTCCTGCTGTTGTTCATCGTGGTGGCTTCGCCGCTGATCGAGCAGATCCCGCTGGCGGCGCTGGTGGGCGTGATGTTCATGGTGGTGATCGGCACCTTTGCCTGGAACAGCCTCAAGATCATGCGGAAGGTGCCGATGATGGACGCCTTTGTCATCGTGCTGGTGACGGTTGTGACGGTTATGTCGGACCTGGCGGTGGCCGTGGTTGTGGGGGTGATCGTCTCAGCCCTGGCCTATGCCTGGAACAACGCGCGCCGCATCCACGCCTATACCCGCGAGTCCGAGAGCGACAAGGGCGCCAAGGTTTATGAGATCGAGGGGCCGCTGTTCTTCGGCTCCACCGACGGGTTCATCGAGCTGTTTGATGTGGCGAATGATCCGGAGCGCGTGATCGTGGATTTTGCCCGCAGCCGGGTGGTCGACCAGTCGGCGCTGCAGGCGATCGAGGCGGTGGCCGGCAAGTATGAGGGTGAGGGCAAGAAGCTGGTGCTGCGGCATCTGAGCCGCGACTGCCACCAGTTGCTGACCAAGGCGGGCCATCTGATGGTCGATAGCGACGACGACCCGGAATACGAGGTTGCGGTGGATTACTCGGTCAAGACCGGGATTCTGGGCGGCCACTGAGCTTTGATGGATTGAACACTGAGGCCCGCGGTTCTGGTGAACCGCGGGCTTCTTGGTTTCTAGGGGGAGCTTCTGGCTCACCGTACCAGCAAACGCGGGTCCGGATCCCCCATCCCCTGATCCGTGCCTGCCACCGGTCCTCGCGCCGCGCCAGCACAATGGCCGCATCCACGCCTGGCGGCGCGGAGCCTCGGCAATTCTGCTGGCCCGCCGCTGCGGGCGGTGCCTGTCCGGTTTCAGGCGACGGCGGCTCCGGACCAGCAAATGCCGGGCAGGGGTGTCAGTCGGGGGCGATGCTTTCGAGCATGTCGAGGTCGCCGGACAGAAGCGCCGGTTCGGCGCGGGTGATGAGGTCTGCGGGCCAGTCCCACCATTTGAGGGCCAGCAGCCGGGCGATCTGCGGCTTAGAGAAGCGGTGCCCATGCACCGCGCCGGGGTTGCCGGTGACGATGGCGTAGGGCGGCACCGTGCCGCGCACCACGGCGCCGGCGCCGATTATGGCGCCGTCGCCGATGCGCGCACCTGGCAGGATCAGCGCGCCGTAGCCGATCCAGACGTCATTGCCCACCGTGGTATCGCGGGTGTCGGGCTGGAAGCCAGCCATCTGCTCCGGGTCAAAAACCGGGAAGGGATAGCAGCTGAGGCCCTCCTGGGCGTGATTGGCCGAGGCGGTGATGAAGCGGACCCCGTGGGCGATCTGGCAGAAGCGGCCGATGACCAGCCGCTCGCGCGATCCGGGGAACAGGTAGGGGGCCAGGTGCTGCGCCCAGTCCTGCGGCGGATCGAAATCGGAGGCGTAGGAATAGTCGCCTGCCTTGATGTTCGGATGATCGAGGACCTGCGAAAGCATCACGGTGCCCGCGTGGGGCGTGCCGTCTGGCAGGGTGATCGGGTTGCGCTTACGGGGATCGGGAAGCGGCATCGCGGGCCTCACTCGCCGGGGCGGGACAGGGAAAACAGGTCGCGCACCACAGAATAATCGCGGTAGCCGAGGCGGGCCAGCGGCTGGAAGGTGGTGACGTCGAAGGCGCCATCGCGCAGGCAGTCGTCGCGCAGGTGCACGCCAGTGACCTCGCCGAAGACCACCTTGTTGGCTTCGCCCGGCAGGGTGACGATCTGGGTCAGTTTGCACTCCAGCGCCGCGGGGGCGGCGGCGACGCGGGCGCAGGCGATGGTTTCGCATTCCGCGGCTTCAAGGCCAGCATGGGCAAACTCATCGGTGCCCTTGGGCAGGGCGGCGGAGCTGGCGTTCATCGCATCGCGCAGCGCGTAGGAGACCACGTTGACACAGAAGACGCCGGTGGCCTCGATATTGGCGACCGAATCCTTGGTTCCCTGCTGGTCCGGCTTGGCGCTGGTGGAGGCAAACATCACCTGCGGCGGGGTATAGGCGACGGCGTTGAAGAAGGAATAGGGCGCCAGGTTGTTCACCCCGTCCGGTGAGCGGCTGGAAATCCAGCCGATCGGGCGCGGCGTTACAATGGCGTTGAACGGATTGTGGGGGAGGCCGTGGCCGTCCTCGGGCCGGTAGAACATTTCTGTTTCCTGCTCTGGTCATAGATGTTTGCCCAAGGCTTACGCGCATGCTAGGCCAAACGCCAGCCTGCAGGGAAGAATGCGGAGGCAGGGCAGCGTGATCGAATTGAGGGCAGAGCAGCCGGAGGACCGGTGGGAGGTCGAGGCGCTGTATGACCTGTGCTTTGCGCCCGGGCGCGAGGCGCTGTCGTCCTACCGTCTGCGCGATGGGGTGCCGCCGGTTGAGGGCCTGAGCGAGGTGGCACGCGACAGCGACGGCATTCTGGCCGCGGCAATCCGGTACTGGCCGGTTCTGATTGGCGGTGCCTCTGCGCTGCTGCTGGGCCCGGTGGCAGTGCACCCGACGCGGCAAGGCGAGGGGCTGGGCGGGTCTTTGATTCGCGACAGCCTGGCCAAGGCAGAGGAAACCGGCTGGGCCAGGGTGATGCTGGTAGGGGACGCGCCCTATTACCAGCGCTTTGGTTTTACCAAGCTGACGGGGGTGGAAATGCCGCCCCCGACCAACCCGGAGCGGGTTCTGGGGCTGGCGCTGCAGGTGGGTGCCTGGGACGGCGTGCGGGGGCCGGTGGGCCGCTGGCAGGCTTGAAATTGTGCCTTTCGCTGCCGATCTTTAGGAAGGCAGAGGAGACACATGTGGCAGATGTTCTGACAAACGCGCGGGCCTATACCCCGCAGGAGATCGACGCCGAGCTGGACGCACTGGCGGCGCGCTACCGGGCGGCTGGCGGGGCCGGCGTTGACTTGCTGAACCGGCTGGGCGGCAGCGGTGAGAGCCTGCTGGAGCGGCTGCCGGAACCGGTGCGGGCAGGGCTGACCGGTGCCACGGAGACCGCGTTGCGGGTGGCGATGAAGGGCGCCAGCCAGTCGCGCCGCCTGGTGCCGGATCAGAAACCCGGCGTTGACCGGATGGTGAGCGCGGCCATGGGGGCCGCGGGCGGCGCTGCCGGGCTGCCGGGCGCCCTGGTGGAGCTGCCGGCCACCACAGCCTTTCTGCTGCGCACCATCCAGAGCGCGGCGGCGGAAGAAGGGTTTGATCCCGATGCTGAAAGCGTGACCTTTGACTGTATCCAGGTGTTTGCCGCGGCAGGGCCGCTGGCGGAGGATGACGGGGCCGACCTGGGGTTTGTCTCTGTCCGGCTGGGGCTGCCCGGGGCCTTGCACAAGCTGATTGCGCAGGTGGCGCCCAAGCTTGGTGCGGTGCTGGGGCAAAAACTGGCGGCACAGGCGGTGCCGGTTGCCGGCGCAGTTGCGGGGGCGGCGGTGAACTATGTGTTTTCCGGCTATTACCGGGAGATGGCGCATGTGCACTTTGGCCTGAGAAGGCTGGCAGTGGAGGCGGATGTGGCGCCGGAGGAGCTGACAGCACGGCTGCGGCAGCGGCTGCAGAACCAGAATGGCGCGCGGTAGCTGCGCGGCGGACACAGAGACCTCTTGCGCTTGCCGGAAAGGCAGATTTAATCAGCCTTTCCTGCTAAGAGAGAAAGCATGATTCAATACAGCCTCAAATGTGCGGACGGGCATGCGTTCGACAGCTGGTTTCAGTCGGCGGCGGCTTTTGACAAGCTGGCGGCAGCCGGGATGGTGTCCTGTGCGGTCTGCGGCGGCGCCAAGGTGACAAAGGCCATCATGGCGCCGCGGGTGCGCACGGGCCGCAAGGCCGTGTCCGGTGTCGGCGAGCCGGAACCACAGGCCGCGCCGAAAGCTGCGCCAGTCCCTGTGCCCCCCGCACCTTTGCCTTCTGCGTCAGGGCCGGGCATGCTGAGCCGCCCCTCTGGCGAGGTGGAAAAGGCGCTGGCCGAGCTGCGCAAGAAGGTTGAGGAAAACTCCGATTACGTCGGCGGCAACTTCGTGCGGGAGGCGCGGGCGATGCATCTGGGCGAGGCGCCGGAGCGGGCGATCCACGGTGAGGCCAAGCTGGAAGACGCGCGGGAGCTGATCGAGGAAGGGGTGCCGGTGATGCCGCTGCCCTTCCGTCCCGGACGCAAATCAAATTGAGGGCCAGAAAACTGAAGGACAGGGCAGAATGCATGCAGTTGTAACGGGAACCAGCCGCGGGATCGGCAAGGAGCTGGTAAAGCAGCTGCGGGAGGCGGGTCATGAGGTGACGGGCACCTCGCGGGACCATTCCTCGGGCGTCAAGCTGGATGTCTCCGACCCGGGCCAGCAGGCGCGCTTTGCCGCCCAGATCAAGGGCCGCCCGGTGGACTTGCTGGTCTGCAATGCCGGCGTCTATATCGACAAGGCAATGGGGCTGGAGGATTATTCGGCCGAGGTCTGGACCAAGACGATGGCCGCCAATGTGACCGGCGTGTTCCTGACCGTGCAGGCGATGCTGCCGAACCTGCGGCTGGCGGAAAGCCCCAAGATCGCCATTCTGTCGTCGCAGATGGCCAGCCACACCAGAGCGCCGGGCGGCAGCTATGCCTACCGCGCGTCAAAGGCGGCGGCGCTGAATATCGGGCGCAACCTGGCAACCGACCTGAAGCCGGAAGGGATTGCCGTCGGCATCTATCATCCCGGCTGGGTGCAGACCGATATGGGCGGTTATGACGGCGATATCACGGTGCAGGAGTCGGTTACTGGGCTGATCAACGAATTCGACGTTCTGACCCTGGACACCACCGGCTGCTTTCACACCTGGGACGGCCGTATCCACCCGTACTGATCAGAGGCTTCAGGCAGCGGAGCGCTCCCGCGCCCGCAGGTGCCTGGCTGCGCCAGCCGCCTTGGCGGCCTTGGGCCGGGCGCCGCGCGGATGCGCGGCGCGGCACCGTGCGCAGGCACGGTGCCATGCCCAACGGGCTGAGGGCCTGAAAAGGCCCGGTGCCGGGCGGGAGCGCGCCACCGCATGGGAGACTGCGGGCACTGCAAAGAAGAAAGCCGGCGCGAAATCCGCGCCGGCTGTTTTGTGTCATCAGTTTGCTTGCAGGCGCAGGTTACTCCCAGCAGCTGACCAGAACGGTCATGCCGGAGGCCAGACGGGTGATCGCCGCGTTCGGCAGGCTGCCCGCGGAGGCCGGCTGTGCAGCCGGGGTTACACCTGCAGCGTCCAGGGCGCCGCGGATTACATCGGCGTTCACCGCAAAGCTGACACCATCGGGCAGCTGCTGGCCGCCGGTCTGCTGCGGCAGCAGCATTCCCAGCACCGCGCCGGTTGCATCCATCACCGGGCCGCCGGCATCGCCGGGCTGTGCTGCCAGCTCCAGCCGGGCAACATTGGTGTTGCCGTCCAGGCTTTTCACATCAGCGATCTTGCCCCAGGTGAGGCTGGGAGCGCCAAGCACGCCCTCGTAGGAGAAGCCGGAGACCGCAACCTCGGACTGCAGGCGGGGCGAGGCGGTACTGAGGCCGGCGACCGCCGCAGGCGCCAGCGCCTCCGCCGGTTTCAGGATAGCGATGCCGTCGGCGGCGTTGCTGGCCGCGACCTCCGCCTGGTAGCCGTGATCGAGGGTGATCCGGGTGCAGCCGGCCACCACGTCGGACGTGGTCAGGACGCTGCCGCGGTCATCCACGAAGAAACCGGTGCGCGACAGTTTCGGCTTGCGGACTTCGAGACCGGAGACCAGGTCGATATCCTGCACGGCTTCACCGCCTGCAGCCGGATCCAGCACGCCGTCGAGGCGGGTGAAGCTGGCTTGCATCGCGGCCAGAACACGGGCGCGGCGCTCTTCGTCACCGGCGGGCCAGACGAGGGTGAAGCCCTTGATCTCGCCGTTGTTCAGGCTGGCCTGAGTGAAGGAGACGATCTGATTGTTGCGGCCTTCGATCGTGAAGCTGCTGGCGCTGCGTTCGCGCGGGCCGTCCAGCGGCACGATTTCCAGCGTCTGCAGGATGTCGTAGAGGCCGAACAGGGTGCGCTTGTCGCCGGGCTGGCTGATCAGCAGCAGCTGGGCACCCAGGCCGCCTTTGCTGGAGTAGTGGGCAAAGGGCGATTCATAGCGGTCAAAGGCAACTTCCCCCGCCGGGATCTGCAGCGCGATGCCGGCCTTGGCGTCCTCAGCCCGGGCCATGCCCACGGAGATCAGCGGCGCGTTGTATTCATCCATCAGAACCTGGCGCTGGGCCGTGGTCAGCACGCCGGTCGGCTCAAAGCCGCGGGCCGCCTGCCAGTCGCTCATCGAGGCGCGGGTGCCGCGGCCAAAGGCGCCGTCGATGCCGGAATTGTAGAAGCCTGCCGCCTTCAGGGCGACCTGCAGCTCCATCCGCTGTTCACGGCTGAGCGCGCTTTCGCTGCGGCGTGCCTGTGCAGGGGTCTCATCCGGCAGGGTGGTCTGCAGAGCGGTTTGCGGCTGCGGTTCGGGCTCCTGCACTGCAGGTTCAGCCGGTGCGGGCGCCGGAGCCGGCTCTGCGGGCTGGGTGGCATCCGCGGCAACCGGGTAGAACTGGCTGCGCAGGTTGCGCTGGAACGCGATGAAGCTGTCGCGCGGGATCTGGCCCTCGGCGCGGTAGACCTGCAGCACGCGTTCCGCGTCCTCGCGGGCGTAGGGGCCCAGCACCACGCCGTACCAGCCGCCGCCAAGCGCATAGCCGGAGACATCGGGCAGGCGGGCGGCATAGCTGCGGGCCTCGTTTTCGGCCTCGCGCAGGGAGGGGCGGGCGGCAATCTGGATCCAGACACCGTCGCGGCTGCTTTGCGCCGAAACCGGCGCCGTGAACGCAATGGCCAGCGCAATCAGCGGCAGGGCCAGAGCGGCAAACAGTTTTTTCATGGTCAGGGCCTCGTATCCCGGAAGTACTCTTATTCTTTGAGGCGGAGATAAAGCATTTTGCGGCGGCAAAGGGAACTCCTCATGACAGGGGGAATTCCCCGCCCGTTGCCGCATTCCCGCACTTTTGTTGCCGATGCGCTGCGGGCATCGGGGCAGAGCCGGGGCCTGACGCGCCGCAGGGCGTTGACCCTGCCAAGAGCCTTGCATAGGAAGAACACCGCAATTGCTGCCCCAGATGCCCCCAAAGGGATAAGAGATGACCCAGACCAACGGCGCGCCGCGCTCCTTCCAAGAGATTATCCTGAGGCTCCAGAACTACTGGGCCGCCAAAGGCTGTGCGGTGATGCAGCCCTATGACATGGAAGTCGGCGCCGGCACCTTCCACCCGGCGACCACGCTGCGCTCCTTGGGGTCCAAGGCCTGGGCCGCGGCCTATGTGCAGCCCTCGCGCCGCCCCACCGACGGGCGCTATGGCGAGAACCCGAACCGGCTGCAGCATTACTACCAGTACCAGGTGCTGATCAAACCCAGCCCGCCGAACCTGCAGGAGCTGTATCTGGGCAGCCTTGAGGCGATCGGGGTCGATATGGCGATGCATGACATCCGCTTTGTCGAGGATGACTGGGAAAGCCCGACGCTTGGTGCCTGGGGGCTGGGCTGGGAAGTCTGGTGCGACGGCATGGAAGTCAGCCAGTTCACCTATTTCCAGCAGGTCGGCGGCCATGACTGCCACCCGGTGTCGGGCGAGCTGACCTATGGGCTGGAGCGTCTGGCGATGTATGTGCTGGGCGTCGATCACGTGATGGATATGCCCTTCAACGACCCGGACGCACTGATCCCGCTGAGCTATGGCGATGTGTTCAAGCAGACCGAGGAAGAATACGCCCGCTGGAACTTTGACGTGGCCAACACCGAAGTGCTGCTGCGCCATTTCGAGGAGGCCGAGGCCGAATGCGCAGCGATCCTGGCGCAGGAGCATCAGGATCCGAAGACCGGCAAACGTATCATCATGGCGCATCCCGCCTATGACCAGTGCATCAAGGCGTCCCACATCTTCAACCTGCTGGATGCCCGCGGGGTGATTTCGGTTACCGAGCGCCAGGCCTATATCGGCCGTGTCCGCGCGCTGGCCAAGCAATGTGCCGATGCATTCGTGCTGACCGAGGCCGGCGGGTTCACGCCCGAGAGCGCGGCCTGAGCAGGGGACAGCACGTTATGGGGAAACTTCTTGCCCTGATCCTGATCGTCTCCGGCCTCGCCGCCGGGGGGGCGATGTATTACCTGCAGGTCTATGGCTTCTATGATGAGGTCGCGCTGCAGCCGGGCCGCGATGTGATGCTGGTGCCGCTGGACGGCGGCGAGGCCCAGCCGATTGCCTATGCGGATTTCGAGGCGATTGACGCGGACAGCTCGCCGATCCGCTACCGGGCCTGTTTCACCACCAAGATGACGCCGGACGCGCTGGCGCAGGTCTTTACCCTGACGGACAAGACCGAGCCGCGCAATGCGCCGGATTGGTTCGAGTGCTTTGACGCCGCCGCTATTGGCGCCAAGCTGGCGGATGGCTCTGCCAAGCCGTTCCTGTCGGTCAAGAACATCTCTTATGGCGTCGACCGCATTGTCGCCGTCACCGATGAGGGCCGCGGCTATGTCTGGCATGAGCTGAATGACTGCGGCCAGAAAGCCTATGACGGAACCGTGGTGGGCGAGGAATGCCCGCCCCGGCCTGACGCGGGCGCAAGCGAATGATGTGCCTTCGCCCCATGCCCGCCTTTTCTGAATTTTCCGCTGCGCCCGCCCGCGCGGCCACGCCCGAGGATATCTGATGCCCGATCTGCTGATTGAACTGTTTTCCGAGGAAATCCCGGCCCGCATGCAGGCGCGTGCCGCCGAGGACCTGAAGAAGCGCGTGACCGATGGTCTGGTCGAGGCGGGCCTCACCTATGCCGGGGCCGCCGCACTGTCGACGCCGCGACGCCTGACCCTGGCGGTGGATGGCCTGCTGGCGGAAAGCCCGACCATCCGCGAAGAGCGCAAGGGGCCGAAAGTGGGCGCGCCGGACAAGGCCATCGAGGGCTTCCTGCGCGGCGCGGGCCTGACCCGCGAGCAGCTGGAAGAGCGCGAGACCCCCAAGGGCGCGGTCTATTTCGCGATGATCGAAAAGCCGGGCCGTCCGGCAGCCGAAATCATTGCCGAAGTGCTGGAAGACACCATCCGCAACTTCCCCTGGCCGAAATCCATGCGCTGGGGCGCAGGGTCCTTGCGCTGGGTGCGCCCCTTGCATTCGATCCTGTGCATTCTGTCGGATGAGGCAGGCGCCAGCGTGGTCGATCTGGACATCGACGGTATCAAGTCCGGCAACACCACCCGCGGCCACCGCTTCATGGCGCCGGAGGAGATCACCGTCACCGGCTTTGACGACTACGCCGCCAAGCTGAAGCGCGCGCATGTGGTGCTGGACGCCCGCGAGCGGGCGGAGGCGATTTGGCAGGAGGCGACCAATCAGGCCTTTGCCAACGGGCTGGAAGTGGTCGAGGACAAGGGCCTCTTGGCTGAGGTCGCCGGGCTGGTCGAATGGCCGGTGGTGCTGATGGGCGCGATTGACGAAGAATTCCTGGCGCTGCCGCCGGAGGTGCTGCAGACCTCTATGAAGGAGCACCAGAAGTTCTTCTCGGTGAAGAACCCCAAGACGGGGCGGATCGAGAAATTCATCACCGTCGCCAACCGCGAGACCGCGGACAATGGCGCCACCATCCTGGCAGGCAATCAAAAGGTCCTTTCGGCGCGTCTGGCCGATGCCAAGTTCTTCTGGGAGAACGACCTGCGCACGGCGAAGTCCGAGGCGGGCATGGGGTCCTGGGTGGAGAACCTGGGCAACGTGACCTTCCACAACAAGCTGGGCACCCAGGCGGCGCGGATCGACCGGATTGCCGCGCTGGCCCGCGAGATCGCACCGGTGGTGGGCGCCGATGCCGATCTGGCAGAGCAGGCGGCGCGGGTGGCCAAGGCTGACCTCAGCTCTGAAATGGTCTATGAATTCCCGGAGCTGCAGGGCCTGATGGGCCGCTACTACGCCGAGGCTGCGGGCCTGCCGCAAGAGGTCGCCAACGCCTGCGAGCAGCATTATTCGCCGCTGGGGCCGGGCGATGATGTTCCGTCGGAGCCGGTCTCAGTCGCCGTGGCGCTGGCTGATAAGCTGGACACGCTGACCGGCTTCTGGGCGATTGATGAAAAGCCCACCGGGTCGAAGGACCCCTTTGCCCTGCGCCGCGCCGCGCTGGGGGTGATCCGGCTGGTGCTGGAGAATGATGTGCGCGAGAGCTTGGAGCAGGTCGCTTTGAAGCATGTCAATGTGCTGAAGAATAGCGTTTTTTCAGCGTGGATGGCGGAGTTCTCAAACCCGAACAGTAAAGCCCGTTTGCAGTTCGTGGACTGGGTTCAGCAGCAGCCCTCTATTCAAGCCGTAATCGAGGAAGGCGAAGGAAACTTTGATATAGTCGAATTGATGGCGGCCAAGTCAGAAGAAGAACTTGGCAAGAAGATTTTTGAGTTCGCTCTGAAGGTGCGCGACTTGTCTGAGGAAAGCCTCGTGAATGTTCCTTCCGACCTCCTCTCCTTCTTCCACGACCGCCTCAAGGTCTTCCTGCGCGATCAGGGCATCCGCCATGATGTGATCGACGCCTGTATCGCCATGGACGGCAATGACGACCTGACCCTGCTGGTGAAACGCGCGCGCGCCTTGGAGGATTTCCTGAAAACCGAGGACGGCACCAACCTCCTGCAAGGCTTCAAACGCGCCAACAACATCCTCAGCCAGGCGGAGGAAAAGGACGGCGTGGAATACTCCTATGGCGCCGACCGCAAGTTTGCCGAGGACGAAACCGAAAAGGCGCTGTTTGACGCGCTGGAGGCCGGCGGGGCGGCGATCTCTCCGGCCATCGAGGCCGAAGATTTCGCGGCAGCCATGCGGGGCATGGCCGCCCTGCGTGCCCCCATCGATGCGTTCTTTGAGGCGGTGCAGGTCAATGCCGACAGTGACATTGTCCGCCGCAACCGCCTGAACCTCCTCAGCCAGATCCGCCAGGTCTGCGGCCAGGTGGCGGATCTCACCAAGGTCGAGGGCTGAGAGAGCCGCCGGCTCTTTCATCTTTCTGAAAATACCCGCCCCGCAGGGACCGGCCTTTCCGCAAGGGAAGGCCGGTTTTTCGTATCTGCGCCTGCCTGATCCGTCACCGGCCCGTTACAAGACTCTTGCGCCGTCGCGTCTTGGCCTTATGGTGACTTTCAAAGGAGACGTGCTGCAGTGCAGAAAGATTTCGAACAGATCCCGCCGGCCTCGCTGATCACTTCGACAGCGCCTATTGCCACCGCCACCCATGGCGGCCGGGCGAAATGCCTGCAGCGGCTGGTGCGGCTGGACCTGCCGGTGCCGCGCACAGTGGCGCTGTCGTTTGACGCAGTGCATTCCATTGCCGAAGGGCAGATGCCGGATCTGAACGCGGTGCTGGCTGAATTTGATCCGGAGGCATTGCTGTGCGTGCGCCCGTCCTCGGAGGACCCTGATTGGGGCGGGCCGGGGGCAATCCTGAACATCGGTATGAACGATGCGCGTTACGTCGACCTCTGCGATAGCCTGGGGCGGGAGGCCGCGGCGGCGCTCTATCTGCGGTTCGTGCAGTCCTATGCAGTGCATGTGGCACGGCTGGACCCGGATGTGTTCGACGATGTCGAGGACGGCGGCCCGGATGCGCTGAGCGAGATCCTGCATGCCTATGAGGCGGAAACCGACGAGCAGTTCCCGCAGGACCCGGGTGAGCAGCTGGCGGCGGTGCTGCGCTCGATGGCGCGGGCGTGGGAGGGCACCTCAGCCCGGCTGCTGCGCCAGGCCAAGGGCGCGCCTGCCGATGCGGGCCTGGGCCTGGTGGTGCAGGAGATGATCCCCGGTGTCGGCCAGGGCGAATGCGGATCGGGCGTATTGCAGCTGGTGAATTCCACCACCGGCATGCCGCAGCTGACGGGGCGTTACCTGAGCCAGAGCCAGGGGCGCGATGCGCTGGGAGCCGGGGCCGGGGCGCTGTATCTGGCGAAAGATGCGCGCGGGCTGTCGCTGGAGGAACTGGCGCCGGAGGCCTTTGCCGACCTGAAAGCCCATGCAGCCTTGATGCGGGTGAAGCTGCGCGAGGAGATGCAGCTGGAATTTGTCGTTGAAAACGGCCGGGTGCATATTCTGGACGGGGTGCGGGTGACGCGCAGCGCCCAGGCGGCGGTGCGGATTGCGGTCGCGCTGGCCGAGGACGGTGTGATTCCAAGGGAAGAGGCGCTGATCCGGGTCGACGCGCATATCCTGAACGAGCTTTTGCACCGGCAGGTGGCGCCGGATGCTGAACGTGATGTGATCGGCCGCGGCATTGCCGCCAGCCCCGGTGCGGCCACAGGCAAACTGGTGTTCACTGCCGCCGGGGCGCAGGCCAGTGCCGCGCGCGGGGAGCCGTGCATCCTGGTGCGCCGGGAAACCTCGCCCGAGGATGTGCGCGGTATGCATGCCGCCGCTGCGGTTCTGACCGAAAAGGGCGGCATGACCAGCCATGCGGCGGTGATCGGCCGCGGTCTGGGGCTGCCGTGCATCGTCGGCGCCTCGAACATGAAGTTCCACAGCAAGCGCAAGATGCTGGAGGCGGCAGACGGGCGGATCTTCAAGCCGGGCGACACGATCACCATCGACGGCAGCAGCGGGCAGGTTCTGGCAGGCCAGCCGCGTATGCTGGAAGCGGCTGAGGATGGCGCGCTGCTGACCTTGCTGGCCTGGGCGGACGAGGCCCGTGATATCGGTATCCGTGCCAATGCGGATACACCGGAAGATGCTGAAATGGCGCGGAAATTCAATGCTCAGGGCATTGGGCTGTGCCGCACGGAGCATATGTTCTTTGAACCCGGCCGGCTGACGGTGATGCGGGAGATGATCTTTGCCGAGACGCCCTCGGGCCGGGAAGCGGTGCTGGAGCGGCTGCTGCCGATGCAGCGCGACGACTTCCGCGAGCTGTTCCGGATCATGGAGGGGATGCCGGTCTGCATTAGGCTGTTCGACCCGCCGCTGCATGAGTTCCTGCCCGCGACCAAGACCGGCCAGCGCGAGCTGTCGGAGGCTTTGGGCATTCCGGTAAGCGATGTGACCCGGCGGGTGGAGGAGATGGACGAATACAACCCGATGCTGGGCCTGCGCGGTGTGCGGCTGGGTGTTACGGTGCCGGAAATCTATGACATGCAGGCGCGCGCCATCTTCGAGGCCACGCTGGAAGCCTCTAAATGGGGTGAGCCGGTGGTGCCGGAAATCATGATCCCGCTGGTCTCGGCCAAGCGGGAGGTGGAGCTGGTGAAGGCCCGCATTGATGCGGTGGCCTCGGCGGTCAAACTGGAACGGGGCGAGGATTTCACCTACCGGCTGGGCGTGATGGTGGAGACACCGCGCGCCGCCCTGCGGGCAGGGGAGATTTCGCCGCACACGGCTTTCCTCAGCTTTGGCACCAACGACCTCACGCAGATGACCTATGGGCTGTCGCGCGACGATGCCGGGCGGTTCATGTCGGAATATGTCAACCAGGGGGTGTTCCCGGAGGATCCGTTCCATGTTCTGGATACCGACGGGGTTGGCGAGCTGCTGAAACTTGGGGTTCAGCGGGGCCGGGCAGAGAACGGCGAAATAACGCTTTCGATCTGCGGAGAGCATGGCGGCAACCCCGAATCGATTGCATTCTGCCGTGACGCGGGCTTTGATTACGTTTCCTGCTCGCCGTTCCGCGTGCCGGTTGCGCGGTTAGCCGCCGCCCAGCTGGCAATTGGCAGCAAAACCGGTCAGATCGCGCCAACTTACACAAAATATTAGGAAAATTCAGGTCATCCAGCCGCAGGAAACGGGGACGGCTCCGCACTTGCGTTAACCATGCTGTCGCACCCCGGGGCGGCAAGCTGGACGTTTGGGGCTGTTTCCATTAAGGGATGCGACCGCATGTGGCCGGGGAAACCGGTTGCAGGCTGTTAGGACGGGGGAACCCTGAATGAAATTGTTGACTATGATTGCCGTGATGGCTGCCACCATCACGATGGGTAAGAGTGTTGCTGCCGAAACCGGCCTGGATACGCTGATCGAGCGTGAGCAGGCCAGTCTCAACGCGGTGCCTGCGCGGAAGTTCAGCGGATTTTTCGGATTCCGCTCCAATCCGTTCAAGAACCGCAAGACCGGCACGCAGCAGGTGGAGTACTCCAAGGCCTGGCTGGATGACCAGCCGAAAGCTACCGGGGGCGAGCAATTCGCCTGCCTGGCTGAGGCCCTGTACTTCGAGGCGCGCGGCGAGACCGTGAAGGGCCAGTTTGCGGTGGCCGAGGTGATCCTGAACCGGGTCAGAAGCGAGCAGTTCCCGAACACGCCTTGCGGGGTGATCAACCAGGGAACCGGGCGCAAGTATCAGTGTCAGTTCACCTACACCTGCGATGGCCACAAGGAAGTGATCCGCGAGAAGAAAGCGTATCAGCGGGTAGCCAAGGTGGCGCGCGCGGCGCTGGACGGGCTGAAGTCGGAGCTGACGGAAGGTGCAACCTACTATCATACCACCGCGGTGCGCCCGCGCTGGAGCCGCACCTTCACAAACACCACGCGCATTGGTGTGCACCTGTTCTACCGCGACGATCGCTACCAGACCGCGATGAGCAACTGATGGCCTGAAGGCGGCATCCCGGTGCCGCTTTCTGCTACTGGCATGGCGTATGCGGGACTGTTAAGAAGCCGCCGAAAGTCTATTGTTGGGTCCCACACCTGACACAGCCAGCCAAAGGCCCGTTCTGCCATGCCCTCTGAAATCCGCCTTGCCTTTGCGCATCCGTCCGAGCGTTCGATGGCCACTGCCGCGCCCGGCCTGCTGGACCGCATTTCGCTGCGCGATCATACTGTCGAGGTGGAGATCGGCGCGTTCCAGGCGGAGCGCGGCACAACCCAGCGGATCAGTTTCAATGTGGTGGTCGAAATCGCGCCGCTGCCCAAGGACCTGGATGACGATGTCGACCGGATCCTGTCCTATGACAAGCTGACCGAAGCCATCGCCCATGAGCTGGCGGCGGAACGGCTGAACCTGCTGGAGACGCTGGCAGAACGCGTGGCTGAACGGATTCTGCTGGAGCATCAGGCGGTGCGCGCCTTCGTGCGGATTGAGAAGCTGGACCGCGGCCCCGGCGCTCTGGGCGTCGAAGTGGTGCGCTCCAAGGACCAGATTACCCATTTGGCGGAAGAGCAGGACCGCCCGCATCCGCGGCTGATGTATCTGTCCAATGCGGCCATCGACAGTGAAAACCTGACCGGATGGATCGACCAGATGGAATGCCGCCAGCGGCCGCTGATCCTGTGTGTCGGGACGCATCCGCTGGCGGTGCCCGAGACGGGCCACAAATGGACCCAGCGGCGGATCGATTTGCTGGCGATTGAGCAAAACGCCTGGCGCCTGGCGGCCAAGGATGACCGCTGCGTCGTGGTTTCGACCCGGACCGAGCTGGACTGGGCGATGAAGAACCGCCAGATCTGCGTCTGGGCACCGTCCAAGATCGTGCTGGACGCGGTGGACGGCCCTTCGGCGCCGCCATCGAACTCGGTTGCGCTGGCGGCCTGGTTTGCAGCGACCTTTGAAGCGGGTGAGATGATTGTGCTTGGCGGGGATTTGCCCGATAATCCCGGTGTCCCCCTGCGGGATGTCAGCGTGGAGCAAGCACAACTGTGACATATTACCGGCCGTTGGTTCAGCACGGCGAGGCGCGCCCCGAAGGCGCGGTTCCGCTGGCGGGCAGTGCCCTGTGGTTTACCGAGGTTGAGATCCTGAGCCGCGATGCGCCGCCGCGGATCGTGCCTGCCGGTCTGGTGCCGGAGGCCGAGCGCCGCCGCCTGAGCGCGCGGCGTGCCTCGATCGCCGGGCTGGACATGACCCAGCCGCAGATCATGGGCATTTTGAATGTGACGCCGGACAGCTTCTCGGATGGCGGCAAGCATGCCGGTATTGAGGCTGGAAAGGAAGCGGCGCTGCAGATGGTGGCTGATGGTGCCACGATCATCGACGTGGGTGGCGAATCCACCCGGCCCGGGGCTGCTGAGGTTCCTGAAACCGAGGAAATCGAGCGCACGGCGCCGGTGATCGCGGCCATTCGCGCGGAGTGCCCGGTGCCGGTCTCCATCGACACCCGCAAGGCCACGGTGGGCATGGAGGCGCTGGAGGCGGGGGCGAACCTGCTGAATGATGTCTCCGGCTTTACCTTTGACCCGGCGCTGGCGCCGCTGGCGGCGCAGGCCAGCGTGCCGGTCTGCATCATGCATGCGCAGGGCGACCCGGCGACGATGCAGGATGATCCGCAATACGGAAATGTGCTGCTGGATGTCTATGACTTCCTGAGCGACCAGATCGACCGGCTGGAGGCCATCGGCGTGGTCCGTGAGCAGATCGTGATCGACCCGGGCATCGGCTTTGGCAAGACGCAGGAGCATAATCTGACGCTGCTGCGCAATCTCAGCCTGTTTCACGGGCTTGGCTGCCCGGTGCTGCTGGGGGTTTCCCGCAAGAAATTCATCGGCACCATCGGCGATGCACCGCGCGCGGATGCCCGGGCGCCGGGTTCAATTGCGGTGGGGCTTGCGGCCCTGGCGCAAGGCGTGCAATTCCTGCGGGTGCATGACGTGGCTGAGACGGTTCAGGCTCTGCGGCTTTGGCAGGCGGTCCGGTAAGGCCTTTTAGGCAGGAAAGCATAATGCGGAAACTCTTTGGAACCGATGGCGTGCGCGGCACCGCCAACACCCATCCCATGACCGCCGAGATGGCGCTGCGCATCGGTGCGGCAGTCGGGCGGTATTTCCGGCGCGACGGCACCGGGGTGCACCGTGTGGTGATCGGCAAGGACACCCGGCTGTCCGGCTACATGTTTGAGAACGCGCTGACCGCGGGGCTGACCTCGACCGGTATGAACGTGCTGCTGCTGGGGCCGGTGCCAACGCCGGCGGTCGGGCTGATGACGCGCTCGATGCGGGCGGACCTTGGTGTGATGATTTCTGCCAGCCATAACCCGTCCGAGGACAATGGCATCAAGTTCTTCGGCCCCGACGGCTTCAAACTGTCGGACAGTGCGGAGATGGAGATCGAGGCGCTGGTTGAAGCCGGGGTTGAGCCGGCCCAGGCCGCAAACATCGGCCGCGCCAAGCGGATCGACGATGCCCGGTTCCGTTATGGTGAGCGGGTCAAAAGCTCGCTTCCGCGAAACCTGGGTCTGAATGGCCTGAAGGTTGTGATCGACTGCGCCAATGGCGCGGCGCACCGGACCGCGCCTGAGGTCCTGTGGGAACTGGGGGCGGAAGTGATCCCGGTTGGGGTATCGCCGGATGGTTTGAACATCAACCGCGGCTGCGGTTCGACGCATCCGCAGACCGCGGCAGAGGCGGTTGTGGCGCATGGGGCGCATGTCGGCATCTGCCTGGACGGCGATGCAGACCGGGTGATCCTGATCGACGAGACCGGCACTGTCGCCGATGGCGACCAGCTGATGGCGCTGCTGGCAACCCGCTGGGCCGAGCAGGGGCAGCTGGACGGCGGCGCACTGGTGGCAACGGTGATGTCGAATCTTGGTCTCGAGCGCCATCTGGAAGCCAAGGGCCTGGGGCTGGAGCGCACGGCTGTTGGTGACCGCTACGTGGTGGAGCGGATGCGCGAAGGCGGCTTCAACCTGGGTGGCGAACAGTCCGGCCATATCGTGATGAGCGATTATGCCACCACTGGCGACGGACTGATGGCGGGGCTGCATTTCCTGGCGGAGATGGTGCAGACGGGGCAGAAGGCTTCTGCGCTGGCGCATCAGTTTGAAACCGTGCCGCAGCGGCTGCGCAACGTGCGCTTCCAGACGGGTCAGGTGCCGCTGGAGGAAGCCCGGGTGCAGGAGGCGATTGCCGCGGCTGAGAAGATGCTGGACGGCCAGGGCCGCCTTTTGATCCGCAAGTCCGGCACCGAGCCGCTGGTGCGGGTGATGGCTGAAAGCGAAGACGCTGAGCTGATGACGCTGGCAGTCGACAGCGTGGTTGCCGCGGTTGAGGCCGCCGTCGCCGATTAAGGCGGCGGGCGCTCAGCCCTGTTTTCCGAACAGGCGGCTGAGCCTGCCGAACTGGCTGAGGCCAAGGCCGCCCAGGATCATCACCATTGCCAGCAGCATCGAGGGCGGCAGCTCCTCGCCCAGGAACACCGCGCCCAGCACCACGGCCCAGACCGGTACCTGGTAGTTAGTGAGTGTCATGAAGGTGGGGCCCGCCTCGCGCACCACGATGACTCGCAGCAGGTTGGCGGCGGCTGTTGGGATCAGGCCGAGCACGGCGGCAATCAGCAGGGTCCGGGTGTCCGGCATCACTGGCGGTCCTTCGGCAGCCCAGGCGGCTGGAAAGATGATGAAACAGCCTATCACCAGGAAGATGGCTGCCAGCCCGACCGGGTCGGCCGGCGGCAGGCGGCGGGTCAGGATGGAGCTGACCGAGTAGCAGGCTGCCGCAGACAGACAGGCGGCACGGCCATAGGCCTCCAGTTCGGCGCCGCTGGTTTCAAATGCCTTGCCGCCGATCAGCAGCGCGACGCCTGCAAAGCCAATGCAAAAGCCGATGAGGCGGCGCAGGGTCATCTGCTCGCCCGGCACAAAGACATGCGCCAGAGGCAGCACCATCAGCGGGATTGCGGCCATGCTGACGCCAGTGAAGCCGGAGGAGACATGCTGCTGACCCCAGTTGATCAGCATGAAGGGCAGGGCGGTGCTGAGGATGCCGATCAGGATCAGCGATGGCCAGTTGGCCTCGCCCTTGAACAGCTTGAACCCGCGCCAGCCCCAGACCGCGCACAGCAGCAGCGCGGCAAATCCGATCCGGCTGGCCGCCAGCCAGAACGGGGTGATGCCGTCCAGCGCCAGCTTGATCAGCAGAAAGGTTCCGCCCCAGACAAAGCCCAGGGTGGCAATCATCAGCCAGTAGCGCGGGGCGATATCGGGCATGGGGTCCTCTTGCCGTTCACCGCGCGACAAGACCCCGCCGGGCGGGCGGGGTCAATGGCAATTGCTTTGTTACCGATCGAAGCGTTTGCGCTTCACGCCACGCGCGGGCGGCGGCTGCGGCTGAGGAGCAGGCCGCCGAGGATCAGCGCCAGGGCGGCAAACAGCTGCGGCGGCAGGGTTTCGCCCAGAAGGGCTGCGCCGAAGATCACCGACCAGACCGGCACCTGATAGTTCACGGTGGAGAGAAACGCCGGGCCTGCGCTGCGGGCGACTTGCACCAGCAGCACCTGGGCGAGGGCAGTGGGCAGCAGGCCAAGGTAGATAACGGCACCAAGCGGCAGGACGGCGGGCAATTCCGGCACACCTTCGGCCCAGAGCGCGGCCGGGGTCATCATGGCGGCACCGCAGAGGAGAGCGGCGGCGGAGAGCGACAGCATGTTCACCTGCGGGCAGAGCCGGGTGATGATTGAGCCGATGGCGTAACAGAGCGAAGCGCCCAGGCAGGCCAGGCGGGCCAGCGATTCGAAATCCGTGCCGGCAGAGCGGAAGGCGTCGAGGCCGATCAGCACCACAACGCCGGCAAAGCCGATCAGGAAGCTGATGGTGCGGCGCAGGGTCATGCTTTCGCCCGGAACCAGCAGATGCGCCAGCGGCAGCACAAACAGCGGCACCACCGCCATGCAGACCCCGGCAAAGCCACTGGCCACATAGGTCTGCCCCCAGCTGAGCAGGGTGAAGGGCAGGGCGTTGGTGAAAAATCCCATGCCGATGGCGCAGGCCCAGATGATCCGGCCGTCAGCTGTGCGTAAAGAGGGCAGGCCAATGCCCATCGCATAAACAACGCCCAGGAGGCAGAGCGCGCCGATGGAAATCCGCAGCGCGGCGATGGTCATCGGAGGAAAGCCTCGCAGTGACAGCGACACCGCCATGAAGGAAGCGCCCCAGATCACACCGAGAAACAGAAGCTTGGCCCAATTGGCGGCGCCGGGGGAGTCTGGCATCGGATAACCTCAATAAAATAAATGAAAAAGGGCGCCCCAAAACCGGAGCGCCCTGCAGAGGTAAGGTCAGCGGAGGGTTCCGCGGGCGCCTTAGTTCTTCTCTTTGTCGACCATCTTGCCGGCCGAGATCCACGGCATCATGCCGCGCAGCTTGGCGCCGGTTTCTTCGATCAGGTGCTCGTCGTTGGCACGGCGGGACGCCTTCAGGGTCGGTTGGCCAACCTGGTTTTCCAGCATGAAGTCGCGGACGAATTTGCCCTGCTGGATGTCTTCCAGAACCGCTTTCATGCGGGCTTTGGTCTCGTCGTACTTCAGGATGCGCGGGCCGGTGACGTACTGGCCGTACTCGGCAGTGTTGGAGATCGAGTAATCCATGTTGGCGATGCCGCCTTCATAGATCAGGTCAACGATCAGCTTCACTTCGTGCAGGCACTCGAAGTAGGCCATTTCCGGGGCGTAGCCGGCTTCGACCAGGGTCTCGAAACCGCAGCGGATCAGCTCAACCAGGCCGCCGCAGAGAACCGCCTGCTCGCCGAACAGGTCGGTTTCGCATTCTTCGCGGAAGTTGGTCTCGATGATGCCCGAGCGGCCGCCGCCGATGGCGGAGCAGTAGGACAGGCCGGTTTCCAGCGCTTTGCCGGTGGCGTCGGTGTGAACCGCGACCAGGCAGGGCACGCCGCCGCCTTTGGTGTATTCGCCGCGCACGGTGTGGCCCGGGCCCTTGGGTGCCATCATGATGACGTCGACGCCTTCTTTCGGCTCAATCAGGCCGAAGTGCACGTTCAGGCCGTGGGCAAACGCGATGGCTGCGCCCGGACGGATGTTGTCGTGGACGTATTTCTTGTAGGTCTCTGCCTGCAGTTCGTCGGGCATGGTGAACATGATCACGTCGCACCAGGCCGCGGCTTCCGCGATACCCATGACCTGCAGGCCTTCGCCTTCGGCCTTCTTGGCGGAGGGGGAGCCTTCGCGCAGGGCGACGACAAGGTTCTTGGCGCCGCTGTCGCGCAGGTTCAGCGCGTGGGCGTGGCCCTGGGAGCCATAGCCCAGGATGGCCACTTTCTTGTCCTTGATCAGGTTCACATCGCAATCGCGGTCGTAATAAACGCGCATGATCCACGTCCTTTCGTTTGGTGTTTGAGGGCATCATAGGCATGTGGGCAGGGAAGGCGATTGCTGTTGCGCATGAATTTCGCAGTTTCTTTGCAGTGGTCATTCGTCATTCGGCCTGATAGTGGTGAAATCATGCTTGATGATCTCGACCGGCGCATTCTGCGCTATATGCAAAGCGACCCGGAGCAATCGATTCCGGATCTGGCGGAACGGCTGGGGCTTACGGCCTCGCGCCTGTCGCGGCGGCTGGAGAAGCTGCGCGACGCGCGCGTGATCCTCGGCCAGCGGGCGGTGATCGACTGGCGCGCCTTGGGGTATGAGGTGGAGGTCTCTCTGCGGGTGACGCTGGACAAGACCAACCCGCGCGCTTTTGACGAATTCATCGAGGCGGCCCGGGGCATTGCCGAGGTGATCGAAATCCAGACCTTCCTGGGGCAGGTCGATGTGCGGCTTTCGGTGATTGCGCGGGACATGCCGCACTACCAGCAGATCTACCGCGCCGCCATTTTGAACCTGCCGCATATCACCGACATCGAGGCGCTGATGCATGTGGCGCGGATCAAATCGGACGAGGTGCTGCCGGTATGAACGCGCTGGATGATCTGGATTTCGCCATTCTGCGGGCGCTGTCGGAGGATGCGACGCTGTCGGCGGGGGCGCTGGGGCGGCAGTTGGGGCTGAGCCAGCCCGCCACCTGGCGGCGGATTAAGCGGCTGCAGGAGGCGGGTATCATCGCGGGCCGCAGGCTGGAGCTGGACAAGGAAAAGCTGGGTTTTGGCGTGACCGTCTTTCTGGGGGTGAAACTGGCGACCAAAGGCCGGGTCTCGCTGGAGGATTTTGAACGTGCAGTTTCCGCCATCCCCGAGGTGCAGACGGTGGAGCATGTGCTGGGCATGTATGACTACCGCCTGCGGGTGACGGCGCGGGACATTTCCGACTTTGAGCGCGTGCTGCGGCGCCGGGTGATGACCCTGCCAGGAGTGGGCAATGTCGAGGCCAATGTGCTGCTGAGCGAGGAGCGTCGGCCGGGGCCGCTGGGATAACGGCGCACCTTTGTTGCCGATGTGAAACCCGCTTGGCGCAAATGCGGGTGATTTCTGTCGTGACTGGGCTGTCTTTTCTCTTCCATTCCGTCAGTATCACCCTTCGGAGAACGGCGGCGGTGCTGTATGCCATTGTAGGCTTTGCCAAAGCCTGCGGCACCGGCTAGCCGTTAGTAAAGGAAGACAAGGGAGGCCCAGATGGCACTGCTCGATACCGTGGACCCGCAGGGTCTGGATGAATTCTCGGTGGTTTTCACCGACCGCTCGCTCAACCACATGTCCAAGGCCTTTCAGACCGTGATGCTGGACATCAACGCGATGCTGAAAGAGGTCTATAACGCCGAGGCTGTGGCGCTGGTGCCGGGCGGCGGGACTTATGCGATGGAGGCGGTGGCGCGCCAGTTTGCCCGTGGGGCAAATGCGCTGGTCGTGCGCAATGGCTGGTTCTCCTACCGCTGGAGCCAGATCTTTGAAGCCGGCGGCTTCACCGCGTCCTCCATCGTGATGAAGGCACGCCGCACCGGCAATGAGAGCGCCTCGCCGTTTGAGCCCGCGCCGATTGCGGATGTGGTGGCTGCGATCAAGGAGCAGAAGCCGGACATCGTCTTTGCCCCGCATGTGGAGACCGCGGCCGGCGTGATCCTGCCCGATGACTATGTGACTGCCATGGCCGCGGCTGCGCATGAGGTGGGCGCGCTGATGGTGCTGGACTGCATCGCGTCGGGCTGTGCCTGGATCGACATGAAGGCAACCGGTGTCGACGTGCTGATCTCTGCCCCGCAAAAGGGCTGGAGCGCGTCTCCGTCTGCCGGCCTAGTGATGTTCTCGGACCGTGCGCTGGCGCGGTTGGAGGAAACCACGTCGGACAGTTTCGCCATTAACCTCAAACAGTGGCGTACCATCATGAAGGCGTATGAGGATGGCGGCCACGCCTATCACGCGACCATGCCGACCGATGCGCTGAAGGCCTTCCGCGACACCATGCTGGAGACCAAGGAATACGGCTTTGGCAAACTGCGCGATGCGCAGTGGGCGCTGGGCAACGGCGTGCGGGCGATGCTGAAGGAGAAGGGGATCACCTCAGTTGCGGCGGATGGCTTCGGTGCGCCGGGCGTGGTGGTGAGCTATACCTCTGATCCGGACGTGCAGAACGGCAAGAAGTTCCTGGCACTGGGTACCCAGATCGCCGCCGGCGTGCCGCTGCAGTGTGATGAGCCTGCCGATTTCCGCACATTCCGGCTGGGCCTCTTTGGTCTCGACAAGCTCTATGACGTGGAGGCCACCATCGCACGGCTGAAAACAGTCGTGGATCAGGTGCTTTAACGCAAAATCTGGACTGGGCTGCGCAAGGGGATATTGCTTGTGCGGCCCAATCCGTGGCGCAGGGTGAGCCAGATCACCCCGAGGCTGATTGCCAGCCAAATCCCGCCCCACAGCATGGTTGCGCCGCCGAACTCCTCCGCCATCATCCGCGCGTCGGAGCGCAGGTAGGATCGCGCGATGGTGTCGTCCCAGATATCAAGCGGCACGTAGATCATGCTGCCGACCCCGATCACCCGCAGGATCATGTCGTTGATATTGAGGCTGAGATAGCGCGATGCGGCGAGCATCAGCGCGCCGGTGGCAAGGGTAAAGCCAAGCGCAAAGAGGTCGCGGACATAGAAGGCGGCAACAGCGAGGGTGATTGCGCCGAAGAAGGCGAGCACCTTGCGGTCCCAATCGGTACGCAGGGCAATCACGAACAGGGCAGAACCGATCAGCAGCGATCCGGTGTAGCCTGCCGTGAGCGTCAGGAAGCGGCTGCCGCCGCGCGAGACCACCCTGCCGCCCTCGTAGGGGTCGATGGTCAGGCTGACCACATCACCGCCGGTCAGCAATGTCATGCCTGCATGGGAGACTTCATGCAGGAACACGGTCAGGATCCGCAATGGAAGCAGTGCCGGGGTTTGCCACAAGGCGGCGATGGCCAGCGTCAGGCAGAGGAGCTGCCAGTGGCCTTTCAGAAAGCGTCCGGCAGCCTGCATGTTATTTAACACCCAGCCCCATCTGCATCAGCTTTTTGCGCACCGGGGCCAGCGAATACAGCGCGTTGAGGCCAAAGGCGCGCAGGTCGCGCAGCGGGCGCGGCGCCAGCATCGAGGTGCGGTTCAATAGGTCGATGCCCTTCACGCGCAGCAGGATCTCGTTGTGGCGGGCCTTGTGGTAGGCGGCCAGCATCTGCGCATCGCCCAAGCCCTCGGGGCGGGCCTCAGCCAGGTCCAGCAGGCTGCGCAGATCGCCCAGGGACATGTTCAAACCCTGGGCGCCGATCGGCGGCACCACATGGGCGGCTTCGGCCATCAGCGCCAGCCGCTCGCCGTTCAGCCGCTCTGCCGACTGGCTGATGATCGGCCAGATGGTGCGGCGCGACGCCAGTTTCAGATCACCGAACAATCCGCAGCTGCGTTTGGTCATCGCGGCCTCAAAGGCAGCGGCTTCCAGGTTCAGGAGTTCCTGTGCCCTGGGGCCGCGCTCCATCCAGACAATGGCGGAGGACGGCTGGCCCTGGTAGTCGGGCAGAGGCACCAGCGTGAACGGCCCGCCGGAGCGGTGGATCTCGGTGGAGACGTTTTCATGCGGCACCGGATGGGTGACGGCAAAGGCCAGCGCCTTTTGCCCGTAGCGGGTGGTTTTCACCGGAATGCCTGCGGCCTCGCGCATCGGGGAGTTGCGGCCGTCGCAGGCGACCACTAGTTTTGCGGTCACCTGGCTGCCGTCGCTGAGGGCAACGCGTGCCTCGTCCGTGCGGGTGAACAGGCCCGTGGTGCCGGTGCCGAAACGCAGATCCACATTCGGGAGTTCCGCCAGCCGCGCAATCATCTCGCGCCGCAGCAGCCAGTTGGGCAGGTTCCACCCGAACGGCTGGTCAGAGATGTCAGCGGCGTTGAAGTCCTTGACCACCCGCGGTTCGGGCCGGGCGCCGCCGGCATCGACGATGCGCATGATCTGCAAGGGGGCGGCGTGGTCCGCCAGCCGCGCCCAGATCCCGCAGCGCTCCAGCAGCGCCTGCGCCGGTTGCAGAAAGGCGGTGGTGCGCAGGTCGGAGCCTTCGGCGTCGCGCTCAGTGACCGGCGGGGCCGGGTCGGCGCAAATGACGCTGAAGCCCTTGGAGGCAAACGCGGCGGCTGCGGTCAGTCCCGCAATGCCGCCGCCGGAAATCAGGATGTCGCAGGTCTCGGCCATGGTCTCAGCCCTCCGTTGTTGCCCTGAAATAGGCCCTGACGGAGGGGGAAGACAAGCCGCAACCTGCCGCGCGGGGAATTAGCCGCGGGTGATGGACAGCAGGACCAGGAACATCACCGGCACCATGCACAGCGCGGGGATATACAGCCCCGGAATACCGAACAGCAGGACCGAGCAGCCCCAGAGGCTGACAAAGGTTGCCAGGGCGTAGCCGATGTTCTCCTCCGGGCCGTAGGCGACTTCCTTGAAGATCCGCCCCAGCAGCGGCACGGCAAACAGGATGCGCTGCCACAGGGTCAGGCGGGCGGGGAGGGTGTATGCGCTCATCGGTCATGCTCCATCAGGTCGTTTCGGGGCGCATATAGAGAGGAAAACATGCAGCAAACAGGTATATTTTGCCGCAGTTGCGAAGTTTTGCCGGAATGCAATTGCACACATTTTGCGATGCGGCAAACGGCTGCGCAAAAGCGTCCTGGCGCAGGCTTTGCGGTCAATTCAGTGCGGCCAGAAAACCCGCCAGATCGTCCGAATGATGATGGATATGGTCCGCCTTGACCGGCTCTGGCGCCACATGGACGGTGCGCATGCCCATCTCATGCGGGGCGGCCAGGTTGCGCGGATCATCCTCGAACATGGCGGCCTGCTGCGGGGCGATCCCGGCGCGGGCAAACACCCGGTCAAAGGCGCGGCGTTCGGGCTTCGGGTGGTAGTCCGCATGTTCGACGCCGTAAACCTCATCGAACAGTCCGGACAGTCCGCGCGCGGCCAGTACCCGCTCGGCATAGGGGGCAGAGCCGTTGGTATAGACGATCTTCTTGCCGGGCAGATTGCGGATCGCGGCCGCCAGCGGCGCGTCCTCCTCCAGATGGTCCATAGAGATGTCGTGGACTGCGACCAGATAGGGGTCCGGGTCCAGATCGTGTTCGCGCATCAGCCCGGCAAGGGTTGTGCCATGCTCGCGCCAGTAATGGCTGCGCAGGCGGTCGGCCTCTGCCCTGTCGACCTTGAGCGCGTCCATCACATAGGCCGTCATCTTGACCTCGATCTGGTCGAACAGCCGGGCGGAGGGGTGATAGAGGGTGTTGTCGAGATCGAACACCCATTGGCGGACGTGGGAAAAGGCGTGTTTGGGCATGGTGCCGAAGTAGGGGTCCCAAGCGGCATTTGCAATCAAAAGCACATTTTGCCTGCGGGTTTTCAGCGCGTTGGCGCCATCAGGGTTGATTGCTGGGGGATGCGCTGTAGAGATTGTCGGATCAAAACAGACGAGGGGCGACCATGAGCCAGAGCCGCAGCAACCAGAAAGATGCCTATGCGCTGATCCTCGAGGCGATCGACTCGGGGATCTACAAGCCGGGCGACCGGCTGGTGGAAAGCGATCTGGCGGAACGCTTTGGCGTGTCGCGTACGCCGATCCGCGAGGCGCTGCAGCGGCTGGAGACGCAATCGCTGCTGGAGCGCGACGGGCGGTCGCTGATTGTGGCCTCGCTGGATCACAACCAAATGGCTGAGCTGTATGTGGTGCGGCGCGAGCTGGAAGGGCTGGCGGCACAGCTGGCGGCGCGCCATGCCACCGAGGAAGAGATCAAGGTGCTGAAGGAGATGGTCGAGTCTGACGACAAGCTGGTCGGCGATCCGGCGGCGCTGTCCAAGGCCAACCGCCGGTTCCATGAGCAGATCCATCTGGCCTCGCACAACCGCTACCTGGTGCAGCAGCTGGATCTGGTGCACCGGACCATGGCGCTGATGGCGACCACCTCGCTGGCGGCTGAGGGCCGCAGCGAGATCGCCCAGTCGGAGCACAAGGGCATTGTCGACGCGATCAGCCGCCGCGACGAAGCGGCAGCGGGTGAAGCGCTGAAGGAGCATATTTCAATCGCGTTCATGACCCGGCTGAAGCAGGACGCCAGCGGGCGGGGATAACCTGCCAGCGGCGGCGGCGCTTGGCGGCGGGTTTGATGCCGTGGGCCGTCTTGTCCCAGAAAAATGGCCGGGCAAGCAGTTCATGCACAGCCTTGGCAACCGCAACGGCGCCCATCGGGAAGTAAAGGATCATCGCCGGCGCCCAGGCTGCCAGCCACGGGCGGCCCATGGCAAAGGCCGCGGTGATGCTGATCACCAGCCCCAACCCTTCAAAGAACACCAGCATTGCCGCGGCCAGCGTCAGCAGCAGCGGCGGCAGGCTCTCGTCGCTGGGGTGCGGCAGGCCCAGGGTGAACAGCCAGAACGACCACAGCACCGGGGCAAACAGGAACTGCCCGATGGTGCCCAGAAAGAACGCCTGAAAGCCCAGAAAACGCTTCCAACCCAGTTCCGCTAGCAGCCGCAGCGGCTGGCGCATATGCACCAGATAGGTCACCATAAACCCCTTGAGCCAGCGGGAACGCTGCTTGATCCAGGGCCAGGGGCGCCAGTTGGCTTCCTCATATGTCGTGCTGGGCAGCATTTCCGTGCGGTATCCTGCCCGGTACAGGCGGACGCCCAGATCAGCGTCTTCGGTGACGTTGTGGGCATCCCAGCCGCCCAGTTCCTCCAGCACCTTGCGGCGCACAAACATGGTGGTGCCGCCCAGAGGCACAACAAGGCCGAGCCGGGCGATGCCATGCAAAACGATGCGGAACCAGCTGGCATATTCCAGCGTGAAGCAGCGTGATATCCAGTTGGTGCCCGGATTGTAGTAGTCCAGCACTCCCTGAAAACACGCCGTCCGTTTATCAGCGGCGGCAAAGGCCTGCGCGACCTGATTCAGCTGCTCGGCCTGGGGCGCATCCTCGGCGTCCCAGACCCCGATGATGTCGCCGCGGCAGAAATTCAGCGCGTAGTTCATCGCCCGGGGTTTGGTCGTCAGCCCGCCGAAGGCCGGCACTTCCACCACGCGGATCCAAGCGGGCAGGCGGGCGTTCTGCAGGGCAGCACGGGTTACGCTGTCGTGCTCCTCCAGCACCAGGATCACGTCCGTCTGCGCCCGCGGATAGCTGAGTTTCCGGATCCGGGTGAGCAAGGCGCGGCTGATCTCGGCCTCCTGATAGAGCGGAATCAGGATTGAAATCATAGGGCAGGAGGTGCGGGGAGGCGTGGCAAGCTCGGGCTTGGTGGATACCCGGTGCGCGCGTGCATGCCAGTAAGAGGCGAGTCCGCAGAGCTTGAGCGCGGTAAACAGAAATACAGAGAGCAGCGCCAATGCGCTGAGAGAGGTGAAAACCGCTGCCGGAGCGTGCCAGGACAGAAAGAGCGCCGGGGCGGCCAAGGTGGCCAGCAGAGCGCGGCCCCGCGCAAGCCGCAGGGTGCGGCAGCTTAGCTGCGGGGCCACGCTGCAGCTGGCCTGCTGCACCAGGGCGGGGCTGAAATGGGCGGTAAGCAGTGCTGTAATCTGGGCTTCACTGGCCAGAACCGGGGTGACCTGCTGGAAACTGTCCCGCAGTTCCTGCTGCAGGGTCTCAAACCGGTCGGGGTGGGCAACCGCCACTGTGACGGTCCGGCCCAGCTGCATCCAGGGAACCGCGCAGTGGCGCAGCCAGAACCGCGCGGGTTTGCAGGCCAGCAGCCGGGAGTTGGCCATCTGGCCGGACAAGTCAGCGCGGGGCATCCGGTACTGGCGGGGCAATGTGTCCTGGACCTGGTCCTCGCTTGCCAGCCCTTCGGCAACCAGCACCCGTCCAAGCGCGGCTTTCTGGTGCTGC
>NZ_JWLH01000013.1:0-33088 GCF_000813925.1 Leisingera sp. ANG-S5 | reverse complement strand
CGGCGCAAGCCCAGCCTCACGCCGATGATCGACGTGGTGTTCCTGCTCTTGGTGTTTTTCATGCTGGCCTCGCGCTTTGGCATGGACACGGTGCTGCAACTGCCGCTGGCCGGACAGGGCGGCAGCTACGACGGCCCGCCGCGCCTCATTGGCGTCGGACCCGGCAACCTGGATGTAAACGGCGTGCCAGTGGCGGACGCGAACCTCCCTCAGGCGCTGGCGCCCTTGATGAAATCCCCCGCCGACATGCTGATTCTCAGGGGCCGCGACGGTGCCAGCCTGCAGCGCATCACTGACATCACCGCCCTGCTGCAGCAAGCGGGCCTCAGCAACGTCGTGCTGGTGGAATGAGGCAACGCCCATGGACCTGAGCGATCCCCCTAAACGCCCCCGCGCCGAATCCATCGTGCCGATGATCAACGTGGTGTTCCTGCTCTTGATCTTCTTCCTGATGACCTCGCGCCTGGCGCAGCCTGACCCGTTTGACGTAACCCCGCCCGATGCTGCCTCCGAGACCGCGCCAGAGGCCCAGCCGGTGCTCTACATCGGTGCCGGCGGCCGGATGTATTTCGACGGGGCCGAGGATGAGGCCGCTCTCACCCGCCTCGCCGCCGCCAGTGCAGGCCATCCCAACGTGCAACTGCGCGCCGACGCACGGCTGGAGGCCAAGACCCTCGCCCGCATCCTGCGCCAGCTGGCAGAGGGTGGTCTGTCCCGCGCCGAACTGGTGGTGCACCGCCGATGAAACGCGCCGCTGAATTCACTGTCTTTGCGGGCCTCGCGGGCCTCATCCACGTAGCACTCTTTGCCAGCGCGCCAGAGCAGGGCGCGCAATCCAGCGGTGCGGGCGGCGAGGCGCTGGTCTCGCTCCAGCCCGCCAGCGCCGAGGTCGCCCGCATGGCCGAGGCCTGGCAGAAGCCGCCTGAGGCCCCGCAGATCGAAACACAGAAAGCAGAACCCCTGCCCCGGGTTCAGGCCCCTGCCCTGCCGCAGCTTGATCTGGCACAGGCGCCGCGCGCCGCGCTGCTGGCCCCGCTAACCCAGCCCGCTGCGGCCCAACCGGTGCAGGCGGACACCACGCCACCGCCGCCGCCAAAGCCGCGCAAACCAGCGCCAAAGCCGGAGCCGCAGGCCAAGCTGGACCCTGAGCCGCAGCAGAAACCCGCCCCCAAGGCAAACTCCAACAGGAATTCTGCAGGCCAGCAGACCCAGCGGGCGGCGGGATCTGGCGGCGGCGCCGAGGCGGGCCAATCCGGCGGTGCCCGGACCGCCACCGCCAACCCGGGCCGCGAAGCCAAGCTGCGCAACGTCTGGGGCAACAAGATCCGCGCCCGCATCGAACGGCGCAAACGCTACCCCTCCGGCGCCAAGGGCCAGGCCCAGGTGGTGCTGCGCCTGACAGTTGCCCGCGATGGCCGCCTGCTGGACCACCGCGTCGCCAGATCGTCAGGGATAGCCGCGTTTGATCAGGCAGCCCTGGCCGCCGTTGCCCGCGCCGGAAACTTCCCGCCCGCGCCGAAAAAACTGCAGGCCAGCCAGATCCGCCTCAGCCTGCCCATCAGTTTCACCAAATAGAACCGCTGCCTGAGCGCGCGCCCTGACGCAGGCCCGCTCAGGCCCCGGCGTTCAAGGCGGCCCGCCAGACACGGAACCGGCCCTGCCCCGTTACTTCCTGCACCAGGTTCTGCGCTTCGAACCAGGCAATGTTGCGCTGCACCGCCGCGCGGCTGACGCCGGTCAGTTCTTCGGCCAGCGGCGCCGTCACCATCGGCCAGCTGCGGAACACTTCAATCAGCCGCGGCGGGGTGCGGCCCGACAGCGGCTTGATGCAGCGGCGGGCATCGCCTTCCCACCGGTCGAGCTGATCCAGATGCCGCATCGCGCGGAGGATCCCCTGGTCCACCGCCTGCAGCCAGCGCTGCAGCCGCTCCTGCGGCGCCCCGCCGCCGCGCAGCCCCCCTGCCCCGCTCATCAGCAGCGGCGCAAACAGGGCGCCGTCCTGCCCCTCGCCCGCCGACATGCGCGCAGCGATCACCGCGCCCTCCAGAACATCGCCCTCAGGTCCGATCCCGGCCAGCGGCCAGAGGTGAAAGGCGAAACACGCACGGACAATCGGATGCAGGGACGAGGCCGCTTTCATAATCGCATTCCAACCTGCGATCCTGCCGGTCAGGGGGTCATCCCCGCGGGCCTCGTGACGGCCCAGAAACCCGGCGATGTCCGCCCCTGGCCCAGGACCGCCCGACAGCCGCCGCAACGCCCAGGCAGTGCGCTGCAGCGCCGCGGTGTCCTCCCCGGCAGCGCTGATCCGCATCGCCTGCCACAGCCCCAGCCGGTCGGCAGAGATCCGGTCGCCGGACAGCCAGCTCAGCTCTGACGCTTCTGTCAGGGCCAGCCGGTGCCGCCATCCCTCCGGGCCGCGCCGCAGCCGCTCATCCAGCGCGCCGAACCGCACTGCCGCCTGCGCCAGATGCAGCGCCTCCGCAGCCTGCGCCTGTTCCCAGCCGGCAATCTGCGCCCGTTCATCCGGCTCGCTGCGCGGCAGCGGCGGCAGGAAATCCACCTCCTCCTCCGGCGGTCCAGGCAGGAACCACAGGTCCTCCTCCCCGGTTTCACCGTCGAATGGGCTGTCAGCGGCCGCCCCGGCAGCGCCTTTGGTTTCAAAAGGGTTCGGTTTCATAAATGCAAAATATGATAATTTTGCACATTACCCAAGGCTTTTTGTTTTTCCGTTGAAAACCACCCGATCCCCCTTGCCGCACCGAAGCGCGCTGCGAAGCAAGAGACAGCCGCAAACCGGACCTCTAACAAGCAACGCCCGAAGGTCCATTTCATGGCAGCAGCGGTCCGGGTCATCCCATCTCCCCGGCAAGGCTCGCGCTTCAGTCCGGAGGTTTCGCAGCGAAACCTCTGCGCCGCCAAGGCTAAGGTTGAGGCTGCCCGGGAACCGCTCGCGGCCCGGGCAAAATGAATCAGTAGCCTCTCCTGCCCCCGGAAGGTTTCGCTGCGAAACCTGCGCAAAAGCCGATCCAGCCGGCGAGCCTGAAGGCGGAAGTAAACTGAACAACCGCCGGGGTTTCCCCCTGCCCTGCGCGCTCCTCCAGACAGGGTTTCGCTGCGAAACCTCCGGGACAGGTGCCGGAATGACCGGGCCGGGCCGGCAAAGAAAAACCCCGGCCCATCGGGCCGGGGTTTCGCTGCGAAACCTGTCTTGGGGGTCGGCTTGTCAGCCGTGTTCCAGCAGGTGCCGGACGTTGTCCATTACCGTGTCCACCAGCTCTTGTGTCACCTCGCTGCCGGAGAAGCGGATGGCATAACCCGCGGGGCCGTACTCACGTTCGATCGTGATGCCGCGGGCAACCTCTGTGCGGCGGGCCTTTTCGACCTTCTTTGCGGTCTTGGGACGGCCGCCGCGGCTGGGGTCCAGCGGTTCGCCTTCGGTGCTTTCGATGACCGGAACCATTGCCTCCCATTCCTCCGCTGCGGAGCGTCCGCCTGCCCGCTCCAGCGCCGCTCTCAGACGCTCTGCCGCACCCGTCCTCAAGGCGCCGGCCAGGCGCAGGCACTGGCGTTCATTCAGGCCGGTGCCGTGGCTCAGCATATCGCCGAGCTCCTCGTGGATCACCGCGAAGGAGCGGATCTTGGAGCGCTTGGCCTTGGAGGCGTGCTGGAACAGAACCGCCACCGCCTCGTCGACGCTGGCGAAGATACCGTCATGCACCGCCGACGCCGCCGCCCGGCCGCGCTCGTACTGGCTGAGGCCGGAGCGGATCTCGTTCTCTTCGATCATCGAGACCAGCGCATTGGCGATGCTGCCGGGTTCGCGGATGAAGGCCGGGATGGTCTGGAACCGGTCGCCGCCGCTGACCGCGTTGAGACGGCGCAGCGCAGTCAGGCGGCGGTAGCCGGAGACCAGCGCGAATTTTCCCGCATCCTCTGGGTTCAGCGGTTCAAAGACTTCGATCGGCAGGCGCAGGCCGTTGACCGAGATCGAGGTCATCAGCTCCTGCATCTCTTCCTCGTCCAGTTCAATTCTGTCCCGGTTCAGAGCATCCGCGGTGATGTCCTCCAGCGGCAGTTCCACCGCCACCAGGCCCTTGCCCTCGGCATCGCGCAGGCGTTCGGCATCGGCCTTGTCGCGGGCGATGGCCTCACGGTCGGCCTGGGGCAGCGGGTCGGCGTGGCGGGCCGCGTCGGCCACCACGTCGGCAATCGGCGGCCGCAGGCCTGGGCTGCGGGCCAGATCCCGGTCAATGCCGGCCTCAATTTCCTTCAGCGCCTCGGGCGAAGGGGTCTCAAGCTGTCTGCGGCGTGCCATCTGCTCTGTCCTCTTTCTGGGTCTGTTCTGCCTGCTCCATCTGCTGATCGCGCCACCAGCTGCCGATCAGAAGCTCCTTGAATTCCGCATAGGTGCGGTCGAACACTTCACGCCCGCGCACGTAGGTCTCGCGGTTGAAATTGCGGTAGTCGGCCTCGTAGATGCCGGACACGCTTTCGCCGGCCTGGCCGACCATGGCGGTGTAATCCTGCCGGTAGGCATTCATCATGTCGCCGAAATAAGCCTGGATCACATTGGCCAGATCGCTTTGCTGGCTGGCGTCAAAGCGGGTGATCAGGGCCCGGACCACGTCCCATTCGAACTTCATCTCGGGGAGCCCTGCGCGGCGGCGGCCGGCGTTTTCGCCGTCCTCGATAGAGGCGAAGGTGGAATAAAGCATGTCGAAGAAACGGCCCGTCGAGTCGAACTCCAGGAACGACGCGCCAAGCGGCACCATCAGGATGTCGGCCGCGGCCAGTGCGTTGATCGTCAGGTATCCCAGGGCAGGCGGCGTATCCAAAAGCACGATGTCGTAGTCATCGAGCGCGCCGCCCTGGTCCAGCGCATTGGTCAGCGCGTCCCACAGCGCCCAGTTGCGCAAGCCCATGCGCCAGACCGGGATCTGGAATTCCGCCCAGTACAGGTTCAGCTGCGCGCCGATCAGGTCGATGTTGGGCCAGTGGGTTTTCTGGACCACGTTTCGCAGCGAAACCTCCCTCGCCTCGGTCAGGGTTTCATCGAGCGGAATGGCGTTGAGGCCGGAAGCGGCGCGGACCTTGTTCTCAGCCTCCACCGCATCCGCATAATCACGGGCGAGGAGGGGAAAGACGGTCTGCCATTCGTCGGCCACCTGGCCGCCGAGGATCGAGGTCATCGAGCCCTGGGAGTCGAGATCGACCACCAGCACCTTGTAACCGTCGAGCGCCGCCGACATCGCCAGATGCGCCGCGGTGGAGGTCTTGCCGACGCCGCCCTTGAAGTTGGCAACCGCGACCACTTTGGCGGGCAGGCCCTCGGGGCGGTAGGGGCGGTACTCCTTGGTGGAGATACCTTCCTCCGCGAAATGGTCGCGCAGTTTCAGCACCTCCTCCAGGGTGAACCATTTGGAGCCGCTGGCGCCTTCGCCCTGGGGCAGGTCGGGGTTCTTGTTCAGCACCCGGCGCAGGTGGGCGGGGGCCACCGGGATCAGGTAGCGGGTGATCTCCCAGGTGGAGAACTTGCGCAGCCGCTTGCGCCCGTCTGGAGCGTAGCCGCGCTTGGCCAGATCATCGCGGCCGCGCCCTGCAAATGCGGCTGCCTTGGCGAATCTGGCGGTGTCGACCAGCTCACCGAGCTTGGCCGCTGCAGCCTCCGGATCCAGGTTGAAATAGGGGGGCAGGGGGGTATCAGGTTTCTTTGCCATGTGCCTTATGCCTCGGGTATATCGCCTGTTTGGCGTGTTATCCCGGTTTTTGTCGCACATCCTGGGCAGAGAGTGAATCATTATCTGACAGCGCATCTGTTTTCCGCTGCCGTCCGTATCCCGCGGATAATATGAGTCTTTTCCCCAAAAATTACTATGGCACAAACAGGTTGAAATGTTGTGAATCTTTGATTCAGTTTAGAGTCTTTAGGTCAGGTAATCCGTTATATTTCATACGGTTAAGAGTGTTTGGGCACCTGTCTCCGGTACCAAAGGAACCCGTTTCCGGGATCATGGGTACCTGTCTGCGGGAAGAAGGGTTCCGATTCGCAGGAGGAGGGGCACCCGCGACTCAGAAGGCCGGTTTCGGGCGGTTTCCGGCCTCAGATTAGCCTGAAAAGCGGGATTTCGGGGACGGATTTCCGCAGAAATTCAGGGGCGGATGCCAAAGGTACCCGTTTGCGGGACGGGGCTCTCCCGTAAAAGGGTGCCCAAAGCAGGATTGAGAACGGGTGCCTTTTCCGTCATAGTAACCGCGAGAGCAGATCCCGGAGAGTCGCAAAGGCCGAAGCGGGACGAAAGGGCAGGGCGATGGACGCTGATAACATCCCGCACAGCAAGCTGACAGGCCCCCTGCGCCGGGGGTCGGTAAAGAAGAACGTGGCGGCGATCCATGTCTCCGGCAAGCTGACGCTCTTGCAGCGGAAGCTGTCGAACGTGCTGTTGCTCAATGCCTATGACGCGCTGGTCACCAAGCCCAAGCACCAGATCGACGCGCAGACACTGTGCCTGATGGTGGGCTACAATTCCAACGATATGGAGACGCTGAAGCAGTCGCTGAGGTCGCTGGCGGAAACGGTGGCGGAATGGGACATGCTGGATGAGCAGGGGCGTCAGGAGTGGGGCGTAAGTTCCCTGTTGTCCTACGCCAAGCTGTCGGGCGGAGTCTGCGAGTACGCCTATTCGCCCGCACTGGCGGAGAAGCTGCATGACCCCAAGGTCTTTGCCCTGATCAATCTGAACATCCAGCGGCGGTTCACCAGCGGCCATGCGCTGGCGCTTTATGAAAACTGCTACCGCTTTGTGCGGACGGGATCGACCGGCTGGTGGGACATTGCGCTGTTCCGCCGCCTGATGGGGGTGGATGGCAGCGCCTATTACGAGAGCTTCAAGCATCTGAATGCCAAGATCATCAAGCCGGCAGTGGCGGAGGTGAACAAGACCTCCAACATTCTGCTGACACCGGAGTTCAAGAAGATGGGCCGGCAGGTGGCGGAGGTGCGGTTCCTGATCAAGGAGAACCCGCAGCTGGCGATGCTGGATATCGACGACGGGGCAGGGGTGCGGCAGGGGGCTGTTTATACCCAGCTGATGGAGCTGGGGGTCAGCGACCGGCTGGCGCGGCAGTGGATCGCCGAGCATGGCGAGGACTATGTCGCCGAGAAGGTCGGCTATCTGAAGGGGCGCAAGGGCGTCGACAGCCCGGTGCGCTACCTGAGTGCGGCCTTGCGGGACGACTACAAGGATGCGCCGGCCGAAACGGCCAAGGCGGTGTCGCCGGAGGTGCTGGCCGCGGCAGAGGCGCGCAAGGCGGCAGAGGCCGAGGCGGCGCGGGCAGCGGCGGCAGAGGATGCGGCCAAGGCGCGGGAACGGTCCCTGCGCGCGCAGAAGCTGGAGCGGATCCGGGAGCTGGCGGCGGGGCGCTCGCCCACCCAGCGGGACGCCGACAAGCGGCTGTTCCTGAGCCGCTTGGAGGATGAGATCGACCGCGAGGAATTCCGCAACCGCGGCTGGAGTGCGGCGCTGCTGGCGGGACCGATGGCGGAGTTCTGGGAAGAGCTGATCCCCGGTGCGCTGGAGGATCTGGCGGAGCTGGAAAGCGGGCAATAGCCGGCAGGGATGCCACCCCCGGCTGCCCGGCAGCTGGAGCCGGATTTCAGGACGCGCGCCCGGGGGCCCGGTTCAGCCTCGCCGTGATTTCAGACAGGCGTGACCAGGTTTGCAGGGTGACCGGCAGGCTGAGCGAGGCCTCGGCAAAGTCCCAGGAATAGGCGACAATCGAGAACACTGCGCCGGCGGTGACTGTCATCATCGCGGCGGCGAACCAGAGATTGAACAGGATCAGCGCCAGCAGGAGGGCAAAGACCGCGCCGTAGAGGATGGCCTCGGCATCCGACAGCTGCACCTCGAAGCGGCGCAGGCGCCGCAGATGGGCCAGCGTTGACCCCTGTGCGCGTTTCTCCAGCACGCCGACCTGGCGCTCGGTCTGCTGGTTGAGCTGGCCGTTGAGGCGGAAGAAGCGGCGGTGGAACAGAGCATAGACGGCGGCCATGCCAAAGGCGGCAGCCAGGGCAGCGAGGGCCAGCTGCTGCGCAAAGGCAAACAGCACCGTGATGGAGACCGCGAATTGCACGCCTGCGGCCATCGCGGAGGGCAGGGTGTCTTCCAGGAAGTCCACCAGCTCGCGCCCCATGTCCAGCCGGGCGTTCAGGGCTGAGACCGGCAGGGCGGCGGAGCGCGCCGCCTGCGCCTTGCCCAGTTCGACGCGGATGGTGCCGTAGGCGCGGGTGTCATAGAGACGGCGGGTGACGCCAAGCGCAACCAGCGCGGCCAGCAGGCCCGCCAGATGCCACAGGGCGCGGGGATTTTCACCCAGCAGGCCGTCGATGGCAAAGCCGATGAACAGCGGAACAAGCGCGGTCAGGGCGGCCTCGCCCAGCGTCAGCGCCCAGGTGAGCGCAATGCGGCCCTTGAAGACCGTCAGCAGTGATAGAAGGGTCAGACCCCGGTCAGCCAGCATCGCCTTCACCCGCCGTAAAACACATGGATCGTGGTATTGCCCGGGCCAACCGAGGCTTCGGCGAAACCGGGTTCGTCCTGCGGGCTGCTGGCGCCTGAAACGCCGATGCCTTCGAGCGGCCGGCCGCCGTTGAAGTTCAGGTCCTCGTCGCCGTTTTCGTCGTGAAAGAGAACCACCGCATAGGGGCCTGCGGTCAGATCCGGGAAGGCATGCGCGGTGCTGCCAGGCCGGGCGGGGACCGCGGCAAAGGCTTCGGCCTGCCAGAAGTCCAGCGTTTCGTAGGCCTTGGCCTCGCTGAAGACAGCGATCAGGATATTGCCTTGGCTGTTGCGGATGCCGTCGATGGTGAGGCGCAGACCCTCGGCCGAGGCGGGGGAGGAGAGGGCTGTCAGAACGGCGGCGAGGGTGAGGAAGCGGGTCATGCGGGTTTCCTGTGTTCAGGTTGCGGGGAAGGGGGGAGGCGGAAGAGGGCGATAATGTCTTCTGCGATGGCGATCAGCACCGGCACAAGAATGAGCATCAAGGCGGTGCCGAACAGCTCGCCAAAGGCCAGCGAGACCGCGGCGGGGATCAGGTATTGCGCTTGTTCGGAGGTTTCCGACAGCAGCGGCAGCAGGCCGATCACAGTGGTGGCGGTGGTCAGGAAGATCGCCTGGAAGCGGCCAATGCCCGCCTGATGCAGGGCGCCGGCAACTGTCCCGCCCCCTTCGCGGGCCTGGTTGTAGCGGGTGATCATCACCAGGCTGTCATTCACGATCACGCCGGTGAGCGCGAGCATTCCGAAGAATGACAAGAGCGACAGCGGCACATCCATAATCAGATGCCCGACGGCGGCGGCGACAAAGCCGAAGGGCACGATGGCTAGGATCACGAAGGGCTGCCAGTAGCTTTGGAGCGGCACCGCCATCAGCACATAGATCAGCACCGCCGCGAGGATCAGTGCGCGCAGCAGCCCGCCCTGAATTTCCTCCGTCTCCTCCAGCTCGCCTGCGGCGGCGATTTGGACGCTGGGGTATTTGGCGGCCAGCTGCGGCACCAGCTGTTCGAATACGGCCTGGCCGACCTCGCCGGGCGCGGCCACTGCGCGGTCGATTGCTGCCGCCACGGTGTTGACCCGCCGCCCGTCGCGGCGGTGGATCAAGCCGGAGACATAGCTGCCCTCGATATCAGCGACGGTCCCCAGCGGCACCCAGGCGCCAGTGTTGCTGCGCAGGCGCAGCTGCATCAGGTCGCTGATGGTATCGCGGGCCGCGCGGTTGTTCTGCACCAGCACCCGGATTTCTGACCCGTCGCGGCGGATGCGGGCAACTTCGGCACCGCCGAAACCGTTGCCGATCTGGCTGGCCAGGGTTTCCGCGGTGAAACCGAGATTGCGGGCGTCGGGGCGCAGGCGCAGCTTCAATTCCGGCTGGCCGCCAGCCATCCCGTCACGGATGCTGGACACCCCTTCGATGCCTCCAAGGAAGGCGCGCATCTCAGCGCTGGCCTGGCGCAGCAGGTCTTCGTCCTTGGACATCAGGCGGATGCGGAAGCCGCCTGCCAGCTCCTCGGAGCCGGTGAAATCCAGCTCGGTTGCGCCCTCGACCGCGCCGGTGCGTTCGCGCCACAGGCGGACCACGTCCAGAATCGGGACATCGGGGCGGTCTGCCACCGGCAGCATCTCGGCATAGATCTGGGCGCTGCCTGCGCTGCTGATGATGGTGAAGAAGGTTTTGACCGGTGGGGTTTCCATCCCGGCCTTTTCGGCCAGTTCCCGGTTCAGCGCATGGCCCGCCGCCTCGATCCGGTCGACATTTGCGCGGGTCAGGGCAAAGGGCGCGCGGGCGTCCATTTCCAGGTTCATGGTAATGACCTGGCCCGGGACCTCAGGGAAGAAAACGGTGCGGACCTTGCCCTTCACCATCAGCCCAAGTCCCAGACAGGCCGCGGCAATGAACAGCACCAGGACGGCGTATCGGTAGGCCACGGAGACCACCAGAAGCGGTTGGTAAACCCTGTCGCGGACCCAGCAAAGCCCGCCCCGCGCCCCGTCCTGGATGCGGCCCCACAGGCGGCTGAGCAGATAGCGGCGGCGCGGCTGCAGCGGCACATGGGCCAGATGCGCGGGCAGGATGAACTTGCTTTCGATCAGGGAGAAGATCAGGGCCAGGATCACGATGCCGGAGAAACCGGCCAGCGCCTTGCCCAGCGGGTTGTCGATCAGCAGCATCGGGAAGAAGGCGGCGATGGTGGTCAGCACGCCAAAGACGGTTGCCACGGCGACCTTGTGCACGCCTTTTTCGGTGCCTTCTACCGGGTCTTTCACCTTGCGGCGTTCCTCGAACACGCTTTCGCCGACCACCACCGCGTCGTCGACCAGGATCCCAAGGGCGAGGATCAGGCCGAAGGTGGTTACGTCGTTCAGCGAGTAGTCCACCCATTTCGACCCGGCCACCGCGATGGCGCCCATGACCGAGATCGGGATGCCCATTGCCACCCAGAAGGCGAGCCGCACGTTCAGGAAAACCGAGAGCATCAGCGCCACCAGGATCAGCCCCTGCACGCCGTTGGATTTGAGCAGGGCCAGCCGGTCGGCGATGTAGCCGGCGCTGTCGCCCCAGACCTCAATTTGGACCGAGGGCGGCAGGTGGCGTTCGAAATCCGCTGCCACGCTGCGGACAACGCGGCTGATTTCCAGCAGGTTTTCCTTTTGCCCGACCAGCACCTCCATGCCGACGGTGGGGCTGCCGTTGAGGCGGAACAGGAAGTCGCCCTCCAGGTGGCCGTCCTCGATTGTGGCGATGTCGCGCAGCGGAACATGCGAGCCGTCCTCGCGTTCGATCACCGGCAGGGCGCCGTATTCCGGCGCGTAGCGGGCCCGGTTGTCGGCGCGCAGGTGGATGGTGCCATCCTGGGTGCGCAGCTGGCCAGCCTGGTAGGTCAGCGAGTTTGACTGGATCGCGGCAGACACATCGCCGGCGGTCAGCCCGTACTGGCGCAGCCGTTCCGGGTCCGCCTCGATCCGCAGCTCGCGCGGGATCAGGCCCCAGACCTTGAGCCGCGACAGTTCCGGCTGGGCCAGCAGCTCCTCCTTCAGCCGTTGGGCCAGGGTTTGCAGGGTGGCGGGGCCGGCTTGGCCGTGCAGGTTCACGTAAAGCGCCGGGAAGTCGAAGCCTGACGCCTCGATCACCGGGCGGCGGGCCTTGTCCGGCAGATCGGCCAGCCCGTCGATGCGGATGCGGACCCGGTCCAGCACCGCCTGCAGTTTCTCGCCGCCCGCGCGGCGGACAGAGATGGTGCTGAGGCCGTTGGCCGACAGCGAGGTGATGCTGCGCACACCCTCCAGGCCTTCGAGCGCCTGTTCGGCTTTTTGCGTCACCAGCTCATCCACCTGGGCGGCGGTGGCGCCTGGGTATTCGATGGAAATTTCGACGCTTTCCGGCGGGATGCGCGGGAAGCCTTCGATCCGGATCGACATCAGGGTCTGCACCCCGAGGAACAGGATCAGTGCCATCATCAGGTTGGCGGCGACGGGGTTGCGGATGAACCAGGCGGTCAGGGCGTGCATGGTTCAGCCCTCCGCCGGTTTCGGGCTGACGCGCTGGCCGGGCAGAAAGGAGGCCAGCGGTGTCCGGGCCACCAGCCAGGGGCCGGTGCCCTCGGGTGCGTCAATGATGATGTTTCCGCCGTGCCGGAACAGAACCCTGGGGGTGATGCGCTGCAGGAGGCCGGCGCCGTCGACCAGCCAGATATGCCCGGCCCGGGTCAATGTGCCTTCGGGCAGGGTGAGGGTGCTGGAAAGCTCCCGCCCGCGGAGGGCAACGCGCAGGAAGTCGCCCGCGAGCACCGCCTGCTGCGGGTCCGTGACCTCCAGAAAGATGCGCATCTGGCGGGTTTTCTGATCGAGGAATCCGCCGCCCTGGCGGATCCGGGCCTGGCCGAGGGGCTGGCCGTTGCGGTGGTAAAGCTCCGCCATCTGGCCGGTGACGGGCTGTTGCAGCAGCTTCCAGTCCTCCTGGCTCAGCCCGGCGGTGATTTCGAACTGGCGGTCGTCGGCCAGCTGCAGCAGGGGATCGCCCGCGTTTACGGTCTGGCCGAGGCTGGCCAGGCGGCGGGTGACAAACCCGGAGAAGGGGGCCGTCACCTCGCAATCCGCCAGATCGCGCTGCGCGGTCTGCAGCTGCGCCTTGGCGGCGGCCACGTTGCGTTCGGCGATCCTCAGCTGCGGCAGGTGAAGCGCCAGGTCATTGGGCGGGCTGGCGCCGTCGCGGGCAAACTGCCGCTGGGCGACGGTCACCTTGTTCCGGGCCTGAAGCAACGAAAACCGGGCCTGTTCCAGAGACAGTTCAGCCGCGGCAACGGCGGTTTCATAGCGGGTTTTCTCGATGGAAAACAACGGCGTGCCTTCGGCGGCCCGGGCGCCGGCCAGTGCACCGCCGTGCACCGCTAGGATCCGGCCGGAGACCGCAGAGCGCAGTTCAGCATCCCAGCGCGGGCGCAGCTCGGCGTAGGCGGAGACAATAGCCCGGGCCGGGGCGGGCGAAACCGCAATGACCGAAACCGCGGGGGCAGGCGGCGGCGCTGCCGTGCGGGTCACATCGGCGGTGTCCTCGGTCTCAAACAGCAGCAGGACAACTGCGGCCAGGACCGCCACCGAAACGGCCAGCCACAGCCATTGCCTGCCGCGCCGCACCGGAGCCTTGGGTGTTGTGTTTGCCATCTGCTGCCTTTCCCGCCGAAACCAGAATCACTGCCCCTTGCGGGGCGGTGTTATCTGGCATATACAGTGAACGATCGTTCGTTCAAGGAGTGTTCCGAAAAAATGCCTGCCGGAGAAGACAAGGCCGCATCGAAACGGGAGAAGGCAATTGCACAGCGCCGGGCGCAGATCCTGGAGGCGGCGCTGGAGTGCTTTCTGGAGAACGGCTATCACCAGACCGGAGTGCGGGATATTGCGAAGAAGGCCGGGGTAAGCCTGGGCAATCTTTATAATCACTTCCCGGGCAAGCATGACGTGCTGGCAGAAATCGCGGCGCTGGAGCGGCTGGAACTGGCGCCGTTTCTGAAGATGCTGGCCGGCCCGGCCCCGGCGCCGAAGGTTCTGAAAAAGTTTGTGGCGGCCTATGCCAAATACCTGGCGGATCCGGATACCGTGATCCTGACGCTGGAGATTTCCGGCGAGGCCATTCGCAAGCCCGACATTGCCGCGATGTTCATGGACAACCGGGAGCAGCTGGCCGCCGCGCTGACGGCGGTGCTGGAGCGCGGAATTGCCGAAGGCGGCCTGCGCCGCCTGCCCGATCCGGGGGAGACGGCACAGCTGATCATCGAGGTGGCGGAGGGCAGCGCATACCGTTGCGTGCTGAGCAAACTGCCCATGCGCAAGGTTCAAAAAGGGCTGTGGGATTTTGTTTCCGCGGCCGTCCTGGCGCCGTAAGCGCCTGCCGGGCCGGGCGTCCGTTCTGGCGGTATGGGCGCAGGGAGCTATAGTCTTTGGGGCTGGCAGGCGGTTTGCCTGCCCGGCCATGCGGCACGGAACCGGGGCAACAGGACATTTGCGCGATCCAGAGACCAAGATTCCCATCCTGCTGATCGGTTACGCGGTGACCGTGCTGAACACGATGCCGGTCTGGCTGGCGGAGCTGTCGCAAAAAAGCGGCGGCAGCAGCACCGCGGCGGGACTGGTAGCGAGCCTGCTGCTTCTGTCTGCGACGGCCGGCTGCCTGGCCGGGCCGGGTTTGCCGCGGCCGTCCGGGCCAAGGATCGCCGCCGGGACCGTCCTGGCCTGCGTGATTGGCGCTGCCGCGGTTCCGGTCTTCGGACTGGCCTCTCTTGTTGCAGGGTCTGTTCTGGCCGGCGTTTCGATGGGTGTGGTGCTGTCTGTTCCCCTGTCCCTTGGTCTGCACAGCCAAAAGGCGCTGCGGGTGTTCGGGTATGGCATGAGCCTGGGGTGCGTGGTGTCCTTTGTGCTGCTGGTCTTTCTGGCACTGGCGGGATTGAATTCGCTGCCGTTCCTGGCTGCCTTGGCGGGTCTTCAACTGGCCATTCTGGTGCGTTCCGTGCCGGCAGGAGGCCGCCCGGATTACGGAGCTTTTGCCTGGGCGCGGGACATCAGCCTGTTTCCCTTTTTTGTTTTGATGGGTGCCTATTGGGCGTTGCTGGAACTGTTTGCCATTGATCTGGGTGTCCGCAGCCTGAGCGGCTGGCTGGCGGCCAGCCTGCTGTTCTCGGCGCTTGGGTCTTTTCTTGCGGGCCTAGCCTCCAGCCGTCTGCGGCGCTGGCTGCAGCTTGCCGGGCTGCTGATCGCGGCGCTGGCGGGCGGGCTGACTTATGCTGCCTTTTCCGAAACCGCGCTGGGGCTGATGATCCTGTGCAATGCCTTCGGGCTGTTCCTGTTCTTTCCGCTGTATCTGGAAGCCACGGACTCGCCGCCATTCGGGATGGCGCGGTATCTGCTGGGATTTGCGCTCGGCGGCGGTGCGGGCAGCCTGCTGGTTGCCCTTGGCGGATATCCGGCGCTGGCGGTTGCGGTTGCGGTCTCAGGCGCGGTTGCGGTTCCGGGGGTGCTCAGGGCGGGGTCAGGGACGGCCCGGTAGCGATGTTGAGCCCGGCTTTCCGCCAGCCATTGATTGCCGCCGCGCCGTGTTCGGCGCTGATGTTGGTCAGCTCCAGTTCCTGAAGCGCCACCTGCTCGAACTCGGGGAACATCTGCCGCATCTGCGCCACCGCCCGGGCGGCGGCCTGCATGTTGTCCAGCTCCGCGTGCAGCCACGCCAGATGCGCCTGGTACCAGAAAAACTCTGGCATCGGGACCCGCTCCACCTCGACCAGTGCCGCTTCGAAAAACCCCTGGCTGGCATAGAGCCAGCAGCGGGCGTAGTGGTACCAGCCGGGGTGCACCGGGCTGAGGTCGATGGCCCGGTCCAGGAGTTCAACCGCGCGGTCGTATTCGCCGAGGAACAGGTAGCAGGAGCCGATTTCTGCCAGTACATCGCAATGGCCGGCGTTCAGTGCCAGAGCGCGGCCGGCAGCGTCCCGGAAGCCTGCAATGTCCTTTTGATAAAAGATCGCCAGCGCCAGCGTCATCTGCGCAAAGGCATTCAGGCTGTCGCAGGCCACGGCCCGGCGCGCCGCTGCCGCGCAGAGTGCCAGCGCGTCAGTATCCGGACGCGGGTTGATATGATAGCGGTATTCTTCCAGCAGAAGCATGGCGTAGGCCGCCCAGCCCTCGGCTGACTCAGTGTCCGATTCCAGTGCCTGGCATAGGCCGTCGCGGGCCTCTGCGTGGATCGCGGGGTCGTAGCAGCGGTAATATTCGTAGAAGCGGGAGATCAGGCGCAGGGTGTCCCAGGACCGGCTGCGCCCTGCCGGTGCGGCCTGGGCGATCTGCTCCGCCATTTCGCCATGGCGGCTGCCGAGGCGCCCGGCAATCAGCCGTGCGATGTCCTCAAGAATATCGAAGAGGCCGCCAGTGCCGCCGCCGCGGTCGAATTGCTCGGTTGCGGCCAGATGGCCGCTGGCGGCTTCGGTCACCTGAACCGTCACCCGCAAGTGCTCTGCCGAGCGCCGGACGCTGCCCTCGATAACATGCGAAACGCCATGTGCCTGGCTCATCTCTGCGTTTGAGATACCGTCCGTTGCAAGCTGTTCCGTTGTGCGGTGCGACAGCAAGGTGAACTCGCGGAACCGGGACAGGCTGGCGATGGTGTCCTCGGTCAGGCATTCGCCGACAAAGGCGTTGTCCTCGCCGCTGCCCAGGCAGCGGAACGGCAGCACCGCCAGAACAGTCTGGCCGCTGCGGGCGGCAGGATGGGCGGCCCTGGCAGGTTCCGCAACCGGCGCCACAAACCGGAAGCCCTTGCCGTGAATAGTGCGGATGGTGTGCTGGTCGCGGCCATTGTCGCCGACGGCCTGGCGGGCTTCCTTGATCGCGGTTGACAGGGTCGCATCGGTGATGAAGCGGCCGTCCCAGACCGCGCCGGCCAGATCGTCCTTCAGCACCACCCGGTCCCGGTTGCGGATCAGGTATTCCAGCAGCTGCAGGGTCTGCGGTGTCAGGCTTTGCCGGACCCCGCCGCGCGAAATCTGAAACAGGCCGGTGTCGAGCTCGCAATCATTGAAGGTGAATTTCATGCTGTTTCCCGGTTCCGGACTGGCTTTGCAGGCAAGTACTTAGCGCGAAGGCTCAGGGTTTCTCAGGAAAAGCTCAGATCCTGCGCAAGTCTGAGCCCGCGCCGGCGCCTATCCAGATGCTGCACGACATTGCCCGCACCCGGGCTGCAGAATTGGAGAAAGCAGATGAAATACCGTGACGCGCTGCCGCAATTGAATGGCCAGCAAATGATCGCCGATGGCGGGCTGGAAACAACGCTGGTGTTCCATGAGGGGATCAGCCTGCCGCTGTTTGCCGCCTTCATGGCGCTGGAGACCCGCGAGGGCAGGGAGGCCATCGCCCGCTACATGCGCGGGTTTGCCGACCTGGCGGTCCGCAACCGCCGCGGCTTTGTGATGGACACGCCGACCTGGCGCGCCAGTCCGCGGTGGGCGGCGGAACTGGGAGTTGGCAGGGAGCAGCTGGAGGCAGTTCACCGTACTTCGGTCGCAACCCTGCGGGATCTGCGCGACGCGTTGGAGACGCCGCAGTCGCCCTTTGTCATCAACGGGGTGATCGGGCCGCACAGCGATGGCTATGCGCCCAGCGAAATCCTGACCGCGGAGGAGGCGGAAGCCTATCACCAGACGCAGGTTGAATGGTTCGCCGCAATGGGTGCCGACATGGTCTCTGCCATCACCATGACCTATGCGGAGGAAGCCATCGGCATCGTCCAAGCGGCCCGCAGCGCCGCAATTCCGGCGGTGATTTCCTTCACGGTGGAAACCGATGGCCGGCTGCCCTCGGGCCAGAGCCTGCGCGGCGCCGTCGAACAGGTCGATGCCGAGACCGGCGGTGCGGCAGCCTACTTCATGATCAACTGCGCGCATCCCGACCATTTCGCCGGCGTGCTGGCCGAGGGCGGCAAGTGGACCGCCCGCATCCGCGGCCTGCGGGCCAATGCGTCGCGGCTGTCGCATGCCGAGCTGGACGAGGCGGAGGAGCTGGATGACGGCGATCCGCAGGAGTTCGGCGCGCTGCACCGGGATCTGGCGCATCTGCTGCCCAATCTGACTGTCGTCGGCGGCTGCTGCGGCACCGATCACCGCCATGTCGAACACGTCTGCACGGCCGGCCGCCATACCGCCGCCGCGGCGGGCTGAGGCCTCAACCGGACACGAAACGGACTGGAGCGGCAGCCCGCTCCGGCCTTCAAGGGAGATAGGACATGAAACTCTACCAGACCACTTACACGCAATCTGATTACCTGCGGCTTCCGGGCGGCACTTCGGGGACCCGGGCACCGGGACGGACGGGCCTGTGGGCGCGCCTGCTCAATCGGGTGATCCGCGAATGGAAGCTGCGGCGGGACATTGCGCATCTGGAACAGCTTGATGCCCGGCTGCTGAAGGATATCGGGCTTGAACGGCACGATGTCAGGGGCCAGCTGCGCCGCGGACGGGATGTTTACTGGGAGTTCCGGCCATGAGCACGCTGAAGAACGGGTCCAAGGGGCCCCAGGTCAAGGCGCTGCAGCGCGCCTTGAACACTGCCGGTGCAAAACCCGCGCTGAAAACCGATGGCAAGTTCGGCAGCAAGACGGAAGGAGCGGTCAAGGCGTTCCAGAAGAAAGCCCGCCTGAAGGCCAGCGGCATTGCCGGGACCGATACCCTGGCGGCGCTGGGGCTGGGCCGCAAGGCGGTGACGTGGCCGCTGCCGGACCTGCTGCCGGAGCGCCGGGAGGTTGACAAGCACTACATGAAGGCCCGCAAGACCGTGAAGGCGGGTCTTGTTCTGGCATCCGGGCACAAGGCCTATTCCATCCGCGTGCTGCATGACGAAATGCTGGCGGCGGGCGAGCGGCTGGACACGGTTTATGCCGGTGTGGTCAATCCGCTGTGCGATGCGGACTTTCTGCAGCACCGCTTTGACAAGCTGCCTGCCTCCGAGATCAGAAAACGCCAGGCCCTGATCGCACAGGCCAAGAAGACGATGGATCTGTTCAGCAAGCAGTCCGCGGCCTTTTATGGCCATATCATCGAGATCGGCCGCATCGAATCCGAGACCAAAAGCGCAATCAGCAAGCGCGGGCGGGTGGTCTGGCCAGTGCCCGATTACAGCAAGATCTTCAACCGCAACGCTCAGAGGTTAAGGGCGGTCAAGGAACGGATGCAGGAGATTTATAGCGACTGCTACGGCCATGCAGACCCTGAGGTCCACAAGTTTGCCAAAGAGGCGCTAAAGATGCTGTCGAAAACAGACAATGCCTATGTCGAGTACGAAGTGCAGTTTGCGGTTCTCAACGAAACCAAGGAGGCTTTTGAACGCAAATTCACCGAAGTGCGTGATGATGAGCTGCTGAAAATCGCGAAGAAGGCCAAGACGCAATACGCCAAGCTGCTGCAGCTTGCCCGCATCTGCATTGCCCAGCTTAAGTCCTGCTGGGGGATTGAGAAGCGGCACAGGAAAATGATCGGGTTTTCAGCCTGAAGGCAGCGCAATACGAGGGGTCTCCAACGTCCAGTGATGCGCTGCTACATGGCCCGGGATATTTGCCGGGCCAGCTCTGCCAGTGCAAGGGACAGCGCATCAGCGGTGGCGGCGGCACCTTCGCCGCTGACCGGCGTGGCGATATCGAAGCGCTGCACGAATTCCCGCACGGTGCCTTCGGGTGAGGAAACGGCGAATTGGCCGGAAAGCTCAAACAACCCGTCGGCGCGGGCATAGGCCTGATCCACCCGCACATCCAGGCGCACGTCCGGGCCGGTGTTCAGCGGCCAGGGTTCGATGGCTGCGGCGGCGCCGGTGCGCTCGCTGAGGCCGCGGGCCAAGGCTGCGGTCATGCCGCGGGCCGGGTCATCCGCCCATTGCGCGCCATCCAGCGCAAACAGCGCGCCGCCTTCGCCCTCGGCGACAATGTCAGAGGCCGCAGCGTAGGAGGGGAGTGAAACCAGCCGAACCTCGATCGAGCGGGCGCGCAGGTTGGCGACGGTTTCGCCGGGGGCGGAGGAAATCAGATATCGGGGATCGTTGCCGCCGGCGCAGGCCGCCAGCAGGGCAAGAGGGATCAGCAAAGGCAGGCGTTTAATCATCTTATCTTCCAAACAGCAGGGAATTCGGGTCGCGTTCGATCTTGCGCGCAAGCTGCGAAACCGCGCGGGCGGCGGTTCTGATCTCGCGCAGCGCGTCCAAGGTTTCGGAGTTGAAGCTGGAGCGGGCGCCGTAGGAGGCGATCAGCGCTTCGGACTGGGCCACAAGGCGCTCCAGCCGGGCCGAGAGCGCAGGCAGGCCTTCGGCAGCGGCGGCCACTGTGTCGGCGGCCCCGCGGGCAGAGGCCATGGTGGCATTGGCGTTCTCCACCAGCCCGCCCTGGCGCAGTTCCTCCAGCGTGGCCTGCATCTCCTCCAGCGCGCTGGTCAGGGCCGGGGGCAGGGCGCGGGCGTCCTCAGTGCCGATCAGCGCGTCGGCGCTGATCATCAGCTGGCGGGCAGAGCGGATCAGCTCTTCGGTTTCCAGCGAATTGGCCTTGGCCGCCAGGGCGTTGAAGGCGGTGATCAGCGCGGGCAGATCCTCTGCGGCATCGGCAATGCCGGCCGCGGCTTCGCTGCCCTTTTCCAGCGCCGACGCGAGATTGGCAGCGGCGCGGCCCTGCTGCAGCTCTGCCAGAAGGGCGCGCATATCGGCCACTGCTGCCTGCAGCTCACCCGGGAGGGCGCGGGTCCCGGGATCGGTGACCAGCGCGCGGGTGTCTTCCAGCAGCGCCAGGGCGGCGGCGGGCGCCTGCCGGGTGCTGTCAGCGGCGGCCAGATTTTCAATGCTGGAAAGGGTGGCGATGGTCTGGGCCATCAGCTCCTCGACCGGCAGCGCGTTGATGCGGTCCAGCATGCCTTCGGCGGTGGCAGTGAAATCCGGCAGGTTCGACGGCGCACTGGGCAGCTGCGGGAACGGTTCGGCATTGCGGGCAAAATCCGCTGGTGCGGCGTCTTCCAGGGTGACCAGCTCGACGATCAGCTCAGAGCTGAAGAGGCTGGCGGAGGCAAGCCGGGCGCGCAGGCCGTTTTCGACCGCCTGTTCCAGGAAATCGAGCGCCTCGGCCTCGCCCGCGCCGCGCGGCAGGCCCATCAGCGCCGGTTCCAGCAGCAGCTTGGCAATCAGCTGCACCTCAGCCTCGCCGCTGTCACGGATGGAGGCGTTGAGGCTGCTGACCTCGCCCACCTTGACGCCGCGCAGCTGAACGGCGGCGCCGCTGGCAAGACCCGCGACGGACTCGTCAAAGGCGACCGAGACGGCGACGCCGCCGGACAGGGTGCGGGCAAAAGCGGTGCGGCGGGCCGCGGCCTCGTCTGTGTGGATGTCGAAGACGGTGCCGGGGCCGACCGGATTGCCGCCGTCGAACACGGAGCCGAATTCGATGCCGCCGGCCACAAGCGAGGCGATGCTGTCCACGTCCAGCGACAAGCCGCTGGGGCCAATCGAGACTGAGAAGCCGGAGCTGTCCCAGAACCGGGTGGCGGAGTTGATGCGGCGGTCATGCGGCGCCTCGATGAAGGCATCAACGACGATACTGTCGCCGCTGACCGTCAGGCGCGGCTTTTCCAGGCGTCCGACCTCAATGCCGCGGAACAGCACCGGTGCGCCTTCGGACACCATCCGCCCGTCGTCGGTGCGCAGGGTGATCCGCCGCCCGCCGCGTCCTGGCTGTGCCAGCGGCGCCCGGTCAGCGCCCTCGAATACGGTCTGCGGGAGGCCGGGGTCCTGATCCCAGCTGCCTTCGATGTAGACGCCCGACAGCACGGTGCTGAGGCCGGAGATGCCGCGCGCCGAGACTTCCGGGCGGACCACCCAGAAGGCAGCATCTGCATCCAGATAGGGGGCGACATCCTTGTCGATGCGGGCCTGCACGGAAACCTTGCTGAGATCACTGGAAAAGCCAACCTTCTCAACCCGGCCGATCACCACGTCGCGGTAGCGCACGGTGGTTTCATTGGCGGCAATGCCGGAGGCGTTTTCGAAGCTGATGGAAATCAGCACACCGCGGTCGGAATAGGCCTGCCAGGCTACCCCTAGCGACACCAGCAGGGCGGCCAGAGGCACCAGCCAGACCAGCGACAGGTTGCGCCAGGGTGAGGGGCGCCGGGCGGAGACTTGCATCGGGGCGGGATCAGGCGTGGTCATTCAAATTCTCGCTTTCCGCAGCCCAGATCAGGCGCGGATCAAAACTCTGGGCGGCCAGCATGGTGAAGGCAACCGATATTGCAAAACTGACCGCCGCCATGCCGGGGGCGATGGCAGCGGCAAAATCCAGCTGCACCAGGGCGGTCAGGATGGCCACCACAAAGACGTCAATCATCGACCACCGCCCGATAAATTCAACCACCTCATAAAGCACCAGGCGGCCGTGGCTGCCAAGGGCCGCGGGCCTGCGGACCGAGACTGCGAGGTAACCGATGGCCAGGAATTTGGCGACTGGGATCACAATGGAGGCCAGGAACACAATCAGCGCCACGGCATAGGAGCCGTGGCTGAACAGTTCGGCGATGCCGCCGATCAGGGTGTTCTCGGAGGTGCGGCCAAATGCGGTGGTGCGCAGCATCGGGTAGAGATTGGCGGGCACATAGGCGATCAGCCCGGCGGCCAGCCAGGCCCAGACCCGCTGCAAGCTGTATGCAGCGGCGGGTTGCAGCGGGCTGCCGCAGCAGGCGCAGGCCTGTGCGCGACCCGGGTTGGCGGCGCCGCAGGCGCGGCAGCCGGCCAGCCCCGCCGCCGCTGCGGTCAGGAAACGCTGCGGGTTCTGAGGGTCTTCCATACGGTCAGCCTGCAAATTGCGTTATCGGTCAGGATGGTCACCACCAGAAGGGCGGCAAAAGCCCAGAAGGCCGGACCCAGCCCGACCCGTGCCAGGCCGGAGACTTTGACCAGGGCCACGGCCACACCGATGATGAAAATCTCCGCCATTGCCCAGGGCTTCAGCCGTTCGGCCCAGCGGTAGGCGGCGAAGGCGTGCGGGGCGGGGCGCCAGCCCAGGGCCATCGGCGCCAGGGTATAGACAAGTGCGCCGTAACGTGCGGCGGGCAGCAGCACGATCAGCAAGCCGGTTGCCAGCGACAGGGGCGCCATCGGGCCTTGTGAAAAGGCCAGCACTGCGTCCAGAACCGACGCCTGATGCGACAGACCCTGGGCGCTCAGCTCCAGAAACGGAAAGACCGCCGCGGCGGCCAGCAGGATCAGCGCAGTCAGCGAAAGCATCGCAATCCGGGTCATGGCGCCGGACTTCGGCGCCGCCAGCACCGTGCCGCAGCGGGCGCAGCGGGCCACGGAATGGGCAGGCACGTCCTGGTCGCGGTGCAGCACGTCGCAGGTGGGGCAGGCAATCAGCTGTTTAGAGTCCATTCTACCTGTCTCCGGTCGCGGACGCAGGCCGCTGCGCCTCCCTGGCAGCGGCTGGTGTCCTGTCGCCCACTTGAGGCCTGGAACGCAAGAATTTCAATCGGTTTTTGCCGGCAGGCAGGGCAGGTGGGCCGGTTGTGCGCAGCTGCGCGGAGGCCGTATCTGCAGCTGAGTGCGCGGACCGGCGGCGGGCGCAGGCAGGCAATAGCCTGGTATTTGCAATAAATGCAGGAGGCTGGCGGCACTGCCGGCGCCGCCGATTTCGCCATTCCTTAAGGTTTCGGCGGAATTCTGGCTGTTGCAGTGTAAGCCGGCCCTGGAGAAACCGATGTACCGTATTCTGGATTGCCTAACGCAGCAGCACAACTATGTGCTTGTGGCCGTCGCGGCCCTGGTCTGTGTCACCGGGGTCTGCCTGAGCGTGCGCCTGACCAACCGGCTGAATGGCGCGCGGGAGCGGCGGCGGCTGGTGCAGCTGGGCCTGTCGAGCATGATCGCCGGGGCAACAATCTGGTCGACGCATTTCATTGCGATGCTGGCCTATGAGCCTGGGTTTGAGCATGGCTATGAACCGCTGGTGACCGGCCTGTCGCTGCTGGCAGGGGTGCTGGGGGTGCTGGCGGCCAACACGGTGCTGGCCTTTGGTACCGGGCGCCATGCGGCGCTGCTGGCCGGGGCGGTGTTCGGGCTGGCGGTTTCCGTGATGCATTACACGGGCATGCAGGCCTATTTGATCCCGGGCGAGCTGCAGTGGGAACCTGGCTACCGGGCACTGTCGCTTGCAATAGGCATGGGATTGGGCGCCTGGGGCTACATCTTCGCCGCCCGGCCGGGGCTGGGCAGGCGGAACTGGGTGCTGGCAACGGTGCTGCTGGTGGGGGCCATCTGCGGCATGCATTTCACCGGCATGAGCGCCATCAATGTCCGGCTCAGCCCGCTGGTGGACGTGCCTGAGGAAGTCATTTCGGATGCGGTGATGGGAATGCTGATTTTCGGGGTGATGGGGCTGATCCTGCTGGTCGGCTTCGCCTCTGCCAGCATCGAGACCAATGTTGAGAGCGAAGCGCGGCGGAAACTGGCGCATGCGGCCCTGCACGATCCGCTGACCGGAATGCCCAACCGGATGTGGCTGACTCAGTTCCTCGCCGATCTGGCGGAGCGCCTGCAGAAGGACGAGACCGAACGCGCGGCGGTGCTGACCATCGACCTGAACCTGTTCAAGGAGGTGAACGACCTGCATGGCCACGCGGTTGGCGACCAGGTGCTGCAAGCTGTGGCCCTGCGGCTGACCCGGCAGCAGGGGCCGGATGAGTATATCGCGCGGGTTGGGGGCGATGAGTTTGTTGCGGTCAAACAGGGGTTCCGGCGGATCGAGCAGGTGCTGGCCTTTGCCGAACGGTTGCACGCCTCGGTCATCGAGCCGATCGACCTGGCGGATGTTTCGGTCCGGGTGGGCGCGGCCATCGGGGTGGCCACCAGCCTGAAGGAGGGCCGCGATCCGCTGGAGCTGCTGCACAAATCCGATCTGGCGATGTACCGGGCCAAATCAGATCCGTCTGGTGCGATCTGCCAGTTCAGCGAGGACATGGACCGCCAGAGCCGGGAAAAGCTGCAGCTGGTCCACGATCTGCGGCTGGCTTGCGCCGGCGGGCAGTTCGAGCTGGCCTACCAGCTGCAGAATGACATCACGAGCCTGGAGCCGGTTGGCTTTGAAGTGCTGCTGCGCTGGAACCATCCCACCCGCGGCCGTGTCGGGCCGAGCGAGTTCATCCCGGTGGCTGAGGAAACCGGCCTGATCCGCGAGATCGGCCATTGGGTCCTGCGGGAAGCCTGCAAGGAGGCGGCAACATGGGAACGGCCGTTTCAGGTGGCGGTCAATGTCGCGCCGCAGCAGCTGGTGCAGCCGTCCTTTGTCGAGGATGTGATGGATATTCTGCTGGAAACCGGCCTGTCGCCGGAGCGGCTGGAGCTGGAAATCACCGAGTCCAGCATCATCGACGACCAGGCGCATACCCTGAAGGTCATGCATCAGCTGAAAGACTACGGTGTCCGCATTGCGATGGATGATTTCGGCACCGGCTATTCCTCGCTGGCCACCCTGCAAACCTTTCCGTTCGACAAGATCAAGATCGACCAGAGTTTTGTGAAGGGCGTGCACCGGAACGCGCAGAGCGCGGCCATTGTCCGCTCGACGCTGCTGCTTGGGTCTGCCTTGAACATTCCGGTTCTGGCCGAAGGGGTGGAAGACCAGGATGAGCTGCATTTCCTGCAGGCGGAGAAATGCGCCTCTGTCCAGGGGTTCTATTTCGGGACTCCGATGAGCCAGGAGGAAATGCGGCGGATTGCCTGCGGCGAAGGCGGTGACGTCAGGAAGCACTCGGCGTGACGCAAGGCCAGGGTCCCGGGGCGGCGGTCCGGAGTGAAACTGCCGCAGGGGATGCAGCGCCTGCGGCAAGCTGCTAGTCTCCCGGCCGGGCGGTTGCGGGGAGCACGGGTTTGGCGGATATTGATTTTCTTCTGGACGGCGGCGGCGATGGCTGTCCGACCGTTCTGCTGGCACATGGCGCGGGGGCGCCCATGGATACTCCGTTCATGGCGGCAATCGCTTCGGGCCTTGCAAGCCGGGGGCTGCGGGTGGCGCGGTTTGAATTTGCCTATATGGCGGCGCGGCGCAGCGGCGGGGTGAAACGGCCGCCGCCAAAGGTGGACCTGCTGCAGGCGGAGTTTCTCAGCGCGGTCAGCCGTTTCGCCTGCGAGGGCCCGCTGATCATCGGCGGTAAATCCATGGGAGGCCGGGTGGCGAGCCTGGTTGCTGACGGGCTCTTCGCTGAAGGGCGCATCTGCGGCCTTCTTTGCCTTGGCTACCCGTTTCATCCATCGGGCAAGCCTGAGCGGTTGCGGACAGCGCATCTGGAGACGCTGAAAACGCCTGCGCTGGTCTGTCAGGGCAGCCGCGATCCCTTCGGCACCCGGGAAGACGTGGCGGGCTACGCGCTGCCGCCTGCAATCAGCCTGTGCTGGCTGGAGGATGGTGACCACGATCTGAAGCCGCGCAAGACGGTGACCGGATTCGGGCAGGAGCACAATCTGGAGGCGGCCTGCGCGGCGGCTGCCGGCTGGGCCAAGGAGCTGGCGCAGGAAAGTGCGGGCAGGCCCGGGAGCAGAGGCCGTGCACCCGGCGGTTAGTGTTCCGGTGCAGGCGGTTCGATGATCCGCCAATAACGGTCCATCATGTTGACAAGCTGCAGGAAATCGCGCCCGGCGGTTTCCTTGGCGATATAGCCCGCGGCGTTCAGGTTGTAGGCTGCTGCAATGTCCTGCTGATCGCTGGACGTGGTCAGAAAGAACACCACCGAACTGTGCAAGTCCGGGTCATTGCGCAGCTCCTTGACAAGCTCGATACCGTTCATCCGGGGCATGTTGATATCGGCCAGCAGCACATAGGGCGGTTTCAATCTGGCCTGGCCGCCGGTGCCGCGAAGGAGGTCCAGCGCGTCGATGCCATCAATGGCCCGGGTGATTTCATTTGCGATGTTGGCCTTGCGGAAGGCGCGCCGCACCGCCTTGGCATCGCCGTCATCGTCATCCACCAGCAGGATCTTCAGCTCTTTCTGGAGGGGGGGAGCGCCGGTACAGCCCTGCATGTCAGTTGCCCTCCGTTGCGGCGGGCCGCTGCTTGGGCCAGGTGAAGCGGAATGTGCACCCCTCCCCCAAAGCGGACTGCACGGAGATCGTGCCGCCCGCCTGCTGCACATGTTTCTGAACAATGGAGAGGCCCATGCCGCTGCCCTCCACCTTGTCCCGCGACTGCAGGGTCTGGAACACCTTGAAGATCTGCTCATGGTATTTTGCTTCGATGCCGGGACCGTCGTCAGCCACTGAGAAAACCCAGTGGCTGCCTCCATCCTGCAGCGTCACATCCACGGCGCCGGTGCCGGATTCACTGTGCTTGATCGCGTTGGAGATGAGGTTGGCAAAGATCTGTTTCAGCGGCATGTTCACCAGCTGGATGCCCTCGAATGCGGGGTCTATGCGGATCGTGAAACCCTCCGGCTGGTCAACCAGCAGCAGCACCTCCTGCATCAGCTCAGACCCCGGCATCTGCTGCTGGTACCGGTGGTCGGTCTTGCGCCCGATCCGGGAGTATTCGAGCAGGTCGTCGAGCAGCCGGTCCATCCGTGACACCCGGGAGCGGAGCAGCTGCAGGTTTTCGCGGCTGTCCTCGTCCAGGGTTTCCGCCAGATCCTCCTCCAGCCAAGTGGAGGCATTGTCGATCACCCGCAATGGTGCCCGCAGATCGTGCGAGGCCACATAGGCAAACTCATCCAGGTCCCGGTTTGACCGGGAAAGGTCCTCAATAAATTTTTCCCGCTCCGCCTCTTTGCGCTTCTGTTCGGTGATGTCGCGGACAATGCCGCTGAACAGGATGTGATTACCCACCCGGACCTCGCTTACGGATACCGTGAGCGGGAAGATGCTGCCGTCCTTGCGCTGGCCCTGCACCTCGCGGGCGGCGCCGATGAATTTTGGCTGCGCGGTTTTGAAATAGGTGCTGATGTCGCCGTCGTGTCCCGCCCGGTGGGGGGATGGCATCAGCATGCTGATGTTCTTGCCTGCCACCTCCGCAGCACTGTAGCCGAAGATCTTCTGGCTGGCGCGGTTGAAGTCCTGAATTCTGCCCTGGGTGTCGATGGTGATCATCCCTTCGATACTGTTGTCGTGTATCGCCGTGAGCTCAGTCTGTTTGCGTTCCAGGGAAATCAGAGCGGTTTTCTGGCGGCAGACGACATAGGCAAAGGCCCAAAGCGCCAGAACTGTCAGCCCTCTGTTGGTCAGAACGACCCATTCGTTGATGCCTGCACGGTGAAACAGCACATAGCCAAGCAATGTCAGTGCGGTTGCCGCTGCTGCATAGACATAGGCGGTTTCGGGTTTTTCTGCCCAGATGGTGCAGAGGACAACCCCGGCATAGATCAGCCCGGCCGCTACCCCCAGCGGTGTCAGGTAGTCGAACAGAAACCCGGCGGCTACCATAAAGGCTGCAGCAAAATGGGCGCGCTGTTCAGTCGAAAGGGGCCAGAGCGGCTGCTGATGGGCGCGGGTTTGGGGGGCAAATGTCATATCTGTTGCGGTCCCTTTTTCGATGCAGATGCCAGAAACCCGGCAAAAGCGATGGTTTGCCGCGGGCTGATTGCCTGATCACGTTACAGTTTCAGTCCGCCATATCAAGAAAAATGCAATCTAAGGTTGTTCTTGAGGATGAGCGCATGCCAACAGTGAGGCGGCTGTTCTGCGGTCTTCTGTTCTGATTGGGGCCATGAGAGCTGACCCTGGTTATCAAATTGCAAATACGCACAACTCAGGGTGGTTGCGGCGTGCTTTTTGATGCTGTCCTCACGGAGGCTGCGGCCAAGGCGTTGCGCGGTGCTGCAAAGGGGAGCGGTCAGGGCCGTTCCGGGCCTGCAAGGGGCGGCAGAGGCAAACCTGCCGGGGTTAAGAATTTTCTCTCGGTTTGACGCTAGCTTTGCGCGACTCCCTTTAGAATCAGGAACGTGCAGAGAGGTAGAATGTTTTTCAGATCCAAGCCGGCCAAGCCCGCAGAACAGGCCAGCAGCGCCGAAATCATTGGCGGAATGGTCGACCGCACCCAGGCCACGATCCAGTTTAAGCCGGACGGCACCATTTTGACCGCAAACGCCAATTTCCTGGCTGCGATGGGTTACAGTCTGGAAGAAATTGCGGGCAAGCATCACGCGATGTTCGTCGCACCTGATCTTGCAGCCAGCGCGGAGTATAAGGCGTTTTGGCAGGAACTGGCGTCGGGCCGGGTGTTCACCGATCAGTTTCCGCGGGTGACAAAGACCGGGGAGACCATCTGGATTCAGGCAACATATGCGCCGGTTACAGGGCCGGATGGCACCGTTGTGCAGGTGGTGAAAGTCGCAACAGAAGTAACTGTGCGCCGCCGCGGACTGCAGGAAATTGCGCGCGGGCTGGACGCGATGAGCCAGGGCGACCTGGGAGTCCGGGTCACATTGTCAGAGCAGGCGGATATTGCGGCACTGGGCGAGGCGTTCAACCGGTCAGCTGAGCAGCTGCAAACGGCACTTGGTGCTGTTACCCAAGTATCGGATGCGGTGGGGCGCACGGCGGATGAGATCTCGCGTTCGGCCAGCGACCTGTCGCAGCGCACCGAGAGCCAGGCTGCGACGCTGGAGGAAACCGCGGCGGCCATCGAGGAGCTGACCTCTACCGTGCATTCCGCGGCCGAGGGCGCAGAGAAGGTGGAAGGCATCGTCAGCGAGGCCAAGACCGCGGCGGAGCGCAGCGGACGGGTGGTTGAGGATGCGGTAGCGGCGATGTCGCAGATCGAGAATTCCTCGGAGGAAATCGCCAAGATCATCGGCATGATCGATGACATCGCTTTTCAGACCAACCTGCTGGCGCTTAACGCGGGTGTTGAGGCAGCGCGGGCCGGCGATGCGGGTCGCGGGTTCGCGGTTGTGGCCTCCGAGGTGCGGGCGCTGGCGCAGCGCTCTGCCGGGGCAGCAGGCGAGATCAAGCAGCTGATCAGCGAAAGCAAGAAGCAGGTGGCCAGCGGTGTTGACCTGGTGGGCCGCACCGGTGCGGAGCTGAAGCAGATCATCGGCAGCGTCGGCACCATCTCCAGTCACATCAGCGGCATTGCCACCGGTGCCAAGGAGCAGGCTACGTCTCTGAGCGAGATCAACCTGGGTGTTTCGCAATTGGATCAGGTGACCCAGCAAAACGCGGCGATGGTGGAAGAGACCTCTGCCGCCAGCCATCAGCTGTCGTCCGATGCCAGCCAGCTGACCCGCGAAGTGTCCAAGTTCAGCGGTTGCGGGGCTGCGGCCCCGGCGGCAGATGTGATCGCCTTCCAGCGCCCGGCACCGGCACCTGCGCCAGAGGCGCTGCCCGCGGCGCAGGGCTGGGATGACTTCTGAGGCTGCTGATTGAGACCGGTTCCAGGAAGCCTCGCGGAGTTACCTGAATTGACGTGTTGACACGCCCCGCCGGTGCCGCAACGCTGGCCGCAAAAATGACGGGGTGTATACATGGACAGCCAGGATGCGGCTGCATATCCGCTGATCCGGCGGGCTGGGCTGAGCGGCATTCTGGTCAGCTTCGGCGGCAGCCTGAATGAAGCCTCCAACCGGGCGGCGCTGGCTTTCCGTACCGCGGTTGAGGCGCTGAAGCTGGAGGGCGTGGTGGAGACCATGGCCTCGCTGGCTTCGGTCTTTGTCCGGTTTGAACCGTCACTGCTGCCGCACGAGAGGCTGGAGGCGGCGCTGCAGGAGCTGCTTGCAGTGCAGGACTGGCTGCAAGCGCCGCTGCCGGTAGGGCGCCGGTTCTGGCGGGTGCCCACCGTTTACGGCACCGATCTGGCGCCGCAGCTGGGGGAGGCTGCGGATGCCGCGGGGATGAGCGAAGCGCAAGCCATTGACAGTCTGAGTGCGGCGCGGGTGCGGGTGCTGACCATCGGCTTTGCGCCCGGCCAGCCCTACCTCGGCTCCCTGGGGCCGGAATGGGATCTGCCGCGGCAGACAGAACTGACCCCGATGGTGCCACGTGGTGCGCTGGTGCAGGCGATCCGCCAGTTCGTGCTGTTTTCCAACCCGGCGCCAACAGGCTGGCGCCATGTCGGCCAGACCGGGATGACACTGTTCCAGCCGGGTGCAGAGCAGCCCTTTGCCTTGCGCCCCGGTGACGAGATGCAGTTTGAACCGGTGTCCAAGACGGAGTTCCTGAAGCTCTGTGACGCTGACCCGCTGCGCGGCGGAGCGGCAGCGCAGGAGATCCAAGCATGAGCGGCCTGAAAATTCTCCGCATCGGCCCGGCTGCATCGGTGCAGGACATGGGCCGCCCCGGACTGCTGGGGCAGGGGATATCCCAGGGCGGTGCCGCGGACACCCTGGCGCTGGCCGAAGGCGCGGCGCTCTTGCGGCAGGATCCGGGTCTGGCGGCGCTGGAAATGGGCGGCATGGGCGGCGAGTTTGAGGCCACCGGCCCCTTGCGCATTGCCCTGACCGGCGCGCCGATGGCGGCGGCGCTGGATGGCGAAGCACTGGCCTGGAATGCCTCGCACCGGATGGAGGCTGGCCAGCGCCTGACCATTGGTGCTGCCCGCTCGGGCGTCTACGGCTACCTGCATCTTGGCGGCGGCATCGCCACCGGGCCGTTGCTGGGCGCCCGTGCCGTGCATGTGATGGCCGGGCTGGGCCGGACGGCAGAAGCCGGCGGCCTGCTGCCAGCGGACCCGGATCAAAACAGTGAAACCGGGCTGGTGCTGGCGGCTGACGAGCGGTTCAAGGGCGGCGAACTGCGGATCGTGGAAAGCTTCCAGAGCCATCTGTTCCCGGAAGAGGTCCGCGCCCGTTTCGCCGCCACGGGTTTCAGCCGCGGCAGCCGCGCCAACCGGATGGGAGTCGAAATGGTTTCGGAAGGGGAAGGGTTTGCCGCCGAAGGCCAGCTCAATATCCTGTCCGAGGTGATCCTGCCCGGTGATGTGCAGATGACCGGCGACGGCAAGCCCTTTGTGCTGCTGCGTGAGTGCCAGACCACCGGCGGCTATCCCCGCATCGGCACCGTGCTGCCCTGCGACTTGCCCAAGGTGGCACAGGCCCAAGCCGGCGCTGCGCTGCACTTTCGCTGGGTCAGCCTGGAGGAAGGGCTGGAAATCCAGGCCAAATTCGAAAAATCACTCAAAGGCCTGCCTGCAGCCTGCCGCCCGCTGGTGCGCGATCCTGCGGCGGTCCGGGACCTGCTGTCCTATCAATTGATCAGCGGGGCCGTCTCGGCGGAGGCGGACCCTTATGCGACGGGAGAAACCGCATGACCAAAACAGTCGACCTGAACGCCGACATGGGCGAAAGCTTCGGCCCCTGGAATATGGGCGATGATGCCGCGCTTCTTGGCATCGTCTCCTCCGCCAATATCGCCTGCGGCTTTCACGCGGGCGATCCGGATGTGATGGCGCGGACCATGGCGCTGGCGCGGGACAATGGCGTCGGCATCGGCGCCCACCCGGGGTTCCTGGATTTGCAGGGCTTCGGCCGCCGCCGGATGCATGTGCCGCACGGCACCCTGGCAAATATGATCCGCTATCAGCTGGGCGCCGCCTGGGGCATGGCGCAGGCTGCCGGCACTCAGGTGCGGCACCTGAAATTGCATGGCGCGCTGTCCAATATGGCCTGCGTCGATCACGCAATGGCGCGGGCCTGCTACGAGGCGGCGCTGGATGTGGACCCTGACATCATCATCATGGTGCTGGCCGCAACCGCCATGGAAGAGGTGGTGCGCGAGCTGGGCTGCAACTGGTGCGGCGAGATCTTCGCCGACCGCGCCTATAATGACGATGGCACCCTGGTGGACCGTTCGCAGCCGGGGGCGGTGATCCACGACCCGGACCTGGCCGGGCCGCGCATCCTGAAAATGGTCCGGGAGGGGGCGATCATCACCGAGAGCGGCAAGCGTATCCCGGCGGCGATCGACACCATCTGCCTGCATGGTGATACAGCCGAGGCAGTGGAACTCGCCGCCTCCGTCCGCAGCAGCCTGACCGCAGGCGGGATCGCAATCCGGCAATTCCCTGGCCGCCGGGACTGAGGCGCGGCAAGGGACGCACTTGGGGGTGCAGGGTCTGAGGCAGATTTTTTGGCCTCAGACCGGGAAAACCCCGGGAATCGCGGCGCTTGCGCCATCGGATTCGATTCCAGCCGACTCGCTGGACTCCGTCCGGCTTGTATATGTTACGGTCATACCCCCCAACATCTAGTGGGGCGCAATCAAAGGGCGGTTCTGCCTGTTCTCTCCCGGCCCGCTGAAAGCCCGTTTCCCCGCCGCGCGCGCAGCTTTTCCTGGGTCATAACTACTTGAAAAATATTGATTTATTGCCGCCGCAAGCAAAAAGTCATAGAAACTTCAAAAAAGGGGTTGCGACTCTCCGGCGCTAACCATAGAACACCCCTCACCGGCGGCGCTGAGGCGCTGACGGTCACCACCGAGGGTTAGCTGGAACGGCGGCGCAGCAAGAAATTGGAGCGCAGCCGGGATTGTTGTCTCTCAGAGGTGATGCTCTTTGACATTGAT
>NZ_JWLH01000012.1:0-58333 GCF_000813925.1 Leisingera sp. ANG-S5 | reverse complement strand
TGTTCTATGGCGATGCAAAGCAGAGCCTCGATACCTTGCTCAGCCTCTCCGCCGCCTGACCCCCGCAGATCTATCAAGAAGGAACAACCGTCATGACTGCTGCCCCGGCCCCCAAAAACGACCTTGGCGCCTATTGGATGCCTTTTACTGCCAACCGGCATTTCAAGGAGAACCCGCGGATGATCGCCGGGGCGGAGGGGATGTACTACACCACCACCGACGGCCGCAAGGTGATGGATGGCACCGCAGGCCTGTGGTGCGTCAACGCAGGCCACGCCGCGCCGCGGATATCCGAGGCGGTGCAGAAGCAGGTGGCAGAGCTGGATTACGCGCCGGCCTTCCAGATGGGCCACCCCAAGGCCTTTGAGCTGGCAAACCAGCTGGCAGACCTGGCACCTGGGGACCTGAACCATGTGTTCTTCACCAATTCCGGCTCGGAGTCGGTGGAGACCGCGCTGAAGATCGCGCTGGCCTATCACAAGGCCAAGGGCGAGCCGGGCCGCACCCGGCTGATCGGGCGCGAGAAGGGCTATCACGGGGTCAATTTCGGCGGCATCTCGGTCGGCGGCATCGTCAACAACCGCCGCCATTTCGGCAGCCTGCTCACCGGCGTCGACCACCTGCGCCACACCCATGATCCGGAGCGCAACGCCTTTACCAAGGGCCAGCCGGAGCATGGCGCGGAGCTGGCGGAGGATCTGGTGCGGCTGATCGAGCTGCACGGGGCCGAAACCATTGCCGCGGTGATCGTCGAGCCGATGGCGGGTTCCGCCGGGGTGATCCTGCCGCCGAAGGGGTACCTGGAGCGGCTGCGCGAGATCACCCGCGAGCATGGCATCCTGTTGATTTTCGACGAGGTGATCACGGCCTATGGCCGCCTGGGCCGCGCGTTTGGCGCGGATTACTATGGCGTCGAGCCGGACATGATCACCACCGCCAAGGGGCTGACCAATGGTGTCATTCCGATGGGCGCAGTGATGATCAGCAGCGAGATCCACGATGCCTTCATGACCGGCCCCGAGCACATGATCGAGCTGTTCCACGGCTACACCTACTCGGGCAACCCGGTCGCCTGCGCGGCGGCGCTGGCGGCGCTGGACACCTACCGCGAGGAGGAGTTGTTCGAGCGCGCGGCGGCGCTGGAAGGCTATTGGACCGAAGCGCTGTTCAGCCTGAAGGGGCTGCCGCATGTGAAGGACATCCGCTGCTCGGGCCTGGTCGGCGCGGTGGAGCTGGAGCCGGTTGAGGGCCTGCCGACCAAACGCGCCTTTGACACCTATCTGCGGGCCTGGGACAGGGGGGCGCATCTGCGCACAACCGGCGACATCATTGCCATGTCGCCGCCGCTGATCATCGAAAAATCTGAAATCGACGAGCTGATCGGCATCCTGGCCGAGTCGCTCATCGCGTGACCAACCGGCTGCCGGTCCGCCGCGGAGGAGCGTGCGGGGCCGGCAGCCGCCAAGGGAGAGACAACATGAAAGACGTGCAAAGCAACGCCCGCATCAATGGCAGCCGCCTGTGGGATTCGCTTATGGAAATGGCGCAGAAGGGCCCGGGGGTGCGCGGTGGCAACAACCGCCAGACGTTGACCGATGCCGACAAGGAAGGCCGCGACCTGTTCAAGCGCTGGTGTGAAGAGGCCGGCATGACGGTGGGCGTCGACAGCATGGGCAACATGTTTGCCCGCCTTGAGGGCGCCGAGCCGGATCTGGACCCGGTGATGATGGGCAGCCATCTGGACACCCAGCCGACGGGCGGCAAATACGATGGCGTGCTGGGCGTGCTGGCGGGGCTTGAGGTGGTGCGCTCGATCCGCGATCAGGACATCACCCCGCGCCGTCCCATCGTGGTGGTGAACTGGACCAATGAGGAAGGCACGCGGTTTGCTCCCGCGATGCTGTCCTCGGGTGTTTTTGCGGGCGTTCATACGCAGGACTGGGCCTATGCGCGCGAAGATGCGGAGGGCAAGAAGTTCGGCGAGGAGCTGGCTCGCATTGGCTACGTGGGCGACGAGCCGGTAGGCAGCCGCAAGATGCACGCGATGTTCGAGCTGCACATCGAGCAAGGCCCCATTCTGGAAGCCGAGGGCAAGGACATTGGTGTCGTCACTCACGGCCAGGGCCTGAACTGGCTTCAGGTGACGCTGACAGGGCAAGAGGCGCACACCGGTTCCACCCCGATGCCGATGCGCCGCAATGCGGGCCTTGGCGCGGCGCGGATCACCGATCTGGTGCATGAAATCGCGATGAGCCACCAGCCCGACGCTGTCGGTGCCGTTGGCCACTGCGACTATTACCCCAACAGCCGTAACATTGTTCCGGGCAAGGTGGTGTTCACCATCGACTTCCGTTCGCCCAGCTTTGACACCCAGACCGATATGGAGCAGCGCCTGCGCGAGGGTGCGGCGAAGATTGCCGAGGAGCTGGAACTGGGGCTGGAGATCGAACGGGCAGGGCATTTCGACCCGGTCACCTTTGACGAGGGCTGTGTGGATGCTGTGCGCCGTGCGGCGGAGAAGCTGGGCTATTCGCACCGCAATATCATCTCCGGCGCGGGGCATGATGCCTGCTGGATCAACAAGGTGGCGCCGACTGCGATGGTGATGTGCCCCTGTGTCGATGGCCTTAGCCACAATGAGGATGAGGAAATCAGCCGCGAATGGGCGGCGGCGGGGACCGACGTGCTGCTGCACGCCGTGCTGGAAACCGCAGAGATCGTGGAGTGAGCGGCATGAGTCAGAGAACCGTGATCAAGGGCGGCACCATCGTTGCCGCCGACCGCAGCTATGAGGCAGATGTCGCCATCGAGGGCGGCAAGATCGTGCAGATCGGCACGGGTCTTACGGGCGGCAAGGTGCTGGACGCAGAGGGCTGCTATGTCATACCTGGCGGCATTGATCCGCATGTGCATCTGGAAATGCCCTTTATGGGCACCCATTCGGCGGATGATTTTGAAAGCGGCACCCGCGCGAGCCTCGCGGGCGGCACCACAATGGTGGTGGACTTCTGCCTGCCCAGCCCAGGCCAGTCGATGCTGGCGGCGCTGGAGGACTGGCATGCCAAATCCAAACGATCCTGTGCCGATTACTCCTTCCACATGGCGGTGACCTGGTGGAGCGAGCAGGTGTTCAACGAGATGCAGCAGGTTGTGGATCTCGGCATCAACTCCTTCAAGCACTTCATGGCCTACAAGGGCGCGCTGATGGTGGACGATGACGAGCTGTTCGACTCGTTCCGCCGCTGCGCCGCGCTGGGGGCGCTGCCGATGGTGCATGCGGAAAACGGCGATGTGGTGGCCACGATGCAGCAGAAGCTGCTGGCCGACGGTATCACCGGGCCGGAGGGGCATGGGCTGTCGCGCCCGCCGGAGGTTGAGGGCGAGGCCACCAACCGCGCTATCATGATCGCCGACATGGCGGGTGTGCCGCTGTATGTCGTGCATACCTCTTGCGAACAGGCGCATGAGGCGATCCGCCGGGCACGCCAGAAGGGCATGCGGGTCTTTGGCGAGCCGCTGATCCAGCATCTGGTGCTGGACGAAAGCGAATACCGCCATCCCAACTGGGACCACGCCGCGCAGCGGGTGATGTCGCCGCCATTCCGGGACAAGGCGCATCAGGACAGCCTGTGGGCCGGTCTGCAGGCGGGCTCCCTGCAGGTTGTGGCGACCGACCACTGTGCATTTACCGTAAATCAGAAACGCTTTGGCATCGATGACTTCACAAAAATTCCGAACGGCACCGGCGGCCTTGAGGACCGGATGCCGGTCCTGTGGAACGAGGGAGTGAATACAGGCCGATTGACTCCGAACGAGTTTGTCGCCGTCACCTCCACCAATATCGCCAAGATCCTCAACATCTACCCGCGCAAGGGCGCGATCCTGGAAGGCTCTGATGCCGACCTAGTGGTGTGGGATCCGAAGAAATCCAAGGTGATCTCACCCGAAACCCAGCAGTCGGTTGTGGAATACAACGTCTTCTCGGGGCGCGAGGTGACCGGCCTGCCGCGCTACACGCTCAGCCGCGGCGAAGTGGCGGTGGACGACGGCACCGTCTGCGCCACCCCGGGACACGGGCGGTTTGTGGACCGGCCGGCGTTCCCGGAAGTGAACAAGGCGCTCTCCAAGTGGAAACAGGTGACTGCGCAGCGCCAGGTCGTGCGTTCGGCTGAAAACATGCCGGCCTGCGTCTGATCATACCCCCGGCACAGGCCGGGGGCTTTCGCATCTGCGGCCCTGTGGAGGACGGGGCGGCAGTAAGCCAATAACAGGGAGGAAACTGAAAATGGCTGATATCACCAGCGGGTTTTCCGCATCCGGTGCCGAGGCGCCGCCGCGGACCGGTCTGACCGGGATCGACCCGGAACTGTATAACGAGGACCAGCTGCCCACAACGGCGGCGGAACGCACCTGGGACTGGCTGGCGATTGCCGCGCTTTGGGTCGGCATGGTGGTCTGTATCCCGACCTATCTGCTGGCCTCCTACCTGATCGGATCGGGCATGAGCTGGGATCAGGCGGTGCTGACCATTCTGGCGGCCAATGCCATCGTGCTGATCCCAATGGTGCTGGTTGGCCATGCGGGCACCAAATACGGCATTCCCTTTCCGGTGCTTCTGCGCTCGTCCTTCGGACCCAGCGGCGCCAAGATTCCGGCGGTGGCCCGCGGTATCGTTGCCTGCGGCTGGTTCGGCATTCAAACTTGGGTTGGCGGTTCGGCGATCTTTGTGATCCTGAACACCCTCACGGGCGGCGCGCTGGCGGGCGAGGCGCTGCCGGTGCTGGGCATCAGCGCGGGCGAGTTCATTTGTTTCCTCGCCTTCTGGGCGCTGCATCTCTACTTCATTGCAAACGGCACCGAGTCGATCCGCTGGCTGGAGACCTATGCGGCACCGTTCTTGCTGGCGATGGGGCTGGCACTGCTGGCCTGGGCCTATGTCAACGCGGGCGGTTTCGGAGAGATGCTGTCGACCCCCAGCGCCTTTGATCCCGGCCAGCCGCAGGAAGGCCAGTTCTGGGTGGTGTTCTGGCCGAGCCTCACCGGCATGATCGGCTTCTGGGCGACCCTGGCGCTGAACATTCCCGACTTTACCCGCCACGCGCGCAGCCAGAAGGACCAGCTGCTGGGCCAATTGGTCGGCCTGCCGGTTCCGATGGCGCTGTTTGCCTTCATCGCCTCTGCCGTGACCTCGGCCACTGTAGTGATCTACGGCGAGGCGATCTGGGATCCGATCCAGCTGTCCGAGAAGATGGGCGGATTTTCGGTGATCATCGCGCTGTTTGCGCTGATCGTGGCGACGCTGACCACCAACCTGGCAGCCAATGTGGTGGCACCTGCGCACGGGTTCTCGAACCTGGCGCCCAGCAAGATCAACCTCAAGCGCGGCGGCTACATCACCGCGGGCATCGGCATTGCCATGTTCCCCTGGATCCTGGTGAACCACATCATCGGCTGGCTGATCGCCTATTCGGCGCTCTTGGGTCCGATTGCGGGCGTGATGCTGGCGGACTACTACCTGCTGCGCAAGACCAAGCTGGAAGTGGCCGATCTGTTCAAGATGAACGGCATCTACTCCGGCAGCAACGGCACCAACTGGGCCGGTGTCTGGGCGCTGGTGATCGGCATCCTGCCGAACCTGCCGGGCTTCCTGGCAGGTGTTGGCCTCACCGCCGGTACCACGGACTTCTTCGCCACGATCTATACCTATGCCTGGTTCGTGGGCCTGTTCGTGGCCGGTGCCGCCTATCTGGTGCTGTCGAAGATCCTGAACAGGTAAGACAAGGCTCCGGAGCGGAAAATCCGCTCCGGCGCGTGCTGCAGACATTAATCTGAAAGAATGCCCAATGCCCAAAGCCTACTGGATTGCACATGTCACGGTGACGGATCCCGAGCCCTATGCCCTTTATGCCGCCGGGGCGACGGAGGCTTTCCGAAAGTTCAACGCACGGGTGCTGGCGCGCGGTGGAACCTGCGAGCAGCTCGAAGGCGACGGCCATCTGCGTAATGTTGTAATCGAGTTCGACACGCTGGAGGCCGCGCTCGCCTGCTATAATTCGTCTGAATACCAAGCTGCAAAAAATCACCGCATTGATGCGGGCATCGCCAACATCGTGATTGTTGAAGGCGCTGAAGCCTGACTGAAAAGGCTCACCAAAGGCATCCTGATATCCAGGTGGAAGGCAATTGCTGTTTTCCACCCTCTCTAAAAAGGGCGACCCGGGGTACCGAGCTGTCTGTACCCCCAGCTAGCTTACTTACACCGTCAGCTGCCTTGGCCGAGGTTGCTGACGGGCGGAGTATGGTCTTTGAGTCTTGTGGCATGAATTTTTAGTTTCGGGTTTTCTTCCCCCGACATGAACGGCATGTTTCGCAGCCGCAATGCGGCGGTAAGTTTGTCGCTGTTGCCGCAACTTCCGCGCTGCAAGCGCACGCGGCGGGAAAATCCAAGGTACATGCTGGGCTCACTGCCGCCGAATGCATCGGCAGAAATGGTGTTCTCGGATGACTTCCGAGAACAGGCATCCACTCCGCTTGTACGATGACATCGTCAGCGCGGTAATGATGTCTGGGGTTGGCGGGAGCACTATGCCAAGAGTCCAACTTCCCGCTGTCATCCCGAAACGAAGAGCCTGGAACAAGGGCCGGATCATCGGCCAGAAACGGCCACTGTTGCCGAAACAGGTCTGGGCGATCCGCGCGTGGCTCGAACTGGCGGGCAACCTGCGCGATCTAGCACTGTTCAACGTGGCAATTGATAGCAAGCTTCGCGGATGCGATCTGGTGAAAACCCTCACTGTGAAGCAATGACAGGAGACAAAAACAGCGATTTCCAACAGTCGGAAAAATGACTTTCGTAGTTGTGAGCGTGCCTTGGCCCGCGGGGGCGCGGTGGTGCTGCAAAAAGCTCTTCTAATGCGCTCTGCCAGGGTTTAATTCCTGCGCCGTCAACCAGTGCGGCTCCATGGGGCAAGTGATCCGTAAGTCCATCGACGTTGCTGACAAGCAGCCTGCGTCCCGCTGCCAGGGTTTCAATCGCAACCAGCCCGTAGGCCTCCCATCGCGACGACATTACCACGGCGTCCAGGTCAGCCATCGCCGCAACCGGGTCGGAGGCAAATCCTTTGAAATGTATGCGGTGATCGCCGGCGGCAAGGTCGCGGAGCAACGTCTCCTCCGCCCCCTGACCATAGATATGAAGGGCAATGCCGGGATCGCTGAGTTCGCGGAAAGCCTTGATCAGGATATCAAATCCCTTCTGCGGTTCCAGCCGCCCAATGGCACCGATTGTCTTTACCGCGCCCTCTGGCGGTGCCAGTTCCCGGAAAGCAGACAGACCAACGCAGGAGGGAATGACATGCAGGGCGGCCGGCCGCACGAAACCCTCATCCCTCAGCCACTTCCCCTGCGCGGCACTGACGGCAACGACATCGTGGAACAGGGCATATGAAAGCTTGAGGAGAGCGCCGAACCGCCGTTTCCGCCTGACATTTAGAGCTGTGAAGCACTTGGTGTAGCTGTGCTCGACATGAACAAGCCGTGCTGTGGGGTTCATGACACGCAAGGCGGCCAGCAAGGGGAGAAGGCGCCAGCTGATCGCAAGATGCGAAACGATCACATCCGCTTCCACCCGCCCTATGCAAAGCCTGTTCCGTTTCACCTCCAGCAAGCTGTGATCAGCCTCGCGCGTAAGATCAGGCGTTGTCATCATGTGACTGATGACGCGCATCACTCCGCCTGCAGTGGTGTCATCAACCAAGTGGGTTACACGGATAACGGTCATGACATGGCCTCGTTCCGGTGTGCCCGTGCGGCCAGTTTCATTGTTTTTTGCAAAGCCTTCGGCCCGGTCACGGCAAGCAGCGCAGTCGCCGCCAGTGTTGCCCCAGACTTCAACGGCTCCTCCCAAAGCGGCCGCAGGGAGCAGGCAAGCCACGCCCTGGCAAGACGTACTGCGCGGCGGCTGTCCAGATCGCTGATGGCGCGCCGGTTGAGGTAGCGGAGCTGATATGCCCGCGCCACTCCTGTTTCTTGCGCAAAAAACTTGGGGTTGGTCTGTGACAGCTTACGAACCATCCGCTCCCAGGCGGCAAGCTGGCGGTCTGTCGCAGCAGAAAGGCCGCCTGAATTGATCCGGTAGCGTGTGAGCAGGCCCGGGATCCCTTCGAACGCCCAGTTGGTCGTCAAGGCAATCCGCAGCCAGCATTCGATGTCCTCGGATTGGCGGAAAGTCTCGTCGAAATACCAGTCGCGCTCGGTCTCGGACCGGGGCCGGAAGGCGATTTCGTCAAACACTGCTCGCCGGATCACGGCCGCAGATCCGTTTCCGACCGGGTTGCGCTTGAAAATGTGTTTGGCGTCGATGTTTTGCAGCCGCGGCCGCTGCGCCTGGCCCGTAAGGGCGCCATCTTCCGAAATAAAAGCAGATCCGGCATAGCTTATGCCTACATGGGGCTTGGCCTCCAGGTGGCTGATATGGCGGGCCAGCTTTCCCGGCTCCCACATGTCGTCTGCGTCGCAAAACGCCACTACATCGCCCTGTGCGCCAGCAATACCCGAGTTGCGCGCTCCAGCAAGGCCGCGGTTTTTCTGGTGAACCACGCGAAAGCGCGGGTCGCTGCAGAAGCCCGCGGCAATCGCGGCGGTTGTGTCTGTGGAGCCGTCATTGACCACAATGACCTCAAACTCCGTACTGGTTTGCCTCTGCAAGGAAAGAAGAGTGTCAGCGAGCGTTTGCTCGGCATTGAAGGCGGGGACGACAATCGATGTGAAGGCCATGGTTGTGAACCTCGAGAAAGTTAACGGGAAAACAGGTTCCGGCGCAGCGGCTGGGGCAGGAACGGCGCCAGCAATGAGCCGACCAATGTCAGGCCGCCCCTGCGGAACGGGGAGAAAAATCCGCGCGGGCTTTTGAAAATGCCGGACATAGCTTGTTTCAGCGCATAAGCCGGAGCCCCATTCAGACGAAGCGCCCGGCGGGCAAGGTAGCGGTGGTGAATGGCATGAGAGGCGGCGCTTGGAACCACGCCAAAACCGGCGGCGGTTGCAATTGCCTGTTCACGGCCTGCCCGCATTGCCTCAAGATCCGTCGACAATCCGCCAACGGAAGTGCGGTAGTAGGTATGCAGGCTGTCTATTCCGGTCACCCGCGCGCCGCCGCCGACCAGGCGGATCAGCCACTCCAGATCTTCGTTGTGGACCATTGCCTCGTCGAAGCCGCCGGTCGCAGCAAAGACGCTGCGCCGCACGGCAAAATTCGACATAGTGCAAACCGGGTTTTCTCCCAGCAGCATGGCGATGGTCAGATCCTGAACGGGAACTGTTGAAAACACGCGGGCATCTGCCGGGTTGGCGCGGAAGAAACCGATCCGTCCATAGGCACCATCGACGGCCCCCTGCAGGAAGCCCGCACGGAGCTGCGACAGCTTTTCCCGGTGCCAGATGTCATCTGCATCGCAGAACGCGATCACATCACCGCCGGCGTGCTCCATAGCGCCGTAGTTGCGGGCGGCACTGGGGCCTTTCCCGGTGTTTTGCACCAGCTGGATCCGGGCATCGGCAGCGGCAGCGGCCTGCACCAGGGCTCGGGTCTCATCCGTGGACCCGTCATCAACTACGATCGCCTCCCAATCGGCGCAGGTTTGCGCCTGGAGCCCGGCCAGGGTTTCCCGAATCGTGGCGGCAGCGTTGAAGCTGGGAATGACTGCGGAAAAATACGGCATGTCTCAAACCTCTGCGGTGCGGTGGCGGAAGGCCCTGGAAAGGGTTGGCAGCGATGCGCCCGTCATCATCAGCGCGGCGACAACGGCATAGCCTGTGGCGACCGCTGTCAGACCATGGGGCGCAAGCAGGCAGGTGTTCAGTATCAGCGCCCCGGTGGTGGCAAGCGTGACCCGGAATTCCTGGCCCGGCTTGCCGTTTGCCCGCAGCCAGCCCGCGGTTGCGGACCACAGCGTGGTCGGGATCGCAACCAAGCACAGGATCGACACAACACCTTCGATGCCTTTCCAGCCCGCCCCGAACAGAACCGGGACATAGAGCGGTGCCAGCAGCGACTGCGTGATGACAGCCGGTGCGATGATCCCGATCGCCAGCAGCACGCTTTGGCGCAATGCCTGCAGCTTGTCGGCGCTGGCGCAGAGATGCGGGAACAGAACAGTGGAGAAAGCCACGGTGAATGAGTTGGATAGGCTGAGACCGGCATTGAAGGCCATGAAATAGAGGCCAAGCGTCTCTGCCCCCATCAGCGCGCCCACGATCACCTTGTCGGCCTGCAGGCGCAGCGCCTTGACCAGTTCGACGCCCAGCACCGCCCATCCATAGGTTAGGAACGGGCTCAGCGGTGCATATCCTTGGGACGGATCGGGGCTCCAGGGATGCAGGCGGCGCATTGCGACCAGCCAGAACGGCGCTGTCAGCAGGCGCGGCAGCACCAGCACCAAGGCGGACGGCCAAAGCAGCGCCAGCACCACCGACATCAGGTTTGACGCCACGATCTGTGTGCCCGAAATGGCAGCAGTCTGGCGCAGCTTTCCTGCCCGCATGGCGAGGCCCGCCTGCACCAGCCCGGCGGGCATGAACAGGTATTCACCCGCCAGAAGAAGCACCAGTGCCAGCAGCATGACGCTGCCGCCGCTGGCATAAAGCACAAGTCCCGCCAGCGACTGAAGCAAAAACAATCCGGCGCACCAGACCCAGAAAATGCGGTGCGCGGTGGCACAGGTTTGCCGCAGCTGAGCCTGCGGGGCCGCGATGATCTTTTGAATGACGCCATTTTCCGTCAGCGACTTGACAATATCGGCCGCCGCCAGGGCTGCCGCGGCAATGCCGATCTGGTCCAGGTCGAGCGTGCGCGCCACCGCGACAACCACCAGAAGCCGCGAAACCTTGGCCGCCGCCTCAGACGCGCCGTAAGCAAAGAGGTTCTTTGCGAAGGAGGGAATTTGCAAGGTGCTGGGCATCGGGACCTGTCCATAGAGCTGTTGGATCAAGTCATAGCGGGCTGGAGAACCTGCTGTCCCTTGCCCCCAGGGACAGGGCAATGGTGCAACAGAACTGTTCCATATCCGAAAGGATAGCGCTGCGATATCAACGGGCTCTCGACCGCTGTGGCCGAATTCCGTATCACCAGTACAACCCGCAGTGATCCCGCGAGCAGTTCAATGAAGAAACCCCTCAGAAATGGAACGGCAATTCTGGCGATCTTGTCTTTGAGCGGCTGCGCGCAGATCGACCCGCCAGACAACCTGGAGCCGGTTGCCTCTGGTGACGGGTATCAGGCGCAATACCGTGAACCGGAGGTGTCCCGCAGCGAATCCGGTTTTCTGCAGTCTCAGACAATGAACGAGTCCAGGTGCCGCCCCGCCGTCGGCGGAACCGGCGGCAAGGGCGCTGGAACAGCGCAGGCTGCGTTGGCAGGCGAGCGGTTCACCCGCAATGACCTGGTGAACGTGCGTGTCGGCGATGATGAGACCTTCAATGGCGACTACGTTATCTCGCGGGATGGCACGCTGAAGCTTCCCTTCCTTTCACCGATCCGTGCGCAGGGCCGAACGGCCATCCAGATCGAGGAGGACATTGCCGCGAAACTGATCGCCGAAGACTTCTACTCTGACCGGCCGCGGCTGTCGGTCCGGGCAGCTGATTTTGCCTCAGTCACGGTGGGTGTTTCAGGAGCCGTCTTTGAGCCTAAAGCCGTGGAAATTGGCGGTGTGCCAGGTGACGAAGTGGATTCCCGCAGGCAGGGCGCACTGGGGGCCTCGACCGAAGCGCGCAACCTGTCTGCTGCATTGCGTGCGGCAGGCGGGGTGCGCCCGGATGCGGATATCTCAGCGGTCGAGGTGCGGCGCGGCAGCAGCCTTTACCGGCTGGACATGCGCGGAGTGTTCGAAGGCCAGAATGCCGTCGACATCATGCTGCTGACAGGCGATCAGGTGCATGTGCCCAGCCGCGGATGCTTCCAGGAAGACCTGATGCGGCCCAGCCCCATCAGCCCGCCGGGGGTGACGCTTTTCTTGTCGAACCTCACCCAGCCGGCCGCCGGCAACGCGCTCTCCGCCATTGGCCGCGAGGTGCGCGAGTTTCCCTATGGCACACGGTACCTGCAGGCGGTGGTGGACACCAACTGCGTGGGCGGCGCCCGCGCCACCAGCGCGCACCGGTCCTCTGTTCTGTTCTCCCGCAATCCGGTCACACAGGTGTCTGTCGTCATCGAGCGGAGGATCGAAGACCTGCTGCGCCGCGCTGACCGGGACGATTATGACCCCTTCCTTTTGCCCGGGGATGCCATTGCCTGCTATGACAGCACAATCACCAACCTGGGAGAGGTCGGCCGCCTCATCGGCGCCTTCAACTACTAAGTCAGGTTGAGCACCGGTTTGGTGGCAGCCCAGGCCTTCCTCAACGGGCTCAGCGCGCCTTCGGCCGCTTGGCGGTCCTGGCTGAGCGCCGCTTTCTCAAGACGGATCAGCGCACTGCGAAGCTCCGGAAGCCCGAAGGTTGCGGCGCTGCCAGCAATCCGGTGGGCTTCGACTGCGGTTTCGTTCGCAGCCAAATCCTGCCCGTTCTCAAAATCTTTGAGGAACGCTTCCATTTCAGCTGCAAAGCGGTTCAGGAGGGGTTTCAACGCCTCGGCACCAACCGTTTCTTCCAGTTCGATCAACTGCTGCGACCGCAGCGCAGCAACTTTCGGTGCTGGCGGAGCTGGGGAAGGGTGGTCTGCAATCAATTGCAACAGGCCTTCACGCGTCAAAGGTTTGGTCAGCACATCATTCATGCCGTCTTTCAAAAAGGCTTCCTGCTCCTCGGCCATCGCGTTTGCGGTCACGGCAATAATCGGCGCGCGCGCTGACGCGCCGCTGCCAGTCCGGATCGCCCGCGCGGCGCTGCGCCCGTCCATGACCGGCATGCTGATATCCATTAAGATCAGGTCAAAGCCCGTTTCTTCTGCCATCTCGACCGCTTCCCGGCCGTTGTGCGCCTCGGTCACAAAATGCCCCTGTGCCGTCAGCATCTCCCGGGCGACATGGCGATTGATCTCGTTGTCTTCCACCAGCAGGACATTTGCCCGCTTCCTGGCGGGCGCATCAAACCGGGCCTCTCCCTTCGGCTCGGGTTCCGCAATGGCCTGAACGGGGAAGCTGACATCAAAGACACTGCCTTCTCCCGGAGTGCTTTCGACAGTGATGCGGCCACCCAGCGCTTTCACAAACCGCTGGGCAATCCCCAGACCCAGCCCGGTTCCCCCGACTTCCCGGTCATAGGAGCTGTCTCCGGTCGCGAAATCATCGAAGATATGCGGCAGCAGGCCCGGGTCGATACCTATACCTGAATCCCGTACCGAAATGCACAGGATGGTCTTTCCCTCCTCAGCGGCACTGGCCTGAGCGGTGATGGAGATCCGCCCGTTTTTCGTGAACTTGACTGCATTGCCGACGATGTTCATCAGAATGTGCTGAATGCGGTCCCGATCCGCGTGAACCCAGTTGAGCGGTGCCCCTGTCCAGCCCCACTCCAAAGTGCTGCCGTTGCCCGCCGCTGCACCGCTTAGACTGTCCACGATGTCCTTCAGCAGAGTGCTGATATTCATGTCCACCATGTGCAGCCGCAGTTTGCCCGCGTCGAATTTGGTAATGTCCAAAACATCCGAAATATGGCTCATCAGCAGTTTGCCGGACGTCTGCATGTTTCTTATGTAGCGGGACTGCTTGGCACTGAGCCGGGTTTCCTCGAGAAGGGTCAGATTACCCAGCAGCCCATTCAACGGAGTTCGGATCTCATGGCTCATGGTGGCCAGGAAATCGGTTTTGGCTTTCTCGCCGGCCATGGCACGGTCGCGGGCCAGAACAAGCTCGGCCTCTGCTTGCACCTGACTGGAAATATCACGCAGGAACGCGATGAAGATTTCCCCGTCCTTGGTGTCCGCCGCCTGTATGGCAAGCTCCACGGGGAAAACTTCGCCGTTCGCCCGCTTCGCTTCAAGCTTGAAGCGCCCACTTCCAACAACACGCTTTTCGCCTGTTTCACGCAGGCGGGCCATACCGGCCTGATGCGCAGCCCTGTGATGTTCGGGCACAATCAGCTCGCCCAGATCGCATCCTACTGCATCTTTCGCGGAATAGCCGAAAATCTGTTCGGCAGCGGCGTTGAAATCCGTGATGCGCCCTGACGTATCCGCCACGACCACCGCGTCAAGAGACGTGCTTGTCACGATGTTCATGCGCTCACTGGCTTCGATGACTTGTGTCCTGCGCCGCACGTTCTGAGCGTTCAGCACAGCCAGGTAACAGGCAAGCACGGCGAGCGCTGCCACCAGCGCGGCAATGGCAATCGCCAAATGCATCAGGGTGCCCGAAAAGGCCTCGCGCCGGAAATCGGACTCCTCAGCGAAATAGTTGAGGCCGGATACGGACAGCCGCCGCACATCCGGGCGGACAGCCCCGGTTTTCTGTTCCAGCGCAGGCAATAGGGCGGGCAAGGCACCTTCATCGCTGTCAATCACAGGGACGGCGCGGTCGAGGAAGGCTGCAACTGTCGCCAGATTGGCCGCGAACGTTGGAACTGCGCGCAATTCGCTGTAGATGGATGCCTGCTGCAGCGTGCGTATTCGGCTGAAAAAGACGTCGAACTTGCGCCGGAGGCTGCGAATGTCCGGGCTGTCGCCCTGCAGCGCCCGCGCCAGTTCAAGTTCGAACTGGAGAAACTCCACCTCGGTCTGAGACAGGTTCCATTGAATGTTGTCGGAACTGGCAGAGTTCAGCCGCGTGATGTCGCGGGACACATTCAACGCCAGAAATGCAATGGCTGCGAGGCCCAAAAGGGCGGGCAGCAAAAAAGCAGCCAACCGTAGCCACATCTTTCTGCGTTTTGTGCCGGCCATTGCCATCATCCTCAAATGCAGGCAGCCAAGCCAAAAGCGCCGGGTTCAGCGCTCGCTACTCAATCACTTCGATGCGGTCGAGCTGCCAAATGCTGCGGGAATAAACCACCTCTGATTGATATTCGGTTTTGCTGTCATAAGGGTAAACAATCCAGAGCGGCCCCTTGTCACGCACGGACATTTCCTCGCCGTTGTGCTTGTAGGCAATGATCGGGCCCCCTTCGACAGCATCCGCCAGCGGGATGTCCACCGAATAGTCGTTGATGGCGGTGGCCCGCAGCGTGGTTCCGGTGATGCCCAGATGGTCAACCAGCTGATTCAGCGGCACGCCTTCAAAATGCTGCACGCCCTGCGTCCAGATTGTCGACGTTTCAAACTCCACGGCACCCAGTCCTTCCAGCATGGCCAGATCGAATTGCGCTGCTTCCCCTGCGTTTTCCGCTTTCGGCGTGCCAGATACCTTCAGCACCACCTCTCCGGCTGGCTGGTCCAGATTTCCCGCTGCCAGCGGCTGCGCGGCGAACACGGAAATTGCAACTATCTTGAGCGCTTTAAAAAGCATTGCGCGGCCTCCTTTGATGATTGACCCAGATATGGCACGACGTGGCGCGGGCGCCAAAAGGTTAGACGGATACCCGCCTATCCTTTCGAATAGGTCCGGCAATCATGCCGCCTGCAGAACCGGGGCGACACGCCCGGCAAGAAAGCCGGACAATTCATGAGCCAGTTCCGGCCGGTCCAGAGCAAAGGCCGCCGTCGCCTGCACAAATCCTTGCACACTGCCGCAGTCGAACCGTTCGCCGTCAAACCGGAACCCGGTTACACCTGCTGAGGGAAGGTCCGCGTTGATGGCGTCCGTCAGCTGCAGTTCTCCGCCTGCGCCTGGTTCAATCGCAGCCAATGCTTCGAATATCGAAGGCTCGAGAATGTAACGGCCGACGACGGCATGTGTTGATGGCGCCTGCGCAGGATCCGGTTTTTCCACCATTCCGCGGGCGTGAGTGAGTTTTCCGGCCTCGCGCGCAACATCCAGAATGCCATAGGAGGAGGTCTGCTCGCGCCCAACTTTCATGGTTGCTACCATGTGGCCGCGGCTTACGGCATGCGCCTCCACCATCTGGCGCAGCGCCCCGCGCGGCGCGCGGATGACATCATCGGGCAACAGCACGGCAAAGGGTTCGTCTCCTACCAGGCGTGCGGCCAATCCCACAGCGTGGCCAAGGCCCAACGGCTTGCTTTGGCGAACAAAGGACAAAGCCCCCTCCGGCATCCGCGTCAGAGCAATGGCATCCAGAGCAGCAGTCTTACCGCGCGCTTCCAATGTGTTTTCCAGCGCGGCGGCTGTGTCGAAGTAATCCTCCAACGCGCCCTTGCCTGCGGCAGTGACAAAGACGAACTCCACAATCCCTGCCTCCCGCGCTTCGTCCACCGCGTATTGGATCAGTGGTCGGTCCACCAGCGGCAGCATCTCCTTGGGGATGGATTTGGTGGCAGGCAGAAAACGGGTTCCCATGCCGGCAACGGGGAAAACGGCTTTGCGGATATGTGTCATGGCTTGTCTCCTAAATTAATGGGTCAGTAGGCGCCGCGGCCAGAAACAACCGCGCCAAAGGTTCTGAGGATGAGCTGGAGGTTCAGTTTGAGCGAGCGGGCCTTAATGTAGCTGAGGTCCATCTCGATCATTTCCTTGAAGCCGACAGAGGCCCTGCCTGACACCTGCCAGACACCGGTGATGCCCGGTTTGACCTGCAGACGGCCAAGCGCACGGGGCGGGTAATCTGCAACCTCGCACGGCAGTGCCGGGCGGGGGCCGACGATAGACATATCCCCGCGCAGCACGTTGAACAGTTGCGGCAGCTCATCGATGGAGCTCCTGCGCAGCCAGCGGCCGACACGGGTGACCCGCGGATCCTGGCGCGACTTGAAGCAGAGGCCGTCCCGGTCCGAGCCGTGCAGGATCTCCGCGCGCCGGGTTTCCGCATTTGCCGTCATCGAGCGGAACTTGAACATGGTGAAGGTCTTGCCGTTCAGCCCGACCCGGGTCTGTTTGAAGAGTGCGGGTCCTCCGCTGTCCGCCCTGACCGCCAGAGCCGCCGCAAGCAGCAGCGGCGACAGCATCAGCAGGGCCAGAACCGCAACTGTGATGTCCAGACCGCGCTGCTGGACGTCGGCGAGGCGCTTCTGCCGCAGTGCAGCCAGTCCGGCATGAGCCAGGAAGCTGACGTTACCGGTCAGGTAGCGGCGTGCCATCCGGCGTGGCTCCATCGCCAGCCGCCAGCCCCACTCCATCCTTGCAGCCCTGACCGGTTCCGGCGCCCGTGCAACCGAGCCCGACAGAAAGTCGAACAGCGCGCCGACCCCTAAAGTGAGATTGGCTGTCAGGTCATTCGCATTGCGGTGCAGCCACAGCTCCTGCATCGGCACGCCAAGCGCAACCAGAACGATGTCGGCGCCGCTTTCGTTGATGTCCGCAACAACCGCCCTAGTGTCCTGCGCTCCGGAAAACCCATCGCGGGTGCCAGCAATACGCAGGCCGGGAATGTCGTAGACCAGCCGCGCCGCGGCTGCATCCGCAACGCCCGGCCGCCCGCCGAACAGGTAGACCGATTTGCCCATGCTGGCCGCACGCTGCAACAGCTGCGGCACAAAGTCGGTGCCGTTCAAATTGGTCGTCAGAGAATGACCGGTGAACTTTGCCGCCAGTTCAACTCCGATGCCATCAGGCAGAAGGATATCCGCCCCGGCGACAGCCTCGGCATAGTGCGGGTCGCGGCGGCGGATATTGCAGCAATGCGCGTTCATGAAGAAAGCGCGCCGGCGGCCAGGCGACAGCAGCTTGGCAGCAGCCTGATCAGCGCTGCTGTCAACCAGATGGAGGTCCAGAGCAGGCAGGTAAGCCGTGTTCAGAAGGTCGGTTTTGACTGTTGGGGCAGCACCGAAACTGGAAGAGGAATATGCAAGTGTCATCTGCTAAGTCCTTGAGCTGTCATTGGTTGCTCTCAGACTGTTGCAGGCGGCCGCTCCTCTCAACGGAGCGGGAGGACAGGTCGCGGGCCCGTTGGCATCCCCGGCTTGCCTTGCGGCGTGCGAACCTATCCGCCCGGATCAAAATCTATCCAAATGCTTTCCAAGCTGCGGCGAATACACACGACTTTTGCCGTGCAAGCGCCGCATTCACGCGTTACGTGTAGAGGCAGGGATCAAGGAGCATGTTATGAGAGTACTGATTGCCGATGACCACGACCTGCTGCGTGACACGCTTGTTCTGTTCCTGGAAGGCCAAGGTTCCTTCAAGACCAGTACCGCGGCGGATCTGGATCAGGCATGCAAGCTGATCGAGACCGAAGATCCCTTTGATCTGATCCTGCTGGATCTGAATATGCCCGGCATGAACGGGCTGGCCGGCCTCAAGCGGGCGATGGCCATGAGAAACGGGCAGCGGGTTGCCCTGATGTCCGGTGCGGCCACCCGTCAGATCGCTGAACAGGCGCTGGAGGCCGGCGCCGCCGGGTTTGTGCCAAAGACCCTGCCGGCAAAATCAATGATCAATGCAGTCAAGTTCATGGCGATGGGGGAGCAATATGCACCCATTGATTTCATGACTGCCGCAGATCCGGAAACAGACCACCCGCTGGCGGAGAAGCTCTCGCCGCGGGAGCTTCAGGTTCTGAAAGGCCTGACCGAGGGCAAGTCCAACAAGGAAATCGCCCGCGATCTGGACATTACCGAACCGACCGTGAAGCTGCACATGAAAACGCTGTACCGCAAGCTGGAAGTGGCAAACCGCACCCAGGCAGCACTGGCCGCGCGTGAGGCGGGGCTTTTCTGACTGCCTGCGGGAGGCGCAGCCCTAAAACCTACTCCAACGGATAGCCGCGAATACGGATGCGCACCGGGATAGCCTTGCGCGCAAGCGCGGCGGGTAAGGTGCTGGGATAGTCTCTGGTTGAAGGAGACTGACATGCTGCAGAAACTTGCCGGAAAATTTGATGCTCCGCGGCGGCTTTGGCACCGGATATCTCTCCGCCGCATCATCGTCGGCGGGCGTTTGGGCGACACCAGCCGCATCCGCCGCTACCTGGCATTCTTGCTGCTTGGGCTGGCACTCGTCTGGGCGCCGATCAACGGTTATCTGCAAACCGCACCGCTTGCCTTCAAATCGCATGCGTCGCTCATCCTGCCAGGGTCCGGGGCGTCAGCCTCAATGAACCTCAATGGTATTGGGCAGGCGTCTTCCTATGCCAATTCCGCATTTGCCAACAACTCCGTCAGCCCGACCGAAACATACAAGCGCCTGATTGGTGCTGACCGTATCCTCGCCGCGGCTGCCAGCGCGATGGGGCTGACACGCCGTGAATTCGGCAAGCCGCGGATCCGGCTGGTGGATCAAACCAGCCTGATCCACGTTGAAATGACAGGCCCCAGCGCAGAAAACGCCCAGCAGCGCGGCAATGCCCTGCTGCAGGCTTTCTTCGAAGAACTGGACGCGCTGCGAAAGGATGAGCAAGCCACCCGCGAGGACAGCGGTCTGGCCGCCATTGGTGATTACCAGAGTTCAGTTGCTGCCACACGCTCTGACATCGGCAAACTTCAGAAATCCTCCGGGCTGCTGTCTGGCGAGGAGTTCGATGCAATGGTCGAAGACACCCGCGAACTGGAAGGCCGGGTTGAGGACATTGCCGGTATTCTTGAGGAAAAGACACAAAGCGTTGCCGCGCTTGAGCAAACCTTGGGCATCCAGGCCTCCGCCGCGGCCGCAACCCTGAAACTCTTTGCCGATGCAGACTTCCTCGCTCTGGAAGACGAAAGCGCCATCCATGCTGCAAAACTGGCCGAAGCCCGTGCGTCCTACGGTGAAGGGCACCCGAAGGTGCAAGCCGCACGTGCAGCCCAGGCTGCGGCGGAACACAGTGCAAGCCAACAGGCAGCGGCAGTGACAGGTATCCAAATTGATGAGCTGAAAAGGCTTGATTTGGCCCCGGACGGGGCGCGGGCAGAGTTGTTGGCTCAGCTTGTGCGGATGGATGCAGAGCGCATGGGCACAGCCCGGCAGTATGAAGCTTTGGCTCAGCGTCTGGTGTTCGAGCAGACCCGGCTGCAACAACTGGCGGCTAGCGCAGCACGGCTGAAGGATTTGCAGCGAGATTTCTCTGTGGCTGAAGCAGTGTTTGCTTCTGCCATCGCCCGAACCCAGTCGACGAAATCGGATGTTTATGCCTCATACCCGCTGGTTCAGATACTCGAAAACCCGTCCCTTCCCGAGCGCCCCTCGTCGCCTGACCGTAAGCTCGCCTTTGCCGCCGGGGCAGCGGCCACCTTCATGCTTGTGATCGCGCTGCTGCTGGGCTGGATCAGATCCGCTGTCATCGGCCGTCTTCTGGCCGCGCCCAAGGCAGCCGAAGCATGACCCTGCAAAACCCGGCAGAGCGGATGATCTACCGCTCCATGGTCCTGACTTGGCCCTTCTACGCCGTTGGTGCGCTATACGTCGTGGGCCCGGTTCTGGCCTGGGTTCTCGGCGCTCTGGCGGTGCTGGCACTCTACCTTGGCCCAGCGTTCCGGCCCGACTTGCGTGCTACCGGTCCGGTTCCGGTGCTGATCTGGGCCTGGATCATCGGCATGGCCATTTTGCTGATTGCGCTGTGGATCGGGCACCTCGACTGGGGGCTCGGCCTCAAGAAGACAATCAAGTCCTCGATCGGCTGGGCCAAAGGCTGGGCTCTGCTGGCGCTGTTCCCGCTGGTTGGTGCGGCGCTGCCGATCCGCCGCGAGGTCCTGATCCGCGGTCAGTGCGTGATCGGGGCCTGGACGCTGGCGCTGGCACCGGTTCTGCTGGCAGCGCCCTACCTTGGCCTGCCGGAACAGATCTTCACGTCGCCGTTGAAGGCAGTTGGCGGGCCGGGTCCGGAGTATTTCAGTGTCTACCTGTTCACCTATGATCCGGCCAGCTGGACACCGCGCTGGCAATTCTACGCCCCCTGGTCTCCCTTCGCGGCCCTCTTGGGCGTCATCATGGTGCTGTTTGCGCTGGAAGAAAAAAACCGAAAGTGGATGCTGGCCGGTGTGGTTGCCGGGGTCCTGATGATTTTGGCGTCAAAATCTCGAATGGGGCTGGTGGGGCTGGTGGCCTGCACCGTTGCGCCGCGCATGATGCCCCTGATCCTGCGCGGCTGGGCCTGGCATGTAACGGCAGGGCTGACCGCCTCATTGGCCATCACCGGCGGAACCTTGGCGGCGCTGGTCGCGGATGCGGTGGCCGCGTTCAAGGGGGCCCGGGCAGACAGCACCCGGGTCCGCGAAACACTGCAGCGGATCGCCAGCGAGCGCTGGCAGACCGAAGCCTTCTGGTTTGGCCACGGCACAGTTCAACCCGGGTCCCATGCCGTGGAATACATGCCCATCGGCAGCCATCACACCTGGTACGGGCTGCTGTTCGTTAAGGGGGCTGCCGGTTTTGCCGCACTGCTCATTCCGCTGGTTTGGCACATCGGCTTTGTCATGGCGGATGCAGCAAAACACGCGCGCGGCCGCCTGCCGCTGGGAATACTGATGACAATGGTGCTGCTCTCTTTCGGGGAGAATATTGAAATCGAAGCCTATATGCTTTGGCCGGGCCTGATCTTGCTTGGCGTTCATCTTCGCGAAGCCGGGGCGGCTTAGGCCAGTAGCGGTTTCCTGCTGGAAGAATTCGCCCGGGTCGCTGATACCGCTGCAGCTTGCTTGAACGGCTGATCTCCGAGACAGCGGCCGTTCGCCTGGTCGGGCTTGGACTAGCAGTGAGCGGGACGAAGCCGCCGTCGACAGTTCTGAAATTAATGCCTGCTTGTCTGCATTTTGCAGTTGAACAGATGCTTCGCATTAGGGTCAGGGTTCATAGCCAATAGCTGACCATTGCTGCGAGGGCGATTGCTGATGGGAATACCTTCGGGCACGTATCGTATCGGGTCGCCACGCGCTGCCAATCCTTCAACCTGCCAAACATGATCTCTATCCGATTGCGGCGGTTGTAACGGCGCTTGTCGTGTTTCACCGGTTTCTTCCGCTGTTTCCGGTCGGGGATGCAGGCGCGTATCCCTTTGTCTTTCAACGCTTCTCGGAACCAATCAGCATCATGGCCTCGATCTCCCAGCAGCCTTTCCACCCTTGGCAAGCCGCCCACCAAAGCGCGGGCGCCGATGTAGTCGCTGACTTGCCCAGCTGTAACGAACAGGTCCAGCGGGCGTCCCTGGCTGTCGCAGATGGCGTGCAGCTTGGTATTCATGCCGCCTTTGGTTCGACCAATCAGGCGGCCACGCCCCCGTTCAGCAGGGAATTGATCCCCCGGATCAATTCCTGGCCCGCTTCACTTGACGCCCAAACTGGCCGCTGTGCGGTGTGCCTTCAGATAGGTCGCGTCGATCATCACAGTCTTCTCTTCGCCGTGTTCCGCGGCCAGACCGGCCATCATCCGGGCGAAGATACCCTTGTCGCTCCACCGTTTCCACCGGTTGTACAACGTCTTGAGCGGGCCATAGGCCGCCGGAGCATTACGCCACCGCAAGCCATTGCGAATAATAAATAATGCCGCTCAATACCCGCCGGTCATCAACACGCGGCTTGCCGTGGGACTTGGGAAAGAAGGGTTCAAGACGCGCCATCTGCGTGTCGCTCGACCAGAAAAGATCAGACATGTCACCGCTCGTCTTTGGAACCGTGAAACACGCAGACAACCGGAAATCAATGGGTCCTGACCCTACCGGGCGAATTGAGTGGCTTCGGTTCCTATACTGGCGCTGGCGATTTTGAATGACCTCTACTGGATCGAAGCCAGTGAACTCTATCACGAAGACCCTTACTTCTATGTACGCCCCAACTTAGTGGTCAGCCGACTGCTGGGGCAAGAACAAGCTCTACTTCACTCGGGCACTGTGTGCCCGGACCTGAGAACCGTTGGGCCAGACCCTGATGTATCTGAACAAGTACCCCGCTTGCGCTGATCCGGATTTAATGCTGATCATCAAGGACCACTGGCGGGCTCTGTAGATATCAGGGCTTAACCTCGGTGTGCCGCTGGCGATCACCAATTTACCGAGCACGGATTAGGAACCGAAGGTGTTCCCGCCGCTTCGTAGGAAACGAAGCATGCGGCGCAGCTAGTGCGGTAACCGAACCGATGCTCTCAGTCTGCTTGGTACCGCTGCACTCAGATCGGCAATGCCATCCCGACTTTGGTACGCTCCATCGCCACAGAGGTCCGGAACCGGCGCACATTGGAATTCTCAAAGAACAGCCGGTGTGTCAGCGCCTCGAAATCCTGCATGTCCTGGGCGGTACAGATCAGGATGAAATCGGCGTCGCCCGTCACATAATAGCATTGCTGCACTTGGGGATCAGCCTTGGCGCGCTTTCGAAAGTGATCCAGCTGATCCAGCGATTCCCGGTCCAGTTCAACCAGTACCACAAAAGTCATCTTGTAGCTGAAGCGCGCAGGGTTGAGGATAGCGACTTCCTGCTGGATCAGGTCCGACTCCCGCAGCTTCTTCAGCCGCCGCTGCACGGAGGGGACGGATAGAGAACACTCCTGCGCCAGTTGCTCCAGGCCGATTCGGCAGTCTTTCTGCAACAGGCGCAGAATGGTCAGGTCGGCTTCATCCAGATTGGTTGTCATGAGTCAAACCCGCCACTGCAGCCATTCAGGCAGAGAAATTTTATCGACCATACCGCCGATGATGAAAAATTCAAGCAATCGGCCTGTGGTAATTTCCTGACCATGGAACATTCAGACACTCTCAGCTTCAGCCCGGCTTTCGAACGCGCCCTAGACTTCTTCCAGGCGCAAGAAAATTACGAGGCCTCACCGCTGCGCACTCTGCGCGGCCCGAATGATGTAACCGTTCTGGCCAAAGACGAAACCGGCCGGATGGGGCTTGGCGCCTTCAAGGCGCTGGGAGCGCCTTACGCGGTCGCACGGATCCTGGCCCAGGCCTGGCAGCAGCAGACCGGCGAGACGTTGCCGCTGGAGCGCCTGAAGGACGGCGATGTCCGCGCCTTTGCCGCAGACTATACCTTTGTTTGCGCCAGTGCCGGCAATCACGGGATGGGTGTTGCGGCCGGTGCCCGTGCGACGGGCGCCAAGGCGCGTATCCATCTGGCAAAAACTGTACCGGAAAGCTTTGCCGGGCGCCTGCGGGAGCTGGGTGCAGAAGTGGTACGCTCCGGTGATGTTTATGACGAAAGCGTTGCTGCGGCGATTGCTGACGCCGGGGAGAGCGGTGCGGTGCTGCTGGCTGACGGAACCTGGGAAGGCTACACCGAGATCCCGAAATGGGTGATGGAAGGCTATTGCGTCATCGCCGAGGAAATGCGGGCAGAGTTTGAAGCCTCCGGTAATTGGCCCACCCATGTTTATCTGCAGGCGGGTGTCGGCGGCCTGGCTGCGGCGATGGCCTATATGATCCGCCACAACTGGGCCCAGCAGCCCGAGCTGATCGTGGTTGAGCCGGACGCGGCGGCTTGTCTGCAAACCAGCCACAAAGCCGGCGCGCCCATCCGCGCTGATGGCCCTGACTCCAGCATGGGCCGGCTCGACTGCAAGGAACCCTCGATCGTGGCCTGGCACGCGCTGGAAAAAGCCGGCGTGTCCTACGTGACACTGTCGGAAGAAGAAGGCGAGGCCGCCGCCAGCGCGGTCGCTGCCCTCGGCATCGAAACCACCCCTTCGGGCGCAGCCGGATACGGCGCGCTTTGCAAAGGGGCACCAGTTCCTGATCAAGGCAAGGCATTCCGCCCCCTAGTGATCATTTCGGAAGGCGCCGCTTAGGCGGCGAAGGAGAGGACTATCCACATGACTAACTTCACCCGCAAGCTGCTGTCATCGGCAGTGCTGGTTGCCGGCCTGGCAACATCAGCTGTCGCGGACACCTGGAAATTCGCGTCTGAGGAAGACAAAGGCGACGTCCAGGACATCTTTGCCCAAGCCTTTGCCGACAGCATCAAAGAGCAGTCGGACGGCGACATCAAGGTGCGTATCTACTACTACGGCCAACTGGGCACCGAGAATGACATTGTCGAGCTGACCTCCAAGGGCACCGTGCAATTCGTGTCCGTGGGTACCGGCCACCTTGGTTCCTATGTTCCCGAGGCGCAGGTTCTGGATCTGCCCTATGTGCTGGGCGGCGACACCGATGTGATCCGCAAGGTGCTGACCACCAGCCCGACCATCTATGAGGGGCTGAGCGAGAAGTTCGAGAAAGTGAACCTCAAGCTGCTGACCATGATTTCCGAAGGCGAGATGGCCTGGGGCGCCAACAAGCCGATCCGCTCGCCGGAAGATTTCGACGGCCAGAAAATCCGCACTTTCACCTCGACCATTCCGGTGGAAACCTACAAGGCATTCGGCGCCAACCCGACGCCGCTGTCCTGGGGCGAGGTCTATGGCGCGCTGCAGCTGAAGACCGTCGATGGCATGGTGAACCCGGTCTACTTCATCTACAACGCCAAGTGGCATGAAGTGCAGGACTACCTGATCTTCCCGGGCCAGCAGCCTTATGTTGGTACAGTGTCGACCAACAGCGAATGGTTCAGCGGTCTGCCGGCCGAGCAGCAGGAGATGGTCCGCACCGCGATCGCAGCAGCGGAACAGGCGGCGCATGACTACCAGATCTCAATCAACGCCGAGAACATGGAAAAGATCAAGGCAGAGCGCCCGGAGCTGGAAGTTGTGGTGCTGACCGAGGAAGAACGCGCCGTGTTCGAAGAGCTGAGCACCACGCTGCATGAAACCTTCTATACCGTTGTCGAAAATGCTTACGGCGACGCAGAGAAAGCCGACGCCCGCGATGGCGCCAAGGCGATCCTGGAAGGTGTTCTCGCAGATGTCGCGGCCGCCAACTAATCCGGCTTACTGAATCTGGAGGGCGCGGCTTCCCGATGAGGGAGGACCGCGCCTTTCCTTGGAGCGCGCGCCGCGCAGGCGCGCGGGGGAGAAAGAGATGAAGACCCTGCTGCTTGCTCTGAGCAAAGGCACCGAGCTCATCGAGAAGACCGTCATCATCCTGGCGATCCTTCTGATGATGCTGAATTCCACCGCCAACGCAATCGGCCGCTACGGCTTTGGCAAGAGCCTGTTCTTCTCGGAAGAGCTGAACCAGTTTCTGATCGTTGCGGTGACTTTCGTCGGATTTGCCTATGCGGTCCGAAAGGGGCGCAACATTCGGATGACGGCTGCTTATGACACTCTGCCGCCGCGTGGGCGCAAGGTGCTGATGATGTTGATCACCTTCACTACCAGCGCGCTCTTGATGTTTCTGGCCTATCAGGCGGTGTTCTATGTGCTGGAGATTAAGGCTGTGAACCGGCTGAGCCCGGCGCTGCAGTTTCCGGTCTATATCATCTATGCCGTGATCCCCGTCGGCCTGGCGATGGCCGGGCTGCAGTACTTGATCGCCTTTCTGATGAACCTCACTCACGAAGGAACCTGGCTGTCCTATGAGGTTGAGGAAAGCGAAGCCGAAGAGATCGGGGTCTGAGATGGATTTTCTTAACGATATCCTTGCCGGTGAGCTGGATACCTATGTCATCACCGCGGCACTGGTGGTGCCGATGGTTCTGCTGCTGTTTCTCAGCTACCCGATGGTGGTGCCGCTGGTGGTGGCGACGCTGATCGGCCTGGTCCATTTCTCGCAAAGCGACACCGGCGTGGTGATCCAGCAGATGGTGACCGGGATTTCCCCCAATGCGCTGATTGCGGTGCCGATGTTCATCCTGGCCGCTGACATCATGGCCCGCGGCCACACTGCCAACAACCTGCTGGGGCTGATCCAGGCCTATGTTGGCCATCGCCGCGCCGGTCTGCCGATCACCGCCTGTATCGCCTGCACGCTGTTCGGCTCGGTCTCCGGCTCGACCCAGGCGACGGTGGTGTCGATTGGTCAGATCATGCGGCCGCGGCTGCTCAAGGCCGGTTACAAGGACAGCTTTGTCATGGCGCTGATTATCAACGCCAGCGACATTGCCTTTCTGATCCCGCCCAGCATCGGCATGATCCTTTATGGCACGCTGGCCAATACCAGCGTCGGCGAGCTGTTCATCGCGGGCATCGGCCCGGGCATCGTGCTGGCGCTGCTGTTCTCGGTCTACTGCTACTTCTACAGCGTCTGGCAGGGCGATCTGATCTCGCTGGTGCCCAAAGCCACGGGCGCGGAGCGGCGGGCGGCGATCAGGAAGGCGATCCTGCCGCTTGGCTTCCCGGTGCTGATCGTCGGCGGCATCTATTCCGGTGCGGTGACACCAACCGAGGCGGCGTCCTTCTCGGTGCTTTATGCGCTGATCGTGGAATGCGTGATCTACCGCGAGCTGAAGCTGGACGACGTGCTGGATTCCGCGCTCAGCACCGGGCTGATCACCGCGGTTGTCTTCATCCTGGTCGGGGCAGGGCAGGCGTTCTCCTGGTACATCTCCTTTGAGCAGGTGCCGCAGGGGCTGCTGGAGCCGCTCAACCTCGAAGGCGCCTCGCACGAGTACATCCTGTTCATCATCGCGCTGTGCTTCTTTGTCGGCTGCATGTTTGTCGACTCGCTGGTGGTGCTGGTGATCCTGACGCCGATCTTCGTGCCAATCATCGACGCCTCCGGCCTGGACCCGGTGCTGGTGGGGGTCATGATCACGCTGCAGATGGCGATCGGATCGGCGACACCGCCGTTCGGCTGCGACATCTTCACGGCCATTGCGATCTTCAACAAACCCTATCTGCAGGTGATCCGCGGCACGCTGCCGTTCTTCCTGATCCTGGCGCTGATGACGGCACTGCTGATCTTTGTCCCTGGGATTGCCCTGTTCCTGAGAGACCTTGCAGCGCTGTAAAGCGGTATGCACCACAATGAGGCGGAGCGTTTGCTTCGCCTCATTGTGGCGGCCGCAACCGGAGGAAATAGCATCCTTCAAGTACCCAGCCGGCGCTCAAAAAAGCTCCTGCCTCAGCTGCTACTACGGAACTGCGGTTATGCCGACCGGCTCACGGGTGTCAGGACGGAACGTCTGTTTGCGGTCCTGAACTGGTGTGATTCCGTAGAACTTTCGGTAATGCAGAGTCAGCGTTGATGAACTGGCATAGCCGACGGCATGGGCGATGTCTGAGATGCTGTCCCAGGAATGACGCACCATTTGCCGGGCGGCCTTCAGGCGTTGGCGGCGGTAGTATTCGCCAGGACTGAGGCCGGTGGCAGTGCGGAAGCTGCGCTCCAGCTGCCGGGGGGAGATGCCGGCCATGCGGGCGACATCGCGGATGCCGACAGGGGACTCAACGTTTTCCGAAAAGATAGACATCGCCTGTTTGACCGCTGGCGGCATTTCGTCAACCGTCCGGCCGCTTTGCAGCACCGGAACTTTCTGCCGACTGTTTGCGCTGCGGATGATGGGGTGCTGCAAAATGCAGGCAACCTCGTTCATTGCAGCCTCACCCAAAGCGTGGCAGACTAACTCCAGGCATACCTCGAACATGGCCGACGCTCCGGAAACTGTGAGCACCGAACCGTCACGCACAGCCAGCCTGTCTACAACCGTGCAATCCGGAAAGGCGGTTTCAAAGGCGGTCCGGTAGCTCCAATGCACGGCACAGCGCCGCCCGGACAGAACACCGCTTCGGGCAAGCGGGAAGACACCGCCTGCGACCGCACCAAGGGCGACGCCGTGACGGGCCAGGAAACGCAATCGGCCTGAGCTTGAGACCGGATCCTCTAAAACCGCTTCCGGCCCGGACAGCAGGAACAGGCAGTCAAGTCCCTCAATCTCTGCCAGGCTGAAATCCGCAGAAAACTCCATACCGGCAGAAGCTGTCGCAGGAGCGCAGGTCTCGGTTATCAGGCTCCAGGTGAAGACCTGACGTCCTGCAATCTCATTAGCGCTCCGCAATGGTTCAACGGCTGAACTCAGGCAGGCCAAGGGAAAGCCCGGCAACAACAGGAAGCCGATGCGGCGGTGCGGTGCAGGTCCGAAGTCGCTGGAATGCAAGGTCATGACATTACTCCAATCCCAGGGCTTCTTTCTTGGACCGCGCCCAAGTGGTGACCAAATGGTCCACCATCAGTCCCATGAAAGCGACGGCCAGGCCCAGCACCAGCCCCTTGCCCACATCTGTGGAAGACAGTGCCCGCTGCATTTCTTGGCCGAGATCCTGGGTGCCGATAAAGGCGGCGATGATCACCATGAACAACGAGAACATCACCGACTGGTTGACCCCGACCATGATCGTCGGCAGCGCCATCGGCAGCCGCACCTTCCACAGGGTCTGCATGCGGGTAGCTCCGGACATGTCGGCCGCCTCGATCAGGGTTTCCGGCACCTGGCGCAGCCCTTCGATTGTGTAGCGCACCAGCGGTACCGCTGCGAACAGGACGACTGCGCCAACCACAGCCACGTCATTGACGCCGAACAGCATAACCACCGGGATCAGGTAGATGAAGCTGGGGAATGTTTGCAGGGTGTCACAGATTAGCAGGGCGACGCTGGCGCGCTTTTCATTGAAAGAGCCCCATATCCCCAGCGGGAAGCCCATTGCTGCGGCAATACAGACAGCGACGACGACTGTATAGACGGTGATCATGGCACGGTCCCACCAGCCGGAGATGGCGATAAGGCCGAAGAACGCCAGACACACCAGTGCAGAGCGCAAGCCACCGATGGCCCAGCCTACCGCTGCCAGCAGAGCCAGTACCGCGGCATACGGCATCCACAGGAAAGCATCGCGGATTGGAATAAGAACCCAGGTAATCAGGAACCAGCGCAACCATTGGGTGACCGGGTCGATCAGAACGATGAACCAGTCCGCCACAGCGTCAATCGGCTTGGAAATCGTGAAGGCGTCTCGGCGGCCGACCTGATCCATCAGCGGCAAAAATTGTGCGAGCACCAGACAGGCCAGGGACAGGCCGATGCCAAGCAGCAAGAACTTATGGCGGACAACAAAGGATGTGCCTTTTTCAAAGTGCTCAGGCTGTTTGATGGCCCAGGCCTTGGTGCAGCGGTCCAACATGACGGCCAGCAGAACGATAGTGATGCCGATTTCAACTGAACGGCCGATCTTCAGCGCCTGCAGCAGCTGCAGCAGCTTCTGACCCAGGCCCGGCATGCCGATAAAGCTGGCCAGCACCACCATCGCCAAGCATTGCATGATCACTTGGTTCACGCCGACCAGAATCTCGGTCCGCGCTGTTGGAATACGTACATAGCGCAATAGCTGCCAGCGGGTTGAGCCGCACATATGGCCGCTTTCGATCACCTCGTGCGGAACCTTTCGCAGCCCCAGCAGCGACATGCGGATCATAGGCGGAACTGAGAAGATGATGGTGACAATGGCGCCTGCCTTGGGTCCGACACCGATGAAGACCACCACCGGGATCATGTAGGCGAAATGCGGCAGGCTTTGCGCAACGTTAAGAACGGGATTCAGGATCCGTTCAAACGTCTTGGAACGCCAGGCGAGAATGCCCATCACAAGGCCGAACAGGATAGAGAAAGGGGCTGCAACGACGATCACGGAAAGGGTCTCCATCGCCCATTTCCACTGGCCCATGACGGCGATCCAAACAAAAGTGCCTCCGGTCAGAAGTGACAGCCGCCAGCCCTGCAGGGCATAGCCTATGACAAAGCCGATGCTAGCGATCACGGTCCATGGAATGGGGCCGACGCGGGGCCAGCGGTTTTTGCCGTACAGCAGGTTGGCAGTCACATCGAGCAGCCATTCGACCCCATCGGCAAAGGCTCGGGTCAGATAGAGCAGACCCAGATCGTCGCGCAGAAAAACAAAGATCGCGTTGATCCAGTCAGCGAAGGGCAGGATCAGCCACTCCGGCGGCCGCACCAAGCCGGCAGGCAGGACATAATTTCCGGCGGCCAGAACACAGGCCAGCGCGAACAGTGCCCAGCCGGTTCTGGCCCGTGTCCAGGTCTGTGGTTTTCCAGTCAGTATTATGGCTTGATCCGTCATGATGCCTCTCCCAGAAGCACATCCAGTGCTTCCTGGCGGTTCATTGCGCCGATCAAACTGCCTGCATTGTTGGCTACCGGCAGGAAGTCGCGGCTGTCATTGACCAGCAGCCGTGCGAGTTCCGAGATTGTCTGTTTTTCTCCGACTGGTGCGCCTGTCAGGCTGTGACCGTTCACATCGCGCGCCAGAACACCAGCGTGGACAACGCGTGATTTCTCGATCTCTTCGGTGAACTTGGCGACATATTCGGTGGCCGGATTCAGCACGATCTGATCGGGGGTGTCGCATTGCTCGACCACGCCGTCCTTCATGATGGCGATGCGGTCAGCCAGGCGCAGCGCCTCGTCGAAATCATGGGTGATAAAGACAATGGTCTTGCCCAGCATTTCCTGCAGGCGCAGGAACTCGTCTTGCATTTCGCGGCGGATCAGAGGGTCCAGCGCAGAAAACGGCTCGTCCAGGAACCAGATGTCGGGTTCGATCGCCAGGCTTCGTGCGATGCCGACGCGCTGCTGCTGGCCACCTGAGAGTTCCCTTGGAAAATAGTCTTCGCGGCCTGAGAGGCCCACGAGTTCGATCACTTCCAGTGCGCGGGCGCGCCGCGCATGGCGGTCCTGGCCGCGCATTTCCAACGGAAAAGCGACATTGTCCAGCACGGTGCGGTGCGGCAGCAGTCCGAAGCTTTGAAATACCATGCCCATCTTATTGCGGCGCAGGTCAATCAGCTCTTTCTCGGACATTTCGCCAATGTTCCGCCCTTCGACCTGAACTTCGCCGCCGGTGATGTCGATCAGCCGCGAAAGGCAGCGCACAAAGGTTGATTTGCCGGAGCCGGACAACCCCATGATCACCAGCATCTCTCCCTGGGCAATGTCCAGCGACACATCCCGCACCGCAGCGATGTAGCCAGCCTGACGGATTTCATCAAAGCCGGGGTTGCCGGTCAGCGATTTCAGGTACTGTTCCGGATTGGCGCCAAACAGCTTCCAGACGTTCTTGCAGGAAATGACGGGGGAGGCGGCGGTCATGGGTCTACTTTCGTTAGTAAGAAATCCGGGGCAGTGAACCGCCCCGGTGAGTTGGAGAGAAAAGCGGACGTCAGGAACCGGTCCAGGGTTTCCAGAGATCCTCATTGGCCTCCAGCCACTCGGCGGCGGCGTCTTCAGGTTCCATCTCGTCAATGTCGACCAGCTTGGCCATCTCGGCGATCTGCGGATTGGTGAAACTTATCTGGGTCAGCGTTTCGTAGGCCGCTGGCCATTTGTCCTTCATGCCGTCCCAGGCGGCCTTCTTGAGATAGCCGTTTGCCGGGTTGCCGCAATCGTAAGTGGCATCCGGGTTCGGCCCGACCGCTGGGTCCTTGTCGCAGCCGTTTTCCCAGGCTGGGAACTCGACAAACTCGCCCGGCCAGACAGCTTCGGCGAAGTTCGGGGTCCAGTTGAAGATAACAACCGGTTTCTTGGTTTTCTCAGCGGCTGCCACTTCGGCCCACAGGGCGGATGCAGAGCCTGCGTTTACCACGGTGAAGTTCATGTCCAGCGCTTCCACGCGCTCGGCATCATGTTTGAGCCAGTCAACAGGTCCGCCCAAGAAGCGGCCCTTGTCACCGGTTTCCGGAGTAGCGAAGACCGCTGCGCAGTCGTTCAGAGCCTCCCAGCTCGGCAATCCCGGGCAGGCTTCCTTGGTCCAGGCCGGATACCACCAGTCCTCGCGGGTGGCCGCGTTGTGGTCACCTGCGTCGTGCAGGCCGCCCTTGGCCAGTGCTTCGTTGAATGATTTGCCGAATGCACCTTCCCAAACTTCCAATTCCAGTGTCACGTCACCCAGGCGCACAGATTCATAGACTGCCTGGCTATCGGTCGAGACGTATTCGACATTGTTGCCCATCGACTCGAAGATCTGGCCGACAACGTGACTCATCACAATCTGGCTGGACCAGTTGTGAATTGGAATGATGATGGGATCGGAGGAGTCTTCGGCCATCGCCATCGGAGCTGCCATCGCCAAGGCCGCAGCACTGGCCATAAGGTGGTTCCGGAATTTCATGTGTGTCTCCCTGTTGTCGCAGCCCCGGTCCTGATGGCCTGAGCGTTGTTGCTGAGTGAAAGCCCTGCTTTCGGAGACGGAGGCTAGGCCGCAGATGTGAACAGGTCAGCCTGAAGGGATGAACGGGCTGGCTATTTATGTTAAAATTTGTTAACTGGCGGGAATATTGATGGGGTGAGACCTGTATGGCGCATATTTTGATCATTGAGGACGAACCGGTTACCCGGAGCACCCTCGCCAATTACCTGGATGCGCAAGGCTATACGGTTTCCCAAGCCGAAACCGCCGAGGAGGCCGAACGGATATTGCAGGCAAGGGACGTTGACTTGCTACTGGTCGACATCAACTTGCCCGGCAAAGACGGGTTGCAGATCACTCGGGAGCAGCGGGCGAAATCTGAGATTGGAATTATCCTGGTGACGGGCCGGGATGACGAGGTCGACAGAATTGTTGGACTGGAACTTGGTGCGGATGACTATGTCTGCAAGCCATTCAACCGGCGTGAGCTTTTGGCCCGATTGAAGAACCTGCTGCGCCGTACGAAAGAGGCACGGCGCCTGGCACGGCGGGTTTACAATTTTGGAAATTTCCGGTTCGACGTAGCAGCCCGGCATCTGCAAACCGTTGAAGGCGATAGCATTCCGCTGACCCGGGCGGAGTTTGAAGTGCTGGATATGCTGATCAGCCGGGCGGGCGAGGTCGCGTCTCGCGATGCGTTGATGAGCAGGGTTACCCACCGGCAGTATGGTGCAAACCCTCGCACCGTCGATGTGCTGATCCGGCGTCTGCGCGGCAAGCTGGAGAAAGAGCCTGCCAATCCCCGGGTCATCACCACCGTGCATGGTGAAGGCTATGTTTTCACTGCACCCTTGGGCTGAATTCTGTAGTCGCGTAATACGCTGTCTAGCGACTCCAGAATTTTGGGAGTTAGAGCGCTCAGTTCCCTCATGTGCGTTGCAGCCACTGACTGGTGCCCGTTGGCAGCCGCTTCTTCCAGTTCAGCAAACAGGCCAGCCAAGTCTTGTTGGCCAAAGCTGGCTGCGGCGCCCCTGGCACGGTGGGCTTCTTTTGCAAGCTGGGCAAGATCCTGCGCGGTATGGGCCGCGTCCATTCTCTCAAGGCCCCGGGGCAGTTCCTCCTGGAAGAGTGCGGCGATTTCCAAGGCCTTCTCGGCTCCAAGATCCTGTGTGTTTTCCTGCATCTGCCTATGTAAACTGGTATGCCTGTCCCTCTCAGGTGAATGCTGGCGGGCTGACAGGTAGACCGCGCCTTTGCGGCCTTGGATGACGCTCTCCAGTGCTTTTGCAAGTCGTTCCGGAGAGACTGGCTTGGCCACAAACCCATTCATTCCAGCCTGCAAGTGGGTTTCGATCTGCTCCTCCTGCACATGTGCTGAAATGCCGATGACAGGAAGATTGGACAGCCGAGGGTCCGGCATCGCACGCAGGCGGCGGGTAGCTTCAGTTCCGCTGATGCCTGGAAGGTTCACGTCCATTAGAACAAGGTCAAAACGGGATGCAGGCAGCAAGGCCAGCGCGTCTTCTGCGGCAGTCACACATTGGCAGTTGTGGCCCATACGCTCAAGGTAGCCCTGCGCGACCATCTGGTTGATTTCATTGTCCTCCACCACCAGTATCGAAAGCGCAATCCCGGCATGGTTGATTTGAACCGGCGGCTCCTCGGGTTCCAAGGCCGCAGGATGGCCTGGCGCCAGCTCTACTGCCAAGGTGAAAACTGAGCCGACATTTTTTGTGCTTTCCATAGACAAACGTGCGCCGATGGCTTGGGCGAAATGCTTGCTGATCGCCAGCCCCAGCCCTGTGCCGCCGAACTTGCGGGCGGTGTCTGTGTCCTCTTGCTCAAATGCTTCGAAGATGCGCGCCTTGGCCTCTTTTGAGATACCTTTGCCGGTATCGCTGACCTCGAATGTGACCCGGTGCATCCCGGCTGTCCTGCCAGTGGTGCGGGCCCGCAGAATGACTTCTCCCTCATCAGTGAACTTGAGTGCGTTGGAGAGCAGATTGAACAGGATTTGCCGCAGCTTGGCAGCATCACCTTTCACCACATCAGGCAGTTCCTCCGGTGCATCGAGCCAGAGGTGCACTCCCTTGTCGTCCGCCCCCGGGCGCAGAAGGACGACGATGTCATCCACTAGGCTGCGAAGGGAAAATGTGACATCATCCCGTTTCAGCGCGCCGCTTTCGATCTTGGAGTAGTCCAGGATGTCGTTCAGAATTTTAAGCAGGTTCTGGCCGGAGACAAGCGCTGCCCGCAGGCGTTCCATTTGCCGGGGCGGCAGACCGTCGTCAGAGAGGCTGCGCAGCATACCCAGCACACCGTTCATTGGAGTGCGGATTTCGTGGCTCATCATTGCCAGGAATTCAGATTTGGCCTGATCGGCAGCTTCTGCCTTCTGCCGGGCCTTATCATGGGCTTCGACTTCTTCCCGCAGACGCTCGGTTTGATCATCCACCAGCGACTGGAGATTGTTGCGATGCTCCCGCAACTCTTGCTCGTTACGGTCGCGGACCTTTTCCAGTTCCATCTTGTCGAGCGCTTGCTGGCGGAACACCTCCACTGCCGCCTCCATGCGGGCAATTTCATCCTGCCCGCGGGGGCGGACCGGGTGGTCCAGTTGGCCGCGCATAAGCGCGGCCATGGTGCCCGCCAGATTGTTGAGGCGGTGGGTGATGCTGCCTCGAACATAGAACCACAAGACAGCCAGCGACAGAAGGAAGCCGGTGATGGCGGCAAAACCATTGCGCAGCTGTGCCCGCTGAATGTCGGCGGCGGCGGCATTGCCCGAACTGATCGCCCGCGCTTGCGCCTGATCAGCGACGGCCGATGCCTCATCACCCAGCTGCAGCGCGGTGTTCTGCAGTTCCTGCTTCAGAGCGGTGATGCGGGTTTCGGTCGTCAGTATCCGGGCACGCAGGACGAACAGGCCTGCGTTGCTTTCTGGCAAGGTCTGCAACTGCGCTGCATACTTTTCTGCCTGCTGCCGTCGGCCGGGATCGCGAATTGCCTGGATCCGTCTGGATACGATCTCCAGGCGGCTGGTCAACGCGTTTTCAATTTTCTCCAATTCCTCCACAGTTCCGGCTTCCTCGATCCGGTTTATCAACAGTCCGATTTCTGCAGTTTGGGATCTGAGTTCGAACATCAGGCCAAGCTGAAACAGGTCCACCTCAATCAGCTTGTCCAGCAAATCGGTGCGGGCCTGCTCCTCCACTGGAGAGCTGCCCGGCCCGTAGAGGCTCGAAATGACGGCTGTTGTGCCCATTTCGGCATTTGCAACCAGCGTGTCGGCCATGCTCAGCAGGTTATTCGCGGCGGTCAGGTTGCGGGTGGTCAACTGCTTGAGCCCGCTGTGCAGCGCGATGCGGGTTTCTACCAGTTCATCAAGCAGCGCCAGTACCCTTGCAGCATCTGTAACGGTTTCCCGCAGAGGGCTGGATCCGGCTATACCGCCACGCTCCAGCGCGTCCAGCCGCCGGGTGAGCGCCCCGATCTGAGCGGACAGAAACTGCGCCCGGTTTGCCCGCTCCGCCTGAGTTGCGACACCTGCCAGTTCCGGGGCAATGGCTATGATCCGGGTGCTTTCCTCAGCCATGCCGCGGACCTCGGCGATGGCGGGAATGGTCTGGCTGATCACTTCTGCCTGTCGCCGTGCAAGCACACGCAATTCGATCAGCCCAAGAATCCCGGCAAGGGTTGGCAGTCCCGCAATCACGATGAATGCGAGGCTCAGTTTTCCGCCAAGGCCGAGCTTTCCTAACATTCAGGAACTTTCGCCTGCATTTGCCGATTTCGCAAATTTGAATTTCCCTTTTCGGTTCCGCTGCCTATCCTCCAACCTTGGAGAAGGGGACCTCATGCGCGCAGTGTGGCTATTGCTTTTCACGTGTTTCAGCACAATGGCGACTGCGGACAGCTGGCGGCTGCAGGTGCCGCGGACCGCTTTTGACTACGGCAGCGGGCTGGAGGCCGTGGACTATACGCCGCTCGAACGGGCGGAGCAGGAATGGCGCCTGTGTATTGCCTATCCGCACTTGAAAGATGCCTATTGGCTTAGTGTTAACTACGGCATGGTGGCGGAAGCCGCCCGGCTGGGGGTGTCTTTCAAGCTGGTCGAAGCAGGAGGTTATCCCAATCTCAGGCGGCAAATACAGCAGACTGAGGCCTGTGTCGCAGATGGTGCTGATGCGCTGATCCTTGGTACTGTATCTTTCGCAGGCCTTACCAGCACGGTTGAGCGGATTTCGGCTTCTGTTCCGGTGATTGCTGCTGTCAATGACATTGCCGATGCCGGGATCACGGCCAAGGTAGGGGTGTCGTGGACGGAAATGGGGGCCGAAGCAGGCAGGCTCATTGCCGCGCGCCATCCAAAGGGGGCACCAGAAGTCAAGGTTGCCTGGTTTCCAGGGCCGGTGAAGGCGGGTTGGGTGACCTTTGTCGAGGAGGGTTTCCGCGCCGCACTTGCTGGCAGTTCAGCCAAGATCGCGGTTACAAAATATGGTGATACCGGGCGCGAAATTCAGGTGCGGCTAGTTGAGGAAGCATTAGATGCGGTTCCGGACCTAGACTACATTGCAGGCTCCGCGCCTGCTGCAGAAGCCGCAGTGTCAGTGTTGCGTGCCCGTGGTATGCAGGGGCAGGTTCAAGTTGTGTCGGACTACATGACTCACGCGGTCTACCGCGGGGTCCTTCGCGACCGCATCATTGCTGCGCCGACGGATTTTCCCGTGCTTCAAGGGCGGCTGGCAGTCGAAATGGCAGTGCGCGCAATCGAAGGCCGATTGAATATCAAACACGCCGGGCCTGCCATCAGGATCTTCGACCGCAGCGCAGAGTCAGGAGACTTGCTGGACCAGACCCTGGCTCCCGCTAGTTTCGTGCCTGTTTTCGATTTTAAGCCGCATCAGTAGGGCAAGGGTGTCAGGGCTACGCACATCCGGCTGTCCTGTTGTTGACCGCTAGCCTGCGGCCGGCCATCCTTCGGCTGTGGCCGCCAGCTGCCGTTTCGGACAGCACAGATTTATTGCGGCTGTCATGACAGCGAGACCTGCCAGATGCTCGAGGCGCAGCAGAAAGGCTATTTGCACGACACCCACCGGCTGTGTGATCCTGCGCAGACGCTCGCAAGAGTGCGTCCGCATCTGACTGATATGGGGATTACCCGGATTGCCAATCTGACCGGGCTGGACAGAGTGGGCCTGCCCACGGTTATGGTTACGCGGCCGAACTCCCGGTCAGTTGCAGTGTCGCTGGGCAAGGGGCTGACGCTGGAGGCGGCGAAGGCCTCCGGTGTGATGGAGGCTATTGAGGCCTGGCACGCGGAGCGGATTAACCTGCCGCTGCGTTCAGCCAGCTTTCATGAATTGCAAAAAGAGGCCATGGTTGCGGATGTGGCGCGGCTGCCGCGCGTGACCGGTGCCAGCTTTGACCCGCAACGGCGGATGTTGTGGATTGAAGGCACCGACCTGGCAACTGGCACCCGGTTTTGGCTTCCCTATGAAATGGTGGATACTGACTATACCGGTCCTCCAAGCGGCGGGCAGGGGGCGTTCCCGCGCACCACAAACGGGCTGGCGTCGGGCAATAGCCTTGCGGAAGCTTCCTGCCATGCGATTTGCGAGCTGATTGAACGCGATGCGATAACTCTGTGGCACCATGCGGCACCAGGCCCGCGTATTGATCCGGACACGATAAATGACGCACGCTGTCAAGAAGCGATCGGCCGGTTTGCCGCGGCGGGACTGGACGCCGGTATTTGGAACATCACTTCTGACATTGGAGTTCCGGCTTTTCATTGCATGATCAGCGAGGCTGGCAGTCGGGCCGGCCATATCGGCATCGGTAGCGGCTGTCACCCAGACAGGGCTATTGCTGCGTTAAGGGCGCTTACAGAGGCGGCGCAGACCCGGCTGACTTATATTTCCGGCGCACGTGATGACCTGAACCCTGAGGAGTTTACGCCAGCGGCTTCCGCTGAGCGAGCATCATATGTTCGCCTTTTGTTCTCCCAGTCCAAGGCCGTGGTCCGGTTTCAAGACTGCCCGGCGTTTTCCTCCTCTTCCTTCGAAAAGGATCAGTCATGGTTGCTCGTCAGGCTGGCAGCAGCTGGAATGAAGCAAGTGCTGACAGTGGATCTGTCGCGTCCGGGGTTGGGAGTATCCGTGGTGCGTGCAGTGATCCCTGGGCTGGAAGCGCCGCACGACGATCCTGACTTCATCGCTGGTACGCGGGCGCTACAAGCAGCGGAGGCAAGCCAGTGACTGCAGTGGTGTTCGCCGGACCGACTATCGGTGCGGAGGAGGCGCAAGCTCTGCTGCCAGGCTCCATCGTGCTTCCCCCTGCCGGTCAGGGGGATATCTACAGAGCAGCGCGCCAGGGTGCCGAAGCAATTGGGCTGATTGACGGTTATTTCGAAGGGGTTCCCTCGGTCTGGCACAAGGAGATCCTGTGGGCGATGGAGCAGGGCATAACCGTGTTCGGAAGCGCCAGCATGGGTGCCTTGCGGGCGGCAGAGCTTTCGGTCTTTGGGATGATTGGAGTTGGCAGAATCTATGAGGCCTATGCCTCAGGCGCGATCACCGACGATGACGAGGTTGCGGTCCTGCACAGCCCTGCCGAGCTGGGTTTTGCACCGCTGAGTGAGCCAATGGTCTCGATCCGCGCGACGGTGGACCTCGCGGTCAGCGGCATGGTTTTGGATGCGGCACAGGCGGCAACGGTCCTTGAGACAGCTAAGGCGCGTTTCTACCAGCAGCGGACTTGGAAACAGATTTTGGCAGATCTTCCGGTGTCGCCCTGGCGGGACCGGTTTTCTTCTTGGCTGGAGACTGGCGCGATTGATGCCAAGCGCGATGACGCGCAGGAGATGCTGACGCAGATGGCGGTGTTTTCTGGCGCTGGAGCGCCGGGAAATCGCCAATTGAGTGAACAAATGGAGGAGACTCTCGCTTGGCAAGGGCTGGTGCGCCGTGCGGAGGCGCAGGAAAAAACATTGCAGGATGCAGAGAGGTGGGTACTGGACGAACTGCGGCTGAAACCCGAGCGGTTTGCCGAGTTCAGGAACCGGGCTGCGCTACGCTGCTTGGCACTGCAAAAGGTGCGCAAGGCAGGAGTGCCGCCTGGGCGGAAAGCCTTATTGGCGCAGCTGAACAGTCACCGGCAGGAGCACAGCCTATTGCGCAGCAAGGATCTGCAGGCGTGGCTGGAAGCCAATGGGCTAACGGCTGTGCAATATGAGAAAAAACTTGGGGAAGCGGCTCAAATCGCCAAGGCTGTCAGTGCTTTGCAGAAAGAGCTGGAGCCCTGCTTGCTTGCGGAACTGCAGTTGGCAGGCGCTTTCGCCGGATTAAAAGCGCGGGCCGAGGCCAAGGAAAAGCAGATAGCGGAGCAGGCGCAGCCAGACAGTCAGAAGCAGCAGAGCGAGCGGTTGCAGATGACGGCCTGGTATTTCGAAAACGTCCTCCAGTGGGACATCCCGGAGGATCTTGAGGCGCACGCGTTGTCGGTCGGGCTTGGCACCGAGGAATTCTTTGAGCTGATCCGGCGTGAATTCATGTATCATCAGGGTGTCAACACAAGGCCTGCGCCGGACAGCAGGGACGAGGCAGGACAAGCCGGGTGATACCTCCGCAGGATTGGAGGATGTATGGACGATCCTTTTGAGACGGCAGAAGAAGCGCCGGGAACGCGGTTTCTGCTGTTTCCGCAATCACCGTTCCGTACGGACGAGCCGGTGCTGGAGCTGGTCGAGATTTCAGCCCCGCCGGGCACCATTGGTCCGGGGCCTTCGGGGCCGCGGATGTATACAGTTAACGCGCAGGGCAAGACGATCCCCTATGGAGCGATCGTGCAGGGGCCTGAAGGGCCAGGCATGTATCTGCCGCCCTGGCACGGTGAGCTGCATGCACCGCCTGAACCGGATGAGGACGGGCACTTCTTTCATATTGAGCCTTCCGACCCGAGGTTCGAAGCAGCACATCTTTTTGCCGCGGCGCATTTCACCTTGGATGTGTGGGAGGCCTATTTCGGCCATAAAATCCCCTGGCACTTCGCCCGCGATTACGACCGGCTGGAATTGTCGCTGCTGCCAAGCCTGGATAACGCGCACATCGGTTGGGGTTTTCTGGAAACAGGGGGTACCAGCGAACACGGCGATGAGTACCGCGCCTACAGCCTGAATTTTGACGTGGTTGCCCATGAGATCGGACATGCCATCATTTACAGCGTCGCCGGGATGCCGGTTTCCGAGGATGTTCCGGGTGAATACTATGGATTTCACGAATCCGCGGCAGACATGGTTGCATTGATTGCATCGCTGCATTTCGGATCGGTGGTTGAGGAGTTGCTGGAAAGCACCCGGGGCAACCTATACACTTTCAACCAGCTAAACCGTTTCGCAGAGCTTGCCGGAAACGCGCAAATCCGGATGGCCGCAAACACACGGTTGCTGGATGATTTTGTTTGCGGCTGGAACAGCGAGCACGCGCTGTCCGAACCCTTGACCGGGGCAATGTTCGATATCCTAGTGGATATCTTCCATGAGCGGTTGCTGGTTCATGAACTCATTACACCGGAAATGGAGGATTTGTCCGACCAACTGGAAGACAGTCCCTATTACGGCGAGGTTATGCAGGCCCTATTTGATGACCGTTATGCTGCTGATCCGGAAGGGTTCCGTCTGGCGCTGCTGGAAGCTCGGGATATTCTAGGCTCCTATCTGGCGGCGGCGTGGAGCATGCTGGATGCGGAGACTCTGACCTATGCCGCGGTAGAGCAGGCATTGCTGCTGGTCGACGGAAATTCGACGGGCGGTGCTTTTCATTCGATCATCGAGGGCAACTTCCGCATGCGCGGAATCGGCCTGGTCGAGGCCGGTCCGCGCCTGGGCGAAGCGGGCGACGACAGCCACGCACATTCCGTGCGGACACGGGTTCCGGATGGATTGTAGCCGTTACTTCTGTAATTTTTTTCCTGTTTGTGATACTTTCATCCTGAGGGAGAGTTTTGCGGAAGCGGGGCAGGCGAGGTTTGCAGCCGGCACCTTGCGGAAGGATCTTCTGGTGTTGTTGTCATAGCCACGGGAGTATGTACGGTGGCCGAGTCTTTGCTGAGTTTCTCTGAAGTGCTGTTATTTGGACGCCTCCTGAAAGATCTGCAGATCGTCAGATCGGACGTCAAAAAGACGGTGCGCGTGGCGACTGTCGAGAAGGTGAACCTGAACAACATCGACACAGAACTGGACGGCGTGGAAATTGCCGAGAACGATTTGGTTCTGGTACGGCGAAACAACGCAAACGAGAATGGTGTCTACAAAGTTACCTCAGGTGCTGGCAACACTCTGAAGCTGGTCTCGGAGATGAAGGTCTCTGCCGAGGAGCGGGTTGCAGTTCTGGAGGGAACTGAGTTCGGCGATACCGTCTGGATCCAAACCAAAGACATTCCAAAGCAAATTTACAAGCAGGCCGGGCTTCGCGGCCGTGGCCGGAACAATCTGCTGGATGCCCAGCTCAGCCTGCACGCAAAGTTTGCACGGATATATGGGTTTGCTTACGAAGGCACCTATTTTGAACTGCCTGAGCCGACGCTGTTTCTGGTGCATGGAGAGGGCAGAAGCGCGACAGATAACTTGCCAGCCAATCAAGGCGCCCGTGCGCCTTTGGATCCGTCAGTGACAGGTGTTGCGTCAGCCGAGTACCAGTTCGCAAACGACATCATGGTCTGGGAGTATGACAAGGCAGATTACTCGATCCGCATGGATGTGATGACCGGTATGCTGGAGCAGGTGCTTCTGGATGTCTACTTTGGAGGCGGCCCAGACATTAGTGGAGCGAAGGTGAGCGGTGCCAAAGTCAGTGGCGCAAAAGTAAGCGGTGCTAAAGTAAGTGGTGCCAAAGTCAGCGGTGCCAAGGTCAGTGGTGCAAAAGCGCGTGGCTCAGGTGATTGAACCGGCACGCGCGGGCCACGCGAACTGCGGAACCTGCTGGTTCGAGGACCCGAGTTAAAAACCTGCCTTCTTCAGGCCCTCCACGAAATGCAGGGTGTCTTCCTCCAGGCGGTCAGGTTGAACCTTCGTCCAGCGGTCCAGCGAAAAATTCGGATGGGCCTCGCGGTGACGGGCAGCCATGTCACGCGCCATTTCCATCTTGCCGAGTTGGGCATAGCTGGCAGCCAGCATCCGCTGGCCCTCTGTCGGGTTATTCATCTTAGTCAGCGTGTCAATCACTGCATCGTATTCCTTGAGATTGTAGTAAGCCCCGCCCAAGTGCCACAGGTACTGATCCGGGAAGTAAGGATTGAGCCGCATGGCCTGTTTCAGGTTGCTGATCGCGGTTTCATTGTCACCGGAATGTGCCAGCGCGTCAGCGTAATCCGACAGCAGATCGGCATCATTCGGGTTGAGTGAGAGGGCGCGCCTGTAAGCGCCAAGAGCGGCATCATGCTCCTTACGGTAAAGGTGAACAAAGCCCAATTCGCCAAAGCCGCGGGCGTCGGTCGGGTCCAGTTCCACAGCTCTTTGCGCAAAGGCCAGGGCTGTGTCCAGCGCGTGGTCCGCATCCTTGGCCCAGGAATACCGCCAATCGATATTCATCGTGCGGGAAATGGCTGCCGATGCCCTGGCATAGTCCTGGTCCCGGGCCAGAGCCCTTTCATACAGCGTTTGCGCTTCGTGATTGTCTTGCCGTGTGTAACGGAAGATATACTGCTGGCCACGTAGCACATAGCCGTAGGCGGCAAGGTCAGCAGGGGCGGCTTGCGACATGCGCTTGCGCTCGTGCGCTTCGATCAAAACCGCGGTGGCTGCAACGATGGCGTCTGTGACCTCATCCTGAATTGCAAAGATATCATCAATATCCCGGTCATAGCGTTCACCCCAGATGGTCCTGCCGGAATCTGCATCAATCAGTTCTATTGCTATGCGGATCCGGGACGCTGCCCGCCGGACACTGCCCCGTGCCACATAGCGCACCCCCAGTTCTCGCGCCGCGTCCTGAGGCGGCATTGAGCGCGCCTTGAAGAAGAATGCGGAATTGCGGGCAATGACAAAGAGGTTTTTGAACTTGGACAGGTTCAGGATGATGTCCTCTGTCAGCCCATCGGCAAACCAGCTGTCGGTTTCCTCGCCGCCCAAGCTAGTAAAGGGCAGCACCGCAACTGATGGAATGCCCGGCAGTTGCGGATGCGCAGGCGGGCGGTCCGGGCGTAAAGTCGCGGCCATCGCGGCGCCCTCGATTTCGCTGCGAACACAATAGGAAGGAACTGGATCTGCAATGTTCTTGAGCTGTTGGGGGCCCAGGAATTCAAAGCCAAAGCGCAACCGGTTTCGGATCTGCTCGTACACAGCTGCACTGACATACACCCGGCCCGGTTCGGCGATTTCTTGCAGGCGGGCAGCAATATTGACGTTGTCGCCGTGAATACCGCGGTCGTCGACAAGGATTTCACCCATATGCACCCCCGCCCGGAATCGCAGCTGCTGATCTTCCGGACGCGAGTTGTTGTTCTGCTCGGCAATACGGTGCAGCTCGACCCCGAACTTCACCGCATCCGTGGCCGTTTCAAACAAGGCAAGTACACCGTCGCCCCGAACAGCAACAACCTGCCCGTCATGTGCCTGACAGGCGGCTTCAAGTTGCTCCAAGAGGGATTTGAGGGCACTGTAAGTATCGATTTCGTCGTTGCCCATAAGCCGGGCATAACCAACCACATCGGCAAACAGTACCGCCCCAAGTTGACGCCGGACTGTAGAAGTCTTGTCTTTGCCGCTCACAAGCTGACCTCCTCCTGCGAGAATGGCTGAGACCGGCCGCAAGCCGGATCCGCTGCCGTGCGGTACCAGGGCGGGCTAATGCTGTTCATCCGTCTGGCGGATCTTGCGGGCCTGGCGGCCAAGCCCAGCCAGAATCAGCTCCGCCGCGGAAGCCGACGCTGCAGGAGGCGTCTAGTTCCCGTGCCAGTACCTGGCGGCGGTCGTTCCAATCGCCGAGCAAAAGTCCGACACTGACCATGTCGAAATGCCGGCCTTCGGCGAACCAAGCTTCGCGCATCCTGCCTTCTGTTGCAAAGCCGGCGCGTGATGTCATTTGCTGGCTGTGCTTATTGTCGGCCCGGTAGTAGGATGTAACGCGATTTAGCCCGATCTGGCGGAAGGCAAAGTCCAAAACCAGTGCCATTGACCGGATGCCAATTCCTTGCCGGCGCCATTGCTCTTCTACGAACAGCGCTATGACGGCATCACGGTTCACGGCTGAAATGCTTTCTAAGCCTGAAATCCCGCAAAGTTCCCCGGATTCTGCAGTAATAGCAAACCAGCATTTTGCGGGGTTTCTTTCTGTTTCTTCAGCCGGACCCCAGGAAGTCTCCATTGCAGCAGTATTGCAGGGTGCCCTGGCAGAGCGGTCAAAGCGGGCCAGATCAGACACATTTTCGAACCAGACAGCCATTGTGGCGAAATCATCCGGTTCCAGCGGCCGGAGCCGGAAAACTGCAGACTCGCTCTCTGGCATCGGCGGCCTCCTTTGCCTTGCCGTATCTGTATCCCGGTGACAGGGCAGCCGGAAAATGAGTGGGTGCCTGACACTAGCACAATCTTTAGCAGATTTATGCACCCTTGGTCAGGCCTCTGTTAAGGAGCACGCATGCGGGGGCTGCAGCCGGACGGGGCGAATGCAAGCACCGGAGGAACTGCTGCTGGAAGCGCCAGAGCATATCTTGATGGTCAGAATCTTTGAACGCAGTATTTTTTGGGGTTGCGGCCTTGGGTTGGTGTGGTTAAACCCCGCCGCAGTGGACCGATAGCTCAGCTGGATAGAGTACTTGACTACGAATCAAGGGGTCGGGGGTTCGAATCCTCCTCGGTCCGCCACTTCCCAAATTGTCGGGCGACACATAGTTTTGCCATTTGCGACAGAACCTTTCCTTTTTCGTGTCTCCAACATCCCCGCTCGCGCCTCCTGTTCCGCCAGTGGCGAAGCCTTCCCTGATTTTCACTTCGGAAGACCTCGTGTCTTCCGGAGGGCAAAGCAGGGTGGGCGCAGCCCGGACTGCGGCCGGACGGTGATCTGACACACGGGGCCGGAGCGGTGAAATTGGGAGGGGCCCGCGCCTGGCGCGGGAGGAACCGGATTTCTCCGTGGAGGCTGACGCGCAGCGGCATCAGAACCCGTGTTCAGATTGCCGGCCGGATGGCAGGCGGACCAATCAAACGGAAAATGCCGGGGCAGGGGGGAGCGGGCGCAGCCCGTCGAAGCCCTGCCACGACTCCTGGGATATGCAATCCGCGCGCCCCGCGCGGATTTCTACTGTCTCTTACAGGAGGCGCAGTTGCCCCGGCCAGACAGTCAAGTCCTGCTCCCGCATAAGGGATCGTTACCTTCTGAGGCGGAAACTGGGTAGTTCAAACGACTTGTGGCCGCGGTGGAAAGTGGCTCGGAACGAGACGCGTTCCACCGCTCCAGGGCCGCAGGGAGTTTGAGCTGTCCAGGTTCCGTCCGGATGCCGATGCAGTCGGTATCCGGATAGAGCCCGATCACGAGCTGAAAGCTCGGGATTTGCCCACCCAAAAACGGGCGTTCAAGACAGCACGGAAAGGCCCGGATCAGCCCGAAGCGGCCATGCGAATGGGGCACGCGGTGCTGGATGCTGCAGGTGCGAGGCTTGCCATCCAATCCATCAATTGCGGACGTTCATTCAGGCACGGGCACGGGCAATTCATTAGAAGCTTCGCTCTCGGTTCGAGAATTCCCCATTTCATCGCCCGGTTGACCTAACCGCAACTAGCCGTGTTGCTAAAACAGCATGTTAGAATGATGCACCAACGTCGGGTTGGTGTCGTGGCAGGGCGTGGTGGATAGGAGGAACTTTCATGCCCATTGCCAATTTACCCGCCATTCGCGCATGCCGCCCGGCCTGGAATATGGGGCGCGTTGTCGGTCAGAAGCGGCCGCTTTTGCCAAAACACGTCTGGGCCATTCGCGTCCGCCTGGAAATCGCCGGGAACCACAGGGATCTCGCCCTGTTCAATCTGGCTATCGACAGCAAGCTGCGTGGCTGTGACCTGGTAAAACTGAAGGTCGCGGATGTCTATGCTTCAGGCCAGGTCAGGGAACGCGCCTCAATTGTCCAGAGTAAGACACAGCGGCCAGTGCGCTTCGAGATAACGGAGGGTACGCGCAAGTCGCTCTCGCGATGGATGGAGGAACCGATGATGGCCGGCTCAGAATACCTCTGGCCCGGCCGGTTTCACGATCGTCTGCACATCTCAACACGGCAGTACGCCCGTCTCGTGCGGGACTGGGTGAGGTCCATCGGGCTGGATTCCACATCCTATGGGACGCACTCCATGTGCCGGACAAAGGTAGCGCATATCTACAGAAAGACTGGCAATCTACGGGCCGTTCAGTTGCTGCTCGGACATACCAAGATGGACAGTACCGTCCGCTATCTCGGCGTTGAGCTGGAGGATGCTCTCGCGATCTCCGAAAGCGTGGAAATTTGAAGAAATTGGGCCGCTTGCAAAGGCGGCCCTTTGCAGACATTCGTCACAACCCTCCATCGCACTGCCGCGGTCGCCAAAGCGGCCATTGGCGACCGGGTGCAGCAATTCATCCCAAGCAATGCTTCCGCCGCGGATGTTGCTTGCGTTCGTGGCACAAGCAGCCTGGATAACGCAGGGGCTCCATACCGGCACAGCACACATCTTACGTTTTGGTAAGCTGCTCTATCTCACGAAGGTAGTTGTTTCGAGTTTCAAAGAGGCTCGCTTCGAAGGCCTCAACAAGCGCGCTCGCGGGCTGGAACTTTGACCGCAGCAAAGTGCTCTTGAAGGGCAAGCTTGTTGTGAACTTCCGGAACACCACAGGCCGGTGTTTGAAGCTAAGGGCTGAAAACGGATTGATGATTGCAAGGCCTACCCCCTGCGCCACCGCTTCAGCTGCCATAATTGAATTATGCACTTCAATCGTTGTCGCAGGGACAACACCCAAGGCTTCAAGCACTCCGTTCAGACGCTGGGTATAAGCGTCGTTCTGCCCTAATGCGACAAATCTCTCCTGTTCCAGATCCTGCGGGGCAATCTCCGCTTTCCTGCAAAGCGGATGACCTTCAGGCAGCATGCAGATTTCCGGCGCATCCGTGAACGGCTGATGCACCGTTCCCTCTGGTTCAATCGCATAGGCGGCAAGCCCGATGTCGCACTGCCGGGACGCGACCAGTTCAGCAATAGTCGGGGTTTGCCGGGTTGTTACCACCGTTTGCACATCCGGCCTGCTTTCATTGAACGCCTTTACTGCCGAAACTAAAAAACCCTGAGAGTAGGCCGGAGCACAGGCAATGTGGATCCTGCCTTGCTGCAGATTGCGGATTTCCTCGGCAGCCCGGCTGATGCGCCGGATGCTGCGAAAGGACTTGTCGACCTCCTCATAGAGAAGAAGCGCTTCCTGCGTGGGCACGACACGGTTCCCCGACCGGTTGAACAGCGTCATCTTCACGGCGTCTTCCAGCTGCCGGAGTGATCTGCTGACGGCTGGCTGCGAGGTGTTCAGGACTTCGGCTGCACCTGTAACTGTACCCACTGACATCGTCGCGTGAAAGCACTCCAGAAGTCTTGAGTTCAGCTGCATCCGTTTTTCCGCCTTTAGGGCCGCGCTCGCGCATGGCCCCTGGTTAGCATATCAAAAATGAATGCTGAAGTGGCAACCTTGTATTGTTCTTTGGGCTGAAGACAGGGGCACACTGTTCTCGAACCAACAAACGGGACGAGCTTCAGGGATGCAGCACATCGATGCTGGCTGCGCTCCATCAAGGTCAGGGAAGAGCACATGACGATTTATGATTTTTATGCGGACACCAAGACCAGGCCTACGGCAGAGATGCGCAAGGCCGTGCTGAACTGCCAGGTCGGGGATGAACAGAAAGATGAGGATCCAACAACTTCGGAGCTGTGCGCACGTGTGGCTGAGCTTTTGGGTAAGGAAGCAGCAGTTTTTCTGCCGTCCGGCACCATGTGCAACGAGATTGCAATCAAGGTGCATACGAACCCTGGTGACGAGGTGATCTGCGAGCAGTCCTGCCACATTATCAATTTCGAAACTGGCGGTCCCGCAGCCATCAGCGGAGTGATGATCCGCGCCATTGAGGGGCGCAACGGTATTTTCACCGCAGACCAGGTCCATGCAAGCATCCGCCCCAATTCACGCTATATGCCTGAAAGCACACTGCTTTGCGTGGAGCAAACCGCCAATATGGGCGGGGGGGCGATCTGGCCGCTTGAACAGCTGGACAGCGTGGCAATGGCCGCAAAAGACGCAGGCCTCGCCACGCATATGGACGGTGCGCGTCTGATGAACGCGGTTGCCAAGACTGGCATCCCCGCCGCGCGCTATGCACAGCACTACGACACAGTCTGGATTGACTTCACCAAGGGACTCGGCGCTCCCGTGGGTGCTGTTCTGGCGGGCTCACAGGAATTTATCATCCAGGCCTGGAGGCTGAAACAGCGGCTTGGCGGCGCGATGCGGCAGTCAGGCATCGTCGCATCAATGTGTCTGCATGCCCTGGACCATCATGTGGAACGCCTTTCGGATGACAACGCGCTGGCAGCACATCTGGGCCAGGAAATCGCCAAGCTCCCAATGGTCGATCAGGTACTGCCTGTCGAAACAAATATCGTGATTTTCGATCTGGCCGACAACGCGCCAAGTGCCGCCGAAGTAGTCGAACAATTGAAAGCAGAGGGCATTCTGACAGGCGCGTTTGGCGAACGGCGTATCCGCGTGGTCACCCACATCGATGTCAATCCGGCCGCAGGCAGAGTGCTGCTTCAAGGACTCTCCAGGCTGCTCGGAACCCCCAAGACAGAGGAAGCTTTCAATGATGCGTGAAACTCTGACACAGACTGATGCATTGGTTCGCGTAGAAGATCTTTCCAAGGTGTTTCATACGGCCGACGGACGGACGATCAATGCGCTGAAATCCGTTTCCACCCATGTCAGCAAGGGAGAAGTGGTTGCAATTATCGGACCCAGCGGATCCGGCAAAAGCACCTTCCTGCGGGCTTTGAACGGGTTGGATCCGCTGACGTCCGGCCACATCTTCATCGATGGTACCGATCTGGCGGACCGCACTACGGACATGAACGCGCTGCGCGCTGACGTCGGCATGGTGTTCCAGCATTTCAACCTGTTCCAGCACAAGACATCGCTGGAAAACATCACTCTGCCCCAGACCCTGGTACGCAAACGCTCCAAGCAGGAAGCCGAAGATACGGCCATGGACCTTCTGCGCCAGCTTGGGCTGGACCATCTGGCCAGCAACTACCCTTCGCAGCTGTCCGGCGGGCAGCAGCAGCGCATCGCAATTGCCCGCGCCCTGGCGATGCAACCCAAACTGATGCTTTTTGACGAGGCCACCTCAGCACTGGACCCCGAAATGGTGGGGGAAGTGCTCGACCTCATGAAGCGTCTGGCAGCTGACGGCATGACGATGTGCCTGGTGACCCATGAAATGAACTTCGCCCGCGAAGTCTGCGACCGGGTCCTGTTCATGGACGGCGGCGAACTGGTGGAGACCGGAAAACCAGCCGAGTTCTTCGAACACCCCGAAACAGAACGGGCACGCCAGTTTCTCGACAAAGTTCTCTAACCATCACGCAATCTTAGGGAGGAAATGTGATGAACTTCTTCAAAACCCTGCTTGCAGGGGCCGCTACCTTTGTGGCTGCTCACACTGCATCTTACACAGAAGCCGAGGCGGACACTGTCTCTGACATTGTGAACCGCGGCGCGCTGAACATCGCTGTTCAGACACAGGGCCCGCCGTTCAGCTTTGTCGACAAACACGGTGAACGCACCGGATTTGCCGTCGAAGTGGTGAAGCTGATTGCCCAGGATATGGGCGTTGAAATCGAGTTTCACGACTATGAATGGAAAGGGCTGATCCCATCGCTTCTGGCAGAGAAGGTCGACTTTATCGCTGCCGATATGACGCCCACGCCGCAGCGGGCGCTGCAGCTCAACTTCACTGAACCGTTCTACTACAGCGAGGTTGTTGCTTACACCAATGGCAACAGCAGCGCTGCAACTTGGCAGGACCTGAATCAGGAAGGTGTCAAGATTGGCGTTCCGCAGGCCAGTTCCCACGTCAAGTTCGTGCGCGACAACCTGCCCAATGCGACGGTTGTGGAACTCTCCGGCGGCAGCCCGGCCGTCGCCCAGGCCCTCTCCGTCGGCCGTGTCGATGCCGGCGTGACGGCCCGTGAGATCGCAATCCAGTTCACCCGTGAATTCGAAGGTGTGCGCGTCGTTGACGGGGTGATCGTGAAGTTGCCGCTGAGCTTTCCGGTCCGGCCTCAGGACACGCACCTGCAGTCCTGGCTGAACAACTGGTTCCGGATCAAGCATGCCGACCGCACCATTGAACGGATGCTGGAATACTGGGTCCTGACCGATGCCTGGGAAGCAGATCACAAGTGATCCGTTCCCACCTTGATCGAAGGGGCGGGAGCCGCCCCTTCGAAACGGCATGATCCAAAGGAGGCTATGATGAGCCTTATTGAAATCTACAACTACCGGGTCGTGTCCCAATACCTTCCCGAGTTCGCCTGGGGGCTTTGGGCAACGCTCTGGATCTCCTGCCTGTGCCTGGTGCTGGCCTTGATCCTTGGAACCCTGATCACGGCTGCCCGGCGCTCCCGCAAGCAGTGGCTGTCAGTCCCGGTCACAGCTTACGTCGAGGCCATCCGCAGCACACCGCTGCTGGTTCAGCTCTACCTCGTCTACTACGGGCTGTCTCAAATCCCCGTTCTGAACGTCCCTGTCCCTGCGCTGGCTTGCGGTATCTTCGCCCTGACCGTTCATACGGCAGCCTACATGAGCGAAATCATCCGCGGCGGTATTGAATCCGTGGACCGGGGCCAGTTCGAAGGTGCAAAAGCCGTCGGCATGAGCGAGCGCCAGGCCATGCTGCACATCATCTACCCGCAGGCCTTTGCGAATATCGTGCCGGCGCTGCTGGGGCAGACGGCGGTCCTGATCAAGGACAGCTCCATCCTCAGCTTCATCGCTGTTTTCGAGCTGCTAGGCGCCGGGCTGATGGTTCTATCCGACCGGGTCATGCCCGTCGAAGCGTTTCTGACCGCGGCCTTCGGCTACCTGCTGATCTACATTCTCATGCTGCAGCTGTCATCGATCGCCAAGCGCAAGCTGGCAGGCAACACCTGGCGCCAACGGTAAGGAGGCCACCATGTGGGAACTCACTCTGCAAACCATGCCATTCCTTCTGGAAGGCTTTCTGAACACGATCCTCATTTCTCTGGTTGCTATCTCCTGCGGCAGCCTTGCAGGCCTGCTGTTGGGGCTGATCCGAACGGTTGGTCCCGGATACATGGGAAACTTGGTCGGTCTTTATGTGCATCTCGTGCGGGAGACCCCGTTCCTGGTGCAGATCTACATCGTCTACTACGTGCTGCCGACCTCAGGCTGGGACATCTTCGATTTCTCGAATTTCGCGGCCGCAGTGATCGCGCTCACCATCTACACCTCTTCGTATACAGCGGAAATTGTGCGGGGCTCTCTCGAAGCGGTGCCAAAAGGACAATGGGAAGGTGCCGCAGCTGTGGGCATGACAATGCGGCAAAGGCTGCTGAACGTCTTCCTGCCGCAGGCCTGGAAACTCACCCTACCACCGCTTGCTGGGGTCTACGTCCTGGTCATCAAGGGCACTTCCATCCTGTCGGTGATCGGCGTGGTCGAATTGATGCGGCAGGGCGAGGATGCGATCCACCGCCATCCGGCACATATCATGTGGATCCTGTTCCTCTGCGCCGCCCTTTACTTCCTCTACTGCTTCCCGATCCTTCGCGGCATCAAGCATATGGAAGCCCGGATCGCCCTCCGCGGCCGCCGGAACCCGGCCAATGAGGAAGGCTGGTAAATCCAAGCCGCCCTAGCTTTCCGGCACAAGGGCGGCCACCCGAGACTCCCCGTGAGGCAGGCTGGCATTAACCCGTCGAGCAGCCCCCAAGCTAACGAGGCAAAGCCATGGCAAGACAATCAAAAACAACTCTGTTCATTGGAGCCGGGAACATGGCTCAGGCAATTCTGACCGGATACAAAGCCAGTGGTGGCGACATGGCCCAAGTTTCGGTTCTGGACCCATTTGCCGATGTGGAATTGGCAGTTGGCCTGAACCTGAGAGGCCTATACCGGCGGATTGACGAAATCGAACCGGGCACACTGTTTGATGTTGTTGTTCTGGCCGTCAAACCGCAGATTTTCGAGACTTTCGGCACTGATTGGGCTTCTGCATTGGCCGAAAGCGGCACAGTCATTTCGATCATGGCCGGTATCAGCAGCGCACGTATCGCAGCTGGCGCAGGAAAGCCATGTTCAGTTGTGCGCTGCATGCCGAATATGGCCGCTGCCGTCGGGAGATCAGTCAACGTTGCTTACACCGCGGACAGCAACCGGAAGAAGACCTTTGAATTGCTCTTTTCAGGCTCTGGGGCCATTCAGTGGATCGGAGATGAAGATCACATTCATCTTACCACAGCAATCTCCGGCAGCGGCCCTGCTTACTTCTTTGCATTCGTCGAAGCCCTTGCCCAAGCAGGGGCAAAGGCCGGTCTGCCCGAACCACTTTCTTTCGACCTTTCGATTGACACGATGATCGGTGCAGCCGAGCTGCTGAAGACAAAAAGAGCACCAGCGGACTTGCGTCAAAGCGTTACATCTAAAGGAGGAACCACAGCCGCTGCTTTGGATGCATTTGGGCTGCACGACAACTTAAAAGCCATCGTTGAAGACGCTGTAGCAGCAGCTGTAGCCCGCTCCCGTGATCTCTCACATTGAGTTAACACAAACTCATTAAGGCCCCGGAATCGGCCCAATCCGGACACTCGTCGTGACAAGCGATGCCGCATTGCAGCTTCCTGAAAGCGGCCATTCGCAATCAATTGCAGACTTTCAAACCAAACAGTGACACAGGGCGGAACAATTTCCGCCACACCAGCCAGCCGGTGACAACAACTTCAAGCAACCCTTTGCTGCCCTTCTTCAGAGCGCCGCGCAGATACAGCCCTCGAACGCAGAAGGCGCGAAGCTAACAATATCTGTGTCATTTATGAATAGCCGTATATGCTTAGCAGCGAAGTCACTTCAGACCTGAACCAGCTGGGGTTCTGGCGTGTTCACCAGAGACAACCAAAGCCAGCTCTGCGCGCATTTGGCTGAGCGAGCCATGGCGCAGCTGCCATTTGCCGCCGGAAACCGCCAGTGTCGGCACCGCGCTGATCCGCCAGGACGCGGCCAGCTGCCGGTCCCGGGAAACCAGTTGCGCAACTTCGGCACTATGCATGTCCTTGCGCAGCCGGCCGATATCCAGCCCGCAGGAGCGGGCCGCATCCAGCAGCACGGTTTCATCTGCAATATTCCGGTTTTCTGTCAAATGCGCCGCCTGCACCGCATCAAAATAGTCCCAGTGCCCGGCATCCCCGGCCTGCAGCTCTGCGGCCTTGCAGGCTTTGGCGCTCAACTTCCCGGCGGGATAGGGAAAGCGCTGGCGGCGCATCCCCTCCACATTGATGCGGCCACCTTCGTCATGTTCGGCGCATCGCTCCCAATGGCCCAGAATGGCGGATTTGGCTTTCTCCGCAGAGCCGAAGGCAGCGGCCAGTTTGGCGGGCGAGTCCTGCAGCACAAAGGTGCGGTGGCGCACCCGGATTGGAAATTCAGCGGCCAGTTTACGCAGCTTTGGAGACATCACAAAGCACCAGCCGCAGACCGCGTCGTGGAAGAAGTCGATGGTAAGAACGGGGGATTTCATCAGGTCACCGGGATGAGAGGGGAAGGGACCGCCGGCGGCTCGGCCGCCGGCAGCCGCGTAAGTGTCAGTTGCCGGTCAGCGGCGCATCCAGAAGCAAAGGCTTGTCCCCGGACATGTCGATCCAAGCGTTGGTGCCGTTCAGGCGGGAACCGGCGATATTGTCCGCGTCAAAGTGGATCTCGAACTGCTCCGGCCCGTGCGCATAGGCAACAACCAGGCCATACTCCGGGTCCAGGAAGCCGCCGTGCGGGCGGATGCCTGGGTAGCTGATGCGCCAGGCTTCACCCTCCGGGCCGACATGGCCAAGGGTCAGCTTGCCGATGACATCCCCGGGCAGTTCGAAGAACCAGACCCAGGGGCCGCCGGAGACGATGGTCATCACCTCATCAATGCCAGTGCCGTCTTCGGCGTGGTTGATGTGCAGCGGGCCGAATTTCTTGTGGACCCAGATCCGGGTCTCGGCGTCCATCTTGTTCATGTCGTAGACCTTGGGATAGGGCGCAACGCCCGGTTCCGAAGTGGTCAGGGAGCCGCCGTTTTCGACCGTTGGCTCACGTCCTGCGGCGGCAATTTCCGCCAGCAGGTCTTCGCGGCTGAGTGCGAAATCGGAGATCAGCTGCGCCTCTTCCCCCGCGGTAATTGCACGGCTTCGGGAGGCTTCAAGAACCGGCTGCGCTTGTTCCGGCAGTGCAACGGTGCTGACGCGGACCCCGACGCTGCGGAGCACCGTGTTCACGTCTTCCACGCCAACCGAGGCCGGGCGGCCATCTGTGTATTCCAGTTTCAGGATGCCGGCAGTGTCCTCTGCGCCGGCAAATCCCTGGGCGGGCAGCCAAAAAGCGGCAGCGGCAACGGCAAGTTTCGAAAGCAGTTTCATGATGGAACTCTCCAGTTTTGTTTCCGGGGAAGCGGCCCCGGTTCGGTTTTGGGGTGACGGGTTCAGGCGGATTGGGTTGTGCTGCCCCGGCCGTGAGGCTGGCTCAGGTCTTGGTCCGGACCGGCAGAGATGATCCCATGCCGGTTGATGTGCCGGTGGCTCAGGAAATAGTGCTGGCGGATCGCCTCCATATCGATCGTGCCGGCTACGCCGGGCACCTGATAGAGATCGCGCAGATAGGGGCCGAGATTGCGGTAATCGGCGATCCGCTTGCGGTCGGTCTTGAAATGGGTCGCATAGACCGGATCAAAGCGGACAAGGGTGGTGAACAAGCGCCAGTCCGCCTCGGTGATCCGCTCTCCGGTCAGGTAGCGGCGGGTGCCAAGCAGAGCATCCAGCTCGTCCAGCTTGCCGAACATGGCGGCAATCGCCGCGTCATAGGCTGCCTGTGTGGTTGCAAAGCCTGCTCGGTAGACGCCATTGTTGACCGGTGCGTAGATTTCAGCGCTGATCCGGTCGATGTCCTGCTGCTGCTCCTGCGGAAAGAAGTCCGGAGTTGCGCCTGTCAGCCCGTCGAAGGCCGAATTCAGCATCCGCATGATGTCACCGGACTCATTGCTGACAATGCGGCCGGTCTGTTTGTCCAGAAGCACCGGCACCGTAACCGGCCCGGTGTGGCCGGGATCTGCCCGCTGATAGACCTGATACAGGTAAGCGTCCTGCGGCACCCCGGCTGCCGGATCATGCACTGCGGTGTCGATCTGCCAGCCATCAGGGCCTGCCAGCGGCAGCATCTGGGTGATGGTGATGATCTCCTCCAGCCCTTTCAGCGCGCGCAGGAGCGTGGTGCGGTGACTCCACGGACAGGCCATGGAAACATAGAGGTGATAGCGGCCTTTTTCAGCCGGGAACTCCGCATCCGCGCGCGGCTCGATCCATCCGCGGAAGCCGCTGCTCATGCGGCGGAATACCCCGTCGCCCGGTTTCGGCTTTTCGGTGAGCACACCGTCGATCAGCATCTTTGCCATGGCTCGTCTCCTTGATGACCCGGCAAAGGTAGGCGGTTTCAATACGGACGATAATCCGGCTAAAGTGAAACCCCATGTTGAAAAAAACTCACCCTTATCGGAGATTGCCAATGGAAGGAATGGGAGACATCCCGGTGGTCGTGGCGGTTGCCGAAACGCAGGGGTTTGCCGCGGCCGCGCGGCGGCTGGGGGTGACCAAGTCCGCAGTCAGCAAGCGGATCACCCAGATCGAGAAGCGGCTGGGGGCGCAGCTGTTTCACCGCTCCACCCGCAATGTCAGCCTGACCGAGGCAGGAGAGCATTTCTATGCCCATGCGGTCCGGGCGCAGGAGGCGGCACAGGAGGCCGAGGACAGCGTTCTGGCGCTGCAAGAGGCACCCAAGGGGCGTCTAAGGGTGAATGTGCCGATGGCTTTCGGGCGCTTGCACGTGGCACCGCTGATCTCTGGCTTTCTGGAGCGCTATCCCGGCGTGTCTGTGGACATGGTGATGGATGACCGGGTGGCCGACCTGTTCGCCGACGGGTTCGATCTGGCGCTGCGCGGCGGCACGCTGGCGGATTCCGCGCTGGTGGCACGCAAGATTGCGCCATTGCACAATGTCCTGGTTGCCGCCCCGGCGTATCTGGAGCGCCACGGTGTGCCGGAAACGGTCAGCGATCTGCGCCTGCACAACTGCCTCCAGTATTCCTACAGCCGGGATTTTCAGGAATGGGTCTTTAACTGCGGCGGCGAATTGGAGACCTTCCGGCCCGGCGGAAGCTACAGCGTCAACAACGGCGAAGCGCTGCGGGAGGCGATCCTGGGCGGCACTGGCATCGGCCGGCTGCCGACCTTCACTGCCGGTCCGGATCTGGCGGCGGGTCGGCTGGTGCGAGTGCTGCCGCACTGCCTGCTGCCATCGCAGACCCTTTATGCCATCTACCCGGAGCGCCGCTATCTGCCTGCCAAGGTTCGGGTTTTCATTGATTTCATCCTGGAACACCTCGGCGGTGAGGAGCCACCCTGGGACCGGGACGGCAGTGTGTGAATTCAGCCACCGCGCTGTCCGCTGTACTGAGGATGTTGTGCCCAATCAAAATTACGCGACGGTCAATGTCCGCCTCCGTGCAAGTAAATCAAAGTGGAGTTCGTCCCGATTTCCGGACAGTTTGATTATTGACCCTATGCAGCGTTTTTCCAATCCATGTTTTCATACGCTTGCGCGGGTGTTTGGTAGCCGATGGCTGAATGCCGCCTCTGACGGTTGTAGAAGACCTCAATGTATTCGAAGATCGCAGCCTTTGCCTGGGCGCGCGTTTTGAAGCGCTCCCGATGAACCAGTTCCTTTTTCAGTGATGCGAAGAAACTTTCCTTTGGTGCGTTATCCAGGCATTCGCCGGTTCGGCTCATTGATTGGATGATCTTCGCGGACCCGAGCAGCGCGCGGTATTCGCTGCCTGCATATTGGGCGGATTCAACCGGTCGTCGCAACACCCCGTTGTTGGAGGTGTAGATGATGACCGGTTGAATCCGCCTTGCACGCCGCGATCCGAATGATGAATGAGCCCAGGAACGGGGCCACGGCGTCCCAGGGTGACGTGCTCCCCGCAGAGTCCGCGGTTATTAGTTCGCCCTGTTCTGGGTTTGGTCCTCTACTGACCGTTGGTGATACTCCCACGGGGTGAGCCCGTCGAGGCTCGTATGCGGGCGACGGTGATTGTAATCGTCACGC
>NZ_JWLH01000011.1:0-155932 GCF_000813925.1 Leisingera sp. ANG-S5 | reverse complement strand
CTGATCGAGGAAATGCCTGAGCAGGATGAGGACGCCCTGGAAGAGACAAACCGCTGAGATGACCCGGGCCAAATTCCCTGGCCAAGGAATTTGCCAAAACTTTTTCGGAAAAGTTTTGCCCGGCCCGCAGGGGCGTTTGCGGGGCGGAACTGTTCAGAGCAGCACACTGCCGGACATCTCCGGGTAATCCTCCTTGTCCGGTGTCGCCAGATAGTTCCGCACTGTCGGGTCTATCCGGGTGCTCCGCACCGGATAGACGCCGCAGGCGGCAATCGCCTCGCGTGCCGAGACCCGTTCATCCAGCCGTTTCCAGATTGCCTTGGCCGCATAGGGCCGCGGGAAGGGGCGCCAAGCCAACCCCATTGTCATGCCGCGCAAGTATTTCAGCTGCTGCCGGTGGGCGGAAAACAGGATGGTCTGTGCCACGCTGCCTTCATGGGCGCGCTCATGCTCGGTGATGAACAGCCGGTTTCCACGCTGGGTCACCATGCCTTCGTAGCGCGAGATTTGCCGGATGCTTTGCTCCGGATCGTGAGCGATTTCCAGGTTGCGCGACAGGATAAATCCGTCCTTTTCGTAGAAACGGGTCAGGGAGCAGAAGATCCCCTCACCCCAGGAGGGCGTCCGGAAATAGGCATGGTAAAAGCCCAGATAGCGCTTCAGATTGCGCTGCTGGCCGCGGAACGGCTCCAGGAAACTGTCGCTTGGACCCGGCGGCGACGAGCGCGCTGCATCGCTGAGCTGTGCCTCGAACTCCGCTTGCGGAGCAAACAGCCGCGCCTCCGGGATGTCGAAATAACGGGCAATCCGGCGCAAGTTGTGAGCCGCGGGTAGGCTGGAGCCGTTTAGGTAGCGGTTGAACTGCTGACGGTTGATTCCAACCTCGCGGCAGATCTGGGCAATGCTGCCGTGTTCGGCGCAGAGCGAACGCAGGTTTTCTGAAAAATTTTCGGACACCGCCCATTTCCCTTCGCAAAGTGACGCGGCTGTGATGCAAACCGCGCTGCTTCGCGCATGTTTGCACAATTCCACGTTCCGCGAAACAGGCGTCTTCTGGTGCCAAGCCGTCTGAGCCAGGGGAACCAGAATACCAGCAAAAAGGCCCGCCGGGGGCTGCCCCCCGAGAGGTGCTTGCAGGCGGAGGAGCTCAGGCGGAGCTGATCTGATCCAAGGGAGGACACAATGAAGATCGAATGGACCAAGACGGCGCTGGGACGCCGCGGATTTCTGAAGGGCGCCACGGCGCTGGGGGCGGCGGCGGCGCTGCCGATGGGGCTGGGCGGCCGCGCCATGGCGGCAGAGGATGGCACCCTGCGGGTGCGCTCCTACGGCGACATGCAAAGCATCGACCCGGCGTTTTCCAAAGGCGTGATCGACGAGGAAATCCATGCCTCGATCTACAACAAGCTGATCCAGTACAAGCCGGGCCGCGAATGGGACTGGCAAATGGATGCCGCCGCGATGATCGAGCAGGGCGACGAGACCCACATCAAGTTCGCGCTGCGTGACGACATCGGATTCACCAACGGTTTTGGCGCGATGACCGCCGAGGACGTGAAATTCAGCTTTGAGCGAATCGTGGACGAGGCGACCGACAGCCCCAACAAACCCGACATGGGCCCGTTGAGTCACGTCGAAGTGACCGGCGAGCGGGAAGGCACCATCGTGCTGAAGGAACCCTTTGCGCCGCTGTGGTCCATTGCGCTGCCCTATATCACCGGCAACATCGTGTCGAAGAAGGCCTGGGAGGCCGCGGGCGGCAAGGCAACCACCGATCCGCTGGCGGAATCCGGCCCCTATCTGCGCGACAGCTGGTCGCCCAAGGAAAAGACCGTGCTGAAGCGCAACCCGAACTGGAAGGGCGAAGCCCCGGCATGGGACACCATTGAGATCCTGCCGATCGACGACGAGAACACCGCCGAAATCGCGTTTGAAGCCGGGGAACTGGATTTCACCCGTGTCTCGCTGGGCTCTGTCGAACGTTACCGCGCTGGTGTGCCCAATGGCGGCACGCTGCTGGAGTACCCGTCGCTGTACTATGCATGGCTCGGCATGAACCTGGACCACCCCAAGCTGCAGAACAAGAAACTGCGCCAGGCGATCCAGCACGCGATTGATGTGCCCTCGGTCCTGGAAGCTGCCTATTTCGGTGCCGTCGAGCCCTCGACCGGCATCATCGCGCCGGGCCTGGCGGGCCACCGTCCGCAATCGCTGGTTCCACCGCAGGCCGATTTTGCCAAGGCGGCGGAGCTGCTGGCGGAATCCGGTGAAACCAACGTCACGCTGAAGCTCGACACACTGAACAAGACCACCTTCACCACCGCAGCGCAGGTGATCCAGGCGACGCTGGCGCAGATCGGCATCACGGTTGAGGTCAACGTGCTGGAATCCGGTGCCTTCTGGGCCAGCGCCGACAACGAGGATCTGCAGCTGGTGCTGAACCGCTACTCGATGACCCCGGACCCGTATTATGCGACCTCCTGGTTCACCACCGAACAGGTCGGCCACTGGAACTGGGAGCAGTTCAGCAACGACGAGTTCGACAAGATCCATGCCGAGGCCTCGCAGCTGACCGACCAGGCGAAACGAGACGAGATGTACCGGCGGGCACAGGATCTGATGGAGGAAAGCGGCGCCTACCGCTTCCTGACCCATGAGGCGACGCCGGTGATCCACTCGGCTGGCGTGGTGCCGGCGCTGCGGCCCGACGGGCTGGCACTGCTGCGCTACTTCGGCAAGGCCTGACACTCCCCGCAGGCCCGGTCCTCCCCCCGGGCCTGACCTGGCACGGCTGCAATATGCGGCGCAGCCGTGCCGTTTTCATCCGCACAGCGAAGACAAGGGAGCCATGCGGCCATGTTACTTTATGCAATCCGGCGGTTCGGGCTGGCACTGCTGATCCTGATCGTGGCGGTCACCGTCATGTTCCTGATGATCCGCGCCGTGCCCGGCGATCCGGTCCAGATCATGCTGGGCCCGCGCGCCACGCCAGAGCTGCAGGCGCGGCTGACGGCGGAACTGGCGTTGGACCAGCCTATCTGGAAACAGCTGCTGATCTTCTACGGCAACCTGATGCAGGGCGACCTGGGGATCGACGTGTTCTCGGGCCGCTCGGTGACGGCCATTGTCTTTGAACAGCTGCCGCACACCCTGTGGCTGATCCTGGGGTCAATCGCCTGGTCCGCCACTCTGGGCATCGCGCTTGGCGCCTATGCTGCCGCGCACCCCAATACGCTGATCGACAGGACGACCGCGGCCATTTCGGTGAGCTTCGTTGCCGCGCCCGCCTTTGTGGTCGCGCTGCTATCGCTGCTGATCTTTGCGGTGAACCTGCAATGGTTCCCGGCCATCGGCGCAGGCGAGGGTTTCTGGGGCCGCCTTGACCACCTGGTGCTGCCCGCCTTTGCCATCGGCCTCAGCTGGGTCGGCTATATCGCCCGGCTGGTGCGCGCCTCGATGCTGGAGGTAATGGGCGAGAGCCACATCCGCACCGCCCGCGCCTTTGGCATTCATGAACGCCGGGTGGTGATGGTCTATGCGCTGCGCATCGCCATCCTGCCGGTGGTCACGGTGATCGGCGTCGGCATGGGTTTCCTTTTGTCCTCTGCCGTCTTTGCCGAAATCGTCTTTGCCCGCCCCGGCCTTGGCAAGCTGGTGATCGACAGCATCACCACCCGCAACTACCCGATCGTGATGGGATCGGTGCTGATCTCCACCGGCTTGTTTGTGGTCTCCACCGCGCTGGCCGACCTGATCAACGCCTGGCTCGATCCCCGCGCCCGCACGGCAGCATAAGGAGGGCGTGAGATATGGCAAAATCCCGTTCTGAACTGGGCCAGATCATCCACGGCGTCGCCCGCGACCCGCTGGGGCTGATGGGGCTGATCATCGTCGGCACCATCGTGTTCTGCGCCATCTTTGCCTATTGGATCGTGCCCTTCGATCCGGTTGGCATGAACATCAAGGACCGGCTTCAGGGACCGTCATGGACCCATCTTCTGGGCACCGACCAGCTGGGCCGCGACACGTTTTCCCGCGTGATTGCGGGCGGCCAGGTGGCGCTGCAGGTTGCCCTGCCGGCTGTCTTCGGCGCTATGGCCATCGGCCTGACGCTGGGCATGATCGCTGGCTACGGGCCGAAATGGCTCGACAACCTCTTGATGCTGTTCTTTGACACCATCCGCTCCTTTCCCACCGTGATGTTTGCCCTGGCGGTGGTCGCGTTGGTGGGGCCAAGCCTGCAAACTGTGGTGTTTGTGGTGATGGCAACCTCAATCCCGACCTATGGCCGGGTGGCGCGGACCCAGACGCTGACCTTGCGCAATTCCGAGTTCATCCTGGCCGAACGCTCCATGGGTGCCAGCATGAAGCGTATTCTGGGCGTGCACATGCTGCCCAATATCGTCGGCGTTCTGGCGGTGCTGGCGGCGATGGACATTCCCACCGTGATCGCGCTGGAGGCGGGGCTGTCCTTCCTCGGCCTCGGGGTGAAACCGCCGACACCCAGCTGGGGCGCACTGCTGAAGGACGGCTATTCGCTGATCCGCCAAACCCCTTGGCTGGTGGTGGGCGGCGGGCTGCCGATCATCCTGGCAACCCTTGGCTTCACCTTCCTGGGCGAGTCCCTGCGCGACGTGGTTGACCCCAAATTGAGGAAACAGCGATGACTGAAAGCTTGTTGGAAATCGACCGCCTCAGCGTCGACTATGAGACCGCCCGCGGTGATCTGAAGGCCCTGCGCGATATCTCCTTTGATGTGCGCAAGGGCGAGATTGTCGGCATCGTCGGGGAATCGGGCTGCGGCAAGTCCACCCTGATCTCCTCGATTCTGCGATTGACCGCGCCGAACACCCGTTTCCGCCAGGGCGAGGTGCGGTTCAAAGGCGAAGACCTCCTGCAATTGCACGAACGCAAGATGCGCGATTTGCGCGGTGCCGATATCTCCATCGTGTTCCAGGACCCGATGCAAACCCACAACCCGGTCTTATCGATCGGTCAGCAAATGCTGGATATCCAGCACCGCTCCAAAGCCTCCAAGGCTGAAAAACGCGCCCGCGCAGCGCAGATGCTCGGCGCGGTGGGCATCCCTGACCCTGAGGCGCGGCTGGCGCAGTTTCCGCACGAATTCTCCGGCGGTATGCGCCAGCGCATCGCCATCGCCATGGCGCTGATGTCGGAACCGGACCTCTTGATCGCGGATGAGCCCACCACGGCGCTGGATGCCACGCTGGAGGTGCAGATTATCGAGCGGCTGCAGGAACTGCAGCAACAGTTCAACTGCGCCATCCTGTTCATCTCGCACCATCTGGGCGTCATTGCCGAACTCTGCGACCGGGTGGTTGTGATGTATGCGGGCGCCGTGGTCGAAAGCGGCGAGGTGCGCGAGATCTTCCACGACCCCAAGCACCCCTACACCCGCCGCCTGATCGACTGCGACCCCGGCCACATCAAGGAACGCGCCCGCGTGCTGCCGACGATCCCCGGAGAGGTGCCGGACCTCGCCAACCTGCCCGGCGGCTGCATCTTCCGCGACCGCTGCGACCAGGCGATGCCGCGCTGCACAGCAGAAGTCCCGCCGCTCGAACAGCTGAAAGACGGCCACCACGCCGCCTGCTGGCTGAATCACAAGGAGGCCGCAGAATGAGCCTGCTGGATGTCAAAAACCTGAAAACCAGCTATGGCCCGGTCAATGTGCTCGCCGGTGTCAGCTTCACCGTGGAGCCGGGCGAGACCTATGCGCTGGTGGGCGAGAGCGGGTCCGGCAAGACCACGGTAATCCGCGCGATTGCTGGTCTGGCCCCGGCGCAGGAAGGCTCGGTCAAATTCGAAGGGCGGGAGATCCGCGGCGCCTCGGAACGGGATATGCGCCCCCTGCGCAAGGACATCGCAATGATGTTCCAGGACCCGGTCGGCTCGCTGTCGCCGCGCCTGACGATCCGCAGCCTGATCACCGAACCCTACCGCATCCAGGGCATGAAAGACCGCGATCTGGACGCCGAGGCCAGGCGCCTGTTGGAGATGGTGAACCTGCCTGCGCATTTTGCCGACCGCTATCCCTATCAGCTGTCCGGCGGGCAGGCGCGGCGGGTGGGCGTGGCCCGCGCGCTGGCGCTGGAGCCGAAGCTGATCCTGGCGGATGAACCCACCGCGGGCCTCGATGTGTCGGTGCAGGGAGAGCTTCTGAACCTGATGAACGACCTGCGCGAACGGCTGGGGCTGGCGATGGTGATCATCACCCACAATCTGAACGTCGTGCGCCATGTGGCCGACCGGATGGGCATCATGTACCTTGGCCGGCTGGTCGAGGAAGGCACCACCGAGGCCATCTTCAAGGAGCCGCGCCATCCCTATACCCGCTGCCTCTTGTCCGCGAACCCGGAACCCGACCCCGACGCCCGGCTGGAGCGCATCGCGCTGAAAGGCGAGCCGCCCAGCCTGCTGCGCCGCCCCAAAGGCTGCGAATTCCGCGAACGCTGCCCGTTTGCCCAGGAGATCTGCATTCAAACCCCGCAATGGGAGGTCGCAAACGGCCACGGCCTGCGCTGCCTTGCCCCCTTGAGCTGACGGCCCTCTGCCCGAAACCCCTCAACACCTGAAAGACCATGACCAGCACATTGTATTTCAACGGCGTTGTCCTGACGATGGACGCGGCCAATTCCTGCGCCCAGGCGGTGCTGACAGAAGGCGAGAAAATCCGGGCAGCAGGCGCCGAAGCAGACCTGCGCGCGCAGATGCCTGCGGACACCGTCGAGGTGGATTTGCAGGGCCAGACCCTGATTCCCGCCTTCATCGACCCGCATGGTCATTTCCCCGACCCGGGGTTCATCCGATTGTTCCGTGTGAACCTGGCTTCTGCCCCCAGCGGCGACTGTCCGGACATCCCCACTGCGCTGGACCGGCTGCGGGCCAAGGCGGCCGAAACCCCTGCCGGGGAATGGGTGATGGGGGTGCTGTTCGACAATACCGCCATTGCCGAGGGCCGGATGCCGACCCGCGCCGAGCTGGACAGTGTCTCAACTGAGCACCCCGTCTGGGTGATCCACGCCTCCGGCCACAACGGCGCGGCAAACTCACTGGCACTGGAACGCCACGGTGTGAACCGCGACACGCCCGATCCCCTTGGCGGCCGCTTCGGCCGCGACCCGGAGACCCTCGCGCTGACCGGGCTGATCGAAGGTCTCTCGGCTATGGGGGAAATGGGCGATACCGATTTCCTGATCAACCGCGAACGGTTTTGGGCCGGGTTCAATAGCTGCCGCGACGAGTACTTGGCGTATGGCGTCACCTACGCCCAGAACGCCTGGGCCACACGGCAGATGCTGGAGCATTTCGCCTCGCTGCCTGCTGATCAGGATCCCGGCTACGACCTGATGCTGCTGCCGATCGGAGAACTAGAGCCGGAGCTGAGCCGCGGCCCCGATGCGCTGGACTGGCCCGGAAATCCGCATTTCACACTTGGCCCGCGCAAGCTGTTCACCGATGGGGCGTTCCAGTTGCAGACCGCATTGCTCAGCGCGCCTTATCACAAGCCGGTGGACCCGGCGCACCCCTGCGGGATGTCTTACGCGGATGCCGCCGAGCACCGCCGCGAGGTGCAAAAACTGCACGATCTGGGCTTCCAGATCCACTGCCACTGCAACGGCGACGCAGGCGCGCAGATGTTCATTGATGCAGTGGCCGCCGCGCTGGAGGCCAACCCGCGCGCGGATCACCGCCACACCATCATCCACGGGCAAGCCTTGCGCGATGACCAGCTGCAGCAGATGGCAAAACTTGGCATCACCGTCAGCTTCTTCCCGGCGCATGTGCATTTCTGGGGCGACCGCCATTACGACACCTTCCTGGGGCCGGAGCGGGCAGAGCGGATTTCCCCCTGCGCCTCCGCTGAACGGTTTGGCGTGCGCTACACCATCCACAACGACGCCTCCGTAACGCCGACGCGACCCATCCACCTGGCCCATTGCGCGGTGAACCGGCTGACCGCCAGCGGGCGGCGGCTTGGTGAGGCACAGCGGATCAGCGCCCTGTCGGCCCTGCGCGCCCAGACCATCGACGCCGCTTGGCAAGTCTTCCAGGAAAACACCCGTGGCTCCATCGAACCGGGCAAACTGGCGGATTTCGCGGTGCTGAACCGCAATCCGCTGGACGACCCGGACCAGATCGAGACCACCACAGTCACCCGCACCATCCGCCGCGGGCAGACCGTTTGGGTGCAGGAGCAGTGATAATGCAGGCCAAGCCGCGGATCGCCATTGCAGGCTTTCAGCATGAAACCAATTGCTTCGGCACCACCAAGGCCGGGCTGGCAGAATTCGAGATGGCGGATTCCTGGCCAGCCATGCTGCAAGGTGAGCAAGTGATCCGCGAAACCCGCGGCATGAACCTGCCCATCGCAGGCTTTGCCGAGGCCGCAGCGGGGGCTGGGATGGACCTCGTCCCCATCCTGTGGTGCGCAGCGGAGCCGTCAGCGCATGTCACCGATGAGGCCTTTGAAACCGTCTGTGCCAAAATTCTGGACGGCCTGCGCGCCGCAGGCCCGCTTGATGGCATTTTCCTGGAACTGCACGGCGCCATGGTGACCGAAAGCCACCCCGACGGCGAAGGGGAGCTGCTAGACCGGGTGCGCGCGTGGGCCGGGCCGGATCTGCCCATCGTGGTCAGCCTCGACCTGCACGCCAATATCTCTGCGGCGTCGGTGGAACGGGCCGATTACATCGCCATCTACCGCACCTATCCACATCTCGACATGGCGGAAACCGGCACCCGCTGTGTACCGGTGCTGCAGCACCTTCTGGCGGGCGACAGGCTGCACAAGGCTTTCCGGCAGATGGACTGCCTGATCCCGCTGCATGCGCAATACACCACCGCCACACCTGCGCGGGAGCTTTATGCCGCGCTGCCGCCTCTGGAGCAGGCGGGCGTGCTGGCGGACATCGCGCTGGGGTTCACCGCAGCGGATTTCCCGGATACGCGGCCCTCTTGCGTGGCCTATGCCCGGACTTCTGGCCCCGCGGCACAAGCCGCGGACCATATCGCCAGGCTGTTTACCGAGCTGGAACCGCACTTCAGCCACCCGATGCTGACGCCACAGCAAGCGGCGGAGATTGCCTGCCAGCCGCGCGCAGGCATGCCGATTGTGCTGGCGGATGTGCAGGACAATCCGGGCGCAGGCGGCACCTCTGACACCACCGGACTGCTGGCGGCACTGGCGCAGGCAGATGCGCAGGGCGTTCTGATGGGACTGTTCCATGACCCCGCAACCGCCGCCGCGGCGCATGAAGCCGGGCAGGGCGGCATCTTCCGCACAGCACTTGGCGGACGCTCAGGCGCAGAAGGCGACCAGCCGTTTGAAGCAAAGTTCGAGGTTCTGGCACTTGGCGATGGCCGCTGCCGCTATAGCGGTGAGATGTATGGCGGCGGAGTAGCGGAGCTGGGTCCCGCAGCGGCGCTGCGGCTGCATGGGACAAGCGCAGACATCACCCTGGTTGTTACCAGCATCCGCAACCAATGCCTCGACTTGGCGCATTTCACCCATATCGGGCTGGCCCCGGCGGCCTTCAGCACGGTCTGCGTGAAAAGCACTGCCCATTTCCGCGCTGACTTTGAGCCCATTGCCAGCGCCGTTTTTCCGGTAGCGGCCCCGGGCGTGTTTCCCTGTGATCTGGGCGGGTTCCCGTACAAGAACCTGCACCCGGACGTCAGAACCATCCCTGCAAAGGGCTGACACCTGTTGCAGGGATGGTCTTTGCAGGCGGCCAGGGGAAACCGCCTGCGGGGAGGATCAGTCGTCGTCCTCGCCGTTCTGGTAGGGCACCACCAGCGTCGGGATCTGCGAGCGGCGCAGCACCCGTTTGGCCACAGTGCCCAGAAACGTATGGGAGAACCCGTGGTCATGGGCCCCCAGCACGATCAGGTCGCACCCTAACTCGACCGAACGGCGCAGGATCACCTCTGCCGGGTGGCCGTCGGTCACCTCGACAGAGGTGACCTGATCGCGGATCTTGGCCTCGTCGCCTTCAAAAGATGCCCAGAACCGCGCCTGCCGCTCGGCCAGCATCTGCTTGACCATCTCATGCCGCCGTTTGGCCGCGGATTTGCGGGTTTCATCGTTCAGCACGAACATCTCAAACGTGATGCGCGCATCCTCGGAAATTGGTTCATTCACATGCAGCACGTGGATCTCCGCTCCTGTCGCATGCGCCAGGCTGGCGGCATGGCGCAGCGCCAAGGTGGAGTTGTGCGACAGGTCGGTGGCAAACAGGATGTTTGTGATCATCGGTTTCATGCCAGTCTCCTTTCAGATCAGTAGCCGAACAGCCGCGGCAGCCAAAGCGAGATTTCCGGGAAGAAGGCGATGATGAAGATCGCAATCGTGTTCACAGCCGCAAAGGGCAGGGCCCGCAGCGAAATCGTCTCAATCGAGATGTTCGAGATGCCAGAGGCAATGAACAGGTTCTCCCCCAAAGGCGGCGTCTGGAAGCCGATGCCCAAGGTGCAGACCATCACCACGCCAAAGTGGATCGGGTCGATGCCCACAGAATAGGCGACCGGCAGCATCACCGGCACCAGGATCAGGATCGTCGCCAGGGTCTCCATGAACATGCCGACAAACAGCAGGAAGAAGATGATCAGCGCCCAGATCACATAGAGGTTCTGGGTAAAGCTCAGCATGCTGTCTGCAATCATCGCCGGGATCTGATTTTCCACCAGCAGGCGGCCGAACACGGTCGCCGTGAACAGGATCAGCAGCACCCGCCCTGTCAGCCAGGTCGTGGCCTCCAGCGACTGGAACAGCGACGACCAGGTCAATTCGCGGTAAATGAAGACACCAATCACAAGGGTATAGAAGATCGCCACGATGGCCGCTTCGGTCGGGGTGAAGAAGCCAGTGTAGATACCGCCCAGGATTACCAGCGGCGCCATCAGCGACCAGAACCCGCGGTACATCTCACAGCCGACATTGCGGATCGACCAGCCGTCGGCAGAACCCTTGTAGCCGCGCTTCTTTGACATGAAGAAGTTCAGGATCAAAAGGCTGGTGGCGATCAGGAAGGCTGGCACGAACCCTGCGATGAACAGCTTGGAGATCGAGACCGACTGGAAGGTGCCGAATTTCTCCACCGCCTCCGGCGGCGGCGCCATGCCCAGGGCTGCGATACCAAAGATCACCATCGGGATCGACGGCGGGATGATGATGCCCAGACCGCCGGAGGACGCCGTGACCGCAGAAGCATAACCCTTCTCATAGCCGCGGTTGATCATTGCCGGTATCATCAGCATGCCCACAGCTGCCGTGGTGGCGGGGCCGGAGCCGGAGATTGCGCCGAAGAACAGGCACGCCATCACGGTGGCCGCTGAAATGCCGCCGGTGAATGGCCCGGCCAGGCTTTCGGCCACGTTAATGAGCCGTTTGGATATCCCCGCAGCCTCCATCAACGCGCCTGCCAGAATGAATGCAGGCAGCGCCATCAGTGGGAAGGAGCCGACAGATGTAAAGGCGATCTGCACGAATTTGATCGGGTTTTCATCCAGATAGAGGAACGACAGCAGCGACGATACCCCCAGCGCGACGGTGATAGGCGCACCCAAAAGCAGCAGCAGCAGAAAGGATCCAAACAGGATCGTGACGATTTCGGTTTCCATAGTCCTGTCCCTTCCCGGTTACGTGCGCTTGTCCACGCCAGCGGCGGCCTTGATTTCATCAAGGTCGATCTGGTCTGGATCATGGATATCTTCGCCGCGGATCAGCTTGCGGTAATTCACCTGCAAAATGCGGATCGTCATCAGCGCAAAGGCAATGGGCAGCACCATGTAGATGTATTTCATCTCAATGCCCAAGGTCTGCGACTTCCAGAACTTGTTCATCTTGTTGAAGACGAAATCGGTGGCCAGCCACAGGAAATAGCAGTTGAAGAACAGCCAGAAGAGGTCGGCAAAGGCCTCAATGTACTTGATCCAGCCCGCAGGCAGGAACTTGAACTGGAAGGTGACCCGGTTATGCGCGCCTTTCAGCGCGGCATAGCTGGCACCAAAGTAGACGAACCAGACGAACATGTAGACCGACAGCTCTTCGATCCATGAAAACGAATGGCCGAACACCTCGCGCGAAACGATCTGCACAAACAGCAGAATGACAAAGCCGGACAGCAATATTCGGCAGATATAGCTTTCTATATTTTCCAGGAATTTCCAGAACATGATGCACTCCTCCCCTGTGCGAAGCAGCGCCGCGGCGCTGCTTCGTTATTTTTATAGGTCTGTCAGAGTCTTATTGAACCGGATCACGGCCAATGGTGGTCAGCACGGTGTTCAGCTTCTCGACACCGCCGATGGAGTCATAGAACTGCGGCCAGACTGCCTCGGTCGCCAGCTTGATAAACTCGGCTTCGTCGTTTGCCGGATCATCGATCTGCATGCCTTTGGCCAGCAGTTCTTCTTTGATCTGGGCCTCGATGTCGCGCAGGAACTGAGCCGACTTCACGGTCGCTTCCTTGCCCGCCTCGATCAGGATCTGCTGGTCTTCTTCGGACAGGTCCTGGAACACTGCCTCAGACACGATCAGCGGCTCGATCGAGAAGATGTAGCGCAGGTTGGTCACATATTCCTGCACTTCGTAGAACTTCATCGCGTTGATGGTGGTGTAGGGGTTGTCCTGGCCGTCAACAACCTTGGTCTGCAGGCCGGTGAAAGTCTCGGACCAGGCCATCGGAGTCGGGTTGATGCCCCAGGACTTGTAGGTCTCGATCATGATTTCGTTCTTGGGAACGCGGATGACCAGATCCTGCAGGTCAGCCACGGTGGTGACCGGCTTCTTGGAGTTGGTCAGACGGCGGAAGCCGGTGTAGGTCCAGGCCAGGATACGCACGCCGGCGTCCCGGATGGTGTTTTCGGTCAGCTCCTGGCCGATCGGGCCCTGGGTCAGCTTCTCCGCATCTTCCAGCGACAGGATCACATAAGGCAGGGTGAACACGCCGACGGTCGGCGAGAACGGCGTGACGTTGTTGATTGCCAGCAGCGACATGTCCAAGGTGCCGATTGCGGCCTCGTTCACGGTGTCCTGCTCAGAGCCCAACTGGCCGTTCAGGAACATGGTGCCGGTGTGCTTGCCGCCGGATTTTTCTTCCAGCGCCTCGATAAAGAACTTGCCGGTGCCTTCTTGCGAGCTGCCAGCGCCGTCACCCACGGCGATCTTGAAGTTCTTGGCGGAAACAGCGCCGGTGGTCAGCATTGCGGCAGCAGAAACGGCCGCAGTCAGCGTGCAGACCTTCTTGAGAAATGACATAACTTCCTCCCGTATTGTCATCTTGGGTCCCAAGGTCCGGGGCGGCGCGCCCTCCACAGCACATCTGCCAGCCGGTTCCAGCCTTGGTCTGCGGGAGGCTACATTGCGTTCTATGTTTCTAGAATGTAAACTATTGAGCTCAAGGTTTCACATTTATCGAACTTTAAAATGGCCCGCAAAACCCATCTCAAACATGTCGCAGACGCCGATCTGAAATTACTTCGCGTGTTCAAGGCAGTGGCCGAAAGCGGTGGTCTGGCTGCCGCCGAAAGCGAACTGAACATCGGCAAATCGACGATTTCCAAATACATTGCTGACCTTGAACTGCGGCTGGACCTGAAGCTTTGCAACCGGGGGCCCGCAGGTTTCTCCCTGACAGACGATGGCGCCAAGGTGCTGCGCTCCGCCGAAGGGCTGCTGATCTCTGTGGCGGATTTCCGCGCCGAGGTGAATGAAATCAAGCAGCAATTGGCCGGAACCATCCGGATTGCGCTGTTCGATCAATGCGCCTCAAATCCGGAAGCCTTCGTCCCGGGCGGCATCCGGGCCTTCAACAAAGCCGCCCCCGCGGTGGAAATCGATTTATCGTTGGAGCCGCCCAACGTGATCGAAACCAAGGTGATCAGCGGCCAGCTCGACATTGGCATTCTTGCGTTGCACCGGCCGTCCCCCAGCCTTGATTACATGCCGCTTTATGGTGAAAACATGTTCCTTTACTGCGGCAAGGGGCACCCGTTCATGGACCGCGACCTATCCGCTCTGAGCCTGTCGGATGTGCAGGCAATGAACTATGCGGGAATCCGGGTGAACTCCCCTAACTTGCATGTTGGTCAGACGTTGGGTTTCCGCCGCGCCGCGAAAGTGCAGAATGAACAGGCACTGGCGATCCTCATCATGTCCGGCAGCTATCTGGGGTTCCTCCCGGACCATATGGCCGAGGGTTATATCCGAAAAGGACTGATGAAAGCAGTGCTGCCCGAGGAGATCCGCTACCGCAGCCAATTTGCGGCTGTCACCCGCAGACGCCCTGCGGTGAACCGCATCACCAAGCTGTTTCTGGACACGCTGACCGCCGCGCACACCCTCCCGGCGGCCGATGCGCTACTTGCCCGGACCTGAGCCGAAACTGTTCAAATGATGTCCAGCGACACCTTGACCCGATCCATCACCACAGAAGATGTGAACCGGCTGACGTTGGATTCATCAAAGAAGTACTCCTGGGTGAAGGCTTCGTATTCCTTGATGTCTTTCACAATCACCATCAGAATAAAGTCCGCCTCTCCAGTGGTGTAGTAACACTGCTGCACCTGCGGCGCCTTGCGCATCTTGCGCTTAAAGGCGTCCAGATGCATCCGGCTTTCACGCTCCAGCACAACCTGCACGATCACCGTCATCTCCCGGCCCATCTTGGACGGCGACAGGATCGCGATTTCCCTTTCGATCACCCCGGTGTCACGCAGCTTCTTCAGCCGTTTCTGCACCGCGGGCGCTGACAGGCCGACCTCCTGGCTGATCGCTTCAGCGGTCAGCTGGGCATTGGCCTGTATCAGCCTCAGAATTTCACGGTCTTTTTTGTCCATGAGTGATTTTTGGTTTGGTTTAACATGAATGACAACTTGAAAACCCGCCACGGGCCTTTCCGACGACCGGCTAAAGCGAACGTCTTGCGGATGCAAAACTACGGAATGTGAATATGTTCAGACCTGACAGTTTGCGTCATTCCCGCAGCGCATTTCCTGACTCAACGCACTAGTAGGGCCTTAAAAATAAGTGCTTCAGGCATCTTTCCGGCCGGATTGGCACACGATTCAAATTTGCGGCATCAAATACGCAAAGATTCCGGAAAACTTCATTTGCGGCCTATTTGCGGTACACACTTTATCAGGACTTTCCAGACTATGACTCCTTCAGGCCCCGGTGCGACCGGGCGCCGCAGACTGCAGGAGACCCTGGCCAATGCCCCGACTAACGAAACTGCCGCTGAAACTGAAACTGCCGCTGATCATGGTTGCGCTGACGGGTGTGTTTCTCGTCACCGTGTCCGTTCTGGTCTATTCCATGGCAGAGCGCAGCATCCGAGAAAACGCCTTTGCCGCCCAGAAGATCGAGGCCAAATCCGGCGCCCAGGCGCTTGGCTTCCTGATCAAGGCCGCGCGTTCCGACCTCTCCAGCCTGGCAGGGCAGCCTGCGGTGTTCCGCGCCATCAGCAATTTCGAGCGGGTGATCGGCATGGTCGAGGAAGACGACCCGGTTGCGTATCTCAAGCAGACCTACGCCGCCGGAAACCCCAACGCTGAGGACCGGCGGGAGGAGCTGACAGATGCGGGCGACGGTTCCTACTACAACCAGTCGCATGTCACCTATCACCCCACCTTCCTGCAAAGCCTGCGCCTCAACGGCTATCAGGACCTGTATCTGATCACCCCCGCCGGGCAGGTAGTCTATTCGGTGAAAAAGCAGGACGATTTCATGACCGGTGTTCAGGAAACGCCTGACAGCGGCCTGTCGCAGGTGTTCCAGGCAGCGCTGGAGGCAGAAGCAGGCACAATCGCGGTGGCAGATTTTTCCGCTTACAGCCACAGTCCGGACGCCGCAGCCTTCATGGCCGCACCAGTGTTTGCCAAGAACGGTAAAATCGCCGGGGTGATTGCCATCCAGCTCGGCACCGATGGCGTCGTCAAGGCGCTGACCAGCAACCTGTCCGGCGGCACCCATCAGAACATCTATGTGGTTAGCAGCGATGGCGTGGCGCGCAGCCCGTCCTCGGTTGGGGGCCTGTTCCCGGCACTGCTGAAACTGCCGGAAACACCGCAGATCAAGGCCGCAAAATCGCATGAGGCAGGCCAATTTGAAGGAGTTCCTTCCTCGCTTGGTGAACGCGCCATTGCCCAGGTGGTGCCGCTGGGCCTGCCCGGATTCGACTGGTCGCTGGTGCTGGAAACCGACGAACATACCGCCTTTGCCGTTGTCGAGCGTATCCGCCTGATTGCGGCTGCCATGATCGGCGCGGCGCTATTGGCCGCGATCGGTGTTTCCTGGCTGGCGGCGCGCAGCGTCACCCGTCCGATCCACGCTCTGCGCGAAGCCACCAATGCGCTGGCCGATGCAGATTACAATTCTGAAATCCAGGGCCTCGCCCGCGGTGATGAGCTTGGCGATCTGGCCCGCAGCCTCGACACCTTCCGCGGCAAGCTGAAGGACGCCGATGAGGCCGCAGCCCGCGAAGTAGAGGCTGCCCGCCATACCGCCGCCGTAGTCGAAAGCATGAGCGCGGCCCTGTCAGAACTGCAGCGCGGCAACCTGGCCTGCGACATCCAGGCGCCATTCGACGGGCACTACGAAACCCTGCGGGAAAACTTCAACCGCAGCCTGGAACGCCTGCGCGGCTCTATGGGCGAGGTTGTCGATGCTGCAGAAAACGTCGGCCGTTTCTCAGAGGAACAGCGCGGCGCAGCAACTGAGATGGCGCATCGCACCGAGAGCCAGGCAGCGACACTGGAAGAAACCGCAGGCGCCATCCGCGAGCTGACCGGTGGCATCCGCAATACCGCCGACCGGGCAGGCCGGATGGACGAGACTATGCGCGGCGCCCGCAGCGAGGCAGAGCAAAGCACCGATGTAGTAACCTCGGCGGTGGCGGCAATGGATCAGATTCAGGAAGCCTCGGCGGAGATTTCCAAAATCATCAACATGATCGACGACATTGCCTTCCAGACCAACCTTCTGGCGCTGAACGCGGGCGTCGAAGCCGCCCGAGCGGGTCCCGCCGGGGCAGGCTTTGCCGTGGTCGCCTCTGAAGTGCGCGCACTGGCGCAACGCGCCTCCAATGCCGCAGGGCAGATCAAGGGGCTGACCTCCGCCAGTGAAGAACACGTTGCCAATGGCGTTGCCATGGTGGGCCGCGCAGGCGATGCGCTGACCAGCATCATCGAGCAGGTCTCAGCCGTTTCCGGGCTGGTGACTGAAATCGCTGACGGCGTCCGCATCCAGTCCGAAGGGTTGGAGAAAATCGACGGCGCCATGCATCAGCTGGACAATATGACCCAGCAGAACGCAGCCATGTCCGAAGAAGCCGCGGCAGCCAGCCAGCTCTTGCAGAATGAATCACAAAGCCTGACGGACGTTGTTGGCCGCTTTGACCTGGGCGGCAGCGGTTCAGCCCCGGCCCAAGAGTTCGCCAGAGAACCGCACCGAATGAGCGCTTGAACATAGTTCCCCCGGCATCAGCCGGGGGAAATTCACAATGCGGGGGAACGGATCTAACTTAACATAAGTCTCATTACAGACCGCTTACCTAGACCCCCAGGAACCGGTCCGCAATATCCGCAGGCAGCTCACCTATCCGGCCCTCCCAGGCGTTGCTGCCCTTGTTCAGTATCACCGCGCGGTCGGCGACGGCGGACAGCTCCTTCAGCGACTTGTCCACCACCAGGATCGACAGGCCCGCCTCGCGCTTCAGCCGGGCAATGGCGGCCCAGATTTCCTGCCGCACCACCGGCGCCAAGCCTTCGGTTGCCTCGTCCAGAATGAGCAGCCGAGGATTGGTCATCAGGGCGCGGCCAATGGTCAGCATCTGCTGCTCCCCGCCCGAAAGCGATCCGGCGGCCTGCGTCCGGCGCTCCTCCAGCCGCGGAAACAGCTCTGCCACCCTGGCCATATCCCAAGGGCCGGGACAGGCCGCGGCAATCAGGTTCTCCTCCACCGTCAGCGGCGCGAAACAGCGCCGGCCTTCCGGCACCAGACCAACTCCCAGCCGGGCGATCTTGTGCGACGGCAGCTGGCGCAGGTCGTGGCCGTCGAACGTCAGCTCCCCCTTGGAGGCCGCCAGCATCCCGCAAATCGTCTTGATGGTGGTGGATTTGCCCATGCCGTTGCGGCCCATCAGCGCCACCACCTCGCCCTCGCCGATCTCCAGGCTGACGCCGAACAGCGCCTGCGCCGGTCCGTAGGAGGCCTCAACCCCTTGCAATAACAGCAGGCTCATGCGGCATCCTCCTCTCCCAGATAGGCGCGGCGCACCTCGGCATTGGCGCGGATCTCGTCCGCGGTGCCGGTGGCGATGATCTGGCCGTAGACCAGCACGCTGATCCGGTCCGCCAGGGCAAAGACCGCATCCATGTCGTGCTCCACCAGCAGAATCGGAGCCTCCTGCCGCAAGCCATCGAGGAACCCGGTCAGCGCCTTGGACCCGGCAGTGCCCAGACCCGCCATCGGCTCATCCATCAGAAACAACTTGGGTTTCAGCGTCAGCGCCACCGCCACCTCCAACTGGCGGCGCTGGCCGTGCGACAGATCCGCGGTACGGCGGTTTGCGTCCTGTGTCAGCCCGACCCGCTCCAATGCGGTGCGGGCGGTCTCCAGCAGTTCCGGGTCCTTCATCACATTGCGGAAGAAATGGAAGACCCGGCCCCGCCCGCCAAGCGCGCCCAGCACCGCGTTTTGCAGCACCGTGTATTCCATCGCCAGTGCGGAGATCTGGAACGTCCGCCCCAGCCCCATCCGCGTCCGCGCCACCGTATCCAGCGCGGTCACATCCTGCCCCAGCAGCTCGACCGTGCCGCTGTCCGGCACTAGGTTGCCCGCGATCTGCTTGATCAGAGTGGACTTGCCCGCCCCGTTCGGCCCGATCAGCGCATGGATTTCTCCGGACCGCAGGTCCAGCGAAACATCGCTGCTTGCTTTCAGCGCGCCAAAGCACTTGTTGAGCCTATCGGTTTTCAGAACCACATCAGCCATGTGCCTTCTCCCGTCCAGCCAGCGCTCCAATCAACCCGCCGCGGGCAAAGAGCACGATGAGCAGCAGAAGCACACCTAGGAAAATCTGCCAGTAATCGCTGATCCCGCCCAGAAGATGCTCCAGCAGAATGTAAAGCGCGGCACCGGCAACCGGACCGTAAAGCCGCCCGACCCCGCCGAGGATCACAAAGATCATGATCTCGCCGCTGGTGTGCCAGCTGAGCATGGTCGGGCTGACGAACCGGTTCAAATCGGCAAACAGCGCCCCCGCCAGCCCGGTGATGGCGCCGGAAATCACAAAGGCCGTCAGCCGTAAGACGAACGGTGTGAGGCCCACCGCCTGCACCCGGTCCTCATTCTGCCGCGCCGCCGCCAGAGCCAGCCCGAAGGGTGAGCGCGCCAGCCGCGCCGCGAAAACCAGCGCCAGGCAGAGGATGACATAGGCAATGGCAAAGAACTGGATCGGATCCAGGGTGTTGAGTCCTGGGAATTCATTCCGCACCCAGATCGACAGCCCGTCCTCGCCGCCATAGGCACTCCAGCTGATTGCGAAGTAATAGAGCATCTGCCCGAAGGCGAGGGTGATCATGATGAAATATACGCCCGAAGTGCGCAAAGACAGCGCGCCGATCACCAGCGCCGCAAGCGCGCTGAACACTACCGCCACCAGCCAGATCAGCGGCATCTGGTTGCTGCCCTCAAACAGGAACGGCCACTCAAACAGCGGCTCATAGTTCTGGGCATGGGCGGCCAGAATGCCCATGGCATAGCCGCCGATTCCGAAAAACGCCGCATGGCCCAGGCTGATCAGCCCGCCAAGCCCTAGGGCAATGTTCAGCCCAACCCCGGCCAGCGCCAGGATCGCGGCCTTGGTCGCCAGCGTAATGATGAACGGCTCATCCAGGCTCCAGGCGGCCAGCGGCACGACCAGCAGCGCCGCAATCATCGCCCAATTGAGCAGGCTCTCGCGCGTCAGCATCATGCGCTCCCTCCATAAAGGCCAGAGGGGCGCACCAAGAGGATCGCCGCCATCAGGATATAGATCAGCATCGAGGCCAGCGACGCCCCGGCAGAGGCCGCACTGGCCGGGTCCATGAAGACTGCAAACAGCTGCGGCAGGAACACACCGCCCAGCGTATCGGTCATCCCCACCAGAAGCGCCCCGGCCAACGCGCCTTTGATGGAGCCGATGCCGCCGATCACGATCACCACAAAGGCCAGGATCAGCACCGGCTCGCCCATGCCGACCTGCACCGACTGGATCGCTCCCACCAGCGCGCCTGCCAGCCCGGCCAGCGCCGCGCCGAGCGCAAATACCAGCGTGTAGAGCTTGGAAATATCAACGCCAAGCGCGGCAATCATCTCCCGGTCGGCCTCGCCCGCCCGGATCTGGATGCCGATGCGCGTGCGCGCAATCAGCAGGAACAGCCCGGCGGCAATGGCCAAGCCGATCAAGATGATCGTCAGCCGGTACAGCGGATATTGAATGCCCCCCGGCAGGCTCACCGGCCCCGACAGGTAGGACGGCACGTCCAGGAACAGCGGGAAAGAACCGAACAGCCAGCGGGTGCCTTCGGAAAAGATCAGGATCAGCGCAAAGGTCGCCAGCACCTGGTCCAGATGGTCGCGCCGGTAGAGGCGCCGGATCACCACCAGCTCCATCAGCGCGCCGGCCGCCGCGGCGGCGGCCAGGCTTGCAATCAGCGCCAGCAGGAACGATCCGGTCCAGCCCGCCACTGCCGCGGCGGCAAAGGCGCCAACCATATAGAGCGAGCCATGGGCCAGGTTGATCAGCCCCATCACCCCGAACACCAGCGTCAGCCCGGCTGCCATTAGAAACAGCATCATCCCGAGCTGGAGCCCATTCAGGATCTGCTCCAGAACTAGAATATACGTCATTTGATTTTCCGAAGGGGAAGTCTTGCCGTGTGCGGGGGCACCTCAGGCGCCCCCGTCCGGGTCAGGTCTTACATCTTGCACTCGGCCGCGTAGGCGTCGGCGTGATCGCTCAGGCCGGTGGCGATGATCTTGTTGGTGAAGACGTCGCCTTCCTTGATCACCTCACGCACATAGATGTCCTGGATCGGGTGGTGGTTGTCGCCGAATTTGAAATCACCGCGAACCGATGCGAACTCCGCCGCTTTCAGCGCCGCTCGGAAGCTGTCCTGATCAGACACCTCCGCCTTGTCCAGCGCGCTCAGGATCAGGTTGGCGGTATCAAAGCCCTGGCTGGCATAAAGCGACGGCAGGCGGCCGTATTTCTCCTGGAAGGACACAACAAATTCAGCGTTGGCCTCATTGTCGATGTCCTTGTTCCACTGCGAGGTGTTCTTCACCCCCAGCGCCGCGTCGCCGACCGCCTGCAGGATGCCCTGGTCAAAGGAGAACGCCGGTCCCACCACCGGCAGGTCCACGCCGCTGCCCGCATATTGCTTGAGGAAGGAAATCCCCATGCCGCCGGGCAGGAAGAAATAGACCGAGTCGGCTCCGGACGCCCGGATCTGCGCGATTTCGGCGGCATAATCGGTCTGGCCCAGCTTGGTGTAGATCTCACCCGCCAGTTCGCCGCCATACATCCGCTTGTAGCCGGTCAGAGCGTCCTGCCCCGCCGGGTAGTTCGGCGCCAGGATGAAGCTGTTCTTCAGCCCTGCCTCGTTGGCATAGGCGCCCGCGGCCTCGTGCAGGTTGTCGTTCTGCCAGGCGACGTTGAAGTAATTCGGATGGCAGCGCTTGCCCGCCAGCGCCGAGGGGCCGGCGTTCGGCGACAGGTAGAACACGTTCTGCGCGGTTGCCGCAGGCACCACCGCCATCGCAAGGTTCGACCAGATGATGCCGGTCAGGATGTCCACCTTCTCGGACTGTATCATCCGGTCGGCGATCTGCACCGCCACGTCGGGCTTGCGCTGATCGTCCTCAATCACCACCTCGACACCCTCGCGGCCATCCTGTTCGATCGCCAGCATGAAACCGTCGCGCACATCCACGCCCAGCCCGGCGCCGCCGCCGGACAATGTGGTGATCATACCGATCTTGGTATCCGCCTGGGCTGCAACAGCCAGCGCCGGAATCGCAGCCGCCATTGCAAGCATCCGAATGGTCTTCATTACGTCTTTCCTCCCAGAATATGACCGGCCCTTGGGGGCCTGGGTTCTTGATCAAATGCTTGCGACTTTAACGCCGCCCCGGCAGAAGCCAAGACCCGCCACAGCCGGCATCGTCGCGGCTGATCTTGCGCCAGCCCTCGGGATCAGCCTACGCAGGCTTGAATATATATTTCAAGCATAAAATATATAGGGCAATATTGTTGCCCGAATTGCTGCAGATGCATGATAATGGCCTTGCTGCAGATGCGAGGGGCCGGCCCCTCGCGCTCCCCGGGGTATTGGTCACCAGAAAGAAGCAGCAGGTTCTCAGGCTGAAAAGCCTTGTCCGAAGCAACCTGCCAGATGATCAATCAGTGCCCGGATCCGCACCGTCAGGTGGCGGCTGGAGGGATAAACGGCGTAAAGCGTTGCCGGGTCAGTTTCCTGTTGTTCGAAAAGCACTTGCAGCCTGCCGTCGCGCAGGAACGGCAGCGCGGTGTAATGCGGGCAGCGGGCAATGCCGAGCCCGCTGGCGGCCATATGCGCCACCGCCCGGGGGGAGTTGGCGCGGAAGCTGCCGCTGACGGTGACGGTCCGTTGCGCAGCACCCTGGCCAAAGACCCAGGCATCGGGCTGCGGCGAGGTCATCTGCAGCAGGCAATTGTGGGTGGCCAGCGCCTCCGGCTCGGCCGGTTCGCCATGCGTGGCCAGATAGCCGGGCGAGGCCACCACCACCAGCCGCATGCCGCACAGCTTGCGGGCGACCAGCGTCGAATCCTTCAGGGCGCCAAAACGCACAGCCAGATCCACCCCCTCCTCCAGCATCGGCAGATGCCGGTCGGACAGCACCAGCTCCACCAACACCTTGGGGTGCGCCTGCTGGAACGGCTGCAGTGCCTCCACCAGTTCCCGGCTGCCGAAACCAGTAGGCGCGGTGATGCGGATGGGGCCTGCCAGCTCCTGCTGGCGCAGCTGCACCACGTCCTCCAGCTCGTCGAACTGCGCGAGCAGCGGCAGGCAGCGCTCCAGATAGGCGCGGCCCGTATCTGTCAGCGTCACCTTGCGGGTGGTGCGATTGAGCAGCTGCGCGCCCAGCTGCACCTCCAGCCGGGCGACATACTTGCTGGCCAGCTTGGTGCTGATCCCCAGCTGCCGTGCGCCGGAAGTAAAGGAGCTTTGCGCCGCCACGGCGGCAAAGGCGCGCATGCAGTCCAGCTTGTCCATCCCAGGGCCTCCGGCATCAGTTATGAACGATATATACATAATCATTCCATGAATTGGAATATTATCGCCGTGCTAGGCACGGTGTATCTACCGGGTGTCTTCAGAAACCAGCGGCCCCTGCCGCAGCAAAGGACCCCAGACATGGCACATCAGATCCGCATCCACAGCTTTCCCCTCTCCGGCCACGCCCACCGGGTGGAGCTGTTTGCCAGCCTCACCGGCCTCGCCCATGAGGTGGTGAACGTCGACCTCGCAGGCGGCGAGCACAAACAGCCGCCCTTCCTGGCGCTGAACCCCGCAGGCCAGGTGCCGGTGATCGAGGACGGTGAGACCGTCATCAGCGATTCCAACGCGATCCTGGTCTACCTCGCCCGCAAATACGCGCCGTCCTGGCTGCCCTCCGATCCGGTCCAAGAGGCCGAGGTGCAGAAGTTTCTGACCCTTGCGGCAGGCGAGATTGCCTTTGGCCCGGCGGCGGCGCGGCTGATCAACGTCTTCAATGCTCCGCTGGATGCAGACTTCTGCGCAACCGTTGCGGCCCGTGTGCTGGGCAAGATCGACGCCCATATGGAGGGCCGCAGCTTCCTGGTCGGCGACACCCCCACCATCGCTGACGTGGCAGCATACTCCTACATCGCCCACGCGCCGGAGGGCGGCATCTCGCTGGAGCCTTACCCCAACGTCCGCGCCCTGCTGGCAAACATCGAAGCTTTGAAAGGCTTCAAGCCGATGCCCGCAACCAAGGTTGGGCTGGCTGCCTGATCCCGCCGGCGGCGGTCCACCGGGCCGCCGCCGCACCGCTCCAGCTAAAGGAGGCTCCAATGCCCCATGACGCAGACAGCCCCTCGCCCTTCCACGCAGGCGAACAGGAAATGCAGCGCCGCGCGGGCAAGCGCGACATGGCAGAAACCCTGGGCCGCCGGATGATCCGCCCCTTCATGCCTGAGGAGCACCGGGAGTTCTTCGCCCAGTTGCCGTTCCTCGCCGCCGGTGCAGTGGACGCGGACGGCTGGCCCTGGGCCAGCCTGCTCAGCGGTGCCCCCGGATTTGCCGTCTCGCCCGACCCGGAGCACCTGCAAGTAACGCTGAATGGAACTGCGGGGGACCCGGTCCAGGCCGCCATCCGCGAGGGCGCACCGCTGGGGCTATTGGGGATTGAGCTGCACAGCCGCCGCCGCAACCGGCTCAACGGGCGCGTGGTTTCGGCAAGCCCGGCAAGCTTCACCCTGCGGGTGGATCAGTCCTTTGGCAATTGCCCGCAGTATATCCAGGAGCGCGATCTGATCCCCGCTGATGACGTGCCCGCCACCCCGCAGGCCTTTACTGACCTTCCGCCGGAGCACAGCGCGCTGATCGACAAGGCCGACACATTCTTTGTCGCCAGCCACATCCCCGCCGCCGCGGACCCGGAACGCGAAGGCGTCGATGTCTCCCACCGCGGCGGGCGGCCCGGCTTTGTCCGGGTGGCGGGCAAGACCCTCACCATCCCGGATTTTCGCGGCAACAACCACTTCAACACGCTGGGAAATTTCCTGCTGAACCCGCGCGCAGGCCTGGCCTTCCCGGATTTCGAGACCGGCAGCCTTCTGCTGCTGACCGGCACGGTGGAGCTGCTGGAGGAGAACCACCCGGAGCTGGCAGGCTTTGACGGCGCGCAGCGCGGCTGGCAGGTCAGCCTGCGCAAGGCCCTGTGGCTGGAATCCGCCCTGCCCTGGCGCACCGGCCCGGGAAGGTTTGCCGCTCAAACCCTGCGCACCGGCACCTGGGCGGAAAACCAGGTCAGTAGCGGCACACCCGCCAAATAGCATCCTCGCGTGAGACCCTGAAATTTTCTCTGGACAAGACTGTCCAGGATCGCCGATGAATTGGACAGAAATGTCCAAAGGGCGGATTCGGGGGAGATCCCCGCCTGCCCGGTGACGGCAGACAGGGAGCAAAGCCATGAAGTCGCACTATCGTGCCGTTGTCATTGGGGGCGGTGTTGTCGGCACCTCTGTCCTCTACCACCTGGCGAAATTCGGCTGGAGTGATGTCTGCCTGATCGAGCGCTCGGTGCTGACAGCAGGGTCCAGCTGGCACGCGGCGGGCGGCTTCCACGCGCTGAACGCAGATCCCAACATCGCCTCGCTGCAGGCCTATACCATCGACCTCCTGTCCGAGATCGAACAGGAATCCGGCCAGTCCGTCGGCATGCATATGACCGGCGGCATGACGCTGGCAGGCACCCCGGACCGCTGGGAATGGCTGCAATCGGCCTACCGCACTTTCCAGTCGATCGGCATCGACGACTGCCGCCTGATCACCCCCCAGGAGGCTGGCGAGCTATGCCCGATCATGTCCACCGAGGGCATCCTCGGCGGCATGTGGGCCGACCGCGAGGGCTATGTCGACACCACCGGCACCGTGCACGCCTACGCAGGGGCTGCCAAGAAACGCGGCGCCGAGGTGATCGAGCACAACCGGGTGCTGGAACTGCACCAGGTGGAGGGCGGCTGGCAGGTGGTGACCGAAAAGGGCACCATCCATGCCGAGCATGTGGTCAATGCCGCAGGTCTTTGGGCCAAGCAGGTGGGCCGGATGGCGGGGGTGGAACTGCCAGTCTCGCCGCTCAACCACCACTACCTGATCTCCGACACCATCCCCGCGCTGGAACAGCTCGACTTCGAGGTGCCGATGACCGTGGACCTCGAAGGCTTCACCTATATGCGGCAGGATCAGAAGGGTATTCTGCTGGGCATCTACGAGATCGACCACCAGCACTGGATGATGGACGGCGCGCCCTGGGAATACGGGTTCGAGCTGCAGCAGGAAGACCCCGATCGGATCGAAAGGGAGCTGACCCTCGGTTTCGAACGCTACCCGGCGCTGCAAACCACCGGGGTCAAAACCTGGGTCAACGGCGCCTTCACCTTTGCCCCCGACGGCAACCCGCTGGTGGGCCCGGTGCGCGGCAAGCCCGGCTACTGGTGCGCCTGCGGCGTGATGGCCGGTTTCCTGCAGGGCGGCGGCGTCGGCAAGTCGCTGGCCGAGTGGATGATCCACGGCGAGCCGGAGGCGGATGTGTTCGGCATGGATGTGGCGCGTTTCGGCGACTACGCCCAGAACAAGCGCTTCATCAAGGAAACCACCGGCCAGTTCTACACCCGCCGCTTCGTGATGACCTACCCGAACGAGCAGCTGCCCGCAGGCCGTCCGCTGAAAAAGGCACCCGCCTATGACGGTATGACCGCCGCTGGCTGCCGCTGGCGCGCCAGTTACGGGCTGGAGATCCCGCTTTACTTCGCCCCGTCGCTAGACTTCACCGAAACCCCGACCCTGAAACGCTCCAACGCCTTTGGCATCGTCGCAGAGGAATGCAAGGCAGTGCGCGAGGCCGTGGGGCTTCTGGACATCTCCGCCTTCTCCCGGTTTGAGGTCTCAGGCGCAGGCACCGAGGCATGGCTCGACCGCCTCATGGCCTCGAAACTGCCAAAACCGGGCCGCGCCAAACTGGCGCCGATGCTGTCGCCTGAGGGCCGCCTCAAGGGCGACCTCACCGTGTTCAACTGGGGGGACGGCAGCTGGTGGATCATGGGCAGCTACTACCTGCGCGAATGGCACATGCGCTGGTTCCAGGACCACATGGGCGAAAGTGTAGAGGTGCGCGACGTGAGTGATGCCGTCACCGGCTTCAGCCTCTCCGGCCCGAACAGCCGCAAGGTGCTGGAAAAGCTGACGGATGGCCCCATCGCAGACCTGCCCTTCATGGGCTGCGGCACCTTCGACATCGGCATGCTGCACCTCAAGGTGGGCCGCCTGTCGGTCGCGGGGGAACTGGGCTACGAACTCCACTGCTCCGCTGCCGAGCACATCACCCTGCGCGAGACCCTGCTGGAAGCCGGTGCAGACCTTGGCCTCCGCGAAGTCGGCTTCAACGCGCTCCTGAGCCTGCGGCTGGAAAAAAGCTTTGGCATCTGGAGCGCTGAATTCACCCAAGGCTACACCGCGGCGCAGACCGGCATGGACCGCTGGATCGACTGGGACAAGGATTTCATCGGACGCGGCGCCGCGCTGAAGGAACGCGACGCGGGCGGCCCGGGTCAGGTTGTTGTGACCCTTGAAGTGGACGCCACGGACGCCGACGCCAGCGGCTATGAGCCGGTCTGGCAGGGTGAAACCCGCGTCGGCTTTGTCACTTCCGGCGGTTATGGCCACACCACGTGTAAATCGCTGGCGCTGGCCATGGTGGACCGGGCGGCAGCTGCGGAAGGCACAGACCTGACCGTCCACATCGTGGGTCAGGAACGCGCCGCCCGTGTGATTGCACCTTCCCCCTACGACCCCTCCGGCACAGCGATGAGAGGTTAAGGCCATGACCATCGAAAACGACAGCGCCGCCCGCGGACGCCGGCGGCGGGGACGCGGGGGCGACGCCGCCCCTGCCCCGCAGCGCACCACAAACTACCGCCAGCTGAAAAACCCCTTCCCGCAAATGGAGGTCTTCCCGGCGCATCAGATCGCGGACATGCATGATACCGCGCTGAAGATGCTGGAAGAGCTGGGCATGAAGGTGCTGCTGCCCGAAGCGCGCCGGATCTACGCCCAGGGCGGTGCCCGCGTCGATGAAGATAGCGAAATGGTCTATATCGGCCGCGACATGGTGGAGGCGGCGCTGGCCACCGCCCCCCGCTCGATCACTTGCCGCGCCGGGGCACGGGACCGCGACATCACGCTGGAACTGGGAAGCCTGGTGTTCCAGGCCGGTGCCGGTGCGCCAAACGCCACCGACTTGGAACGCGGCCGACGCCCCGGTTCCGCCCAAGCTTATCTTGAGTACCTGCAGCTCACCCACCATTTTGACGTCTTCCACATGATCTCCCCCCAGGTGGAACCGCAGGACGTCCCCATCCATCTGCGCCATTACTTCACCACTGAGGCGCAGATGACCCGGACCGACAAGTTCCCCTTCATCTTCTCGCGCGGGACGCCGCAGGTGATGGACTGCTTCGAGATGATCCGCGACTTCCGCGGGCTGTCGGACACGGAGTTCCAGGCCGAGCCGCGATGCTACACCATCATCAACACCAACAGCCCGCGCACGCTGGACATTCCGATGGCGCAGGGCCTCATCGACTTTGCACGGCACGGCCAGGTCTCGATCATCACGCCCTTCACCCTGATGGGGGCAATGGCGCCGATCACTGTTGCAGGCGCCATCACCCTCAGCCATGCGGAGGTGCTGGCCGCGCTCACTCTCACCCAACTGGCTAATCCCGGCGCGCCGGTCTGTTATGGCACTTTCACCTCCAACGTGGACATGAAATCCGGCGCGCCTGCATTCGGCACGCCCGCGCATTTCCAGGCCTCCCTGGCCGCAGGCCAGCTGGCGCGGCACCTTGGTCTGCCCTGGCGCTCTGCCGCCGGGTCCGCGTCAAACTGCAACGACGTGCAGGCGGCCAATGAAAACCAGATGGGGCTCTGGGGTTGCCTGATGGCCGGCGCCACCGTGATCATCCACTCGGCCGGCTGGCTGGAGGGCGGGCTGTCCGTCTCCTACGAAAAACTGGTCACCGACGCCGAAGTCCTGAACATGATTGCCGAACTTTGCGCAGGCGCCCAGGCCGGACCAGAGGAAATCGGCTACGCCAGCGCGCTGACACAAGTGGAGCCGCAGGGACATTTCTTTGCCGCCCCCCAGACCATGGACCGCTACAGTACGGAATTCTACGAACCCGTGGTGCATGATTATGCCAATTTCGGCACCTGGACCGAACGCGGCAGTCTGGACGCCAGCCAGCGTGCCACCCGGGTCTGGAAGGAGATCCTCGCCCATGATACCCGGCCTGTGACGGACGAAACCCGCGCTGAAGCGCTGCAAGCCTTCATCGCCAAGCGCACCGCAGAAGGCGGCGCCCCGCCGGAGAGCTGACATGGCCAGACGCGCCGCCCCTGTGCTGCACCGGGACAACCCCGAGAAGGAACCCCTCAGCGGCCATGTGAAGGTCACGCCGGAGGACTGGCTGAACGTCGCCCGCGACCTGCTGGTCAGCGAAGGGGTGGCCGGGGTCAAGGTGCTGGCGATCGGCGAACGGCTCGGCGTATCGCGCTCCAGCTTCTACTGGTACTTCAAAAGCCGCAAACACCTTCTGGAGGCGCTGCTGGACGACTGGGAGGCGCGCAACACCGCGCCCATCCTCGACCATTGCGACCTGCCCGCCGCCAATATCTCCTGGGCGGTCTGCAATTTCTTCCGCTGTTTTGTCGACCCGGACCTGTTCGACGCCAGCCTGGACTTCGCGGTCCGCGAATGGTCGCGCCGCGACGGCAAGGTGCGCAACCGGATCGACGCGGCGGATGCGCAGCGGCTGGCTGCGGTGACGGCGATGTTCGAACGCCACGACTACTCCGCCTATGAAGCTGAGGCCCGCGCCCGAATCCTTTACTTCATGCAATGCGGCTATCATGCACTGGAAGTGCGCGAACCGATGCAGGCCCGCACCGCCCGGCTGGAAGGCTACCTGCTGGGTTTCACCGGGGTTGACCCGGACCAGCAGGCGGTGGCCGCGGCCCGGGCCTTTGCGGAACAAAAGATGGACCGCTGACTGCAGCACGTCTCGGCCTGCCGCGACGGCGCCGAGAAGGCGGCCCGCTGCACCCGCAGCCGAAAACTGCAGAGGCATACCCTGGGGAAGCCCGCGGAATCTCTCCCTTCAAAGGCAAGCAGCGGACACTTCATCCCTGCACGAAATCTGCACAAAAGCCCCCTGAAACCTGCGGAGACAGCACGCCAAAGCTGCAAGCGCGGGCCTCATCCTGCCTGGCAAAGAGATTTGAGAGCAGGAGACAGGACATGAGGCAGGAACTGGTTATTCACGGGGTGCCCGACAGCATCAGGCTGGATGGGTGGTGGCTGGAAACGGCGGACGGGCCGCCGCAGGCTCCGCACCGCCGCCCGCGGGACGGCGGGCCGCTCATCGCCGCTTTACGGATCCGCCATGCGATACCGCTTCTGGCGGCCCTGGTTGCAGTTGCCGACTGGCTGTTCTGGGAACAGCCCGCAGGCATCTCGGTTGCGGTTTTTGCGCTGATCCTCTCTGCTGCCGTCATGGCGATGAAACCGCGGCGGCCAACAGCCCGGGAATGGGCCGGTGCGGCAGGTTTTGCTGTGCTCAGCAATCTGCCCGCCGCCATTGAGCTGCAGTTCCTGTCGGTTCTGTTCAGCCTCGGCGGTCTGGTCTGCCTTGTGGTCTGGGCGGTCTACGGCCAGGCCGCCAGCGAACGTCTGGCGCTGCGCACCGCCCTGCGCCTGCCGACCATCGGCGCCACGCTGCTGCTGCGCGATGCATTCCGCGCCATGCCCGCCACGGACCTCAGCTCAGGCGCCCGCCGCCAGGCGGCAGCGATGGCGCTGCCGCTGCTCATGGGCGCGGTTTTTCTGATGCTTCTGGCCGCCGCCAACCCGGTGCTGGAGGAGGTTCTGGCAGAGCTGGACCCGGGCCGCCTGTTCGAGCTGGAATTCTGGCTGCGGCTCCTGTTCTGGACCGTGATGGCAGCGCTGCTGTGGCCCTGCCTCAACCTCAGCGGGACATGGCTGGGCAGTGCAGCACCGCCCGTTTCCGTGCAAAAGGCAGGCCCCAGCCGGGCCGCCTTTCTGATCAACCCGGTTTCGGTGCGCAATTCGCTGGTGCTGTTCAACCTGCTGTTTCTGGTCCAAACGGTGATGGATCTTGGCATTCTGACCGGCGGCGTCTCCCTGCCGGAGGGGATGAGCTATGCCTCTTACGCCCACCGTGGATCCTATCCGCTGGTGGTGACGGCACTGCTGGCCGGTGTGTTCACGCTGGTGACGCGCAGCATGACTGGCGCCGACAGAACCCTGCGCGCTCTGGTCTACCTCTGGCTGGCGCAGAACATGTTCCTGGTGCTGACCGCCGCCATCCGGCTGCATCATTATGTCGGGGCCTATGCGCTGACTTACCTGCGGATTGCTGCCTTCATCTGGATGGCGCTGGTGCTGGCAGGGCTGGTTCTGACCGTGATGCAAATCCGCCGCGGCCACGGCAATGCCTGGCTGCTGCGCCGCTGCTTTGCCGCCCTTGCAGGAACCCTCTACATCTGCGGTTTCGTGAACTTCGCCGAGGTCATCGCCCGCTACAACCTGACCCACGGCAGTACGCTGGTGAAACAGGACACATACTACATCTGCAGCCTCGGTGCCGGTGCCTACCCCGCTGTCCATGCCTTTGAAACCGAAACCGGACAGCAGGTCTGCGGCAGCGCAATGCACTATGACCTCTACAAGACCGCCATCACCAACTGGCGCGAATGGGGCTTTCGGAGGTGGCGGATCCAAGCCTATTATCAGCGGCAGAATTGAAGGACCCCATTTGATGCCAGCCCGCATTCTTGTTGTCGATGACGATCCCGATATCCTTGAGGTGACCGGCTTCGCGGTGGAAAAGGCAGGCTTTGAGACGCTCTTTGCCAGTGACGGCCTCGCCGCGCTGAATGCCAGCCGGGAGGAGACTCCCGACCTGATCGTGCTGGACATCGGCCTGCCGGAAATGGACGGGCTGGAAGTCTGCCGCGAGATCCGCAAATCCTCCGACGTGCCGATCCTGTTCCTCACCGCCCGCGATGACGAGATCGACCGCATCGTCGGGCTTGAGTTGGGCGCCGACGACTATCTGACCAAACCCTTCTCACCGCGTGAACTGGTGGCCCGGATCAAGGCGATCCTGAAACGCAGCGCCCCCGCCGCCCCGGCACAGCCCGAAGCGGTGCTGGCGCAGGGCAGCCTGGAGTTGAATGCGGAGCGCCACCTCTGCCGTTTTGCCGCTGTGCCAGTGTCCCTGACCGGGTCGGAGTTCCGGCTGCTGGCAACCCTGATGGCCCGCCCGGACCGGGTGCTGTCGCGGGCGCAGCTGGTGGATGCGCTGTATGGCTACAACATCCATGTCTCCGACCGCACCATCGACAGCCACATCCGCAACATCCGCGCCAAGCTGGCGCAGGCGGGCTGCGCCGAGGGGATCGTAACCGTGCACGGCGTCGGCCTCAGGATGGGCGCATGCACGCCAGGCTGAATCGCAACACACTGGCCCGAAACGGGCTGACCCGCAAATGGCGGCCACGGCTCTGGGCGGTGGTGCTTCTGGTGTTGGCGCTGGTCCTTTGCCTGCCCTTTGCCGGGCTGATCCTGTTCCGCTTCTACGACAGCCAGCTGGTGCAGCAGACCGAGGAAAGCCTGCTGACCCAGGCCGCGGTGATGTCGGCGGCCTATGCCGAGCTTTATGCAGGCGCGGCGGGCACCGAACCGCCCCGCGGGCGCGCCGTCTCCGGCGAGCACGCGGTGTTTCCGTCGCTGTCCGTCAACAGCGAAACCGTCCTGCCGCCCCGCCCCGACGCAAAACCGCTCTCTGGTCCTGCGGGCGCCCCTTACCGGAAGATCGCAACCCCGCTGACCCGCATTGCCAATGCCGCACAGGCGCAGACGCTGGCCGGCTACCGGTTTCTCGACGCCCGCGGCAACGTCTTTGCAGGCACCGCCGAAACCGGCACCTTTCTGGGCCATGTGGAGGAGGTGCAGGGCGCGCTGGCAGGCGAAACCGTCTCTGTTGCGCGCACCCGCCTGCGCGAGGACGCGCCGCCCGCGCTTTACACTCTCAGCCGCGGCGCCCGCGTGCGCGTGTTCGTGGCGATGCCGGTCTATGCGGACCAGACCCTGATCGGCGTGGTCTACCTCAGCCGCACCCCGAACCACATCTTCCGCTTTCTCTATGGCGAGCGCTTCAACCTTGCCAAGGCCGCGGGATTTGTTGCCCTGTCCACTATGCTCATCGGCTATGTGTTCTGGCGCTTCATCACCCGTCCGATCCAGCTGCTGATCCAGCGCAGCCAGCTGGCGGGCCACGGCAGCCAGATGTGGGAGCCGCCGGACCAGCTTGGCACCCGCGAGATCGAGGACCTGAGCCGCAGCTTCCAGTCTCTGACCGGCCGCCTGCAAAGCAAGCAGGACGCGCTGAAGACCTATACAGCCCATGTGACGCATGAGTTGAAATCGCCGCTCACCGCCTTGAAAGGCGCTGCAGAACTGCTGCGCGACGACGATCTGCCACCGGCCCAGAAACACCGGCTGCTCGACACCGTGGACAAGGGCGGCAAGCGGATGGAGGACCTGCTGGCCAACATGCGCGCCTTCAGCCTGGCGGATCAGAGCGCGATGGCAGGAAGCTGCTGCCTGAACGAAATCCATGCGCAGATCTCGCAGGCCTTCCCGGCCCTTGCGGTCAAGGTGCAGAACGGCACCCTGCCGCTTCCGGTCGCGGCGCGCACCCTGCAGATCATCCTGACCCATCTTCTGGAAAACGCACAGCAAAACGGCGCCAAACAGGCCGTGCTGACCGCCTGTCAGGACGGCACCGCCACCTGTCTTCAGATCGCAGACGACGGCCCCGGCATCAGCGCAGGCAACGCGGACAAGATCCTGCAGCCCTTCTTCACCACCCGGCGGGACAGCGGCGGCACCGGCATGGGGCTCAACATCGTCAAGGCAACGGCAGAGGCCCTCGGCGGCACGCTGAGTGTTGTCCCGTCCAGCAGCGGCGCCTGTTTCCGGCTGACCTTCCGCTGAAATCAGCCGGGCCGCCCAGCAGCAGGCGGCCCGGTTCAGCGCATCAAAGACGTGTCAGACCTGCCCCGGCAGCCACAGTACAATCGCCGGGAACGCCACCAGCAGCGCGATGGTCACCGCATCGGCGATGAAGAACGGCGTCACCCCCTTGAACACGTCCTGCACGCTCAGATCATCGCGCACACCCGCCACCACAAAGCAGTTGAGGCCGATGGGCGGGGTGATCAGGCAGAACTCGGCCATTTTAACCACCAGGATGCCGAACCAGATAGCGCACATCGGGCCGGACATGCCAAAGGTGCTGTCCGCGGCGGAAACCGCCTCGCCGCCGTTCAGCGCCATCACCGCCGGGTAGACCACCGGCAGCGTCAGCAAGAGCATGCCGATTGCATCCATGAACATCCCCAGCACCGCATAGGCCAAGAGGATGCAGATCAGGATCAGCATCGGGCTCATGGTCAGCGAGGTGATCCAATCGGCAAAGGCACCGGGCAGGTCTGCGAACCCCAGGAACCGCACATAGATCAGCACCCCCCAGATGATGGTGAAGATCATCACGCTCAGCTTGGCGGTCTCCAAGAGCGCATCCTTCAGTTCCCGCCAGCGCATGCCGTGGCGCAGGGCCATCAGGAAAACCACAAACGCCCCGATTGCCCCGCCCTCTGTCGGGGTGCCCCAGGCGTCGCCGCCAAAGGGGTTGTAGACAAAGAAGATTATGGTCACGACGACAAACACGATCGGCAGCGCAGGCGGCAGAGCCGCAAACCTCTGGCGCCAGGTAAAACCGGTGACGCGCGGCCCGAAGTCCTTGATCACCATCGCCATGCCAACGATCAAGAGACCATAGATCACTGCCGAAAACGCACCGGGAATGAAGCCTGCCAGCAACAGCTTGCCCACATCCTGTTCAACGATGATCGCATAGATCACCAGAATGGCCGAGGGCGGGATCAGCGATGCCAGGGTGCCGCCCGCTGCCACCACACCGGCGGCAAAGCGCTTGTCATAACCGATCTTGAGCATCTCCGGGATGGCGATGCGGGCAAAGACGGCGGAGGTCGCCACGCTTGCGCCGGACACGGCGGCAAACCCCGCGGTGGCAAAGACGGTGGAGACCGCCAGCCCGCCCGGCACCCAGGCCATCCAGCGCTTGGCAGCCTCGAACAATGCCTTGGTCAGGCCCGCATAGTAGGCGAGGTAGCCAATCAGGATGAAGGTCGGGATCAGGCTCAGCGCCTGGCTGGACACCTTGGAATGCGGCACCTGGCCTGCGGTCTTGACCGCGATGGTCAGCGCCTTGGTGAACCGCGCCGGATCATAGCCGAACTTGGCCCAGAAAATCCAGATCAGGCCAATCATCCCGGCAGCAGCCGCGGCAAAGGCCACCCGCATGCCCAGGATCACCATCACCAGCAGCCCGGCTGAAACGATCAGCCCAATTTCAATCGGTTCCATGTCAGAAATTCCTCAGCTGTCGTGGCCGGAGACGTGATCCGCCTCCATCGCCGCCTGGGTGGCGGCATCGGCAATCATCGGGACGGCAACGGGCCTGTCCGTGCCGCTGCGCAAAGCACGGCCATAGGCCCAGAGCTGCAGTGAAAGGCGCAGGCACAGCACGCTGAACGCTACCGGCGCCAGCAGTTTCGCAGGCCAGAGCGGCAGCGAGATATCCATCGAGCTATCAGCGCTCCACCACGGCGCGGCAAAGTCGAAACTGCGCTGAAAATGCGCCCAGCTGCCCCAGACCATCAGAAGCATCAGGACCAGCACGGCGGCGGTGGTCAGCAACTCGGCCAGATACAGCGCCCGGCCTTTGAGGGCGCCCACCAGCATGTCCATGCGGATATGGCCGCCGTCGCGCTGGGTGAACGAAATGCCCATGAAGGCAATCAGCGGCATCGCCTGCTCGATCCAGTCCACGTAACCCGGCAGCGGGCTGTTGAACAAATTGCGCCCGCCGACGGAGCCAACGGCAAGCAGCATCAGGGAAAACACCGCCAGGCCGCTGAGCAGGGCAAGGGGCTTTTCCAAACGGTAGAGTTTCTGGTCAAGCGCGCTGAGACGGCTGCCGTCTGTCAGCACGAGGGATGAGCCGGCCATGGCGGGACTCCATCAGTTTTTCAGGAAAAAAGGCAGTGGCCCCGCAGCACGCGGCTGCGGGGCGCGGCAGGGTCAGCTGCCTTCGGCGATCAGGCCTGTCACCAGATCGTAAAGTTCCTGCGCAGGCAGGCCGCGGGCGGCGTTTTCCTCAATCCACGCCTTGGCCGCCGGTGCCGCGGCGGCCTCCTTGAATGCAGCGATTTCCGCATCCGGGAAGGTCACCAGCTCAATCCGGGCGGCATCTAGCGCGGGCTCCCAGGTGTCCAGAGAGTTGAACTTGTAGAAATCAACGTAATGGGCCAGCGCCTCATCTACTGAGTCCAGCAGCGCCGCGCGATGTTCATCGGACAGGCTGTCCAGTGCATCGGTATTCACCACCACCGGGCAGTTCACCGTGCCGGGGTTCAGGTTGGTGGTCCACCAGGTGCCGTTTTCGATGGTGCCAAAGGACATATGCGCGTGCGGTGCAAAGGCCACCGCCTTGACGATGCCGCTGTCCATTGCCTGGCGCACCTCGGTGGCCGACATCGAGGTGGGCACCGCGCCGACCGCTTCCATCGCCTTGCCGATACCGCCGGTTGCGCGCACGGTCAGCCCTTCAAAGTCCTTCAGCGTGCCGGGCACATCGCCTGTGCCGACCAGATTGTATTGCGGCAGCGGCGAAGGCATCAGCAGGGTTGCGTTCCAGCGGGCCAGATCCTTTTGCACTGCGGGGTGCTGGTAGACCGCTTGCGAGACGGCGATTTCCTGCTCCAGCGATGTCACCCCCAGGAACGGCAGCTCCAGCACGGTGATGGTCGGGTTCTTATCGCGGTGGTAGCCGGCGCAGAACTGGGCCATTTCAAAGGCGCCGATGGAGATGCCATCGAGGTTTTCCTTGTTCTTCGAAAGCCCGCCATAGCTGATGTTCAGGGTGAACTCGCCCCCGGTCTTTTCGCTGACCAGATCGGCCAGTTTCTCGACGTGCTCGGTAAAGGCCCGGCGCTTGCCCCACAAGGAGACGTTCCATTCGGTGGCCAGGGCTTCGGTGCCAAAGGCGGCGGTGAGGGCGGCCAGTGCGGCCCCCTTGAGATAAGTGCGCATCAGTGCTCCTCCCAGAAACATGCGGATATGATTGGGGGAGTATCCGGGACGGCGGGCCGCCTGCCTATGAAGGAAACCGCGCGGCATTTGCGGGCCGCCCTGCGGATTTCCGCAAGGTGCACGGGCTACAGAAGGGCGTCCTTGTCGAGGCCCAGTTTGACAATCTTTTCGTTCAGCGTGCGGCGGCCGATCCCCAGCGCCTCAGCCGCTGCATCCATGCGGCCCTCGTGGGCTTTCACCGCCTTGCCGATCAGTTCGCGCTCAAACGCGGCTACCGCCTCGCGCAGGGTGTCCGGCACATCGTCCGGGGGCTGGTCCATGCGGATGGCTTCAGCCATGGTGCCGCCGCCGCGGCGCGCCGCCAGCACCCGGCGCTCGCACACGCTGCGCAGCTCGCGCACATTCCCCGGCCAGCCATGTGCCAGCAGCGCCGTCAAGTCGTCCTGGGAAATGTCCGGTACGGCGGTTTCGTAAAGCTGCGCAAACTGCGCCAGAAAATGCGCCGCCAGCAGCATCAGGTCATCGCGGCGCTGGCGCAGCGGCGGCAGGGTCAGCACCATGGTATTCAGGCGGAACAGCAGATCCTTGCGCAGGCGGTTCTCCTGCACGGCCAATTCAACGTCCTCATTGGTGGCAGATACCACGCGGAAGCTGACCGGCACCGGCAGCTGGCCGCCTGCGGGCAGGATCTGCTTATCCTCGATCACCCGCAGCAGCTTGGCCTGCACTTCCAGCGGACAGGAACAGACCTCATCCAGAAACAGCGTGCCGCCCGAGGCCGCCAGCAGCCGCCCGCCGGAACCATCCCCGGTGCCGAACATTTCCGCTTCAAAGGTGGCGGGCGACAGGGCGGCGCAGTTCAGCGCCAGAAACGGCGCATCGGCGTTTGGCCCCAGATCATGCAGCGCGCGGGCAACCAGCTCCTTGCCGGTGCCGGTCTCGCCCTCGATCAAAACCGTGGTGCCGGTCTCCGCAAGATCCAGGATATCCTGCCGCAGCTGCACCACCGGCGCCGACTGCCCCAGCAGCACCCGGTCCAGCCCGGACAGTGCAAACAGCCGCGCCTTCAGCCGCGCGTTGCTTTGCTGCATCCGGTGCTGTTCGGCCGCGTGGCGCAGGATCGCCAGCAGACGGCGCGGCTCATAGGGCTTCTCGACAAAGCTGTAGGCGCCGTCCTGCATCGCCTTCACGGCCATCGGAATGTCGCCATGGGCGGAAATCAGCACCAGCGGCGGCGCGGCGGGATCCAGCGCGGCCAGCAGGTCCAGCCCAGACATGCCGGGCATCCGCACATCGGACAGGATGACATCGGGCTGAAACTCCGCCAGCCGCTCCTGCCCCGCCGCCGCCCGTGCCGCCGCAGTGACCTGCCAGCCCGCAGCCTCCAGCAGTTCCGCCACCGACTGGCGCATCGCCTTGTCATCATCAATGACCAGAATGCTGAAGGGCCGGGCACTGCTCATGGCTGATCTTCCTCTGCTTGCCGGACCGGAAACGCGACCCGGAACACCGCACCGCCTGCGTCCCTGTTGCGGGCCGTCATTGTGCCGCCGTGATCCTGCACGATACCGGCAGAGATCGCCAAGCCCAAGCCCATGCCCCGGCCGCTTTCGCGGGTGGTGACAAAGGGTTCCTGCAGATCAGCCAGCGTGGCTTCGCCCAGGCCATGGCCATTGTCCTTGATGTCAAACCAGGCCTCGCCCCCCTCGGCGCCGGTGCGGGCCACGATCAGCGGCGCCGCGCTGTCATCGCTGGCATCAATGGCATTGCGCAGCAGGTTGGTCATCACCTGCTCAATCCGCAGGCGGCTGCCCTGCACGCTGACCGGGCCGGGGCACAGATCCAGCCGCAGCTCTGCCCCCGCCTCCTCAAGATTGGGGGCAACCAGGGCGGCAGAGGCACGCATCGCAGCGTTCAGGTCAACCGCGGTTTGGCTCTCGGCATCCGGAGTCGCAAAGAACTTTAGCTGCCGGGTGATCCCCTCCATCCGGTCTACCAGCGCTCCGATCCTGGCTGGCAGCGCCGCGGAATTGCCCGGAGCGATCTCCGCGGCAACCAGATGGTTCCGCATGGCGGCAATCGGCTGGCCCAGCTCATGCGTCACCGATGCGGCCAGCCTGCCCAGAGCTGCCAGGCGGCTGGCGCGCTCCAGTTCATCCTGGGTGCGCTTCAGCCGCCGTTCCGCGGTGCGGCGGTCCTCGATCTCGCCCGCCAGCAGTTCGTTGGCCCGGCGCAGCTGCGCCTCTTCCTGTTCGGACCGCGCCAGCGCGGCGCTGATCCGACGCGCCCGCTGCACCTGGAACAGGATCAGTGCAAGGCCCGCGGCAAATCCAACCAGCGAGGTGACCAGCCAGCTGCGCGCCACCGCCCGGTCGCCGCTGGCAAAGTAATGCAGGGTCCAGCCGTGCGGCGGGACCGGTGCCGTCAGATGTATCTGCTCCCGCCCGGAAATCACCGCGCGCGGCCCCTCGCCCGCCTGCCAGTCCAGCGGTTCCAGCGCCTGGCCCGGAAACTGCCGCGCCGCCTTGATACGCTGCCGCTGCCCTTCCGACAGCGGCGCCAGTACCCGGTACCGCCAGCCCGGGTCTGAGGCCAGCAGCACAACCCCGTCCTCATTGGCCATCAATACCTGCTCGCCAGATCCGCTCCAGCTCTGCTCCAGCGGCTGAAAGCCGATCTTGATCGCAATCACGCCCGCCAGCGTTCCATCCGGACCCCGCACTGCATCGGCGATGAAATACCCCGGCAGGCCGGTTGTGGTGCCAATGGCATAAAACCGCCCCTGCCCGCCTTGCAGCGCCTGCTGGAAATAGGGGCGGAACGCGTAGTTCTGCCCGACAAAACTGCCGGTCTGGCGGAAATTGGAGGCCGCGATGGCAACTCCGTTTGTGTCCATCAGGTAAATCGCATCCAGCCCCGCCTTGGCAGCGAAGTCTTCCAGCCGCAGGTTCAGCGTGCCGGTGTCATCACCGCCGGCGGCACCTATGACAGAGGCATCCCGCGCCAGCACATGCGTCAGATGGGAAAACCGCTCCAGCTCAGCGACAACGGAGCTTTGATAAAGCGACAGCGGCCCTTCCGCCTGCGAAACCTCTTCCGACTGGAAGTAAACGCTCGAAACCCTGAACACGCCGACCGCGACGGCAATCGTCACCACGAGGGATATCAGGAACGGGATCAGGCGCATTCCCGTCGATAGGCTGCAAAAACACGCCAAGGCAAGACATTAGTGGGCCACAGGCGCCCGCCGCTCTCAAGGCTGGACAACTTCTGCGCGCCTGCCGCACACTCCGGAAACAAGATCAATGCCAGGCGGAACCTTTCCGGGCGGCGGCACGTTGCGTCCCGGGACAGCATCCTGAACACTGCTGCTGCGGCTCCCGAGGATGTGACCGCCCCGCGGCTGCAATTTCAGCCGCAATGGCGCAGTCTTGAATTTCAAAAGCCGGGCCCAAGCCCGGCCTCAAAGGAGCGAAGGAAACCATGTCCCAGATATCCAGCACCGTCCTGGCGCTGCTCGAAATCCTGTCTTATGCCTTCATCTTCGCCCTGGGTGCGGGTCTGTTGTGGGTGATTGCGATCTACATCCACGACAAGAACCAGACCGCCAGCACCCTGCGCCGCAATTACCCGGTAATCGCCCGCTTCCGCTATTTGTTCGAGCATCTGGGCGAATTCTTCCGGCAGTATTTCTTTGCCCTCGACCGCGAGGAGATGCCGTTCAACCGCGCTGAACGCTCCTGGGTCTACCGCGCCGCCAAGAACGTGGATTCCACCGTCGCCTTCGGCTCCACCCGCGATCTGCGTCCGGCAGGCACCGTCTATTTCGCGAACGCGCCGTTCCCGGACCTGGAACACGGCACAACCCCGCCTGCCGAAGTCACCATCGGCCCCCACGCGCGCACGCCCTATACCACCTCGTCGATCTTCAACATCTCCGGCATGAGCTACGGCGCCATCTCGGTTCCGGCCGTCCGCGCCCTGTCGCGCGGCGCCAAGAAGGCCGGCATCTGGCTCAACACCGGCGAGGGCGGGCTGTCGCCCTACCACCTGGAGGGCGGCTGCGACATCGTCTTCCAAATCGGCACCGGCAAGTTCGGCGTCCGCAAGCCCGAAGGCGGCTTTGACGAGGAGAAACTCCGCGCCGTCGCCGCCCATGAAACCGTCCGCATGTTCGAGCTGAAGCTCAGCCAGGGCGCCAAGCCCGGCAAGGGCGGCATCCTGCCCGGCGCCAAGGTGACTGAGGAAATCGCGGCCATCCGCGGGCTGACGCCGGGCGAGGACGCGATCAGCCCCAACCGCCACCCCGAAGCCTCCAACGTGGGCGAACTCCTCGACATGATCGCCTATGTGCGCGAGGTCACGGGCAAGCCCGTGGGGTTCAAGGCGGTGCTCGGCGCCCACGGCTTCCTCGACGGCCTCTGCCAGGAGATCCTCTCCCGCGGCGAGGCCAGCGCCCCCGATTTCATCACCATCGACAGCGCCGACGGCGGCACCGGCGCCGCCCCGATGAGCCTGATCGACAACATGGGCATGCCCCTGCGCGAAAGCCTGCCCAAGGCGGTGGATGTGCTGACCCGCTACGGCCTGCGACAGCGCATCAAGGTCTGCGCCAGCGGCAAGCTGATCAACCCGTCAGAGGTCGCCTGGGCCTTCTGCGCCGGGGCCGATTTCGTCAATTCGGCGCGCGGCTTCATGTTTGCGCTCGGCTGCATTCAGGCGCTGCAGTGCAACAAGAACACCTGCCCCACCGGCATCACCACCCATAATCCCAAGCTGCAGTTCGGCCTCGACCCCGCCGACAAGGCGGAACGGGTCGCCTCTTATGCCAAGAACATGCTCAAGGAGGTGACCATCCTCGCCCACAGCTGCGGCGTTACTGAACCGCGGCTCTTGCGCCGCTACCACGCGCGGATCGTGCAGGACAGCGGCCGCTCGGTCTCGATGGCGGAACTTTACCCGGAACAGGCCCAGCAGCACGCCGCGCAGTAACCCGCCCCGCCAGAAAAATTAAAGGAGACTCCATGCCAGATTCTGACCGCCCCGCCACAGCTTCCGACCTTCTTGTGGCCGCGCTGGAGGCCGAAGGCGTCGAATACGTCTTTGGCGTCCCGGGTGAGGAAAACCTTGATCTGCTGGACTCCCTGCGCACCTCAAACATCAAGCTGGTGCTGACCCGGCATGAGCAGGGCGCCGGATTCATGGCGGCGACCTATGGCCGCCTCACCGGCAAGCCGGGTGTCTGCATGGCCACCCTTGGCCCCGGCGCCACCAACCTCGCCACGCCGGCGGCCTATGCCCATCTGGGGGCGATGCCGCTGATCATGATCACCGGGCAGAAACCGATCAAGAAATCCAAGCAGGGCCGGTTCCAGATCATCGACGTGGTGAACCTGTTTGATCCGGTCTGCAAGATGTCGCGTCAGATCGTGCACGGCAACACCATCCCCGCGCTGATCCGCGAGGCCTTCCGCGTGGCCGAAGAAGAACGCCCCGGCACGGTGCTGCTGGAACTGCCCGAGGATATCGCGGCGGAGGACACAGACGCCTCTGTCATTCCCCCGCACGCCCGCCATTACGCCGTGCCGGACGAGGCCGTTCTGACCGAAGCGGCTGACATGATCCGCGCCGCCAAAATGCCACTGGTGCTGATCGGCGCCGGCGCCAACCGCCGCAAGGCACGCTCGGCACTCTGTGATTTCATCGAACGGGTGCAAATCCCCTTCTTCAACACCCAGATGGGCAAGGGCGTGGTTGACGAAAGCTCGGACCTTTTCCTCGGCACCGCTGCGCTGTCAGACGGCGACTACCTGCACTGCGCCATCGAACGCGCCGATCTGATCATCAACGTGGGCCATGACGTGGTCGAAAAACCGCCCTTCTTCATGACCGAGGGCGGCACCAAAGTGATCCATGTGAACTACAAGGCGGCGCAGGTCGATCAGGTCTATTTCCCGCAAGCAGAGGTGGTGGGCGATCTGGAAGGATCCATCACCCGGTTGGGAGACATCCTCGGCGGACCGCTCGATTTCGACCGCAGCTTCTTCCAGCGTATGAAGGCGGAGACCGACAGCCATATCACTGAACTCGCCGATGATCCGCGCTTCCCGGTGATCCCGCAGCGGCTGGTCGCCGACACCCGCAAGGTGATGGCGGATTGCGATATCATCGCGCTCGACAATGGCATCTACAAGCTCTGGTATGCCCGCAACTACAAGGCCTATCACCCCAACACCGTCCTGTTGGACAACGCGCTGGCGACCATGGGCGCGGGGCTTCCTTCGGCAATGATGGCCGCACTGCTGAACCCGGACCGCCGGGTGATGGCGATCTGCGGCGACGGCGGCTTCATGATGAACAGCCAGGAACTGGAAACCGCGGTGCGGCTTGGCCTCAACCTCGTGGTCACGGTGCTGAACGACAGTTCCTACGGCATGATCCGCTGGAAACAGGCGCATGTCGGCTTTGCCGACTGGGGGCTGGAATTCAACAACCCCGATTTCGTGCAATACGCCGCCAGCTATGGCGCCACCGGCCACCGGATTGAACGGACCGAAGACCTGGCGCCAACGTTCGAGGCCGCCTTTGCCGCGGGCGGCGTGCATCTGATCGACGTGCCGGTTGATTACAGCGAAAACCAGCGGGTGCTGATTGATGAGCTGGCCGCCAAGACCTGCCTGATCTGACGGGCCTGATCCAGGTGGCCTGATCTGCCCGCCCTTTCCCCCGGCTGCCGCGGCCGCTATGACCGCGGCAGCTTACCCAAGGAAAGGCAAATCCCATGACCATCACCCGCATCGGCACCACCGCCCGCTCCAGCAAAATCGTCAAGCACAACGGCGTTGTGTACCTCAGCGGCCAGGTGTCCGAGGCCGAAACCGCCGCCGACCAGACCCGCGAGATCCTCGCCAAGGTCGACGCCCTGCTGGCAGAGGCCGGCAGCGACAAGACCCGCCTCTTGCAGACCGTGATCTGGCTCTCCGACATGTCCTATTTCGCAGAGCTGAACGAGGTCTGGAATGCCTGGGTTCCCGAGGGCCACGCCCCCGCCCGCGCCTGCGGCGAGGCCAAGCTGGCCCGCGAAATCCTGAAGGTCGAGATCATCGTCACCGCCGCCTGCGACTGACCCGCACCAGCACGAAAAAAACAGCGCCGGGCCTCACCAGCCCGGCGCTTTCCTTTTGCGGAAACCTTACGTGCCTCAGGCGTGCAGGTCCTGCTTCATACGGGTTCCGTCCGCTGCCACCGTCTCAACCGAGATCGGCGACGCCGAAGGATCGTCGTGCAGCGACTTCAGCAAACCCCAGATCATTGCGATCAGCACAAAGGAAATCGGGAAGGCCGCCGCAATCGACGCGGTCTGAAGCGCGCCGAGCCCCCCGGCCAGCAGCAGCGCCGCCGCAACCACGCCTTCGCCCAGGCCCCAGATGATGCGGAACTTCTTCGGCGGGTTGTCGTCCCCCATCGACAGCATGGTGGTGATCACCAGCGTGCCGGAGTCCGACGAGGTGATGAACCACGAGAACAACAGGAACGTCGCCAGCAGCGACATCGGCCAGCTGACCCAGCTCATGTCGCCCATCCAGCTGGTGGCGCCGATGTTGTCGATGGTCCCGAACAGCGCGCTCGGCAGGTTCCAGTCACGCACGGTCTGGATGATGCCCGCCCCGTCAGCCGAAGCAATGCCGGAGCCCATGTGCATTTCCTGCCAGATCGCATTGCCGCCGAACATGCACAGCCAGAAGAACGCGATGGTGGTGGGAACAAACATCACCCCGACCATGAATTCGCGGATGGTCCGGCCGCGCGAAATGCGGGCGATGAACACGCCGACAAACGGCGACCAGGAAATCCACCAGCCCCAGTAGAAGATCGTCCAGCCACCTTGCCAGGCCACATCCGGGCCTTCGGTTGCCGTCCAGAACCCCATCGGAACGAAGCTCGCAACATAGTCGCCAAGTGTTGTCACAAACAGGCCCATCAGCCACTGGAACGGCCCAAAGATCACAAAGGCCGCCAGCAGCACGATCGACAGCCAGATGTTCCATTCCGACAGGATGCGGATGCCCTTGCCAACGCCGGACACCGCGGAAATAGTTGCGATGACCGACACAACCGCGATCAGAACCAGCTTGGTGCCGGTGCCGGGATCAACACCGAACAGATGGTTGAGCCCCGCCGCCATCTGGCTGACGCCCAGACCGAGCGAGGTCGCGACGCCAAACACCGTGCCGAACACCGCCAGAAGGTCCACTGCGTGCCCCCACGGGCCGTAAATGCGCTCGCCGATCAGCGGATAGAGCGCCGACCGCAGGGTCAGCGGCAGCTTCTTGCGGAACCCGAAATACGCCAGGCTCAGACCAACCAGTACGTAAAACGCCCAGCCGTGGAAGCCCCAGTGGAAGAAGGTCACGCGCATCGCGTCCACCGCGCGCTGCATGTCCATTTCCGTATGGCCCGCAAGGTCCGCATGCGGGTTGTTGGGATAGCCCCAGACTGCAGAGGTGTCGAAGTAGAAGATCGGCTCGGCAACACCAAAGAACAGGATGCCGATGCCGATGCCTGCGGAGAACAGCATCGAGAACCAGCTGAAGTTGCTGAATTCGGGACGCGAGTCGTCATCGCCCAGGCGGATCTTGCCGAAACGCGAGAACATCAGCCAGAAGCAGACAAAAAGCCCGATGGAAAACAGGGTGATGTAATAGAAGCTGAGCCCGTTTTCGATCCAGCTGCGGATCGACTTGTAAAGGCCTCCGGCGAACTCGACGTTCATGACCGTAAAGATCACAAAGGCGGCAATCATGCCCTTGGCAGCAATGCTCATCCCCGGATGCAGGCCGGTAAAGAAACCGGATTTTGCCACCAGGTGGCTGTTGGAGTTTTCTTCAGACATTTGGTCCTCCCGTAGATTTCAGGTGTCTCAGCGCCGGGACCCTCCTTGCCCGGCAGGCTGATCAGAACGCCCTGACGGGATGAAGCTTTCCCCGCCGCGCTCCGGCTTGATCCTCCCCCAGCCGCCGCATCCGCAGCAGACCGCCAATCAATAAAAAACGGGCCGGATCGGGGAGGAGACCCGGCCCGCAAAAAGAAACCCGGCAGCGCGCGAGCCGCCGGGTTTCCAAGTCATCCGCGCTGTCCGACGTGGCGCCCGGCACCTTCGGGCAGCGGCAGACCCGCGTGCGCCGCAGCGAAACCTGCCAGCTTGTCCGCAACCTCCGGCGACGGCAGCGAGGTGCCGCGCGCGTTCAGGTCCATGTGCAAGAGCAGCGTTTCCACAGTTGCCGCCAGCTTGCCCTCGGGCCCAAACAGGCGGTGGAACAGATGCATCTTCTTGCCGGTCCCCTGCAGCACCTGGGTGGTCACGGTCAGCACATCGCCCTCGTGCAGCTCATCCAGGAAGCGCACGTGGTTCTCGACGGTGAAGTAGCTGCCGCCCGCGGCGATGTAGTCTGCATCCGCGCCGATCATCTCCATGAACCGGTCGGTCGCCTGGGCCGAGGCCTCGGTGTAATGCGCCTCGTTCATGTGGCCGTTGTAGTCGGTCCAGCTCTGCGGCACCGGGCGGCTTACGGTGACCGGCAGCTCCACCGCGTCCGGCACGGGCAGCGTGGCCTCATGGGTGTTGATGACACCGCCGGCACCGCTGCCGGATTTCTTCAGCGCCCGCATCATGCCGACCAGGTTGTCGTCGCGCAGACGTTCCAGCGCGCGGATCGGCATATGGCCGGATTGCGCATCGGACTGGCCCGCGATCAGGTCGACCAGCTCCTCGGTGAACTCCGGAACATCCATCAGCTTGGTCCAGGGCCATTCCAGCGCCGGGCCGAACTGCGCCATGAAATGCTTCATACCCGCCTCGCCGCCGGCAATCCGGTAGGTCTCGAACAGACCCATCTGCGCCCACCGCAGGCCAAAGCCCATACGGATCGACTCGTCCAGCTCCTCAGTGGTGCAGATGCCGTCCTTGATCAGCCACAGCCCCTCGCGCCAGACCGCTTCCAACAGACGGTCGGCGATATGCGCGTCAATCTCCTTGCGCACGGTCAGCGGGTACATCCCCACCTCGCGCAGCAGGTCTGCGGCCTGCGCGCAGGTGTCCGCATCGCCCACCAGCTCGACCAGCGGCAGCAGGTAAACCGGGTTGAACGGATGCGCCACCACGGCGCGGGCGCCTTCGGCATTCAGTTCCGAGGGCTTGAAGCCGGAGGTCGAGGAGCCGATCACCGCAGATGCCGGTGCGTGCTCCTGCAGCTGAGCGTGGATCTTGTGCTTCAGGTCCAGCCGCTCCGGCACGCTCTCCTGGATCCAGGCGGTATCTGCCACCGCCTCCGCCATGTCGGCGTGGAAGGTCAGTTCACCTTCGGCCGGCAGCGCCTTATCATACAGCGACGGCAGCGAGCGGCGGGCGTTGGCCAGCACCTCGCCGATCTTGCGCTCCGCTTCCGGGTCCGGGTCNNCCAGCCGTTCAATAGGAACCGCGCGGCCCAGCCGCCGCCGATAACCCCGCCGCCGATGATTGCTGCTGTTTTCATGATCTATCCTCTGATCGCCTTCCCTGTGCGCCCGCCGGTGCACAGGGGGTGTACAGGGGGTGCACGCGTGGCACCCCCGCATTTCGGCTTATTTCGCCACCGGCGCGCGCTTGGTCAGGCCCAGCTTCTCGCGGACCGCCTCCGGGCCGATGATCCGGGCGCCCATGCCCTCGATCACGCCGACCGCGCGCTCCACAAGCTGTGCGTTGGTGGCCAGCACGCCCTTGTCCAGGAACAGGTTGTCCTCAAGGCCCACCCGCACGTTGCCGCCCGCCAGCACCGACTGCGCCGCATAGGGCATCTGATCACGGCCCAGCGAGAACGCCGACCAGGTCCAGTCGGACGGCACATTGTTGACCATCGCCATGAAGGTGTTGAGGTCGTTCGGCGCGCCCCACGGAACACCCATGCACAGCTGCACCAGCGCGTTCGGCTCCAGAATTCCTTCTTTTACCAATTGCTTGGCAAACCACAGGTGGCCTGTGTCAAAGGCTTCGATCTCAGGTTTCACGCCCAGATCGGTCATCATCTGACCCATCGCCCGCAGCATGCCCGGTGTGTTGGTCATGACGTAATCGGCCTCGGCAAAGTTCATGGTGCCGCAGTCGAGCGTGCAGATTTCCGGCAGGCATTCGGCGATATGGGCCATCCGCTCGGTGGCGCCGATCATGTCGGTTGCCGCCTCGTTGACCGGCAGCGGCGCTTCGGTCGAGCCGAACACGATGTCGCCGCCCATGCCCGCGGTCAGGTTCAGCACCACGTCAACTTCGGAATCGCGGATGCGGTCAGTAAGCTCCCGGTAATACTCAAGTTTCCGGGACGGTGCACCGGTTTCGGGGTCGCGCACATGGCAGTGGACCACCGCCGCGCCAGCTTTGGCCGCCGCGATCGCGGATTCGGCAATCTGCTTGGGTGAGCGCGGCACATGGGGGGATTTGTCCTGGGTGCCGCCAGAGCCGGTCACGGCGGCAGTGATGAAGACGTCTCGGTTCATGGTCAGGGGCATGGTCTCGCTCCTTTGGGGTTAAGCTTGCAATTCAGGGTGATCCGCAAACAGCTCCAGCGCCTGCGGATTGGCGAGGCCGGAGAGGTTGCGGACGGGATGTTTGTTCACCACATCACGCACCGCCAGCTCGGCGGTCTTGCCGGATTTGGTGCGCGGGATGTCTGCGACGGCGATGATTTTCGCGGGCACGTGGCGTGGCGAGGCATTTCTGCGGATTTCCGTTTTGATCCGGGCGGTTAGCGCGTCGTCTAGCGCAGCACTTTCGGCAGGAACCACAAACAGCACCACCCGCACGTCGTTGTCGAAGCTCTGGCCCACGACCACCGCATCCGCGACCTCGTCTATCTTGTCGAGCTGCCGGTAGATTTCCGCCGTGCCGATCCGCACGCCGCCAGGGTTCAGCGTCGCGTCCGAACGGCCCAGCACCACATAGCCGCCATGTTCCGTGCGGATGGTGAAATCGCCCTGCCGCCAGATATCCGGGTAGGTCTCGAAATAGCTGGCGCGGTAGCGGGCATTGCCGGGGTCGTTCAGGAACCGGGTCGGCATCGACGGATGCGCATTGCGGCAGACCAGCTCCCCCGCCGTGCCCTCAACCGGTTCGCCCTGATCGTTCAGGGTTGCGACGTCCAGCCCCAGCATCGGCGCCTGAATCTCACCCTGATGCACCGGCAGCACCGGGCAGCCGCCGATGAAACAGCCCAGAATATCGGTACCGCCGCAGATCGAGGCAAGCTGCGCATCCGCTTTCCAGTCCGTGTAGACATGGTCAAAGCCCTCGGGCGACAGCGGCGATCCGGTGGACAAAACCACCCGCAGCGCTGCCAGGTCATGGCTGTCCGCAGGCCGGTTGCGGCGCTTCAGCGAGGCATCGATGTATTTGGCGGAAATGCCGAAATGGGTGACCTTCTCGGCCTCCGCCAGGTCAAACAGCCGGCGCATGCCCGGATACATCGGATTGCCGTCAAACAGCACGATCACAGCCTCGGAGGCCAGCGCCGCCACCTGCCAGTTCCACATCATCCAGTTGCAGGTGGTGTAATAGAACATCCGGTCGCCCGGGTGCAGGTCGCAGTGCAGCTGCTGCTCCACCAGCATCCGCAGGAGGGTGCCGCCGCCGGAATGCTCAATGCACTTGGGCTTGCCGGTGGTGCCGGAGGAAAACATCACATAGAGCGGATCGCGGAAGCCCATCTGACAGCAGTCCAGCGCCGGGGCGTCTGCCTGCTTGAAAGTCTCATAGGCGGTCATGCCTTTCGGCAGGTCCTGCGCCTCGCCCGCATAGGGCCAGACCACGATCTGCCGGACCGACGGCACCCGGGCGGCGACCTCTGCAATGGCGGCGCGGGTCTCAAACACCTTGCCGTTGTAGAAGTAGCCATCGGCGGCAAACATCAGCTTGGGCTCGATCTGGCCGAAGCGGTCGACCACCACATCCGGCCCGCTCTCCGGCGCGCAGGAGGACCAGACCGCCCCCAGAGAGGCCGTGGCCAGCATCGCCGCCACGGTCTGCGGCATGTTCGGCACATAGCCGGCAATGTGGTCGCCAGCGCCGATCCCGGCGTCCCGCAGGGCGGCAGCGAGCATTTCAACCTCGCGCTTCAGCTCTGCGCGGGTCCAGGCCATGCGGCGGCCATCCTCACCGATGAACACAATCGCCTCGCGCCCGTCAGCGTTCTTCAGGAATGTCTCCACGATGTTCAGCCGCGCTTCGGGGAAGAACCGGACCTGCATCGGGTCCTGATGGGGCAGCAGCGGCACCGCACCCGGATCGCCCTTCAGCCCGCAAAAGTCCCAGGCCAGCGGCCAGAAGTCCTGCGGCTGCGCAACCGACCAGGCGTGCAGTGCGGCGAAGCTGTCCAGAGCTGTGCCAGCGGCAGCAGAAGCCTGCGCCATGAAGCCGGACAGCAAAGGTTTGCGGCGCGCCGAAAGATCCGGCTGCCAGAGAAGAGGAGCGGTGGTCATGAAGGTATCAGCGGTTAGAGAGCAGGCGTCAGGTGGTCTTCGGCGGATCGTCAAGATGCTTGACTTCCTGCGTGATTAGCGCAGGAGTTGACGCAGCGCTTACACAATTTCGGTCAAATACTATACAGATGCAGACAAATCCGCCGCCAATATTCGAATTCCTGCTGTTCGAGGGGTTTTCCAACATGGTGCTGGCCAGCGCCATGGAACCGCTGCGCGATGTGCGGATGAATGCGGGCCAGGATGTTGCCGGATGGCGTGTCAGCACGCTGGACGGGGCGCCGGTGCGCAGCTCCAGCGGGCTGCAGATCACGCCGGACGGCGCATTTGACGAACGCCAGGGCAACCGCACCCTGGTGCTGGTTGCAGGCTACCATGTGCGCGAACAGGTGACGCCTGCCCTGCTGGCCAAGCTCCGGGCAGCCACGCGGGCTGCCCGGCTCGTACTGGCGCTCGATACCGCCGCCTGGCTGCTGGCTGCAGCCGGGGTGCTGGACGGGCATAGCGCGACGATCCACTGGCAGGAGCTGGACGCCTTTGCCGAGGCCTTCCCGAAGGCCGAGGTCTCCACCGCGCGGTTTGTGCGCTCTGGCCCGTTCCTGACCTGCGGCGGCGCCAGCACCGCGCTCGACATGATGCTGAGCCTCATTCAGGATCTTTACGGTTCCGCCGCCGCCTTCGGCGCCTCGACCATGTTTGTCTATGACCCGTCTCGCCAGTCGGAACTGAACCGCGGCGCCGCGCGGCTGGAGCAGCGGGGATCGCCCAAGATCCTGAAGGCCGCGAACCTGATGGCAGAGACCATCGAAACCCCGCTAAGCACGGCGGCGCTGGCCAAGCGGGTGTCGCTGTCCGAACGCACCCTGGCCCGGGCGTTCCAGCGCGAACTCGGCATGACGCCGGGAAAATACTACAAGATGCTGCGGCTCCAGCACGCCCGCTACCTGTCGGAGGAAACCCATCTCAGCCTGGAGCAGATTGCGATGCGCTGCGGGTTTTCCTCTGCCTCTTCGCTGGGACGGTCGTTCAGCGGGCATTACGGGCGGACCATCCGCGAGGCACGGGTGCAGGAGAAGCCCTGGGTCAGGAGAACCGGCGGCTGACAGGGCGGACGGGGGCAGGACCCCTTTGATCTACACCAGCCCCATCGCCACGGCGGAATGCGGCTTGATCCCCAGATCGGTGAACCCTGCAACACCTGCGCCCACGGTATTGTCGCGCCGCATCAGCGCAATCTGCGCCGGGGTGACCGGCGGTTTTTACAGCGGCGCCAACAGCGCCGCCGCAAGCCGCCACAGCGCAAAGGGCACCGGCAGCAGCAGGCGGCGGCGGCCACTGCGGGCCGCCAGCCGCCGCAGGATGTCGCGGTAAGCAAACACATCCGGCCCGCCCAGTTCATAGACTTTCCGCTGCGCCCGTGGCCCTTCCAGCACACAGGCCACCGCTTCGGCCACATCCTCGACCCAAACCGGCTGCAGCCGGGTCCGGCCGCGGCCGAACAGCGGGATCACCGGCAGGCGGGCTGCGATCTTTTGCAGATCGCCAAAGAACACGCCGCCCTGGCAGAACATCACGCTGGGCCGCAGGATCACCGCATCGGGGCAGGCATTTCGCACGGCCACCTCGCCTTCTGCCCTGGCCCGCACATAGGCTGAGGGCGAATGCAGGCTGGCACCGATCCCGGAGACGTGGATCAGCCGCTGGCCAGGTGTCTCCTGCACCAGCCGGGCAACCCTGCGGGCGCCTGCCAGGTGCACGTCCTGAAAACTCTGCTGCCGTGTCTCCGTGTAAAAGCCGATGCAGTTGACCACCCAGCCGGCGCCGCTGAGGGTGCGGGCCATGACACCCTGCTGCGCAAGATCGACCTGCACCTGCTGCACCCCGGTCTCCCATTCCTCCGGCGCTGGTGCGCCAGGGGTGCGGGTGCCTGCGCTGACGCGGCATCCCTGCTGCTGAAGACGCCGAACCACCCGGCGGCCGAGAAACCCCGTGCCGCCCAGCACAATCACGCTGCGGGGGCTGATCTGCATCTGGAAACGCTCCCCATCCGGGTCTGCGCCAACAGATAGCGCATCCGCGCCGCTGCGCCACTTGCGCCCGTCTCTGCCGGATCAGTCCAGCCGGAAGCCGATCTTCAGCCCCACCTGGTAATGGGCCACCTTGCCGTCCTCGACATGGCCGCGGATCTCCCCGACCTCGAACCAGTTGATATGGTCAATGGTCTTGGACGCGCGGGCAATCGCGCCGCTGATCGCGTCCTCGATGCTGGACTGCGAACTGCCGACCACATCCACTGTCTTGTAAACCGCGTCACTCATCACACACCTCCTCACGCTGCATCCAAAGCGGCTGCAGTATTGGTTAAGTGTGCCCCGATCAGCGCCCGCGTCCAGAGATTCCGCTGCCGCACGGCGCGGATCCCCTCTTCTCCTGGCTGAAAATATCCCCGGGGGGGCGCGAGGGGGCAGGCAGCCCCCTCGTTCCTGAGCGCCTCAGATCAGCGCATCACAAAGGGATCGGGGATTGGATCATCGCTGGTGCGAAGCCAGACGGCCTTCACCTTGGTGTAGTCCAAAGCGGCCTGCAGCCCGCCCTCGCGCCCGTGGCCCGACAGCCCATGGCCCCCAAAGGGCGCAATCGGACTGACCGCGCGGTAGGTATTGACCCAGACAATCCCCGCCCGGATGCCCCGGATCATCCGGTGCGCGCGGGTGAGGTTTTGGGTGAACACGCCCGAGGCGAGGCCAAATGCGGTGTTGTTGGCAATCTCCATCGCCTCCGCCTCGGTCTCAAACTCCACCACCGACAGCACCGGGCCGAAGAATTCAGTCGACAGGCAGGGTGCCTCCGGTGCACCGGAGCAATCCAGCACCGTGGGCGGAAAATAGAACCCCTCCCCTTCCGGCACGGTGCCGCCGGTGACCAGTTTCGCCCCGGCAGCAACTGAGGCTTCGATCAGCCGCACCGCATGGTCGCGCTGTTTCAGGGTGCAGAGCGGCCCGACCTCGGTTGCCATGTCATCCGGCGCGCCGATCACCACTGCCTCGGCTTTCTCCTTCAGCCGCGCAAGGAAGGCGTCCTTGATCCCCTTCTGGATCACCAGCCGGGATCCCGCGACGCAGCTTTGCCCGGTGGCGGCGAAGATACCAGAGACCTGCGCATTCACTGCGCTTTCCAGATCGGCATCGTCAAACACAATAAACGGCGACTTGCCGCCCAGCTCCAGCGAGGTGGAGGCGAGGTTTTCCGCCGAATTGCGCACGATATGGCGCGCGGTCTCCGGCCCGCCGGTGAAGGCCACATGGGCGACCGACGCGTGGCTGGTCAGCGCAGCACCCGCCTCCGGCCCGCCGGTGATCACGTTCAAGACACCGGGCGGGAAGCCAGCCTGATCAAAGATGCGGGCAAATTCCAGCATCGGCGCCGGGCCTTCTTCCGACGCCTTCAGAACCACCGTGCAGCCCGCCGCCAGCGCCGGGCCGATTTTGACAGCAGACAGGAACAGCTGCGAATTCCATGGCACGATGGCCGCCACCACCCCCACCGGCTCGCGCCGCAGCCAGACCTCCATGTCCGGCTTATCAATCGGCAGATGCGCGCCTTCGATCTTGTCGGCGAGGCCGGCATAGTAGCGGTAGTATTCCGCCACATAGGCAATCTGGGCCGAGGTCTCGCGGATGATCTTGCCGGTGTCGCGGGTTTCCAGCTCTGCCAGACGCGGCGCGTTCTCCGCCACCAGATCAGCCAGCCGCATCAGCAGTTTGCCGCGCTGGGTGGCCGTCATCCCACCCCATTCAGGGGAGAAGAACGCAGCCTCCGCAGCCCGCACCGCCCTGTCCACATCCGCCGCCGAAGCGGCCGGCATCTGCGCCCAGGCTTTGCCGGTAGCCGGATCGAGGCTCTCGAAGGTCTCGCTCGCGTCCTCGAACGCACCGCCGATGTACTGCTGGAAGGTCTGCATTCTCAGGTTCCCTTACTGAAACGCGGGCATGACTTCGGTGATGAACCGCTCAAGCGAGGCTTTCTTGCGCTCGAAACTCATGCTGCTGTCGATCCAGAACGAGTATTCATCATATCCCAGCGCCTCATACTTTTTCAGCCGCTCGATCACCGCCGCCGGTTCGCCAATCACCAGATCGCGCTCCATCGCTTCGGGGCTGTAGAACGGATGCGCGGCGATTTCCTCATCTGAAAGCGGATCAATCAGGCCCTGGCTGACGTCCCGCTTGTTCATGAACCAGGCCCCGAAGTAGCAGTAGAAACGGTTCAGCTCCTCCGCCCCGCGTTTCACATCCTCGGCGCTGTCCGCGACATAGGTGTGCTGCAGCAGCATGATCTTGGGCCGCGGCACGTCGCTGTGTTTCGCACAGGCATCGTTGAACTTGCCCATCAGGTCGGTGATTTCCTCATCACCCTTCCACAGCGGCGTCACCTGCACATTGCAACCATTCTTCACCGCGAATTCATGACTGTTGGGATCGCGCGCCGCGACCCAGATCGGCGGCCCGTCCTGCTGCAGCGGCTTGGGCGAGGAGGTGGTTTTCGGGAAGGAGTGGAACTCCCCCTCCTGCGCATAGTCACCCTGCCACAACCCCTGCACTGCCGGGATCAGCTCCCGCATCCGCTGGCCCGCCTCCCAGGCGTCCATGCCGGGCATCATGCGTTCGTATTCAAACGAATAGGCCCCGCGGGCGATGCCCAGGTCCAGGCGGCCCTCGGTGATGATGTCGGTCATCGCCGCCTCACCCGCCAGCCGGATCGGATGCCAGAACGGCGCAATCACCGTGCCGGTGCCCAGCCGCACGTTCTTGGTGTGCCGCGCCACGTCGATGAGGTTCAGAAACGGGTTCGGCGAGATGGTGAAGTTCATCCCGTGATGCTCGCCGGTCCAAACCGCATGCATACCGCCGTCATCGGCGATTTTGCACAGCTGGATGAACTCGTCATAAAGCCGCTTCTGGTCGTCTGCCGCGGAAATCCGCTCCATATGCGCAAAGAGGGAAAATTTCATGCGCCCTTGCTCCCTGTCGCCACGGGGCGGACCTGCCCGGTGGTCTGATTGCCATAATACACCCCGAAATTGCCCATCCGGGATTCACTCGCGAACCGCTCCAGCATGGTGCACATCGCCGCGTCGGCAATGTCCATCAGCGTGGATTGGGTCAGCGGTGTGAAAACACCCTTGGCCGGTGTGCCGCCGGCCGATTGGCACAGAAACGAGATGTGCTGATGTTCGCGCGCTTTGTCTTCGTAAACGGAATAGATGAACCCCGGCTCCGCCTCGACGCCGGTGTCCGCGATCAGCTTGGCCAGGGCGGCAGAGGCACCCTCCTTGCCGACCCGGATTTCCGGCAGCGTCAGCTTGCCCTGATCGTTGCCCATGAGCAGCACTTTACCCTCATGCTCGATCAAGGCCGAGACGATCAGCTTGGCTCCTTGAGTCAGGGCTTCGGCCTCCGCCGCCGCTGTCACATAGGCGCCGCGGGCGTATCCCAGCCCCGGCGCAGGCGAGGTCTCAAACGCCTCGACCCGTCCGATCAGGATCAGGTGGTCGCCCGCCTCAACCCGGTTGTGCATGGTGCAGTCGAACCAGGCGGAGACACCCTCGAACACCGGGCTGCCTTGCGGTCCCCTTTGCCAGCTGACGGCGGCAAAACGGTCCTCGACAGGCCGTGCGAAGGTGTTCGAGACGTCCTTCTGGTCCTCCGCCAGCACATTGACGGCAAACCCGCCCGCCTGCTCGAACGCGGCGTAGTTGCTGGAGGAGTTGGCGATGCACACCAGCACCAGCGGCGGGTCCAGCGACACGGAGGTAAAGGAATTGGCGGTAAAACCGATGGGGTTTCCGTCCGCATCATGGGTTGTCACCACGGTAACGCCGGTCATGAAGGTCCCGAATGCGTTTCGCAGAGCGCGCGGGTCGATCTCGCTCATGACGTTGCTCCTTCCGTATCCAGCCAGCCCTGCAAGGCGGCATTGACCGCTGCGGGTGCAGTCAAGTTGACCATATGCCGGTGGCCTTCGATGACAACCGCCCTGCCCTGCGGCGCGGCATCCGCCATGGCTTGCGCCATCGCGGGTGTCGAGTTCGGATCGCCATCGCCGGTCAGCGCCAGCAGCGGGCAAGGGATGCCCGCAAAGCCGTCCGCATAGGTGCTGTCACCGCGGGCAAAGGCGGTATAGGCGGCTGCGTAGCCCGCCAGGTTCACAGCTGACAGCCATTCCCCGACCTGCGCCCGTGCCGCCTGGTCGGTCTCATTCTGCCCGAACCAGCGCGCCAGCGGTGTCTCCAGATCAAAGCTGCCCGCGCGGATTTCAGCCGCGCGCGCCTCAACCGCAGCCCGTGCGTCTGAGGAACGGCGGAACACCCCGTTCAGCAGCGCCACGCGGGCCGCGTTCTCCGGATGGCTGACAGCATAGCCGCCGGCAATCAGCGCGCCCATGGAGTGGCCAGCCAAGGAAACCGGCCCCAGATCCAGCGCCTGCAAAACCGCGTGCAGCCAGGCCACATAATCCGGCAGTTCGGTGCCCTCCGGCAGCGGCGCGCTGCCGCCATGGCCGGGCATGTCCAGCGCGATGACCTCATGGGTCTGCGCAAAAGCCTCAATCTGCGGCCCCCAGGCCGCCGATTGCATGCCGACCCCGTGGATCAGCACCAGCGGAGACCCCTCCCCTACCCTATGGCAGGAGACGGCCCCGTAAGGCTCAGACAGCGGCAGGATTGTCGACGTCATGGCCCAGTTCCTTCAGGTCCTGATAGCGGTCGCCGATGCGGTGATGCGGACGGCCGCCTATCGAAGCACCCAGCGCGATCACGATCTCATCCGGGCCGGGCGCATCGGCAACCGACAGCTGGATGGTCAGGTAATGGCTGCGGCGCCCGCCGTCGTTCTTGTCCATCAGCGGGATCTGCAGCGAGGCATTGGCCGGCCCGCGGGTGTTGGTGAAGGCCAGATAGGATTTCGCCCCCACCGCCTCGCGGAAGTGATTGCCGAACCGCAGCGTGTGGATCAGGGCAGAGGCATGCTCGACCTCGCCATTCACACCGACGATGGCGGATTTGCCGTAGCCCTCCACCTTGTCGCCGCCGCCGGCCGCTTCCAGGATCATCGCGGTCAGCTTCTCGCCCAGCCCTGGCGCGCAGTCGTGGATCGCCGGGCGCAGGTCCTCGACAAATCCCTGCCCTGCCCAGGGGTTTTTGATCACCGCCACCGCGGCAATCATCTTGAGCGGGGTTTCCGCTGCCTTGCCGCCCTCGATCAGGGTTTCTTCGACATGCAGCAGCGTCTTGCGGATTTCGGCGGGCATGGGCGGGTCTTTCTTGTCTGATTCCAGTTGCCGTAATATGGTATACCATCATACAGTATGTCAATGCAGACTTGTTCCGCCCTGCCCCCGTTGTTATCGGAAGAACTATGACCAGCCCCATCATGAGCAAAATCGACCACCAGCCGCAGACCCTGCGCGACATCGTGCAGGAGCGGATGCGCGAGGCGATCATCTCCGGCCAGTTTGCCCCCGGCGAACGGCTGGTGGAGCGGCCCCTGTGCGACCAGCTTGGCGTCAGCCGCACCGTGGTGCGGGAAACCATCCGCTATCTGGAGGCAGAGGGACTGGTGGAGATCCTGCCCGGCAAGGGCCCGATTGTGGCACAGCTCACATGGGCCGACGCGCGGCAGATCTACGACATCCGCCAAATGCTGGAGACCGCCGCCGCCACCGAATGCGCCCGCAACATCACGCCGCAGCTGGCAGAGCAGCTGAAGGCGGCGCTGCAGAGCCTGCAAGAGGCCGTGGGCGCAGGCGTGCCCACCCCGATGCTGCGCGCCACGACAGAGTTCTACCGGATCATCTTTGACGGCGCAGGCCACAACGTCGCCTGGGAAATCGCCCAGCGTCTGAACGGCCGCATCAGCCGGCTGCGGGCGGTGACGCTGTCGACCGCGGAGCGCCAGAAACCCGGCCCCGCCCATATGCAGGACATTTGCGAGGCGATTGTGTCGGGGGATGCAAAGGCTGCGCAAGCCGCCATCGAACGGCACCTGAGCGACGCCAAAAACACCGCCGAACGGCTGCTGAACGAAAAATAGCCGTTTCCCTGCGAGGGAAACGGCCATGAAAAATCGATTTTTCATGGCAGAAATCCGCGCCGGATTTCTGCCTTTCTCTCGCTCGGACGTCAGCCCAGAATGCCGGGCAGGTTCAGCCCGTGCTCGCGCGCGCAATCCTTGGCGATGTCGTACCCCGCATCCGCGTGGCGCATGACGCCAGTGGCCGGGTCGTTCCACAGCACCCGTCCGATACGGCGGTCGGCGTCCTCGGTGCCGTCGCAGCAGATCACCACGCCGGAATGCTGCGAGAAGCCCATGCCAACGCCGCCGCCGTGGTGCAGCGACACCCATGTGGCGCCAGAGGCGGTGTTCAGCAGCGCGTTCAGCAGCGGCCAGTCGGAGACCGCGTCGGAGCCATCCATCATCGCCTCGGTCTCACGGTTCGGAGACGCGACAGAGCCCGAGTCCAGATGGTCGCGGCCAATCACCACCGGCGCTGACAATTCGCCATTGCGGACCATCTCGTTGAACGCGAGGCCGGCCTTGTGGCGATCACCCAGGCCGATCCAGCAGATCCGTGCAGGCAGGCCCTGGAAGGCAATGCGTTCCTGTGCCATGTCCAGCCAGCGGTGCAGGCCTTCGTTCTCTGGGAACAGCTCCTTCATCTTGGCGTCGGTCTTGCGGATATCCTCCGGGTCGCCCGACAGCGCGCACCAGCGGAACGGGCCGATGCCCTTGCAGAACAGCGGGCGGATATAGGCGGGCACGAAGCCGGGGAAGTCAAAGGCGTTCTCCAGCCCTTCCTCCAGCGCCATCTGGCGGATGTTGTTGCCGTAATCCACCGTGGGCACGCCCATCGCGTGGAAGTCGCACATCGCCTTGACCTGTACCTTCATCGAGGCGCGGGCGGCCTTTTCCACCGCTTTCTTGTCCGTTTCCCGGCGCTCTTTCCATTCGCCCATGGTCCAGCCCAGCGGCAGGTAGCCGTTGACCGGGTCGTGGGCGGAGGTCTGGTCGGTCACGATATCGGGGCGGATACCGCCTGCTTCGGCGCGCTTCACCAGCTCCGGGAAGATCTCTGCCGCATTGCCCAGAAGGCCCACGGATTTCGCCTCGCCCGCTGCGGTCCAGCGCTCGATCATCTCCAGCGCCTCGTCCAGGGTCTCGGCCTTCTCGTCCAGGTATTTGGTGCGCAGGCGGAAGTCGATGCTGTCCGGGTTGCACTCCACCGCCAGGCAGCAGGCACCGGCAAAGACAGCCGCCAAAGGCTGCGCGCCGCCCATGCCGCCCAGGCCGCCGGTCAGGATCCACTTGCCCTTGAGGTCGCCGCCGTAATGCTGGCGGCCCGCCTCGGCAAAGGTCTCGTAGGTGCCCTGCACGATGCCCTGCGTGCCGATATAAATCCAGGAGCCGGCCGTCATCTGGCCGTACATCATCAGGCCCTTTTTATCGAGCTCGTTGAAGTGGTCCCAGTTGGCCCAATGCGGCACCAGGTTGGAGTTGGCGATCAGCACCCGCGGCGCGTCCTTGTGGGTCTGGAACACGCCGACCGGCTTGCCGGACTGCACCATCAGGGTCTGATCTTCTTCCAGGTTCTTCAGGGTCTCGACGATCAGGTCGAAATCCTTCCAGGTGCGCGCCGCGCGGCCGATGCCACCATAGACCACCAGCTCATGCGGGTTTTCGGCGACGTCGGGATGCAGGTTGTTCATCATCATCCGCATCGGCGCCTCGGTGACCCAATGCTTGGCAGTGATTTCCGGGCCGGTGGGCGGGAAGATGTCGCGGGTGTTCTTGCGGGGATCGCTCATGCCGAGGGCCTCCAGTTTTTGAGATCAGTCAGAATGTGGGTGAGATGGGCGCGCAGTTGTTCCGCGCGCTCCGGCAGATAGGTCCAGGGCGGGCTTTCCTGGCAGTAGGTGGCCTGCGCCAGCTCCATCTGAATCGCGTGCAAGCCATCCGCAGGCCGCCCGTAATGGCGGGTGGTCCAGCCGCCCTTGAAACGGCCGTTGAGGATGGCGGTATAGCCCTCCGCCGCGTCGCAATGGGCCACGGTCAGCGCCTCGATCGACGCGTCGCAGGTTTCACCCATGTTGGTGCCCACGTTGAAATCCGGCAGGCGGCCTTCGAACAGGAACGGAATGTCGCCGCGGATCGAGTGGCAATCATAGAGGATGGCAAAGCCGTGAATCGCCTTCACCCGCTCCAGCTCCGCCATCAGCGCCGCGTGATAGGGCGCATGATAGGCGTCGCGGCGGCGGGTGATCTCCGCCTCGTCCGGCTCCTTGCCCTCCTGCCAGATCGGCAGTCCGTCGAAATCCGTCAGCGGCACCAGAGTGGTGGTGTTTTGCCCTGGATAGAGACTGATACCTGCGGGGTCGCGGTTCACGTCGATCACATAGCGGTGGATCGGCGTGCGGACGGTCGTGATGTCCTCCACCAGCCCCGTGTAAAGGTCGTGAATGTGCCAGTCGGTATCGGCCAGCGCCCGGCCGGTCTCGTTCAGGCTGTCCCAGATTTCCGGCGGCACATCGGTGCCGGTGTGGGGCAGCCCCAGCACCAGCGGCGAGGTGCCTTGGGTCACTTCGATCATGCCGCCACCTTCACGCCAGCGGCATCCGCAACCCGGCCCGCGCGGACCATGGCGCTGGCGGCTTCAATGTCGGGCGCCAGATAGCGGTCCTCAGCCAGCGCGGGGATATCGTTGCGCAGCATTGCCAGCACGTCCTGCAGCCGGGCCGAGGTTTGCAGCGGCGCACGCGCCTCCACCCCTTGCGCGGCACAGAGCATTTCGACGCCCAGGATCACCGACAGATTGGCGTTCATCTTCGACAGCCGCAGGGCGCCGTGGGCGGCCATCGACACGTGGTCCTCCTGGTTGGCCGAGGTCGGGGTCGAGTCGGTCACGCAGGGGTTGGCCAGATGCTTGTTCTCGCTCATCAGCGCGGCGGTGGTGACTTCGGCAATCATAAAACCGGAGTTGAGGCCCGGATCGGGGGTCAGAAACGGCGGCAGGTCGTGGCTCAGCGTCGGGTCCACCATCAGCGCCACCCGGCGCTGCGCGATGGCGCCGATTTCGGCCACCGCCAGCGCGATCTGATCGGCGGCAAAGCCCACATATTCCGCATGGAAGTTGCCGCCCGAGACGATGCGGCCCTCATCCACCAGCACCAGCGGGTTGTCGGTGACGGCGTTGGCCTCGATCTCCAGCGTTTTGGCGGCCATCCGCAGCACGTCCAGCGCCGCGCCCACCACCTGCGGCTGGCATCGGATGCAATAGGGATCCTGCACGCGGGTGTCGCCCTCGCGGTGGCTCTCGCGGATCTCGGAGCCATCCATGATGCCGCGCATTTCGCGGGCCACGTCGATCTGCCCGGCATGGCCGCGCAAGCTATGGATGTCGGCAACCAGCGGCGCGGTGGAGCCCATGATCGCGTCTGTGGTAAGCGAGGCAATCACCATCGAGGCCTCAGCCATGCGCCAGGCGTCAAACAAGCCGGCCAGCGCGCAAGCGGTCGAGAACTGGGTGCCGTTGATCAGCCCCAGGCCTTCCTTTGGACCGAGCACAATCGGCTCTAATCCGGCCTTTTTCAGCGCTTCCGCGCTGGACATGCGGGTGCCTTCAAAGGTGGCCTCCCCTGCCCCGATCATCGCTGCTGCCATATGCGCCAGCGGCGCCAGGTCGCCCGATGCACCAACGGAGCCTTGCGACGGGATCACCGGTACCACACCGCGCGCCAGCATCTGTTCGATCTGCTCAATCACCAGCCAGCGCACACCTGACGCGCCGCGGCCCATCGACAGGAGTTTCAGCGTCATCATCAGCCGGGTTTTATCTTCCGGCAGCGCCTCCCCTACCCCGCAGCAATGGCTGAGGATCAGGTTGCGCTGCAGGGTGGCGGTGTCTTCCGGTGCGATCTTGGTCGAGGCGAGCTTGCCGAAACCGGTGTTGATGCCATAAACCGCTTCTTCTCCGGCAGCAGCATCCGCCACCATCTGCGCGGCGGCCTCCACCGGTTCACGCGCCGAGGACGCCAGCTTGGCCGGGGTCAGGTTGCGGTAGATATCTTCCAGCGTGGACAGCGTCACGGTGCCGGGGATCATCTCGATCATCGTTTTCCCTCATAGATACGGGTGTAAATCGGGTTGAAGCCGATGCGGTAGGCGAGCTCGCCGGGCGTCTCCACGTCCCAGACCGCCAGATCGGCGCGCATGCCGGCGGCAATCTGGCCGCGGTCCGTCAGCCCCAGCGCGCGGGCGGCGTTGCAGGTGACACCTGCCAGCGCCTCCTCCGGCGTCATGCGGAACAGGGTGCAGCCCATGTTCATGGTCAGCAGCAAGGAGGTCAGCGGTGAGGAGCCGGGGTTGCAATCGGTCGCCAGCGCCATCGGCACGCCGTGGGCGCGGAAGTGCTCAATCGGCGGCGCTTGGGTTTCTCGGATGGTGTAGAACGCACCCGGCAGGATCACCGCAACAGAACCCGCCGCGGCCATCGCCCTGGCGTCGTCTTCGGTGGCGTATTCCACGTGATCAACTGACAACGCGCCGTACTGCGCCGCCAATGCGGTGCCGCCCTGATGGCTCAGCTGCTCGGCGTGCAGTTTCACCGGCAGACCCAGCTCCCGCGCCACCTTGAACACCCGTTCGATCTGCGCCGGGGCAAAGGCGATGTTTTCGCAGAAGCCGTCGACCGCATCCACCAGCCCCTCCGCATGGGCGGCGCGCAGGGCGGGGATGCAGACCTGATCGATGTAGTCGTCGTCCTGGCCCTTAAATTCGCCGGGCGTGGCATGGGCGCCAAGGAAGGTAGTTTTCACCGTCACCGGGCGCAGTTCACCCAGACGGCGGGCGGCGCGCAGCATGTTCAGTTCGGTCTTCAGGTCCAGCCCGTAGCCGGATTTCACCTCCACAACCGTTGCGCCCTCGGCAATCAGTGCATCCAGACGCGGCAGCGCGCCTTGCACCAGATCCTCCAGCGCGGCCTCGCGGGTGGCAGAGACGGTGGAGACAATTCCGCCCCCTGCCCTTGCGACTTCCTCATATGACGCGCCATTCAAGCGCATCTCAAACTCCATCGCGCGGTTTCCGCCGAAAACAATATGGGTGTGACAGTCGATCAGCCCCGGTGTCACCAGCCGCCCGTCCAGATCAACATGCTTCCAGGGAAAATTGTCAGCTGACAATTCCTGCCGCGGCCCGGCCCAGACGATTTTCCCGTCCGACACCGCAACGGCCCCGTCCTCAATCAGCCCGTAAGGCACATCTGAGCGGGCCATCGTGGCCAGCTTGGCGCCTGTCAAAACATAGTTGCCAGTCACGCAAATCTCCCCGAGTCGCTTGGTTGCCGGTTTGGCAATAAGCTACTCATTTAGGCGATTATGTCTAGTCATAAAATGAATAGGCTGCGACCTGGCCCGGCGATGCTAGAGACCCTCTTTCTGCGGTATCCGCGGGTGCAGATCGTCGATGATGACCGGATGCGCATGCGGGTGGCCGCCCTGCAGATGCGGATGGTCAGGCGGCAGGTCCGGGTGCTCATGCGCAACCGGTGCTGCGCTGTCCGCAGGCCAAAGGCGCTGCGCGGCGAACAGCCCGGCGGCGGCCAGCAGCGCCAGCACCAGCATTGCGGCCCCTGACCCCCAGGCCGCCATCAGCCAGGCCGACAGCGGATAGAAGACCAGCCAGCAGGCATGCGACAGGGTGAACTGTGCGGCAAAGATCGCAGGCCGGTCCGCTGCATGGGCAGAACGTGCCAGCAGCCGCCCTGAAGGCGTCATCACGGCGGAATAGCCAAGGCCGATCACGAACCAGGCAATTGCCAGCCGTGCAAAGTTCAGCGGCAGTGCCAGTGCTGCCAGCGCCAGCAGCCCCAATGCGGCAGTCCCCAGCACACCGCCCGCCAGCATCACGCTGCGGTCAGGAGCACGCTCCAGCAGCCGCGGCAGCAGCATCGCCGACAGCATCGAGCCGCCGCCGAAACAGGCCAAGGCCAGCGCCACCGCGCTTTCCCCCTGCCCCAGCCCGGCGCGCACCAGCACCACTGTATTGACCAGCACCATCGCGGCCATTGCCGAGACCACCCAGTTCATTGCCAGCAGCCCGCGCAGACGCGGTGTGCGCAGATAGTTGCGAATGCCGCGGGTGGTGCGCTGCCAGATGGGCCGCGGCGCCTTGGGCGCTGGCGACGGCAGAATGATTGAAACGAGCAGCAAGGCCGAGGCCGCAAACCCAGCCGCGGTGCCCCAGAACAGCGTCGAGGAACTGACTAAAACCAGCAGCGCCGCCGCCAGCATCGGGCTGATGAGGCTTTCCAGTTCATACGCCATCCGCGACAGCGACAGCGCCTGGGTATAGTCCTTCTCCTCAGTCAGCACATCGGGGATCGAGGCCTGGAAGGCGGGCGTGAACCCGGCCGATGCGGACTGCAGCGCAAAGATCAGCAGATAGACCTGCCAGACCTCCGTGACAAACGGCAGGCAAACCGCAACCGCCATCCGCACCATGTCGAGCGCGATCAGCATCCGGCGCCGGTCCACCTGTTCAGCCCAGGCGGCGGCAACCGGGGCAACAGTGACATAGGCCACCATCTTGATCGTCAATGCTGTGCCCAGCACCACACCCGCGCGCTCCCCGGCCAGATCATAGGCCAGAAGGCCAAGCGCCACGGTCGCAAGTCCGGTGCCGCTGAGCGCCACGATCTGGGCGAGGAACAGGTGCCGGTAGGTCCGGTTCTTCAGGATAGAGAGCATGCAGGCCTTGCCTTCTGGCTGAGAATGTTTCTGCCACTGTGGCCGCGACCCGGCACGGAAAGCAATGGTCCACTGCGGCCGGAGCCCCAAGCAAAAGAAAAAATTGTCAGCTGACAATTTCAGTCAAAAGTAGCCGGTGCCGGGAGGCGCCGCGGGTGATTTTCAACCTCAAACTCTGCGCCGGTCCACATCCGTTCCCCGGTGGAAACCGGCTTCACGCGCAGGGCGGGCTTCGCGGTATTCCCAAAAGTTGTCAGCTGACAATTCACTTCTAGCTCCTGTACTGGAGAAGCCGAAATCCAGTGTTCACCGCGTCAAACCAGTCACTGAAGACCGGCGGCTTGTGAAAATTGTCAGCTGGCAATCTCCGCCCGGTTCCCCGCCTGCAGCAGTGCGTTCAGCATCGGCGCAGTGGAAAACTGGCCCGCCCGAGCCTTTTGCGCCAGCCGCCGCAGATAGGCGCCAGGGCTGCGGATTGTATTTATTTTCTCCAGCATGCAGATCACCACGGTTGCCGCGTCCTTGCGGCCCATTGCGGCGCGTGCATCGCTTAGGACTGGCATATCAATGCCCATCATGGGTGACAGGCTCTCGGCAATCCGGTCGGCATCCTGCCAGTTTCGTAGGCCGCCGGGGTAATATCCCTGAACCTCCGGGCAGGCACGCAGAACCGCTGCCAGATCAGTGTCTTTCTTTGCCGGTCCACCAGTTGCTACAGAATGCTGTGGCTGAGGGCAGGGCACTTCCGTGGCCGTCTGTTCAGAGTCAGAATCTTTTTTTACTGAATCCTGTATGTGCCGCTCATTTTGGCTGTCAGGGCCGCTCATTTGGCGTGCAGGAAGTTTGGTTTCCTGGGCAGGCTCTTCGGGTGTCCGGCTGGCAATTTCATCCTGCAGGGCGTTGGCCATTGCGGTCAATTCGGTGGCGCATGGTTTGCGGCGCAGCAGTTTGCGGGCGGCTTCCAGCAGCACGTCAGCACCGCCCTCCGCCAGCTCCAGCAGTTCTTGCCGCAGCACGGCAACCCGGTCGCGCAGCACTGCCAGGCGCTCGGCACGAGCCTTGGCGTCTAGCGCGGCGTCAAAGATCTGGCTTGCGTGGCGGGCTAGGGGGGAGAGGTCGAAGCCGAAAGCCAGCGGAGTGTCATCCCCTGTGCGGCGCGCGTAGCGTTTGCGGTTGGGGCTGTTTTTCCGGCTGACAATGCCGATCCGGGTAAGGGCAGCCAGGTGGCGGCGCAGGGTGCTTTCGGGCATCCCGTTCAAGCGCTCCATCAGCTTGCGGTTCGACGGGAACACGATTGCGCTGTCCGGTTCGGCTGGCAAGGCGCGCTCCGGGAAGAACGTCAGCAGCGCCTTCAGGACGCCAAGGGTGCGGTGGCTCAGTTCAAATTCCGCGGCGGCGTGCGTCAGCGCAGCCAGAAGGTCCCACTTGTCGTGAGTACCCGCCAGCCGGCCGCACGGATCCTGCCGCCCAAATGCGATTTGGGACGCCTGTTCCATGATTATTTTCACGAAAGACAAAAAATACCCGCCCCTGTGCGGCGCACAGAGTTGACACTGACGAGTCTGAGAGGCTATTCCAAAGGTGCTAAATCTGAGAACGGCCTTCTGGGATGTAATGTCCTGGGGGGCTTTTCTTTTGCCTGCTACGTGCCTCCTGTCCTGTTTTCTCTGCTCTTGCTCAGTCTTCCGGCTGCTCGGGCTGGTCTTGCTGCCAGCGGCCGTGAAGCTCTGCCATGATCTCTTCCGCGTTTTCGTCGAACCAGGCGTCAAAGCCGGGCGCGTGTTTGCCGGAGATCGTCAGGGTGATGCCCTTGGCGGTTGTCTTGATGCCTGCCACTGCGGTGCCGTTGCTGCCGGGCAGGGCGCGGGTCTTTGGCGGGGCAGGGGCGGCTTTCACTTCCTGGCTCACGCCTTGGGCATGGGTCAGAACCGCCTCGAACCGCCCGTCGGAGTCAAAAGTGGTGAAGTCGGGCCGGTTTGTCCGGGTGACTGCCCGGGCCCGCGCTGCGGGATCGTCAAACAGTTTGACCATCTGCATCCATCGGTCGCGGCCAATGCCGGGGGCGGAGCCGATGGCCCGCAGGAAGGGCAGCTCAAAGGCCGTGCCGACCTTCAGCATCCGCGACACCATCGGCAGGTCGATTGACAGGGCCGCGGCAATTGTCGGCCGGTCATAGCCGTCGTTCTGCAGCTGCGCCGCAAAAGATGCCTTCTCGATGAAGCTGAGGTCCAGGCGCGAGGTGTTTTCCTGCCCCTGCGCCATCACCAGCGCGTGGTCGTCCAGTTGGCGCACCATCGCCTTTACGGCCATGCCAAGTTCGCGCAGTGCCATCAGGCGGCGGCGGCCATAGACGATCTCGAACCGCCCCGGCGCCTTGGGATGAGGGCGCAGCAGCACCGGCACCTGCTGGCCATAGGTCCGCAGGCTCTCCTTCAGCTGGTTAAGCGCGGCACCGTCCAGGCCCAGCCGGTCCTCGTAGCCCGCGTCGTCGATCAGCGCGGCGTCGATCTCCTGCACCGCGCTTTCCTGCAGCTTGCTGAGCGAGGATTGCAGCGCCCCGACCGCGCCGCGGGGCATCATCTTGGGTTTCGGCCCCGGAGCGGATGCTGCGGGGTTGCTGAGTGCCGTGCTGAGAATGCCTTTGCGTGCCATCAACGCCTCCATGCTTGTTGAAGGAGCGATTCTATTTCATCGTTAACTTGATTCAGTGAATCGACCGCACGGTCGTAGGTTGACCTGTGAAACATGGACCTTTCGACCTCATAGACGGTTTGCTGGGTCAGGCCCGCATCGGAAATCGCGGTGGATTTCAGCATTGGGGCAACCATGACTTCCTCGCCGAACAGCTGCCGCAGGAATGCAACCACTTGTTGCTGGGGGCCGTCGTTCGGCTCGTACCGGTTGATGAGAAAGCGCAGGAAATCGAACTCCAGCGTGGCGCCGGCGTTGGAAACCACGTCCAATAGTTCGGCTGACATCTGCAGGAACTGCGACATCGAGGCGATGTCGAGCATATTCGGCACCACGGTGATGATCACACCAGTGGAGGCGCAGAGCGCTGACATGGTCAGATACCCCAGCTGCGGCGGGCAGTCGAAGATGATCACGTCGTAATCCTTCTCGACCTCCTGCAGCGCCGCGGCCATGCGCGAGAAAAACGCGGGCTGCACGTTGTTGATCAGCGCCTGCGGGGTCTCGTGTTCAAACTCCTGCAGGATCAGCCCGCCGGGGGCCAGATCCAGATTGGCGAAATAGGTTTCCTGGATGATGTCGCGCAGGGGCAGGGGGTCTTCATAGCGGATTGCGTCATAAATCGTCCCTGTTTCGAGGAAATCGACCTCCGGCTGGTAGCCGAAAAGCGTCGTCAGCGACGCCTGCGGGTCGATGTCCACCGCCAGCACCCGGTAGCCCTTGAGTGCCAGCCGCTGCGCAGTGTGAATGGACGATGTGGTCTTGCCCGAGCCGCCCTTGAAGTTCAGGAACGACAGCACCTGCACCTTGTCGCCTTCACGCCGCCCGCGCAGGTAGGTGCCCGGCGTCTTGGCCGCGGCATCCAGGATCTTGCGCATCTCCATCAGGTCGGCGGCAGAATAATGGCGGCGACCGCCGGGCGTGGTGTGCACCTCGGGGAATTTGCCGTCAAAATGCAGCTTGCGCAGGAAGCTGGGAGAGATGCCCAGCATCTCGGCTGCTTCGCCCGCGCTGAACAGGCGCAATTCCTTCCTTGCATCCGGCGCAAAACTTGCCAGCATGTGGCTGTTGAGGGCCGCACTGAGGTTCTCCGCGTTCTCGCGGATACGCTGATTGATGTGGAGTGCTACTGCCACCTGCTGCCCTCTCGATAGTAACGCTGTTTTGCGTCAGCGCTTTATTTATCGTTTCTATACGCAATGCGAACGCAGTTGTGCAATAGATTCCTTCAGTTAGAGGTTGCAGCCGGGCGTTTTGGTTCTCCGCCATACACGGTGCATTTCGGGTGAATTTCCCGTAACTCATTGAAATTATGAAAATTGCCAAAGGTCAAATGAGCTTTCACGGCCTGTGGATAATTTTTCGCTGCGGTATGCATGATGCGCAAGACCGGCGCGGCCGGCGAGTCGCCAAGTCAGAGAGATTCCCTGAAAAACAGCCGGTATAGGCTCTAAATGCACATTCTGAGCCTTGAGCGGAAGAAACCGGATCTGACCCCAGGCCGGTTCCGCCGGACAGAGTGTCGGTTTCTGCAACCGGATTTCGCAATCCTGCAGGTGAAACCCGATTCATTTGGAGAAACTCACCGTCAAAGGAGACCCCTGCGATGACTGAGCAAGCCACTGCCACCCGCGCCCGCTCCGGCGGCCGCAACGCCCGCCGCGCCCTGCGCACCGCGCCCAAGTTCGACATGCTGCCGGGGCTGACCCGCAACATCCCGCTGTGCGAGGTGATGGACGGCGGCCAGGTCGAAAAGATCGACAACGCCTCGATGGACATTCTGGAGAATGTGGGCGTCCAGTTCCGCGACCCCATCGCGCTGGAGGACTGGAAGAGGGCAGGGGCCAAGGTCGTGGGAGAACTGGTTTACCTCGACCGCGGCCTGGTGCGGGAATTGATCAAGACCATTCCCAGCGATTTCACTTATCACGCGCGGGATCCGAAAAAGAACGTGCGCCTGGGCGGCAAGCATTCGATCTTTGTGCCGATGACCGGCGCGCCGTTCCTGCGCGACCTGGAGGATGTGCGCCGCAACCCGATGCTGGACGACCTGGCGATGTTCCATAAGCTGGCGCATATGATGCCGGCCCTGCACTCCTCGGCGCACCACATCGTGGAGCCGTATGACCATCCGATCAGCCAGCGCCATCTGCGCATCACCTATTCGTCGATGAAATACTCCGACAAGACGTTCATGGGCATGACCACCAGCCCCAAGAACGCCGAGGACGTGATGGATATGTGCGCCATCCTGTTCGGTGAAGAGTTCATCATGAACAACCCGGTCACCACCGGCAACTGCAACGGCAACTCGCCGCTGGTCTGGGATGAGACCATGCTGGGCGCCATGCGCGCCTTTGGCGCCCGCCGTCAGCCGGTGCTGTGCTCACCCTTTGTTCTGGGCGGCGCCAACACCCCGGCCTCTGTCGCGGCCTCGGTGGCGCAGCTGAACGCAGAGGCGCTGTCGGCGCTGGCTTATACCCAGGTCTGCAACCCGGGCACCCCGGCTATCTACGGCCATTATCTCTCGACCGTCAGCATGAAATCCGGGGCCCCGATGGCGGGCACGCCCGAGATTTCGCTGATGAACTTCATGATCGGCCAGATGGCGCGCTACTACGATGTGCCGTGGCGGACCTCCAACACCCTGGGCGGTGCCAAGACGTTTGACGCGCAAGCGGGATATGAATCCGCCACCACACTGTCGGCAGTGATGCACGCGGGCGCCAACTATATCTGGCATTCGGCAGGCTGGAACGAAGCCGGGATGCACTGCTCGGTTGCAAAATTCATCGTCGATGCGGAGCAATGCGCGATGGCCTACCGGATGGCGGAAGGCCCGAAATGGGACGATTTCGACCAGGCGATTGCCGCGGTGCCGGATGTCGGCCCCGGCGGCCACTACCTGGGCCACCCGCATACGCAGGAGAACTTCCAGGAGGCGTTCTTCATGCCGGAACTGTTCGACAATAACTCGATCGAGCAATGGCAGGCGGAAGGCAGCGTCGAGATTACCGAACGTGCCCTGACTCGCGCCAGGAAGTTGCTGGCGGAGTATCAGGAGCCGAAGCTGGACGAGGCAAAGAACGAAGAACTGCTGGATTACATCGCCCGGCGCGAGCGGGAGATCCCCGCGGCGGATGAGCTGAACCAAAGCTACTAGGTTTCCTCCCCGACTGGCCCGCCCTTCGATAGGGCGGGCTTTTTTTCTGACAGGAAAGGGAACGTAATGGAATTTCATGGAAAATGTGCGCTGGTCACCGGCGCGGCGGGCGGTATAGGCGCCTCCATCGTTCAGCGCCTGCGTGCCGCCGGCGCCACCGTGGCGGTTGCCGACCGCGATACCAGCGGCATTGAGGCCGAGGTGCATCTGCCCGGCAATCTGCTGGACGCAGCATATGCCAACACGCTGCCGCAAGCAGCGGCAGAGGCGCTTGGCGGGCTGGACATCGTCATCAACAACGCCGGCGTTATCACCCGCGGCCCGGTGACCGAGACCTCGGACGCCGATTGGGACCTGTCGATGGGTGTGAACGTGGAGGCGCCGTTCCGCATCTGCCGCGCAGCGATCCCGATCATGGCGCAAACTGGCGGCGGTGCCATCGTCAATACCTCCTCCTGCTGGGGTGGCAAAAACCCGGGACCGAACCACGCGCTCTACTGCATGACCAAGGCGGCGATTGCCTCGCTGACGCAATGCATGGGGATGGATCACGCCCACCAGGGCATCCGCATCAATGCGGTCTGCCCGAATGAGGTGAACACGCCGATGCTGCGGACCGGTTTTGCCAAGCGCGGCTTTGATCCGGACAGCGCCGTTGCGGAGCTGGGCAAGACGGTGCCGCTGGGCCGGATTGCCGAGCCGGAGGATATCGCCGATGTGGTGATGTTCCTGGCGTCAGACGCGGCGCGCTACATGTGCGGGGCGCTGGTGGAGGTGAATGGCGGGAAACCGGTGTCATGAGCCGGTTTCAGGGCAAGGTAGCGCTGGTCACCGGCGGCCGCAGCGGCATCGGTTTGGCAATTGCCCGGCGGCTGCGGGACGAAGGCGCGCGGGTGTTCACCGCGCAGCGCGGGCCGGATGCGGAGTTTGAGGCAATCCCGGCAGATTTCACCGATCCGGACAGCCCGGCGCAGGTGGTGGCCGAGGCTGCCAGCAGGGCAGGGGGGCTGGATGTGCTGGTCAACAATGCCGGCATGATGCAGGAGGCACGCGTCGAGGAGATGACCCTCGCCGACTGGCAGCGCAATCTGACGGTGAACCTGACCGCGCCGTTCCTGATGATCCAGGCGGCGCTGCCGCATTTGCGCAAATCCCGCGGCAGCATCGTCAACACCGGCTCGATCGAGGGGCTGGGCAGCAATCCCGGCCACGCCGCCTACTGCGCCTCCAAGGCGGGGCTGCACGGGCTCACCCGCGCGGTGGCGGTAGACCACGGGCCTGAGGGTATCCGCTGCAACGCGGTGGCGCCGGGCTGGATCGACACGGATCTCAACATGGATCTCATCGAAGGGATGCCTGATCCACAGGCTTTCCGCCGCGATATTGCCGGCATCCACCCGGTGGCCCGCACCGGCAAGCCGGAAGAAGTGGCGGCGCTGGCGGCCTTCCTCGCGTCAGAGGACGCGGGCTTCATAACCGGCCAGGTCTATACCGTGGACGGCGGCCGGATGGCCAAGCTGAGCCTGCCCTGACAGCCGCTTCTTTCTGGTCCGAAATACCCCGGGGGAGGCCGCAGGCCGGGGGCAGCGCCCCCTCCGTCCTCTACTCCTTGCCGGACCGCCATTCCTTCCACATCAGGTAGGTATTGGCGCCCAGCGAGGCAAAGGGTTCCGGCGGCAGTTTGGGCGGCATCGGCTGGGCCAGGAAATGGCTGGCAATCTGTGATCCGCCCTGCAGCACCAGTTCGGCAATGCCCATGCCTTGCAGCGTGCCGCGGGCGATGCCGAGACCGTTCTGGCAGCAGGCGGAATAGACACCCTGATCCAGCTCGCTGAATGCGGCGGAGCCATTGCGGCTGAGGCAGAGCATCCCGGCCCAACGGTGTTCCATCTTGACACCTTCCAGATGCGGGAAGCGTTCCCTGAACTTGCGGTCCTGCACCCAGCCGGCGTTGCGCAGGCGCATTTCGCTGGTCTCGATGGTGGGGTGGAAGCTGGAGCAGGTTCTGACCAGGATCCGGTCGCCATAGGAGCCTGAGATCCGCCGCACGGAGGTGCCCATCGGGTCTGCAGGTGTGACTGACCAGCGCGGTGTGCCGCCAAGCCGCTTGACCTGCTCCGGAGTCAGGCGTTCGGTCATCGAGGCGTAAAGGCAGATGTGCATCAAGCGGCGCTGGTAGAAGCCGAAGCTTTCCAGGTGGCCGTTGTTGGCGAGGATAATTTTGCCGGTGCTGAGGCGCCCCTTGGGGGTGCTGACGAGCCAGCCATCCGCCTGTTTTTCAAACCCGGTGGCGGGGGTGTTTTCAAAGACGCTGATCTGCCCGGCCAGACGCGCCGACAGGGCGCGGATATAGGCGGCGGGCTGGATCATCACCGTGCCGGGCGCATAGAGGCCGGAGGTGTAGTGCGGGCTGCCGGTGCGCTCCTGCATGTCCTGCTGGCTCAGCAGCTGATGCGGCTCGCCCAGCCGCTGCAGATGGGCGGCGAAATCGCGGTTGTGCTGGTCGCCGGCCTTGGTCGCGGCGGCGTTGATCTTGCCTGCGGGGTCGAACATCTCCTGCGGCAGGGCGCAGTCCTGCGCCACCTCCGTGGCGAAGGCGATAGCCTTGCGGTTCATGGCAATCGCGGCCTTGTCGGCCTCCAGCCCCGATCCGGCGTAGTTGTCGGAGGCCAGATCATGCGGCAGGTCGATCATGAAACCGGAATTGCGCCCGGCGGAGCCTTCGGCAAAGCGGCCGGCCTCCAGCAAGACCACCTTCAGCGCCGGATCCAGCTGGTGCAGGCGGCGGGCGGCGGACAGGCCCGCAAATCCACCGCCGATGATGGTGACATCGGCGGTCAGATCATTTTCCAGCACCGGCAGGGGGGCTTGCTGCGGCAGGATGGCATTCCATCCCGCCGCACCGGTCTGCCGGGGCAGGCGTTTGGCAGTGTAGGCGGTCAATCCACGGCCTCGTCTGCGTCGTCGGCCAGGTCGATCCAGATGGTTTTCAGCTGGGTGTACTGGTCGTGGGCATGGACGGAGTTGTCGCGGCCGCCAAAGCCGGACTGCTTGTAGCCGCCGAAGGGCGTGGAAATGTCGCCCTCGCCAAAGCTGTTCACGGTCACCGTGCCTGCCCGGATGGCGCGGGCGCCACGGATCGCGCGTTTGGCGTTGGCGGTGAAGATCGAGGCGCAGAGGCCGTATTCGGTGTCATTGGCGATGCGGATCGCCTCGTCAAAGCCCGTGACCTCGATCACCGACAGGACCGGGCCGAAGATTTCCTCGCGCGCCAGAACCGCGTCGTTGCCCGGCACCTCGACCACGGTCGCCTCGACAAAGGCGCCGCCCTGCGCCTTGCCGCCCAGCACCACGTTTTCTGCCTGTTCCAAGTAGCTGCAGACCTTGTCGAAATGCGCCTGGGACACCAGTGCGCCCATGCGGGTTTCCGGGTCCAGCGGGTCGCCGACGTTCCAGGCCTTGGCGTGATGTGCGATGCGTTCCAGCAGTTCAGCCTTCACATCCTTGTGCACGATCAGGCGGGAGGAGGCGGAGCAGTTTTCGCCCATGTTCCAGAAGGCACCGTTGACGATGTGCGATGCCACCCGGTCCAGGTTCTCGGCGTCGTCCATCACGATGGCGGGGTTCTTGCCGCCCATCTCCAGCACCACTTCCTTGGCGTTGCTCTCGGCTGAGTAGGAGAGGAAGCGCTTGCCGGTCACAGTGGAACCGGTGAAGGAAACCATGTCGATATCCATGTGGCGGCCGATGGGTTCTCCCACATCAGCACCGCCGCCGGGCACGATGTTCAGCACGCCTCGCGGCAGGCCCGCTTCCATCGCCAGTTCCGCGACACGCAGCGCGGTCAATGTGGTTTCCGCGGCGGGTTTCACCACCACAGAGCAGCCTGCGGCCAGCGCCGGGCCGATCTTCCACGCCAGCATCAGGAGCGGGAAATTCCACGGCAATACCAGGCCAACCACGCCGATGGGTTCACGCACCACCATCGCGATGTGATCGTCGGAGGCGGGCGACACCTGGTCATAGATCTTGTCGATCGCTTCCGCGTGCCATTTGATGCAGTGGATGGTCTCCGGCACATCGACGGTTTCGCAGTCATAGATGGTCTTGCCGGAATCCAGGCTTTCCATCACCGCCAGTTCATGGGCGTTGCGGGTCATCAGTTTGCACAGCCGGATCATCACGTCCTTGCGCTCTGACGGGTGCAGGCGGGACCAGCGGCCATCGTCGAAGGCTTCGCGCGCCTTTTCAACCGCAACATCCACATCCGCGGCCCCGCAGGCGGCGATATCCGCCAGCTTCTCGCCGGTGGCCGGGTTCACGGTTTCAAAGGTTTTGCCAGAGGCCGCGGGGCAGTACTTGCCATCAATGAACGCAGCCGTGGGCAGGTCCAGATTGGCGGCGATGGATTTGTATTCGTCTTGAGTAAGCAAAGTCATTCCTTAACCCTCCGCCTCGATATCTGCGATTTTCTGTTTCAGCACCCGCACGACCTGTTCCAGCGCGCGTTTGTCGTCCTTGTTCAGCCCCTTCAGCGGCGCGCGCATGGCGCCGGCCTCGATGCCGTTCATGGTGACGCCGTGCTTGATGGTCTGGATAAACTTGCCGCCCTGTTCCAGCACGCGCATCAAGGGCATCATTGCCGACATGATGCGGCGGCCCTTGGCAAAGTTGCCTTCGATCACGCAGGCATTGTAGAGCGCGACGTGTTCCTTGGGCAGGAAGTTAGAGCCGCCGCAGACCCAGAAGGGCGCGCCCCAGGCAAAGAACTCCAGCGCCTGGTCGTCCATGCCGCAGCCCAGCTGGATATGCGGGTAGTCGCGGGCCAGCAGGTGCACCCTGTTGATGTCGCCGGAGCTTTCCTTGATGCCGCAGAAATTGCGGGAACGGCCGACGCGGTCGAGGAACTCCTCCCCCATCATGGTGCCGGTGCGGTGCGGGTAGTTGTAGAGCATCACTGGCAGGTCAGCGGCCTTATCAATCGCCAGCGCATTCAGCGCGTTTTCGCGGTCGGTCGGGACCGAGTAGGGAGGCGAGGCTAGCAGGATCGAGTCGGCGCCGATCTCCTTGGCGCCTGTTGCCAGAGCGATGGAGTCGCTGGTCAGCATCGCCCCGGTGCCGACGACCAGCGGCAAGCGGCCCTTCAGCCGGTCATGGGTGAAGCGGGCAAGTGCAATGCGTTCCTCGACGGTCTGGGCATAGTTCTCGCCCGTTGAGCCGCCGGAGATCAGCCCGTGCACGCCGTTCTCAACCAGGTATTCAATCACCTCGGCCAGCGCGTCCCAATTGACGCTGCCGTCCTCGAAATGGGGTGTCACCACAGGGGTGTATATCCCCTCAAAGCGGAAAATCGGGGTCATGTCATCCTCATGCAGGGGTTTTGCGTGCGACGGTTCCCAGCGGCACGTCCAGCCCGGCGGGCATGACGAACAGCTCAATCTGGTCGCGCGACAGGTTCCAATGCTCAATCGCCAGCTGGCCCGCCGCCGCCTCGTCGCCGGCCTCGATGGCGGCGATGATGGCGTCGTGCTGGGAGCTGGCCTCATCCAGGTTTTCCGCCATCCGGGCGTCCTGGGGGCGGTAGAAGGTCATGCCGATGCGGGCATGGTCGATCAGCAGGCGCTGAAAGGACGGCAGCAGATAGATGTTGTCCGCCATCTCGCCGGTGATCTCGTGGAAACGGTTGTTGGCCATCGCCCGGTCGGCGCTGGAGCCGGTGCGAAGCGCTGCCTTGAAATCCTCCTGTGCGGACTTCAGCGCCGAGACTTGCGCGGGCGTGGCGTGTTTTGCCGCCAGTTGCATCACCGCGCCATAGATCATCGGTGCGGCCAGGAAGAAGTCGCGCAGGGTCATGTGCGACATCTCGCTGACCCGCGCACCGCGGTTTTCGCGCAAATCCACATAGCCCTCGCCGGCAAGCTGGCGCAGCACCTCGCGCAGGGGCGTGCGCGACAGGCCCGACTCCTCAGAGAGTTTGGCCTCGTCCAGATCGGCGCCGGGGCGCAGCTCCAGCGTCATGATTGCGGTCTTCAGGCGGCTGTAGAGCGCAGCCTTCCGGTTCTTTGAGGCGTCTTTCACGGGCTTCTCTCCTGCCGCTTTGCGGTACGGGATTCTCTGGCTTGCGGGGTCTATGACACAAAAATACATATTGTGTACACAGAAAAAATATGGTGTGTGCAAACAGCGGGCGCAACGCGGCTTGCAGCAGGCAGGGCAGGGGGCCTAGCCTGTCCGGGCGCGAGGGCAATGCAGCCAGGCCCGCACAGCGTTACTTGTCAGGCGGTTGACCCATGACCAAAACCCAGCATTTCGCCTTTCTCCTGCTCGAGGAGTTTTCCCATCTGGCGTTTTCCTGCGCGGTGGAACCGCTGCGGATCGCCAACCTGGTCAGCGGCCAGGATCTCTATGACTGGTCGCTCGGATCGGAGAATGGCGAGACCGCGACCTGCTCAAACGGCTCGGTGACACTGGTGCACTACGGCTTTGACGCGGTCCCGAAATGCGACCGGCTGTTTGCCCTGTCGGGCATCCATATGCGCAATCATGTGACCAAGCCGCTGCTGGCCGCGCTGCGCCGGGAGAAGGCGCGCGGCGTTGCCGTGGGCGCGCTGTGCTCCGGTGCCTGGGTGCTGGCAGAGGCCGGGTTTCTGGATGGCATGCAGGCGGCGATCCATTGGGAATACCACGACAGCTTCATGGAGGCGTTCCCGGAGGTGAACCTGGTGCGCAACGTGTTTGTGTCAGACGAAAAGCACGTGACAGCGTCAGGCGGCACCGCCACGGCGGATCTTATGCTGCATCTGATCGAACGGGACCACGGCTATGACCTGGCGGTCGCGGTGGCCGACCAGATGGTCTACAACGCGGTGCGCAATGCCACGGCTGAGCAGCGGGTGTCGCTGCAGTCGCGCAACGGGATGCGCAACGCGCATCTGGCCCGCGCGATTCAGATGATGCATGACCACATCAGCGATCCCATCTCCCCCGCCCGCATTGCCGAGGAGATTGGTATCTCCACCCGCCAGCTGGAGCGGCTGTTCGGCAAATACCTCAACACCTCGCCCAAGAAATACTCGATGGAGATGCGGCTGGAACGCGCCCGCAATCTGCTGATCCAGACTGAGGCCTCGGTGACCGACGTGGCGCTGTCCTGCGGGTTCGACAGCCCGGGGCATTTTTCCCGGGTCTACAAGGCGGCCTTCAACGTGACCCCGATGCTGCAGCGCGGGCGAATTGAGTGAGGCTGCCGGAAACCGGCGCTGTTTCCGGCCATGAAAAATTGATTTTTCATGGCCGTTTTTCCCGTGGAAAAACGGCGGGTGCCTGAAATTTCCGGTCTGGTCTTCAAAGATGTTTTCCTCATATTGAAATGAAACCCTTTCATCCCAGCCCACAGGCCAGGAGCCGCAGATGTCCCGCCGCCACTACAACCTGCCGCCGTTGACCACCCTTGCGGCCTTTGAGGCTGCGGCCCGGCATCTGAGCTTCAAGAACGCGGCGCAGGAGCTGTCCGTCACGCCCGGCGCGGTCAGCCATCAGGTCAAGGCGCTGGAGGCCGAGTTGCAGGCGCCGCTGTTTCAGCGCAAGCACCGTGGCGTGGAGCTGACTGAGGAGGGCGAAGCGCTGTTTGAAACCCTGGCCTCGTCGTTTTCCAAGATCTCCCTCAGCCTCAAGACCATCCGCGACCGCCAGACCGGGGATACCGTGACTATCGGCTCCACCTCTGCCGTTGCCTCGCTGTGGCTGTCACCCTCGGTGGTGCGGTTCTGGGGCCGGCACCCGGATGTGAACGTCAACCAGATCGTCAATGACCGGCCCCTGCGCAGCATGCCGGATGTGGACTTCTATATCCGTTACGGGCGCGAACGGGACACGCGGCTGGAGCAGACCGAACTGTACCGCGATCACCTGGTGCCTGTCGGCAATGCGGAACTGGCGGAGAAGCTCACCGGCTGCCCGCTGGAGGAGCTGGCGCAAGAGCGGCTTGTGCATCTGGAGTCCGATGACAAAAGCTGGACCACCTGGGCCGACTGGTTTCAGCAGCTGGGCTACGACGGTCCCATCGCAACAGGCGTGCGGGTGAACAATTACGCGGTGGCGCTGCAGGCGGCGCAGGATGGGGTCGGGCTGGTGCTGGGCTGGCAGCGGCTGCTGCACCCCCTGCTGACAACCAGCCAGCTGGTGCCGATCGGCCCGCATGTTCTGGCAGCGCCGCATGGTTTCCATCTGGTGGGCCGACCCGATGCGGAATTGTCGGAATCCGCCCGTTTGCTTCGCAAATGGGTGATTGGCGAGGTCAATCGAAGCTCGGATGAGCTCAGCTAACTCCAGCGCGAAAATTCCTGATATTGAGTGAATCTGGTCTCTGCCTTCAATGGCGCAAAACGCGCACATCTTTTTCCTGCCTTGGAGAGACCCCAGATGAACAAGCATGACACGCTTGCCCCGGTGATGGCTCCGGTCAACGTTGCCAACGGCCTGCCGAACGCCCATTACATCGACCCCGCCGTCTTTGCCGAAGAGAAACGCTCGGTCCTGTTCAAGAACTGGTCCGGCATCGGTTTTGGCAAGGATGTGCCGGAGCCGGGTTATGCCAAGCCGGTGGATTTCCTCGGCATGCCGCTGCTGATCGTGCGCGACAAGGACGGCGAGATCGGCGTCTTCCAGAACACCTGCCGCCACCGCGGCATGATCCTGGTCGAGAAGGCCGGCAAGATCCGCGGCGCTATCCGCTGCGCCTATCACAGCTGGTGCTATGGCCTGGACGGCCGCCTGGTCTCCACCCCGCATGTGGGCGGCCCCGGCAACAACAAGCATGAAGACATCAAGCTGGATGAGCTGGGCCTGGTGCGCATCCGCTCTTACGTCTGGCGCGATGTGGTGTTTGTGAACGTTGACGGCACCGCGCCAGAGTTCGAAGAGGTCCATGCAGGTCTGCTGGAGCGCTGGAAGGAGTTCGAAACCCCGGTGCATCACGGCGGCGAAGACTCTGGCTTCAAGCTGGAAGTCAAAACCAACTGGAAACTGGCGGTCGAAAACTACTGTGAAAGCTATCACCTGCCGTGGGTGCATCCGGGGCTGAACAGCTATTCGCGCCTGGAAGACCACTACAATATCGAAGTGCCGGGCCACTATTCCGGCCAGGGCACCCTGGTCTACCGCCAGATGAAGGGCGAAGACGGCAAGGTGTTCCCGGACTTTGAAGGGCTTTCCAGCAAATGGGACGAAGGCGGCGAATATGTGGCCGTTTACCCGAACGTCCTTCTGGGTGTGCAGCGCGACCATGCCTTTGCGATCATCCTGGAGCCGGTCGACACTGAAAACACCGTTGAGCACATCGAGCTCTATTACGCGAAGTCCAACGAGGACACGCCGGAGCTGGAAAACCTGCGCGCCGAGAACGCCAAGCTGTGGAAAACCGTGTTCGAAGAGGACGTCTTTGTTGTCGAGGGCATGCAGAAGGGCCGCCATGGTGAGCTGTTCGACGGCGGGCGCTTCTCGCCGGCGATGGACGGGCCGACCCATAATTTCCATGCCTGGGTGGCCGATCAGGTGACCAAGGGCCGCGAGGCATGAGTTCTTTCCTGAAAGACGGGCTGGCCAGGAACTTCCTGGCCGGTGCCTGGGTTGAGGGCGACGGCGGTGCACGCATGGCCGTCGAGGATCCCGGTAACGGCAGCCACGTGGGCGACTGCGCGCTGGCGGGCGAGGAGAGCCTGGCGAAAGCGCTGGAAGCGGCGCGGGCAAGTTTCGAGCGCGGCGATCTGGCCGCCATGAAGCCCGCCAAGCGCGGCCAGCTGATGCAGCGCATCGCGGCGGAGATCCGCGGAATTGCTGATGAGGGCGCAGACTTGCTGTGCCGGGAAAGCGGCAAGAGCCTGAGCGCTGCGCATGATGAATTCGAAGAGGCCGCGCAGTATTTCGAATACTACGGCGGCATGGCCGACAAGATCGAAGGCAAGTCGATCCCGCTCGGCCCCGATTACGCTGATTATACGGTCTATGAGCCCTACGGCGTTTCCGCGCAGATCGTGCCGTGGAACTTCCCGGTGTCGATTGCCGCGCGCTCGCTGGCGCCTGCGATGGCGGCGGGCAATTCGGTGATCATCAAATCGCCGGAGCTGGACCCGATGGCGCTGGCAATGCTGGGTGTGGCACTGGAACGCGCCGAGGTGCCTGCAGGCGCAGTGTCAATCCTGAACGGCATTGGCGCAGAACTGGGTGCGCGGCTGGTCGAAAGCCCGATGGTGGATCAGATCGTCTTCACCGGCTCGGTCCCGACCGGCCAGGCGATCCTGCGCGCCGCCGCTAATCCGGTCACGCCCGCGCTGATGGAGCTGGGCGGCAAGTCCGCTGCGGTGGCGTTCGAGGACGCCAATCTGGACACGCTGATGTCCAGCTTGCAAAGCGGTATCTTCTACAACGCCGGTCAGGTCTGCTCTGCCATGTCGCGGGTGCTGGTGCACCGCTCGATTTATGACGAGGCAGTCGAACGCGCCGCCGCACTGGCAAATGGCCTCAGCGTCGGTCATGGGCTGGAAAACCCTGGCCTCACGCCGGTGATCTCTGCCCGGCAGCTGGACGGGATCGAAACCCTGACCGCCACCGCTCGCCAAAGCGGCGCCCGCGCGGCCTCGGGCGGTGCCCGGCTGGAACGGGAAGGCTATTTCATGGCGCCGACCATTCTGGCGGATGTGGACCCCGCATCCCGTGTCGCGCAGGAGGAGATTTTCGGCCCCGTCACCTGCTTTACGCCTTTCGATACCGAAGCCGAAGCCATCACCATGGCAAACGGCACCGAGTTCGGGCTGGTCGCAGGCGTCTTCACCCGCGATCTGGCGCGGGCGCATCGGGTTGCGAACCGTTTGCGCGCCGGGCAGGTGTTCGTGAACGAATGGTTCGCGGGCGGCATCTCCACCCCGTTCGGCGGCGTCGGCAAATCCGGCTTTGGCCGCGAGAAGGGCTTGGAGGCGCTGTATAATTACGTGCGCACCAAGAACATCGCGATCTCGCTGAAGGGCTGAGGGATGGAGCGCGCAGACCTCGACCAGGCGCTGCTGCAGGCGCATGAGGACAAGGACAGCGCCGTGCTGGTCCGGCTGTACACACTGGCTGGGGATCAGGCGGAGGCCGCGGGCAACATTGACGCCGCCTGCTTCTACCTGACCCACGCCTTTGTCTTTGCGCTGGAGGCCGGATTGCCGGCAGCGAAGGAGCTGAACCGCCGCCTGGCGGAGCGCGGCCGCGCGCATCCGCTGGAGCTGTGAGACAAGTTTCAGGGCACTGTCCCCGGGGGGACGGCGCCCTGTTTTGGCCGGCAGGGGAGGGCCGGCCAATCTATTCAGGGAGGTAAGGGCATGATCCCCAGCAAAATGGCGGCGGTTCTGCTGACCGGCCACGGCGGCATCGACAAACTGGAATACCGCACCGATGTGCCGGTACCGCAGCCCGGTCCTGGCGAGGTGCTGATCCGCGTGGCGGCAGCGGGCATCAACAACACTGACATCAACACCCGCATCGGCTGGTATTCCAAGGCGGTGGAGGCTGACACCAACGCGGGCGGTGCCACGGGGTTCGACAGTGTCAACGATGATGACGCCAGCTGGTCCGGCAAGCCGCTGGAATTCCCGCGCATCCAAGGCGCTGACGCTTGCGGCCAAATCGCGGCGGTGGGGGAGGGGGTCGATCCCGCCCGCATCGGCGAGCGGGTGCTGGTGCGCAACATGCTGCGGACTTACGTCGACTACCGCCCCTATGAATGCTGGACTTTCGGCAGCGAATGCGACGGCGGCTTTGCCCAGTTTGCGGTGGCGCCTGCGCGCGAAACCCATGCGGTGAACTGCGATTGGTCCGATGCGGAACTCGCCTCGATCCCCTGCGCCTATTCCACCGCGGAAAACATGCTGCACCGGGTGGGCCTGGGCGCGGAGACCGTGCTGATTTCCGGTGCCTCCGGCGGCGTCGGCTCTGCCGCTGTGCAGCTGGCCAAGCGCCGCGGCGCCACGGTGATTGCGCTGTCCTCTGCCGCCAAGGCGGAGGAAGTGCTGGCGCTTGGCGCCGACCGGGTGGTGGACCGCAATGCGGATCTGGTCAAGGAACTGGGCGAAGGCTCCATCGACGTGGTTGTCGATCTGGTTGCCGGTCCGCAATGGCCGTCATTTCTGGACGTTTTACGGCGCGGCGGGCGCTACACCACCGCCGGCGCCATTGCCGGGCCGATTTCAGAGATCGACGTGCGCACGCTTTACCTCAAGGACCTGACCCTGATGGGCTGCACTTTCCAGGAGGATGAGGTGTTCGCCAATCTGATCTCTTACATCGAAGCCGGCGAAATCCGCCCGCTGGTGGCCAAGACCTATCCGCTGAGCGACATTGCCGCCGCGCAGGAGGACTTCCTGAGCAAGAAGCATACCGGCAAGTTGGTTCTGATGATCCCGGAGGCTGTGGCGTGAAGATCAAGAAGATCGAGCTGTACCAACTGGACCTGCCCTATTCAGGCGGCGTCTACATGCTGTCGGGCGGGCGGGAATACCGCAGCTTTGACGCGACTTTCGCGCGCATCACCACCGACACCGGGCTGGAGGGCTGGGGCGAAAGCACGCCGTTCGGCTCCACCTATATCGCTGCGCATGCCCTGGGTGTAAGGGCGGGCATTGCCGAGATCGCGCCCTATCTTCTGGGCCGCGACCCGCGGCAGATGGACCGCATCAACGAGGCAATGGACGAGGCGCTGCTGGGCCACAACCACGCCAAGTCGGCAATTGACCTCGCCTGCTGGGACCTGTTCGGCAAGTCGGTGAACCTGCCGGTCTGCGAGCTGCTGGGCGGCTCGACGGGCAAACGCCTGCCGGTGATCTCTTCAATCTATGCAGGCAGCCCGGAAGACATGCGCGCCCGCGTCGCGCAGCACCGGGAGATGGGGTATCTGGGCCATTCGGTGAAGATCGGCGCGCTGGACGGCGAAGGCGGCCCGGCGCTGGACGCTGAGCGCATCCGTGCGTCGCTGGCCGACCGTCAGCCGGGCGAGTTCTTCTTGGTTGATGCTAACGGCGGGCTGACACCGGAAACCGCGCTGCGGATGCTGCGGATGCTGCCGGAGGGGCTGGATTTCGTGCTGGAGGCGCCCTGCAAGACCTGGCGCGAGACCATGTCGCTGCGCAAACGCTGCACTGTGCCGATCATCTTGGATGAGCTGGTGCAGCAGGATGAGGACATCGCTCTGATGCTGGCCGAGGATGTGGCCGATGGCATTGGCCTCAAGATCTCCAAGGCCGGGGGGCTGACCCATGGGCGGCGGCACCGGGACATGTGCCTGTCCGCGGGTGCGACGGTCAGCGTGCAGGATACCGTCGGGTCCGTGGTCGCGTTTTCCGCCATCGCCCATCTGGGTGCGACGGTGCCGGAGCGGTCCCTGCGCTGCATTCTGGACTGCCGCGATATGGTGACGCTGAAAACAGCAGAATTCGACGCACCAGTGCAGGACGGCGGCGTGCTGGTGCCCGACGCGCCGGGGCTGGGGATCACCGTCGACCGCGGCCTGATGGGCGCGCCGCAGGCCGTTTGGGAGGCCTGAATACGCAGTATTTGGTAGAATCAGTTTCAACCGCGTGTTGAGACTGGCAGGCAGACTGGCCCGCCCTGGCGGCGCCTGCGGGAACGGCGTTGCCGTTTCCGCCTGTCCGCTTTGACGGTTTCCCGAAGGGCGTGAGCGCCAACAGTCTGATAAAAGCGCGGCACACACAGGAAATCGGGAAACTGGCAGGGGCACAGCCTTGCCAATCGGCGCCGAATTTGATTCGAGTGCGCCGGAAATCAGGACAGGCTGTGCGGATGTGCGGAAAACGGCGTTTTGTGCGTTTTCTTTGCCGCCGCTGCCGGAACGGGGTAAGAACCGCCACGGGATTCGGCCTTGGAGGGACGTAGCGCAAATATGAAGACATTTAACTTGAGAAAGGGGCTGGATCTGCCGGTGACAGGCGCACCGGAGCAGGTGATCCACGATGGCCCCTCCATCACCTCGGTGGCCGTGCTGGGCCCCGACTACATGGGCCTGAAACCCCGCATGCTGGTGCAGGAAGGCGAGGAGGTCCGCCGCGGCACCCCGCTGTTCTGCCACAAGGATGCCGAGGCCGCGCTGATGGTGGCCCCGGTGACCGGCAAGGTCGTGGCGATCAACCGCGGCGCGCGCCGGGTGCTGGAAAGCGTGGTGATTGCGATTTCCGATGCCGAAGATACCGGCCTTGATTTCTCCGCCACCGGCAATGCTGACACGGCTGAGGGCCTGACCGAAAAGCTGTGCGCCGCCGGTCTCTGGACCGCCTTCCGCACCCGTCCCTATTCCAAGATGCCGCAGCCGGGGTCCAAGCCCGCCGCGATCTTTGTAACCGCGATGGACAGCGAGCCGCTGGCCGCAGATGCCGCCGTGATCATCAATGACGCGGCTGAGGCGTTTGAGGCGGGCCTGAAGGCCGTGACCCTGCTGACCGACGGCACCACCTATCTGTGCCAGAAGGCAGGCGACAGCATTCCGGGTGCGAACCTTGCCGGTGTCGAGGCTGCGGGTTTCTCCGGCCCGCACCCCTCGGGTCTGGCGGGCACCCACATCCACTTCCTGCATCCCGTCCGCGCGAACGACCAAGTCTGGACCGTGTCCTATCAGGACGTGATCGCCATCGGCCGCCTGCTGCTGACCGGTCATCTGGACCCCTCCACCGTGGTTGCCATCTCCGGTCCCGCTGCGCGCAGCCCCCGTCTGGTCCGCACCGTGACAGGCGCCTCCACCGATGAACTGACCCGCGGCGAGATCGCCTCGGACGGTCCGGTGCGGGTGATCTCCGGGTCGATCCTGTCGGGCCGCCACGCGGCTGGCTCGCTGGCGTTCCTGGGCCGCTTTGCCCGCCAGGTTGCGATCATCGAAGAAGACCGCAAGCAGATCCCGCTGGGCTGGATCCGCCCGATGGGCAGCAAATACGCGGTGCAGCCGGTGCTGGGCTCTGCGCTCAGCCGCAAGCTGTTCAACCTCACCAGCAACCTCAACGGCGGCCGTCGGGCGATGGTGCCCACCGGCACCTTTGAGCAGCTGATGCCGCAGGACTACCTGCCGACGCAATTGCTGCGCGCGCTGCTGGTGATGGACACCGACACCGCACAGGCGCTGGGTGCGCTGGAGCTGGACGAAGAGGACATGGGCCTCGTCGGCTTTGCCTGCCCGGCCAAGTACGAATACGGGCTGGCGCTGCGCGACTGCCTGACCAAGATTGAAAAGGAGGGCTGAGCCGGATGGGATTGCGCAGCTTCTTTGACAGGATCGAGCCGCATTTCGAGAAGGGGGGCAAGTACGAAAAGCTCTTCCCCGTCTACGAGATGGTGGAGTCCTTCCTTTATACCCCGAAAACCGTCACCTCGGTGGCGCCGCATGCCCGTTCATACGTCGATATGAAGCGGATCATGACCTATGTGGTGATCGCCACCATCCCCTGCATCCTGTGGGGTATGTGGAACACCGGCTACCAGGCGAACTCGGCAATTGCCGCGCTGGGGGCTGACGCGGCCACCGGCTGGCGGATCGCCATCCTGCAGATGTTCGGCATCTCGCTGGATGCGGCGAACCCGATGGCCAACATCGCGCACGGGTTCCTGTATTTCCTGCCGATCTACATCGTGACGCTGGTTGCGGGCGGCATCTTTGAGGTGATCTTTGCCACTGTCCGAGGCCACGAGGTGAACGAGGGCTTCCTTGTGACCTCGATGCTCTACACTCTGATCATGCCGGCCTCCGCGCCGCTGTGGCAGGTGGCGCTTGGCATCATCTTCGGCGTGGTGATCGGCAAGGAAGTCTTTGGCGGCACCGGCAAGAACTTCCTGAACCCGGCGCTGGTGGGCCGTGCGTTCCTGTATTTCGCCTATCCGGCGAACATGTCGGGCGATGCGGTCTGGACCCCGGTTGACGGCTTCTCCGGCGCGACCGCGCTGGGTGTGACTGCTGCCGAGGGCGTGCAGGCGCTGGCCGCCAAGGGCATCGAATGGTCGGATGCGTTCTTTGGCACCATTCAGGGCAGCTTTGGCGAGACCTCGACGCTGGCCTGTGCCATCGGGCTTTGCTTCCTGCTGTTCACCAAGATCGCCAACTGGCGCCTGATTGTGGGCTGCCTGGCAGGCATGATTGCCTTCTCGATGCTGCTGAACCTGATTGGCTCCGACAGCAACCCGATGTTTGCGATGCCGTGGTACTGGCACCTGGTGCTGGGCGGCTATGCATTCGGCCTGGTGTTCATGGTGACCGAACCCGTGTCCGCATCCCACACCAACGCAGGCCGCTACATCTACGGTGCCCTCATCGGCGTGATGGTGGTGCTGATCCGGGTGCTGAACCCGGCCTTCCCCGAAGGCATGATGCTGGCGATCCTGTTCGGCAACGTTTTTGCACCGCTGATCGACTACTTCGTCGTGCAGGCCAACATCAAACGGAGGGCGCGCCGCCATGGCTGATACCCAAAGCAAGGGCCTGATTGGCCGCTTCCTGGCCGCATCGCCGGATTCCGTCGGCAAGACCTTGTTCATCGCTGTTGCTGTCTGCCTGGTGGCCTCGATGATCGTGTCCACCGCCGCGGTGTCCCTGCGCCCGGTGCAGGAAGTGAACCGCAAACGCGACAAGCAGCTGAACGTTCTGCAGGTGGCCGGCCTTTATGAGCCGGGCATCAAAGTGGCTGAGGCCTTCGCCGCCTTTGAACCGCAGGTGCTGGATCTGGAAACCGGTGAGTTCACCGACCAGTTCGATGCTGCCAATTTCGACGATCTGGCCGCCGCGCAGGATCCGGAACTGAGCCGCGCGCTGGACAATGATCCGGCGGGCATCGGCCGCCAGTCGCGCTACAAGACCGTGTACCTGCTGCGCGAGGAAAACGGCGATCTGGACAAGGTGATCCTGCCGGTCCACGGCTACGGCCTATGGTCAACCCTCTATGGCTTCATCGCGGTTGAGGAAAACGGCAACGACATCTTTGGCCTGCAGTTCTACCAGCACGGCGAAACCCCAGGCCTCGGCGCCGAGGTGGACAACCCGCGCTGGAAGTCCCTGTGGAGCGGCAAGAAGCTGCATGACGAAAGCGGCGAGCTGCAGATCAGCGTTGCCAAGGCGCAAGGCCCCGCCGGGCCGGAGCATCACATTGATGCGCTGGCTGGTGCGACGCTGACCTCTGTCGGCGTGGACAACCTGGTGAAATTCTGGATGGGCGAAGAGGGCTACGCACCCTTCCTGGCCGCCCTTAAAGCGGGAGAGCTCTGATGGCGCAGACCAAGAAAGACATGCTGGTCGACCCATTGGTCGACAACAACCCGATCACGCTGCAGGTTCTGGGCATCTGCTCGGCGCTGGCGGTGACCTCCTCGCTGCAGGTGGCCTTTGTGATGACCCTGGCGGTGACCTTTGTGACCGCGTTCTCGTCGATGTTCATCTCGATGCTGCGGAACCAGATCCCCTCGTCGATCCGGATCATCGTGCAGATGGTCATCATCGCCTCGCTGGTGATCCTGGTGGATCAGGTGCTCAAAGCCTACGCCTTTGAGATCTCCAAGACCCTGTCGGTCTTTGTTGGCCTGATCATCACCAACTGCATCGTGATGGGCCGTGCCGAGGCGTTCGCCATGAGCAACCCGCCGGTGGCGTCCTTCATAGACGGCCTCGGCAACGGCATGGGCTATGGCCTTATCCTGATGCTGGTCGGCATCATCCGCGAGCTGTTCGGCTCCGGCTCCCTGTTCGGCATCACCATCCTGGAAACCGTGAACAACGGCGGCTGGTATGTGCCGAACGGCATGCTGCTGCTGCCGCCCTCGGCGTTCTTCGTGATCGGCCTGCTGATCTGGGCGTTCCGCACCTGGAAGCCGAACCAGGTCGAAGAGCGTGAATATAAAATCCAGAATGTGGAGGCGCACTGATGGAAGGGCTGATTTCACTCGCCGTTAAGGCCATCTTTGTCGAGAACCTCGCGCTCTCCTTCTTCCTGGGCATGTGCACCTTCATTGCGGTGTCCAAGAAGATTTCCACCGCGCTGGGTCTGGGGATTTCGGTGATGCTGGTGCAGGCGATCACCGTGCCGACCAACAACCTGCTGCTGACCTACCTCTTGAAGCCGGGCGCGCTGGCCTGGGCGGGTTTCCCGGATGTGGACCTGACCTTCCTCGGCCTGATCTCCTATATCGGGGTGATTGCGGCAATGGTGCAGATCCTGGAGATGATCCTCGATAAGTACTTCCCGCCGCTCTACAACGCGCTGGGGGTCTTCCTGCCGCTGATCACGGTGAACTGCGCCATCCTGGGCGGCTCGCTGTTCATGGTGGAACGCGACTACAACTTCGCGGAAGCAACCACTTACGGCCTCTCCTCCGGCTTTGGCTGGGCGCTGGCGATCACCGCGATGGCGGGCGTGCGCGAGAAGCTGAAGTATTCCGACGTGCCGGACGGCCTGCAGGGCCTGGGCATCACCTTTATCACCGCGGGTCTGATGGCGATGGCCTTCATGTCCTTCAGCGGCGTCAAACTGTAAGGGAGCGTCTGAAGTTATGGAAACTTTCTCGCTCGGCGTTGTCCTGTTCACGTTGATCGTGCTGGCGCTGGTGGCCATCATCCTGGCTGCCCGCTCCCGCCTGGTCGCGTCCGGCAACGTCAACATCACCATCAACGGCGAAAAAACCATCTCGGTGCCTGCGGGCGGCAAGCTGCTGCAGACGCTGGCGGCTGAGAAACTGTTTGTCCCCTCCGCCTGCGGCGGCGGGGGCACTTGCGCCCAGTGCCGGGTGCGTGTGCATTCCGGCGGCGGCTCTATCCTGCCGACCGAGGAAAGCCACATCACCAAGCGCGAGGCGTCTTGCGGCGACCGCCTGTCTTGTCAGGTGGCGGTCAAGCAGGACATGGAAGTTGAAGTTCCCGAGGAAGTCTTCGGCGTCAAGAAATGGCGCTGCAAGGTGCGGTCGAACGACAACGTGGCGACCTTCATCAAGGCGCTGGTTCTGGAACTGCCCGAAGGCGAGGATGTGAACTTCCGCGCCGGCGGCTACATCCAGATCGAAGCGCCCGCGCACCAGCTGGCCTACACCGACTTCGACATTCAGGAGGAGTACCGGGAGGATTGGGACCGCTTCAATCTGTGGCAGTACAAATCCGTCGTGGATGAGCCGGTCGAGCGCGCCTATTCGATGGCGAACTACCCGGACGAGAAGGGCATCATCATGCTGAACGTCCGCGTCGCCTCGCCGCCTCCGGGCAGCAGCGACATTCCGGCAGGCAAGATGTCGTCCTACATCTTCAACCTGAAGCCGGGCGACGAAGTCACCATCTCGGGGCCCTTCGGCGAGTTCTTTGCCCGCGAGACCCAGAAGGAAATGGTGTTCATCGGCGGCGGTGCCGGCATGGCACCAATGCGCAGCCACATCTTCGACCAGCTGAAACGGCTGGAGAACCGCGACCGCAAGATCAGCTTCTGGTACGGTGCGCGGTCGAAGAAGGAGATGTTCTTTGTCGAGGACTTCGACCAGCTGGCCGAGGAGTTCGACAACTTCGACTGGCACGTCGCCCTGTCCGACGCGCAGCCGGAGGACGACTGGAAAGGCTACACCGGCTTTATCCATAACGTTCTGTTCGAGGAGTACCTCAAGAACCACCCGGCGCCGGAAGACTGCGAATTCTACATGTGCGGCCCGCCGATCATGAACCAGTCGGTGATCAACATGCTGCTGGATCTGGGTGTGGACCGCGAGGACATCATGCTGGACGACTTCGGCGGCTGAGCCGAAGCGCAGAGCAGAAGATCAAAAGCCCCGGATGTGTCCATCCGGGGCTTTTTTGCTGTCTTCAAATCCGAGCCGGGGAGGGGGGTGACATGTATGCACCCCCTGTACACCCCCCGTGCACCGCCTGATGCACCGGCTGGGCAGAAATCACTCAGCCTTCAGTTCGCTGACGATCTGGATGGTGATCGGCCCGGTGGAGAAGCCGCCGACACCAAAGGACTGGTGGTCGATTGTTGTGGTGGCTTCAAACGCCGCCCAGTCGCCCTGGTAGTATTCGATCGCTCCGCCCAGCGGGTGCGGGCCGAGGTGGGTCATGGTGGTATCCAGCACCACGGACTGGGTAGTGCCGTGAATGGTCAGATCGCCGGTCACCTTGGCGGTCTTGTCGCCGGTCTTCTCGATCCCGGTGCTGACAAAGGTGATCTCGGGGTAGGTTGCGACCTCCAGGAAGTCGGCACTGGACAGGTGGTCGTCCAGCGGCCCGAACCCGGTGGCGACGCTGTCCGCCTTGATGGTCACATTCAGGGTGGAGGCTTCGGGGTTTTCCGGATCCAGCACCAGAGTGCCCTGGGCGTCGGTAAACTCGCCGCTCTGCATCGAGACGCCGGCGTGGCTCCAGCTGAATTTGACCTCGGTATGGCCCTGATCGGTCTTGTAGGTGGTGGCGGCAAAGGCGGCGGGAGCGGCCAGCAGCGCGGCGGCGGCGAGGGAGGCAATCCTGATCATCATGGCAGTCTTCCTGTCGGATGGGGTTGGGCCGGGAACGGCTCTTGTTACGTGAGGATGCGATTGATCCGGGATGGATGCTATGACATCTATTTTTGCGCATCCACCGGCAACGGCGGAACCGCAGCCCTGTTCACCAACTCGTGAAGACGTGATGACGCCCAGCCCACGCGAAACCGCAATCTGGATCCTGTTGAACCGCGCCCACCGGCAGACCCACCGTGACATGGAGGCCAAGCTGCGGGCGGCGGGTTTGCCGCCGCTCAGGTGGTATGACGTGCTGTGGGGGATCGAGATGGCCGGGGCGGACGGCGTGCGGGCCTATGAGCTGACCCGCAACCTGCTGTTTGAGCAATCCAACCTGTCGCGCATTCTGGCGCAGATGGTGAAACAGGGGCTGGTGCGCGAAACCGTGTTCGAACAGGACCGCCGCGGCAAGCTGCTGCATCTGACAGAGGCCGGCGCTGCGCTGCGGCTGCAGATGTGGCAGATCTACGGTGCGGCGATCAAACAGGCGATGGAACCCTTGGACAGCGCGGAGGATCTGGAGGCGTTTCTGGAGCGCCTGCAAAAGACCGGCGGCGGGCCGTTTCCGTGACCATCGGGCACCGGGCTGAATAGACCATGCGCTGTCGGCTGGAGCAGACCTTACTCAATCCTGGATCGCTGGCTGCCAGGCTATTCTGAGGCGAACCGGGCCTTCAGAACGGGACATGCGGCAAGTTGGAAAGCAGGACTTTCCGGTCCTTTGCTGCAACATATGCCGACGATAGCATCTAGCGATCTTAGGCTCTGGACCCACTATTCCCGTATTGCAGGGTCCTGACCCTAGCCGGCCTGGTCAATGCATACCGCATCCCGGACCGTATTCAGCACGCCTTCCAGCTCAGTCTTCGGTATTCCGCCAAAGGCGAGCCTTAACGCCTGCGGAGCTGCGGTAGTGGTTGCGAACGGCTCCGCGCCGGACACCGAGAGACCGTGCTCCTTCAAGCGCGTGACAATAGGTTGAGCACGAACACCTTTCTCGAGCGGCATCCAGGCGAAGCCCGCATTAGGATGTGACTGGAGGGGCAGCGTACCGAAAACTTTCCGCAAGACAGACTGGCGCGCCGCTCCATCGCGCCTGCGGTTTTCTTCAGACACCTGCAGAGTCCCGTCTTCGATCCAGCCCGCGACCAAACCAGATATCAGCGCCGGAGCATTCCAGGTCGTCGCACGGATGGCCTCCAGGAGTGGCAGGGTCTGGCTTGCAGGGGCTATCACATATCCCAGACGCAGCCCTGTCGCGAGATTCTTTGAAAACCCGCCGATGTGAACTGTCCGGTCGGGTGCCAGGGAATAGAAACTGGGCGGCGGGTTTTGTTCCAGGAACGCATAGGCGGCGTCTTCAATGATCAGCAGGTCGTTCCGCTGTGCAACGACGAGAAGGTGGCGGCGTGTTGCCTCATCCATGACCGATCCCAAGGGGCTATGGACCGTCGGCATCAGGTAAACGGCGCGAACCTCCCGTAATCGGCACAACCGCTCAAGTTCATCAGGGTCCATCACTCCCTGCGATCCTTCGACCGGGAGGAGGTTAAGACCGCGTAAAGCCGCGGCGGATTTGAAACCGGGGTAGGTGAGTGTATCTGCTGCAATCAAATCGCCATACCGGAAAAGCCCCAAACAAGTGACTGCCAAACTATGCTGGCTGCCCGATGTTACCAGCAGGCATTCAGGGTCAACCCGGCCCAGGCCCGGGGCAAGGCTTTCGGCAATGATCCGGCGTTCGTGCAGCCGCCCGCCATGAGGCTGATAGCGCAGCATCGCTTCCAGATCACCTGCAGTTGCCAGCCGCCGCAATCCGCTGCGCAGCATGCCGGCGTCGGCAGCATCCCCCGGCATGTTGAAGACAAGGTCAGTGACGCCCTCGGCAACGGTCTGATGGACGCCAAGCGTCACCGGCAGGCCGGGATCGCGCACAAATGTGCCGCGGCCGGCTTCGCCGGCAACCAGGCCGCGCTGCTCCAGTTCCTTGTAAACGCGTGTTGCGGTCGCCAGAGCGACACCGGATTTCTCAGCAAATGCCCGGTGTGTCGGCAGTTTGGAGCCAGGGACCAGTTTCCCGTCCTGGATCGCGTTGGCGAGCATGTCGGCAAGACGCGCGTATCGAGGCTTCTTCATGCGCCCACTGTCATTAGTACAATAGAAAAATTGTCATACAGAAAACCTCATGGCAATCCGGAACAAAGTCAATCCATAAGGGTCACCGGATGCCGCGCTTCATCTCTTCCTGCCTGCTTGCCGCGAGCCTGTTCACCGTCACCTTTGCCGTGAACCTTCAAGCTCCGCTTTACGATGTATATGCGGCTGAGAGCGGTGCCGGCGCCACGGCTGTGACGGTGGCATTTGCTGCCTATGCTGGCGGTCTCATGCCAACGCTGTTGCTGCTAGGGGGACTGTCGGACCGCATTGGGCGGCGTATTCCCATTGCGCTGGCCCTGATCCTCGGCGCATCGGCAACAGCAGTACTGGTGCAAACCCCTAACTGGGCAAGTCTTGTGGCCGCGCGGTTTTTCTTAGGTATCGGAACTGGTCTGGCGACCACTTCCGGGGCTGCTTACATGGCTGAAATTCTCGGTGCGGGCCGCGCACGAAATGCGGCCTTGGTTGTGACATCGGCAACGTCACTTGGTTTCGGCGGCGGCGCCCTCGCAACCGGTATAAGCTTGGCGGTTCAGGGCGCGACGCTGATGCCGGTCAGCTATATTGTTCTGTTTGCAGCGGCGCCAGCCTTGGCGGTGGCCGCCTTTGCCTTGCCCAAGGCGGACCGCCCGAAACCTGTCTCGCTTCTGCGGCTGCCGGTCTTTCCGCCGGGCACATGGATGTTTGGTGCCGCGATGGCGCTGGCTTGGTCCACGACCGGCATGACCATTGCTGTCGTGCCTCTGCAACTGGCGGTCAATGGCCTCGGCGGTTGGACCGGTCTTGTGATTTTCCTCGCCATTTTCGTGGGCTTTCTTTGCCAGCCCATCGCCCGGCGAATGACAAACGATCAGGCGCTCACCCTCGGGTTCGTCCTGATCCCGCTCGGCTTCCTCGTGCTTTTGGCCGGTGTCTGGCTGAAACTGCTGATCCTGGTCCTTGCCGGAACCTGCATCACCAGCGCAGCGAGTTATGGCTTCACGTATCTTGCATCACTGGCAGAAGTGTCATTGCGCGCTCCTGACGACCGCGCACGCGCCACCGCAGGCCTGTTCGTTTATGCCTATTCAGGGTTCTCACTGCCTGTCATCGCAAGCGGCGCGCTTGCTGATATGCTGGGGCTGCTGACGGCCATGGCCTTTTTTGCCGTGGTCCAATTGTCGGCCACACTGTTGATTATGAAATTGCGGAACCGGAAATCTGGGTCGGCAGGCGAGGCACTTGAGGCAAGCAAAAGGAGCGTGTGAATGAGTACTAAGGGAGATCGTCTTAGGGTCATGGTTCTGTTTGGCGGCCGGTCGGCAGAGCATGAGGTTTCGCTACTTCCGGCAACCAATGTTCTGGAGACAGCACGCTTATTGAGAAACTGATTGCGCACGGGATCGCGAGATTTCATGCGGAAGACCAACTGCAATGAAAGGGAGTTCGCGGCGCGGGGGTGCGTGAAACAGTGGCCGGTCATTTTCGGCGGCTTGGCCCACGGGGCAATGGTATCCTGCGAGTTTTCTGGGAGGTCAAACTGAACGGGCCGCTAGGATTTGCTCTGGATCACTGACACCCTGTCGCAAACGCGATCATCCCTTACCAAGTCACTGACGGCCAGTTTGACCAAATTGCATCCGTGAAGTTTGCTATCAAATGCCACGTTGAACAGTGCAAGATCACGCAGGTTGCCCGCCAGTTCCAGCCGCGCGGATCGCCCGGGCCTGTTTCGGCAACAGTGGCCGTTCCCGGCCTTTCGTTGCTGGGCAACAGCGGGAAGTTGGACTATTGGCATAGTCTCCCTCCAGTCCTCCCGCCAAACCCAGACATCAGCACCGCGCTGACACCTGAGCCAAACGGGCGGTTTGAGCGGCTGTTGTCCGGTTGCTTGCCGTCTCCGTTTGAGCAAGCCAGCTGCCCCTATCCGCCAAAGGCATGCGCCCCCGCCAGCCGGCCGAAAACAGATCCGCTGATCAGGCCGGTCCCGCCAGGATAGTTGAAATAGAAAATGCCGCCGACCAGTTCCCCTGCCGCGAACAGGCCGGGGATCGGCGCAAGATCATTGTCCAGGACCTGCGCGCTGTCTGGGTCGATCCTCAGGCCGCCGAAAGTAAAGGTGATGCCGCAACCGACCTGGTAGGCTTCGAACGGGCCTTCGTCGATGGTGTTGGCCCAATTGGATTTTGCCAACGCCAGCCCCCGCGTCCCGCGGCCATCCTTGACGTTCGGATCAAACGGCGTGGCGGTGTCCACCGCCGCATTGTAGGCGCGGATTTCATCGAGAAAGCCCTGCGGGTCCACGCCTTCCAGCTTGTGCGCAAGCTCCTCCAGCGTCGGCGCGGTCACCTTGGTCACCCGCTTGATGCGGTATTCGTCGCGCAACAGATGGGTGGCCTTGGCATCGAAAACCTGCCAGGCGAACTGGTCCGGCTGGTTCAGGATCACCCGGCCGTATTTGGCATAGGTGTAATTGCGGAAATCCGCGCCCTCATCGACAAACCGGCGGCCCGTGGCGTTCACCATCACCCCCCAGGGGTAGGAATGCTTCTGGAAACCGTCGCCGACATCCAGATCGCCGAACTCCGGCGCATTGTAGTCCCAGCCGACCGCGTGGCAGCCCGACCAGTTGCCATAGGTGGAGGCGCCCGCCGCCATCGCCATCCTGATGCCTTCGCCGGTGTTGAAGCGGGAGCCGCGCACCCGGGCCATCTCCCAGCCGGGGCCAAGGTAGCGGGTGCGCATCTCCGGGCTGGCCTGAAAACCGCCTGAAGCAATCACCACGGAATTCGCGCGCAAATCCTGAAGCTCCCCCCTGTGGCGGACCTTGACGCCGGTTACCGCATAACCGTCGGTCAAGATCTCCACGGCACGGGTTTCATAGCGGATCTCGACACCGGCCTCTTTGGCGATTCTGGTGTGGGCATCCACCAGGCCGGGGCCGCCGCCCCAGGCCTCAAGCGTCAGCCCGCCCCAGAACTTGAACCTTCCGTCGACCTTGAACGCCTGCCGCCCGTAGATCGGCATGAAGCGGATGCCCTTGCCGCGCATCCAGTGCATCGTCTCGCGCGAAGTGGTCACCAGCCGCTCGCACAGGGCCGGATCGGTACGGAACCGGGTGACCCGGAACATGTCGTCAAAGAACTGCTCCTGCGTGTAGGTGCCGAAGTCGGTGATGGCGATCTGCTCTTCGCTCAGGTCCGGGCACAGGGCGCGGATGTCCTCCACCCCGTCATAGGCAAAGCGGATGGCGCCTGCGGTATAGCGGGAGTTGCCGCCGTTTTCCGCCTCGGGCGCGCATTCCAGCATCAGCACGCTTGCCCCTTTTTCCCGCGCGGCATGGGCGGCGCAAAAGGCCGCGTTGCCCGCGCCGATGATGATCGTGTCCCAGGTGGTCATGGTCTCAGTCCTCCTGCGGGGTATTTTCCGGGGCCTTGAACAGATCCTTGCGCAGCGTCATCAGCGCCCCCGGATCAATCTTGCCTTGAATGATGGTGGTCTCATTGCCGACCAGCGCCGCCTCCAGCGCCGGGCCCATTTCGCCGGGACCCTCGACCCAGATGCCCCTGCCCCCGCACAGCTCGGCAAATTTGTCATAGCGCGGCGAGGTGATCTCCGCACCGAGCAGGCGGCCGCCGTAAAATTCCTGCTGATAAGCCTTCTCGGCCCCCCAGGCTTCGTTATCCAGAACCACTACTATGACCGGCAGCCTGTGCTGAATGGCGGTTTGGATCTCGATCATCGTGTAACCCAAGGCACCGTCGCCCATCACCGCGACCACCGGGCGCTCCGGTGCGGCCGCCTTGGCACCGATGGCCGCCGCCAGGCCAAAGCCGACCAGGCCGAAATCCAGCGGCGTGATCAGGCTCATCGGCTCGTAATGCGCCAGCCGGTCGGCGGCCTGCAGGCAGGTGTTGCCGGTGTCGAGCGTTACGATAGCGTTTTCCGGCAGTGCGGCGCGGATCTCTGCCAGCGCCCGGCGCGGGTGCATCGGCAGAGTGGCGATCCGCGCTTCTTCCGCACGTTCTTCGGCAAGGCTTTCCATATCCGCCTTGAAGGCTGCCCGCCATTCGTCCGCAGCAGGTTTGGTGGCCGCGGCGGCCAGTGCCTCCGCCGTCAGCCGGGCATCGGCCTGCGCCGCAATTTCGGCAGGGAAATAGCGGCCCACGGCAGAGCCGTCGATGTCCACATGGGCGATGCGTGTCTTTGCGCCGACATAGTCGTTGCTGTGGAACGTCGAATTGAAACCCAGCCGCGCGCCCAGCACCACCATCACATCGGCTTCCTTGGTCAGGCGGCTGGCCACCTGGTTGCCCCGCGGCCCGGCCTGGCCTGCAAACCAGGGATGGCCGTGGCGCATCACGTCGGCATGGCCGGTCGAGGCCACCACCGGCACCTCCAGGGTTTCGGCCAGGGCAGTCAGCGCCTCGCGCCCCTGGCCCCATTTGAACCCGCCGCCCGCAAAGATCACCGGGCGCTTTGCGGTGGAAAGCATGGCCGCGATGGCGCTGATGTCGTCCGGCGCCGCGGGCCCCGGGCGGGCGATGTTCACCGGCTTGGGATCAATAGCCGCGACTTCGGCAGCAAACAGGTCGCGCGGCACATGCAGCACCACCGGCCCGCGGCGGCCTGAATTGGCCAGCCGGATCGCGTCCTCCAGCATCGGCGCCAGGCGCGACGGATCGGTGACCATGACCGAGCGTTTGGAGATCGGTGCAAACAGCGCCACTTGGTCAACTTCCTGAAAGGTGTCCTTGGCCTGGTCGGCCCGGGTGATGGCTCCAGCGATCACTACCAGCGGCGAATAGGCCAGTTGCGCCTCGGCCACGGCGGTCACGATGTTGACCACGCCCGGTCCCGCCTGCGCCCCCAGCACCACTCCGGGGTTGCCAGTCATCCGTGCCCAGGCGTCGGCCATATGGCCCGCCGCACGCTCATCCCGTGCACCGACATAGGCAATTTCGCCGCCCTGATGCATCGCGTCGTACAGCTCCAGCATCGACCCGCCCAGCAGGCCGAATACGGTGTCGATGCCATTAGCCTTAAGAACGCGGTAGACGGCCTCGCCTCCGGTGATCATGCTGTTGATTTTGGTCATGGTCTCAATCCTCGGATCGGGGCCGCAGGTTCTGCGGGTCAAAAACTGCGTCATCATGGATGGTTACGGGGAATTCCCGGTTCAGGATCTGCACGGTCAGCCCTTCACGCGGCGTGCCCTTCCGGACAAACAGCCAGCCCAGCGACTTGCCAACCGTGTAGCCATAACCGCCGGAGGTGGTCAGGCCGACGGGCTTTCCCTCCCGCAGCACCGGCTCGCCGCCGTGGATATCAACGCCGTCAGAATACAGTTCCGCGTAGAACAGCTCCCAGCCCGGATCGCGGGGCAGCAAGGCTTCCTTGCCCAGAAACTCCCGGCCCTCCGCCGCCACAAACCGCTCCAGCCCCACATCCAGCGGCCCCGCGTCGGTGGTCAGCTCGCCCGAAGCGCGATAGGCCTTCTCCATCCGCATCCCGTTGAAGGCGTAAGACCCCAGATCGGTCAGCCCGTGTTTTTCGCCAGCTGCAAACAGCGCGTCGTAGAGTTCGCCGGCCTGCTCCAACGGCGCGTGCAGCTCCCACCCCAGTTCGCCCACGAAAGAGACCCGCAGCGCATAGCACGGGATGCCGGCCACGGTGATCTCCTGCCCGGACAGCCAGGGGAACGCCCGGTTCGTGAGGTCCGCATCCGTCAGCTCTGCCATGATCCGGCGCGAGGCCGGGCCGGAGAGCGCCAGCATGCCCCAGTCGTGGGTGCGGTTGATCATCTGCACGTCTTCGCCGTCACGGATGTGCGACTTGATCCAATCGAAGTCCGGGTTGCAGCGGGCGATGGGCGAGCCGGTGAAAAAGCGGTTCTCAGCTATGCGCCAGATGGTGATCTCAGTCTCGAAGCGGCCCTTTTCGGTCAGCAGGTGGTTCAGGCTCATCCGGCCGTCCTTGGCCGGGATCTTGTTGGCCGAGAGGCGGTCCAGCAGCTTGCCTGCGTCCTTGCCGGTGATCTCGAACTGGGCAAAGGCACAGAGGTCGATGACACCTGCCGCTTCACGCGTCGCCTTGGCCTCGGCCATGGCGTTGGCGTGCCAGGGCTGGTGGCCCCAGCCGATCTGCTCTACTTCGCCAACCTCGCCGAAATAGCGCGGGCGTTCCCAGCCAGCCACTTCGCCGAACACCGCACCCTTGGCGGCCAACCGGTCATACAGCGGGTGACGCTTCAGCGGCCGCAGGCTCTGGAACTGCTTGCCGGGGCAAGGGGTGTCATGGCGGCGCATGAACTCATCCTTGGTGCGCTCAACAATGAAATGATCGGTAGAGAAATTGCCATACCGGCGCGGATCAAGACCGCGGGTGTTGATCGGGGTTTCGCCATGCACCATCCAATCGGCCAGCACCTTGCCCGCGCCGCCGCCCCAGGCAAGGCCGATGGACGACCCGCAGGACAGCCAGACATTGGGCGCACCCGAGGGGCCCACCAGCATGCCGCCGTCCGGCGTATGGGTGATCGCCCCGCGCACCACGCGTTTGATGCCGAGGTCGGCCAGCACCGGCATCTTCTCAAACGCCACCATCAGAAAATCGCCGATGGAGTCGTAATCGGCCTCAAACAGCTCATTCTCCGCAGCCCAGGGCGCGCCCTGCGGCATCTCCCAGACGGTGGGGCAGACATGACCCTCGTAAATGCCGATGAGGCCGGATTTCTGCTCCTGACGAATATAGCCGCCATAGGCATTGTCGCGCATCACCGGCAGTTCGGGGCGGTCCATGAACTCGGGCACGGTATCTGTCACCAGATAATGGTGCAGGCAGCTGACAGACGGAATTTTCAGCCCGAACCACGCCCCGACCTGGTTGGCATAAGAGCCCGCAGCGATCACCACATGCTCGGCCAGCACATCGCCTTTTTCCGTGCGCAACAGCCACATATCCCCCTTGCGGGAGGCGCCCAGCACCTGGTTGCGCCGCTCGATCCTTGCGCCGCGCGCGCGGGTGGCGGCGGCCAATGCCATGGTGACGGAGGACGGATCAATATGCCCGTCCTCATAGGTGCGCACCGCCGCCTTGACGCCGTCCACCCTGTAGAAGGGGTTCACGCGGGCGACCTCCTCGGGGCCGACCAGATCCATCGGCAGGTCCAGCAGCTTGCCGACGCCCATGATCGACTTCATCCAGTCGACCTCATCATCAGTGGTCGCAATGCGGAATCCGCCCACCTCATGCCAGCCGATGCTCTGGCCGGTTTCCCGCTCGACCCGTTTGTAGGTTTCGATCGAGGTCTTGTTGATCCAGCCCATCAACCGGCTGCCCACCGCATGGGCGATCTGTCCCGCCGCGTGCCAGGTGGAGCCTGAGGTGAGCTCCGCCTTCTCAAACAGGATCGTGTCGGTCCAGCCGTTCTCGGCCAGCTGGAACTGGGCCGCCACGCCCATGATACCGCCACCGATGATGGCAACCTGTGTGGTGCGAAAGGTGTCAGTCATGGGCAAACGCCTCTTTGGCGGGTTTCAGCGACGCCTTGGCGGCAAAGCGGGTGCAGGCGATTTCGACCTCGAAGCCGGAAACAATAGTTTCCCTCGCAAGCTGATCCAGCGGCGCATCAATCATCGCCAGCGCAACAGACCGTCCATAGCGGTAGCTCCAGGCCGCCGAGGTGATCTGGCCCGCAACCTGGCCGCCGTAGTAAACCGGCTCGTCATGGATCGGGACCGCCGCCGGGTCGTCGAACAGGATCGAGACGATCCTGCGTTCCGGGGTATGGTCCTTCAAGGCCGCCTCCCCCACAAACCCGGTGCCAAATGCGCAAAAGGCCCCCAGCCCGGCCTCCTGCGGCGTGGTGCCGGGACCCAGTTCATGGCCAAAGGCCCGGAAACCGCTTTCGATCCGCAGCGAACCGCTGGCGTATAGCCCGGCGAGGCTTGCCCCTGCTGCCACCAGCGCCTCATGGGCCGCCATAGCCATGTCGGCAGGGATATACAGCTCATAGCCTTCCTCGCCGGTAAAGCTGAGCCGCCCGGCCCAGCCGCGCGCAAGGCCGATCTCGACAGGGCTAAACTGGAAGCGTTTCAGGTCCGGCACCAGCGTGTTGGAAGAGGCCTGCAGCACCTCGCGGGCTTTAGCTCCGGCCAGGCCAAGGATTGCATAACCGCTGGTCACATTGGTGAACTCGACCTGGAAGGCGCCCTTGGTTTCGCGCATACGTTTCAAATCGCGCACCACCTCGCCTGCACCCACGATCATCAGAAAGCTATTCCGCCCGTGCCGCTGCACGGTAATGTCGCTTTCGATGCCGCCTTTGCGGTTCAGGATCTGGCTGTAGGCGATACGGCCCTCGGCGATATCCATCTGCGCCGCGCAGAGATGGTTGAGGAAGGCGCAGGCATCCGGCCCCTGCACCCAAATCTTGCCAAAGGCACTCTGATCCAGGATGGCGGCGCCGTTGCGGCAGGCCTCCACCTCGCGGCCCACCTGATCGCGCCAGGCAGGCACCCCGAAGGTCAGCGGCAGATGCGCGGCCTTGCCGCCGAAATGCACCGCCCGCTCCCAGCCGCCGCGGCTTTCAAACCTTGCCCCGGCCTCAACCAGACCCGCGTGGATGGGCGAGCGGCGCTGGCCGCGGGCGGTCTCCATGGACCGGCCCGGATAGGGGTTGTCGTAATGGCGGCCCAGCACCTCGGGAATACGGGCCTCCAGCGCGCCCAGCACGTTCATTTCCGGGCTGAAGCGGCGGATATCGGCCTCGTTCAGATCCATCGTTGGCTCGCCCGCGATGATCCACTCGGCCATCGCGCGCCCTGCGCCGCCAGCCAGCGCGATGCCAGTGGAATTCATGCCGCCCATCAGGAACAGCCCCGGCACCTCGGGGCTTTCCCCCAGCATGAACTGGCTGTCGAGGGTGAAGCTTTCCGGCCCGTTCAGCAGCATCCGCACTTCGGCCCTCTCCAGGGCGGGAATGCGGCGCAGCGCGTTTTCCATCATCGGCATGAAGTGGTCCCAGTCCTCGTCCAGGAGGTCAAAGGAAAAGTCCCTGGGCAGCCGGTCCAAGGGCAGCCCCTTGGCCTGCGGTTCGAAACAGCCGACTAGAAGCCCCTCCACATCGTCACGGGCATAAAGAAACGCGTCCTGATCGTTCAGCGTCGGCAGATGCGCGCCCTTGCCGAGCGCCTGCACCTCCTGCAACGGCTTGGTCAGGATGTAGAAATGCTCGCAGGCATAGAGCGGCATATGCGCCCCCGCCATTGCCGCCACTTCACGGGACCAGAGGCCGCAGGCAATGACCACCTCGTCGGCTTCGATCAGATGCTCACCCACCTCGACGCCGGAAATCCGCCCCCCCGTTTTCTGCAGGCCCGTAACGGCAGTATCCTCAAAGATCTGCACTCCCCGCGCCCGCGCGCCCTTGGACAGCGCCAGCGCCACATCCGAGGGGTTCACGCGGCCATCCGCAGGCGACCAGACCGCGCCGATTACATCGCTTGTCTCGATCAGCGGCCATAGCTCCTTGGCGCGGGCGGTATCCACCACGTCGGCCTCCAGGCCAAAGGCACGGCCCAGTGACACCTGGCGCTTGATATTGGTCAGCCGGTCGGGGTTGGTGGCCAAAGTCAGCGAGCCTGTCTGGGTCCAGCCGGTGGCCTGGCCGGTCTCCACCTCCAGCGCGCCATACAGGTCGATCGAGTAGTTGATCAGCCTGGTCAGCGTCGCCGAGGGCCGCAGCCGGCGCACCAGCCCCGCCGCGTGCCAAGTGGTGCCGTTGGTCAGTTTGGAGCGCTCCAGCACCACGATGTCGGTCCGCCCCTCGCGGGCCAGGTGGTATGCGATGGAACAGCCGATGACGCCGCCGCCGATGATCACGGTGCGGGCGCGGGATGGCAGGGTCATTGCAGCACTCCGTCCTGAACAAGCGCGGCAAACACCGCATCAAAGGCGTCCAGCGCCTCGTCTATCAGTTCCGGGGTATGCGCCGCGGAGGTCACGCAGGAGGTATGGCTCATCAAATCCACACCGCGCGCCAGCAGGCCGCTGCGCAGGCCCGCCACCAAGGCAGGCGGCACGTTGCGGATTGCAGCCGGGCTCAGCCCCTCTGGGTTTGCTGCCCCAAACAGAAGATGGCAGGTTGAACTCTCCCCATAGGCGCATCCCACGATGCCGTGCCGCGCCATCCGCGCATTAAGGCCGTCCCTCAGGCGCTCTGCCATGGCATCGGCCTGTGCCTGCACCTCTCCGGTGGCCAGCAAGGGCATCGCAGCACAGGCGGCCGCGGCAATCAGCGGGGAGCCGTTGAACGTTCCCTTGTGGCTGACCGGCGGCGACAGCCCGTCCCGCGCGGCTGCGTTGTTCATCAGCTCCATGAGGTCCGCACGCCCGCAAACGGCCCCGCCCGGCAGGCCGCCGGTCACCACCTTGGCCAGCGTTGTCAGGTCCGGCACGATGCCGTCGCGCGCCTGCCGCCCGCCGGGCGACCAGCGCAGGCCGGTGATGATCTCATCAAAGATCAGCACCGCCCCGGCAGCCCGGGCCGCATCATGCAAAGCGCGCAATGTTTCCACGGACAGCGGCACCGAACCGTAATTCGCCCCGGATGCCTCGATAATCACGGTGCCGATGCTGTTGTCCTGCAGGGCCGCTTGCATCGCCTGTGGATCGGCCGCGCAGACTTCCACCAGGCCGTTCACCGCATCCGGCACCCCCAGGGACGCGGCCTGCAAACTGCCCGCCTTGGCACCTTTGAGCGCATGGTCGTGCCAGCCGTGGTAATGGCCGTCGACCCTCAGAACCCGATCCTTGCCGGCCCAGGCGCGGCCCAGCCGCATCGCCAGCATCGTCGCCTCGCTGCCAGAGGCGGTGAAACGGGTGCGTTCGGCGCAGGGAAACAACCGGTTGACCCATTCCGCCCATTCGGTCTCGGCCGCGTGGCAATCGGCGCTGAAAATCGCTTGGTCGGCCTGCCGCTGCAGCGCCTCGACAACCGCGGGGTGGCCGTGGCCCAGCATCTGGCTGGCCGATCCCATCTTGAAATCGATGTAGCGGCGCCCCTCCGCATCCCATTTCTCGGCACCTGCGGCGCGTTCGATGAAGACCGGATGTGGCGCGCGGTAGCGCAGCTCGTGGCTGACCCCGCCGGGCAGCGCCGCCCGGGCGCGGCTGCTCAGTTCGCTGTTGCTCATGCGGGCCTGCCAATCTGTTCACGGGAAAGCCGGATATCAAACACCGCGCGCAGCGCGCGGTCGGTCTCATCGCTGACATGCTGCGGAAAATGCGTGCCCAGAATTTCACGGGCTGTGTCCCGCGCGGCGTCGCCAACCGGCCGGGCGCCATCCTCCTGCCATTCGCGCGGAGACCGGCGGTCGCCGATGTGCGGATAGAAGTAGTCTGATTTCATCCGCTCAAACGTGTGCTGCTGCCCCAGATAATGACCTTCGCCGCGGCACACCTGGGCAATCACATCGGCGGCAATGTTTTCCGGCGTGGCCTCGACCCCGCGGATCGTGCGCAGGATGTTTCCCAGCAGGTCATTGTCGCTGACATAGGCCGCATGGCTGACACCCAAGAGGCTCGCCTGCATTCCGGCGGCCTGGGTCACAATGTTGGACCCTGCATGGGCGGCCATCGCCACGGCCAATGATTTCTCGGCGCCGTATTGCGCGTCCAGGCATTTGGCATCGGTGATCCCCGCGATGGAGGAAACCGGCAGGCCGAAATGCCGCCCCATCTGGGCCGCGCCCGCCATCAGGATTGCCTGCTCGCCGCCGCCGCCGCACATCGACCCGGTGCGCAGATCGGCCACCAGGGGCTTGGGGGCAAAGATCGCCTTGGCCTCCGTGTCCACCAGCCGGGCAAAAACCAGCCCGGCCAATGTTTCGGCAACCGCCTGCACCAGCGACCCGGCGATTGTGGCGGGGCTGGTTGCCCCGGCCTGGCCAGCGCTGATCAGCTGCACCGGGAACCCTGCCTTTATGGCGGCCTCCAGCACCTCGCAGGCCTCTTCGGCAAAGCGCATCGGCGGCACCACATGGCAGACCATCACCGTCAGAAAGGGCCGCGCCCGGAATGCGGCCTCGCCGCCGGCGATCTGGTAACAAAGCTCCGCGATTGGCCGCACGTTCTCCGGCGCGCTGATCGAGATCGAGACATGCTTGGAGGTGCCCATCAGGCAGGCATAGGCGGTGTTCAGGTCCATCACCGCGTTGTCCTCGATGTCGCGTGCCACCACCGAGCGGCTGAAATGGTGGATGTTCTCCATCCGGTCGACAATCCGCGCCGCGTCATAGAGGTCCGCCAGCGTGGAGTCGCGATAGGCCCCGGTGTCGAGGTCGAACACCCCCGGCGCCGCCCCGCCCGTCGACATGTGGACCCGCGCACCACTGATCTGCAGATCGTTTTCCGGCTCCTGGCCGCACAGCGTGAACGCCTTCTGCGCGCCCTCCACGGCCCAGTGCACCAACACCCGCGGAAACAGCAGCCTGCGGTCTTCGGTCAGCTGCCCGCCGGCGCTGCAGACCTTGTCAATCACGGACGGAATGGCCTGGCTCAGCCCCAGCGTTTCCAGAAGCGACAGCGCCGTTTCCTCGACCAGCGCTACCTCCTCCGGCGCAAGCGGTTTCAGCCGCCCGCCTTCAACGCCGGGCCAGACCGGCGAAACGCTGCCAGCTTCCTCAGCTTCAAGGAGGCGTTCCTTACGCCCCCGCCTTCGTTTTCCGGATGCCGCCATTTCATGAGCCCAGCTAACTTCTTTCAAACGATGCCCCTTGAAATGCCTATTTACAAATGGCCATTGCTCAACAACTAATGAGTTTAATTCAACCATGGACACATCATGCTGCCGTCTCTCTCCGCCCTGCGCGCCTTCGAATCCGCCGCCAGAACGGGCAGCTTCCGCGCTGCGGCGGAGCTTCTGTCCGTGACCCCCACCGCAATCAGCCACCACATCCGCGGCCTTGAGGAGCAGCTTGGCACCAAGCTATTCAAACGCTCCGGGCGCGATGTGGTGCTGACCGAAGACGGGCAGCGACTGGCGGAAACGGCGGTTCAGGCCTTTGGCATGCTCGAGGATGCGGTCCGCGCGCTCCGGCGCACCACCCGCAGGACCGTGCGCATTGCCGCCGGCCCCATTTTCACCGCCCGGTGGCTGATGCCGCGGATCAGCAATTTCTGGGAACAGCACCCCGGAACCGGGCTGGAAGTGGTGCCGACGTATCAGCCCGGCGCGCAGGACCGCGAAAACGTGGATATCGTGATCCGCTGGGAACGCATATCGGAGATGCCCGAGGGGGCCGTCAAACTGCTTGAACTCAGCCCGGTGGCGATTGCCTCAGAGGCTTTCCTCACCCGGTTCGGCCCCGTGGAAACACCGGCAGACCTCCTGCACATGCCGTTGCTGCACCAACGGAATCATTGGGGCTGGCTGGACTGGTTTTCAGCCATGGGCGTGCGGGTTCCGGACACCTTGCGCGGGCCGGTGTTTGAAGACGCCAATGTTCTGCTGCGCGGCGCGGCCGAAGGCCAGGGCGTGATCGTCGGATGGCTGCCGCTGATTGATCAGGATCTGGCTGAAGGCAGAGTGGTGCGCCTGTTCGGCGAAGACATCACACCTACCCACGGGTATTTCCTGGACGTGCGCAAAGGCAGCCACATGCGCCGCCAGACACAGCTCGCCATTGAATGGCTGACAGCCCAAAGCACCCAGGCTGATTTTGCCCGCTGCTGAAACCCTTTTGTTATTTGCCTCGGCCAAGCCGGCTTGTTTGTATGGGCTGACGAACGCCCAATGCCAGCTACTCTTTTAGAACATAAGCAAAAACGCTGGTATTGCGGACATTCAATCACTTTCGGGCGATGGCCACTTTGCTTCGTTTCTTGTGAATTCAGCGACGGGTCTTCGCCGCGGTCTGCATGAATGACCGGTTCTGCCAATGCGTGGCGGCACCGAACTTCACACGTTTGCAGCATTCCGGTTGCTGTGTGCGCACGCAGCGAGGATTTCGAATATTCAGTTTGGGTTCAAACCGGTGTTTGCTGCGCAAGGCGTGAATGGCGGCAGGATGCAGCAAGGCCTGCCGCTAGAGGTGATCCGCCCGAAGGCGGACCATTTGGTATGAGCCTCAGCCGACGATCATCTGCTTCATGCGCAGGGCTTCGTATTCCAGCTCCTTCAGACGGAAGTTCACCACGTCGCCGACGGTGATCATGCCCGCCAGCTTGCCGTCCTTCAGAACCGGCAGGTGGCGGAAGCGGCCCTCGTTCATCACCTTGGCCACATCAATCAGCAGGTCGTCCGGCGCGCAGGTCTTGACCTCGCGGGTCATGATCTCCTCAACCAGTTGCGGCAGGGTGTGGCCCGGGGTGTCTGCCAGGCGGCGCACGATGTCGCGTTCCGACAGGATGCCCTGCAGCGCGCCGTTCTGGTCGGTGACCACCAGCGCGCCGATGCGTTTTGCCTTCAGCGCCTCGACCGCGTGGCCGACCGTATCGTTGGGGCGGATCGCAAAGATCGCGTCGCCCTTGGCCTCCAGCAAACTGGCGACGGTCGACTGGCCGTGCGACAAATTCGACTCGGGCGATTGGCTGTGGCTTTCCTGCCCGGCCTTGTCGCCCCGGGTGGGAGGCTGGTATGAGAACGGTGCCATGCGCGGGGTCTCCTCCTGTATCCTGCATCAGGTCATACCCCCATCTTAGCGGCGGATTATGATCCGGAAAGGGGCGAAATGACGCGAGCGCTAACAACAGCGGAAAAACAACATGTTCGAAAGCCTCTACCTGACCCCCGTGACCGGTGCGCTGACCGTGTTCCTGGTGGTTGTCTGCGGCCACCTGTACCGGCAGAACTGGAAGAGTGAAGCACCCAACGCGCGCTTCCGGGCCTGGCTGTACGGGCTGCCTGCCGCGGTGGGCCTCTTGGCACTGGCCTTTCTGCCCTTGAAGTTCTGAGGCCTGCCCCGGCGCTCCGTTTGACTCTGGCGCGGGGCAGGGGCATAGCTGCGCCAGTTTTGCTGCCGGAGGTTGCCGAATGCCCAGCCTGATGCCCAGAAAGGTCCTGATCGCCCTGACCCTGCCCGCGGTGCTGGCCGTGTCCGGCTGCTGGTTCGATAGCGCGCCGGAAGAGGTGCGGCTGACCGGTGAAACGATGGGCACCACCTACAGCGTGATTGCCATTGGCGAGGATCTGGACCAGGAGGCGCTGGGTTCAGCCGTAGAGGGCACCCTGGCGGCGGTCAATGCCAAGATGTCGAATTGGGATCCGGCGTCTGAGGTCTCCACCTTTTCTGCCGAGCACAGCACCGCGCCGGTGCGGGTGTCGCCGGAGTTTGCCCATGTGCTGGCGGCGGCGAATGATGTGCACGCCAAGACCGGCGGCAAGTTCGATGTGACCCTCGGCCCGCTGATCGAGCTGTGGGGCTTTGGCCCGCGCAAACCCGAAGACCCGGTGCCATCGGATGCGGCCATTGCCAAGGCGCTGGAGGGCGTCGGGCAGGCGCGGCTGCTGGTGCTGGATGCATCAGCCGGAACGCTCAGGAAATCCGCGCCGGAAACCGGTATCAACCTGTCGGCCATTGCCAAGGGCTATGGCGTGGATGCGGTGGCCGAGGCGCTGCAGAGATTTGGCGTCGAGCATTACATGGTCGAGATCGGCGGGGATCTGGTGACCAAGGGCGAAAACGCCAAGGGCGAAGCCTGGCGCATCGGCATCGAGAAACCGGATGCGGCGGCGCAGACGGTGCAGCTGATCGTGCCGGTCAGCAACCATGGGCTGGCGACCTCCGGCGATTACCGCAATTACTTCGAGCATGAGGGGAAGCGCTATTCCCATATCCTCGATCCCGTTGCCGGGCGGCCGGTGACTCATGCGACCACTTCGGTCACAGTGATTGCAGAAAACGCCATGCTGGCCGATGCCTGGGCCACCGCAATGCTGGTTCTGGGCCGCGAAAACGGGCTGAAGCTGGCCGAGCAGCATAAACTTGCCGTGTTTTTCATTGATCGGGACGTGCAAGCCGGGCCGGATGCCTATATGACAGCGGCAAGCAGCGCCTTTGAGGCGTTAACCGCCAACTGACACCGCGCACCAAGCCATCCTGCGAGGGACCACTTTATGAGCACCTTTCTTCTGGCCTTCATCCTGCTGCTGATCGTTACCCTGGGCATGTCGCTGGGGGTCATTCTGATGGGCAAGAAGATCAAAGGCAGCTGCGGCGGCCTGAATGCGATTTCAGGTGCCGACAAATGCGTGGTCTGTTCCAAGGACGTCGATCCCGACAGCCCGCTGCGCGACAAGCTGCAGTGCAAGCGCGCCCGCAAGATGGTCGAGCAGATGGAACGCGAAGCGCAGCAGGCCTGAGGCCGGCTGCCGCGTCTGCGCTGCAGGGCTGGCCTAGTCTGACTTCTTAACCAGAACCACCGCGCTGTCCGGATCCTGGTGCGGCGCCCAGCCCTTGCCCAGGGAGATCTGCAGGCGGGCCCAGGCCAGCGCCAGGTCGCGCCGGGCTGTGATCAGGCTCAGCTCATTGTCGCGCAGGGCTTCTTCTGTGTTCAACAGATCGAACAGGGTGATTTCATTGGCCTTGAAGGTTTCACGCGCCAGATCGGCGACCTTGGAACCGAGGTTGACCGCCCGCGCCTGGGCAGCGGTGCGTTCACGGGCGGCGCGCAGGTTGCTTTGCTGCGACTGGACCTCCTCAACCGCAGTGCGCACGGACGTTCGGTAGTCGTACTGAGCGGCCTTGGCCTCAGCCATCGCGCTTTGGTGGAAGGCGCGCAGAACCGGGCGGTTGAACAGCGGCAGGTTCAGCGCCGGGCCGATGGAATAAAGGTCATCCACGCCGCGTATGGCCTGAACCGATCCGGTGATTTCCAGCGAAGGATAGAGTTCTGCCTCGGTGACGCCGATGTTCGCGGTGGCGCCGCGCAGCTGGGCTTCGGCCAGCAGCACGTCGGGACGGTTGCGCAGCAGGGTGGCGGGCACGCCCAGTTCCGGCTGGGTAGCGGGGGAGGGCTGGCCGGAGCTGCCCTGCATCATCGCAAAAACCTCTGACGCATCGCGGTCCAGCAGCGTGGCCAGGGCATAGACCGAGGATTCGTAGCTGGCGATGAAGGCTGGCAGGTCCGCCTTGGCGCTGGCGACCTGCAGCTTGGTGCGTTCCAGGTCCAGTGCCAGCACGGCACGGGCTTCTTTCAGCTCCTCCACCGTTTGCAGGATCTGCTGGCGCAGCTGGATGGTCTTGCGGGTGACCGCGGCACCGCGCTGAAAGAAGCGGGCCTGGATATAGGTGCGGGTAATGGCGTCGATCACCGCCAGCCGGGTGGTGGCCAGCTGGTAGAATTGGGCATCACGGTCCGCCACGGCCCGTTCGGAGCGGCGCTGGAACTCGCCGAACAGGTCAAAAACATAGGTGGCGCCAACGGCGGCGGTGTCGGTGCTGGTAGATCCGTCCTGCGATTCGCGGCGCGAGAAGATCGAGCTGGCCTCCAGATCACCGCTGACCTGCTGCGGGTGGCCTGATCCCCGGCGCAGGGCTTCGGCTGCGATCAGCCGTTCCTTGGCGGCCTTGAGGCCGAGGTTCTGCTGCAGGCCTGCGGCAACCAGCCGGTTCAGCGCGGGGTCGTTCAAGCCCTGCCACCAGGTCTCAGACGCGCCCTTGGCGGTGGCATAGCTGCGGGATTGGTAATAGCTGACCGGCACCGCGAAATCGGGGCGGTGGTAGTCGATGCCGACAACGGTACAGCCGCACAGGAACGTGCCTGCCAGCAGCACGGACCGTGCTGTCCAATGGGGTTTGCTCATATTCTGCCTCTGGGCGCCCTTTTTGGCGGGCTTTCGGACAGCATAGCCAAGGCGGGAACCGGCCGCGAAGCGGTTCCGGCTTGCAATGGAGTCTTTCCCGGCTACTGATGCGTGCATCCCACAGCCTGAAAATGTCGAAATATTGCCAGCCCGGTGACGGTTTTGGCCTATCCTGTACGCGGGAAGCCGGGCAGGCTGCCGGATCAATGCCGCTGTCTGGAACTCCTGGCAGCATCCGCCGCAGGCAGATGGTCCGCGCCTCTGCCCCGGTCTCAACCGCATATGCGACGCAACAGTGAGAACAACCTGATGGACCTGCAAAAATTCTATATCGGCGGCGCCTGGGTGACGCCGCATTCGGCCCGCGAGTTTCCGGTGCTGAACCCGGCCACGGAAGAGCGGATCGGCACCATCATCCTGGGGGATGAGCAGGATGTGAACGCCGCGGTTGCAGCGGCCAAGGCGGCGTTTGAGAGTTTTTCGCAGACCTCCCGCGCCGAACGGATTGCGCTGCTGGAGCGCCTGCTGGAGATCAGCAGGGACCGGCGAGAGGAGCTGGCGCAAGCGATGAGCGCAGAGATGGGGGCGCCGGTTACCATGGCGCGGGACGCGCAGGCCGATTCGGGCATCGGGCACCTGGAGGGCATTCTGGAGGCGCTGAAGACGCAGGAGCTGCGTGAAACCCTGCCCAATGGCGACATCCTGGTGCGCGAGCCTATCGGCGTCTGCGGGCTGATCACCCCTTGGAACTGGCCGGTGAACCAGATCGCGCTGAAGGTTTTGCCGGCGCTGGCGACGGGCAGCACCTGCGTGCTGAAGCCATCAGAGCACACGCCCATGTCCGCCGCCGTTTATGCGCAGATGATTCATGACGCGGGCTATCCGGCAGGCGTCTTCAACCTGATCCACGGCGACGGGCCGACGGTGGGCGCGGGCCTGTCGCGGCATGTGGACGTTGACATGATGTCCTTCACCGGCTCGACCCGGGCCGGCATAGCGGTCTCCAAGGATGCGGCCGAAACGGTGAAGCGGGTGACGCTGGAACTGGGCGGCAAGTCTCCGAACCTGGTGTTCGCGGATGCTGACCTTGAGGAGAAGGTCACTGCCTCGGTGCTGGAGTGCATGTATAACACCGGCCAGAGCTGCGATGCGCCGACCCGGATGCTGGTGGAGCGCAGCTGTTACGATCAGGTGCTGGAGATTGCCAGGGCCGCCGCGGAGGGCCAGGCCGTTGGCGACCCGAGCCAGGAGGGCGATCACATCGGCCCGATGTTCGACCGCATCCAATACGACCGGGTGCAGACCATGATCCAGAAAGGTATCGACGAAGGTGCCACCCTGCTGGCGGGTGGTCTGGGCCGACCCGAGGGGCTGGACAAGGGCTGGTATGTGCGCCCGACCGTCTTTGCCGATGTGACCAACGATATGGCCATTGCGCAGCAGGAGATCTTTGGCCCGGTGCTGGTGATCATCCCGTTTGAGGACGAGGAAGACGCCGTCCGCATTGCTAACGACACGCCTTATGGTCTGGCGGCCTACCTGCAAACCGGCGATCCGGAGCGGGCCGAGCGTGTTGCCGCCCGTTTGCGCGCAGGCGCAGTGCATATCAATGGCGGCGGCTTCAACTACGGCTCGCCCTTTGGCGGCTACAAGCAGTCCGGCAACGGCCGTGAAGGCGGCATGCTGGGGCTGGAGGATTATCAGGAAGTAAAAACCCTGCATTTCGGCTGAGAAGCCCTTCCTCCCGGCGGGAAACTGCCGGGAGGGGTGCCGCCATTGGCCTGTCAGATGCCGTTATCTGACTGTGCGCGTGTCGCAATCCGCAAAGCGTGCCGCCCGGCAGCGCCTCAGGATGGGGGCATGACACAAAGCTTCATTCCAAAACGCATGGACCGCCGCGCAACCGGGTGCAACCTGGTCGCTGCCTGAGTTCCGCTGCCCCTGGTGGGCTTTGACGGTTTCTCAACGGCGGACATTGGAATGACACATGACAGCATCACAAGCGCTGCGCCTTGCCATTGATATTGGCGGCACATTCACCGACACCGTTCTGGTGGCGGGCGAAGACAGAATTCTGGCCTCAACCAAGACCCTGACCACCCATCAGGACCCGGGCATTGGCGCGATGGAGGGCGCGGCGCGGGTGATGGCGCAGGCGGGGCGGTCTTTGGGCGAAGTCACCGGTTTTATCCACGGGACCACCCTGGCGACCAATGCGCTGATCGAGCGGCGCGGGGCGCGGGTGGCGACGGTGACGACTGAAGGGTTCCGGGACATTCTGGAGATCGCCTATGAGCGGCGCTATTCCCAGTATGACATCAATCTAGAGAAACCCGATCTGCTGGTGCCGCGGGAACGCGCGCTGACAATTCGGGAGCGGATGTCGGCAACAGGAGAAGTGCTGATCCCCATGGAGGACAGCGCGGTAGAGGCGCTGATTGCGGAGCTGGATGCCAGCGGTGCGGAGGCGGTGGCGGTCTGCCTGATGCACGCCTATTCCAACCCGGACCATGAGCGGCGGCTGCGGGACATTCTGGCGGCGCGGCGGCCCGGGCTGACGGTCTCGATCTCCTCGGAGGTCAGCCCCGAGGCGCGGGAGTTCGACCGGCTCTGCACCACGGTTGCCAATGCCTATATCCAGCCGCTGATGGAGACCTATCTGGCGCGGTTTGCCGAGCGCTTTGCGGCGGAAGGGGTCAAATGCCCGATCCTGATGATGACCGCGGGCGGCGGCATGTGCACCATTCAGACCGCGGCGCGGTTTCCGATCCGGCTGGTGGAGTCGGGGCCTGCCGGCGGTGCCATCCTGGCGGCGCGGATTGCGGCGCAGGCGGGGCTGGAGCAGGTGCTGTCCTTTGACGTGGGCGGCACCACCGCCAAGCTGTGCCTGATTGATGGCGCCCGGCCGCAGACCTCGCGCCAGTTCGAAATTGCCCGCGCCGCGCGCTTCATCAAAGGGTCGGGCATGCCGGTGCGGATCCCGGTGATCGAGATGATAGAGATCGGGGCCGGGGGCGGCTCCATCGCCGGGGTGGACCAGCTGGGCCGGCTGACCGTGGGGCCGAAATCGGCGGGGTCGGAGCCGGGTCCGGTGGCCTTCGGGCGCGGCGGCACGGAGCCGACCGTGACCGACAGCGACATCACGCTGGGCTATATCGTGCCGGAGACCTTTGCCGAGGGGCATATCCGGATTGACCCGGAGGCTTCTAAGGAAGCGCTTAGCCGGGTGATTGGTTCGCGGCTGGAACTGGATGGCACTGGCGCTGCCGACGGAGTCAGCCGGATCGTGGATGAGAGCATGGCGAGCGCCGGGCGGATGCACGCGGTGGAGTCGGGCAAGGATCTGGGCGCGCGCACGATGATTGCCTTTGGCGGCAACGGGCCGCTGCACGCAACCCGGGTCGCGCGTTCCGCCGGGGTGGCGCGTATCGTGATCCCACCCAATCCGGGCGTGGGTTCGGCGGTGGGCTTCCTGTTTGCGCCGGTCAGTTTTGAAATCGTGCGCTCGCGTTATTCGCTGCTGGAGGACCTGGATCTGGACGGCATCAATACACTGTTTGCCCAGATGATCGACGAGGCGCAATCGGTGGTGGCGCAGGGCGCGGGCGATGCTGAAACGCTGGTGCAGCGGACGGCCTTCATGCGCTACAGCGGGCAGGGGCATGAGATCGAGATTGCCCTGCCGGACCGTGATCTGGCGGCGGAGGATCTTGGCCCGCTGATTGCGGCGTTTGAAACTGAGTACGCGCGGCAATTCTCGCGGCCCGTGCCGGGAATGAAGATCGAGATCCTGAACTGGGCGGTGCGGGTGGCAACGCCGGATGCAAAGGTGCCGCCAGTGCCGGAAGCGCCAAAGCTGCGGACCGTCACCCCGGCGGCGCACCGGACCATCATCTGCGATGTGGATGGCCGCGAAAAGCAGGCGGCATTTGTGCCGCGGGAGAGTCTGAAACCCGGCGACCGCATCTGCGGCCCGGCGCTGATCACCGAGCCGCAGACCACCACGCTGGTCTCGGCGGATTTCTCCGCACATGCGGATGCCAGTGGCAACCTTGTTCTGATCCGGGACCAGAAAGGAGATAAGCAATGACCGCCTTGTCACAGGACCTGTCGCCAGCCCGCCTGCAAGTGATGTGGAACCGGCTGCTGGCCGTGGTCGAGGAACAGGGGCAGACCCTGATCCGCGCCGCATTTTCCCCGATCGTGCGCGAATGCGGCGATATTTCCGCCGGGATTTTCGACGCAATGGGGCAGATGCTGGCGCAGGCGGTCACTGGCACGCCGGGCCATATCAACACCATGGCAGAGGCGGTGATGCACCTGCGCGAACGCTTCCCGGCGGAGACCATGAAGCCGGGCGATATCTACATGACCAACGATCCCTGGCTGGCCTCGGGGCATCTGAACGATTTCCTGTTGATGATGCCGGTGTTCAAAGGGGGCAGGGTGGTCGGCTTCACCTCCTGCACCTCGCATCTGGTGGATCTGGGCGGGCTGGGCATGGGGCCAGAGGGGTCTGACATCTATGACGAGGGGCTGCTGATCCCGCCCTGCAAACTGGTGGAGGAGGGCGAGCCGAACGCGCTGCTGCTGGACATTGTCCGCGCCAACAGCCGCGAGCCGATTGCCAATGAGGGGGACATATATGCGCTGATTGCCTGCTGCGAGGCCGGGGCGGCACGGCTGGCAGGGATGATGGAGGAGTTTGGCCTCAGCGATCTGAATGCGCTCGGGGCCTATATCATCGAGACCTCCCGCCGGGGCACATTGCAGGCCATCGCGGAGGTGCCGGAGGGGGTCTACCGCAATGTGCTGAAAATGGACGGCTATGAGAATGAGCTGGAGCTGCACGCGGCGCTGACCGTTTCCAAGGGCGGTATGCATGTGGATTTCACCGGCACCTCGGGCTGTTCCAGCAAGGGCATCAACGTGCCGCTGAACTATGCCACAGCTTACACCGTCTTTGCCCTGCGCTGCATTGTCGGGCCGGATATTCCGAACAACGCGGGATCGCTGGCACCCTTCACTGTCGATGGCCCCAAGGGCTGCATCCTGAATGCGCAGCGCCCGGTGCCTGTGGCGATGCGGCATACGCTGGGGCAGGTAGCGCCGGATCTGGTGCTGGGCTGCCTGCATCAGGCGCTGCCGGACCAGGTTCCGGCGGAGGGTGCCAGCTGCATGTTTGACCTGCCGATGCGGCACGCGCCGGAAGTGGCCCGCGACGGCGGGCGGGAGTTTGCCATCGAGCCGGTCCACAACGGCGGCACCGGCGCCCGGCCCCATGCGGATGGCTTGTCGGCAACCGCCTATCCCTCGGGCGTTTATGGCAGCCAGGTGGAGATCACCGAGGCGGTGGCGCCTGTCGTTATGTGGCGGCGCGAGTTGCGGCCCGACTCGGGCGGCGCAGGCAAATACCGCGGCGGGCTGGGGCAGCGGATCGAGATGACATCCTCCAACGGCGCGCCATTTATCGTGTTCCTGTCGGTGGAGCGGCTGAAGTTCCCGGCCTTGGGTCGCATGGGCGGCTTGCCCGGCGCGCCGGGGCGTATCCGGTTCCGCGATGGCGCGCAGGACATCGCGGGCAAGGGCGAGCTGCGGGTGGAGGCCGGGGATTACCTGATCTTTGAAACCCCCGGCGGTGGCGGTTTTGGCGATCCCTTGGAGCGCGACAGGCAAGCGCTGGCGCTGGACATGGAACGCGGTCTGGTGACGGAAGAAGGCGCGCGCGCCTATGGGTGTGGCCAATGATCCGTGCGGTGCCGCATGTGTTGGCCATGGCGCCTTATGCGCTGGCGGATCTGGGCGGGGTAGGGACGGTCTCGCTTGCGCAGAATGAAAGTGCGTTCCCACCCAGCCCGGCGGCCCTTGCGGCGGGCCGGGCGGTGCTGGAGCAGATGCCGCTCTATCCGGATCCGGAGTGGCCGGACTTGCGCGCCGCAGTGGCAAAGGTACATGGGCTGGACCCGGCCAAGGTGCTGTGCGGGGCCGGGTCGATGGAGCTGATCGGCTGCTTGATCCGCGCCTTTGCCGGGCCGGGGAACCGGGTGCTGGGGACCGAATACGGTTATGCCTTCGCGGCCACCGCTGCGGCGCAAGTGCAGGCGGACTACGTCAAGGCGCGGGAGCGGGACCTGGCGGTGTCGGTGGAGGATATCCTGGCGGCGGTGACGCCTGAGGTGCGGATTGTGTTTGTCTGCAATCCAGGCAATCCGACCGGCACGCTGATCCCCAACGCGGACCTCCTGTGCCTGCGCCAAGACTTGCCTGCGGATGTGCTGCTGGTGGTCGATCAGGCCTATGCCGAATTTGCTGATGCGGACAACGATCCGGGGGAAATCTTCGCGCTGACGGAGCGCGGCGATACCGTTGTGCTGCGGACGCTGTCCAAGGCCTATGGGCTGGCAGGGGCGCGGGCCGGCTGGGGGTATTTTCCGCCAGCGATTGCCGGGGAAGTGCGCAAGCTATTGAACCCCAACAATATCTCCATTCCCTCGCAAGCGATGGCGGCGGCGGCGATGCGGGATCAGGCGCATATGCGGGACGTGGTGTCCCAAACCGCTGCCATCCGGGACACGTTTGCCGAAGACTGCCGCGCGCTGGGGCTGGAGGTGCCGCAGAGCCATACCAACTTTGTGCTGATCCGCTTTGCCTCCGCCAGTCAGGCGCAGGCGGCGGACGCGGCGCTGCGGGGGCAGAACCTGCTGATGCGTGGCATGGGCGGTTACGGGCTGGGCGATTGCCTGCGCGCCACCATGTGCGGGCGGGACGTGATGGACCGGGCGCTGGACGTGCTGAAGGGAGTGCTGGCATGAAACATGAAACCCGCACCCGCGCGAAGATCGGCGTTCTGGTGCCTTTCACCAACACCAACCTTGAGGCCGACATGATGCTGATGCGCTGCCCGGACACCACGGTGCATTTTCAGCGCATGGGCGGATATGACGTGGAGGAGATCCCCGGTTCTGATCAGATGGCGGGGCTGGGGGCGTCGGATATCAGCCATGACCTGCGGATGATTGCGGGCGTGCGGCCTGATGTTGTGCTTTACGGCTGCACCTCGGCGACTCTGACCCACGGGCCGGGGTTTGACGCGGATCTGGCGGCGCGGATCAAGGCGGGGTCGGGTGCGGTTTGCCTGACCGCCGCCGGTTCTCTGGTGGCGGGAATTCGGGCGCTGGGGGCGGTGAAGATTGGGTTTTCCTCCCCCTATTTAGGGGAGATCAACAGGCAGGCGATGGAGTTCCTGTCGGCGAACGGTATCGAAACTGTCAGATGCGCGGACATCGGGCGTGAGCTGGGCAACTACGGCCAGGGGGAGCTGACGCCGCAGGAGGTGTTTGATCTGGCCTGCCAGGCGGATCATCCGGAGGCAGAGGCCATCGTGCTGAGCTGCACCGACATGCGCGCGGTAGAGGCCGTGGAGCGGATCGAGGCGCATCTGGGCAAGCCGGTTATCACTTCCAACCAGGCGATGATGTTCTGCGTGATGCGGACGCTTGGCCTGCCGCGGCATCGCGGGCTGCCGGGGCGGCTGTTTGATCGGCTCTAAACTGGCGTCTGTTTCATCTTTGCGAAAATACTCCGGGGAGCGCGAGGGGCTGGCCCCTCGCACCCGTCCCATCAAGGCTCGCCGGAGCCGATTTCTTCTTTCCGGCGGGCGACATAGGCGTCCAGCTCCTCGCGGACGGCGGGATCCATCGCTGGTTCCTCGTAATCCCGCAGCGCCTGTTGCCAGAGGCCGGTTGCGCGGCTTAGCGCGTCCTTGGCGCCTGCCGCTTCCCAGTTCTCGTAGTTCTGCCAATCCGACAGCATCGGCCGGTAAAACGCGGTCTCGTAGCGCGCCATCGTGTGTTCGGCGCCAAAGAAATGGCCGCCGGTGGGGACTGACTGGATGGCATCAAAGCCCAGTTCATCCGTGTCGAACTTCATCGGTTTCAGGAATTCGATCATGTTCTGGATGATCTCCACATCCAGGATGAACTTCTCATAGGACGCGGTCAGCCCGCCCTCCAGCCAGCCGGCCGCGTGATAGACGATATTGGCACCGCCCAGCACCGCGCCCCAGGTCGCCATCATGGTTTCATAAGCCGCCTGCAAGTCCACCGCGTTGGAGGCATTGGCGTTGGAGGTCCGGTAGGGGATGCCGTAACGCCGCGCCAGCTGGCCGCCGACGATATTGGCCTTGGCGTTTTCCGGCGTGCCAAAGGCGGGGGCGCCGCTGCGCATATCGACGTTGGAGGTGAAGGAGCCGTACATCACCGGGGTGCCGGGGTTTACAAGCTGGGTCAGCACCACGCCGAACAGCGCCTCGGCGTTCTGCTGGGCCAGCGCCGCGGGCAGGGTCACCGGCGTCATCGCCCCCATCAGGGTAAAGGGCGTCACCGTCACCGGCTGGCCGTATTCGGCCATGGCAATCAGCCCGTCGCCCATCGCGTCGTCAAACAGCCGCGGCGAGTTGACCGAGATGATAGTGATCACGCCCGGATCTCCCTTCATCTCCTCCGGTGTCTGGCCGCGGGAGATTGCCATCATGTTGATGCCGTCCAGCGCCCTGCCGCGGCCGATGGCGGAGCAGTGGAAGCTGAGGTCGGCATAGGTGATATTTGCCAGATAGGTGTCCAGGTGGCGGTTATTGGCGGGCAGCTCCAGCGGCGCGGTGACCTGGTTGCCGATCAGGTGGATGGCGTTGAAGTGATGCGCCAGCTTGATGAAGTTCTGGTAGTCGGGGAGGTTGCCGGAGCGGCGCCCGTTGATGCAGTCATGCACGTTGGGCGGGCCGGCCACCAGGCCAAAGGTCACGTTGTTGCCGCCGAGCGTGATCCGCTTGTCCCGGTTTCGGCCGGTCAGGGTGAACTCCGCCGGGACTGTCTTCAACGCTTCAGTGACGATGGTTTCGTCGATGCGGATGGTCTTGGTGTCGCGGTCGACAATGGCGCCCGCGGCCTCGAAAATGCCCATCACGTTCTCGCCCATCACCCGGATGCCGGCCTCTGACAGGATCCGCATTGAGGTGGCGTGCAGCTGGTCCATCTGCTCCGGGTTCAGGAGCTCAAACGCCGGGTAAGTGTTTTTTACCTGGCTCCAGGGGAGCTGGTCGATACTGCCGCCGGAGCGGGAGGATTTGCCGCGGCGCCCGCCGCCGCGTCTGTCGCGTGCCATGTGTCTGTCTTTCTGGTCAGGTTGGTGGCTTAGTTTTCGGGCGCGTCATAGATGAGACGCCCCAGATCGGAGAAATTGCTGCCTTCATTGGTGAAGCCCAGCACTGCATCGCGGATGGCACCGGCGCGGGCCTCGCCCAGCGAAGGCGCGGCGAACTCCATGAATTTCCGCTCGATGTCGTCCTGCGAGAACGGCGCTTCTGGGCCGCCGCGGGCGTGGACGTCGCCGGATTCGATGACCCGTCCGTCGGTCAGCGTCACCACCACATCGGCAACCCGGCAAGCCGGGAAGCGGACGGAATGGCGCGCGGCCTCAGAGACGGTGATGCGCTCGTGGATTGATGCAACTAGCGGGTCGGCAAGGCCCGCTCCGGAGATATGCTCGACCCCGATCCGCCCGTATGCGGCCTGAATGGCAACGGCAAAGCCCAGCGAATACTGTGCCTGGCTGGTGGTCGAGGGGATACCCGGATAGAGGCAGGCGCTTTCGTGGAAAGTGTTGATGTGGATCTTGGCGATCTGCTCGTGGCTCAGATCGTGTTCCAGCATCACCTGCCGCACGGCGTCGATCGGCGCATGGGCCCAGCGGCAGATCGGGTATGGCTTCACATACTGGTGTTCCATCTGCCAGAAGCTGCCGAGGTCGTCCCAGTGTTCCGCCACCTGGTCTTCCTCGATGGTGATTGCGGGCGCGCCGGTGAAGCCCTTTTCCGCCAGCACAGCTGCCGACATGCCTGCCATCGCACCCCAGCCGGAGCCGTCATGCAGCATCGAGGGGTTGGCGATTTCGCGCATCATCTGGCTGCGAGGGCCGTGGAATTCGGCAATCCCCAGCGCCTGGCGCAGCTGATCCCGGCTGAGGCCGCGCATCCGGGCCGCAATCGCCGCCACCCCCAGCGCGTTCCAGGCACCCGAAGTGTGATAGTCGCTGACGGTTGCATGCAGCGACAGCGCCGCGCGGCCCGCCAGCTCATAGCCCAGCGTGGTGACCGCCAGCGCCTCCGGCCCTGAGAAATCCGGCACCGTTTCCGCCAAGGCCGCAATTGCCGGGATCACCACCACGCCGATGTGGCCCTTGGTCGGGTAATAGCCGTCGTGGCCGTCCAGATTGTCGGTGGCGGTGGCGGCGGCATAGGCGGCACCTGCGACGCTGACCCGGCGGCCGTCAAACATCATCCGGGCGCCAAGGCCGTCCTCACCGCAGCCATAAAGCGCCACGGCGGTGTCGCGGGCGATGCACCCGGCCTCCATTGGGGTGGCGCCGATAGTGATGCCCAGGGTGTCCAGGAACATCAGCGCCGCAGCCTTTCGGGTGGTTTCCGGCAGATCGCCGGGCGTAAGGCCAAAGGTGAAATCGGTGGCGCGGTCGAATGTGGCTGTCATGTCAAGCGGTCCATAAGGGGGCGTTGGCCAAAGCCTAGGCTCCGCCGCCGCAGGTGACCCGCAAATAAACCGGGGTCATAGGGCCGTTATATTTCGCGAAATGCGTGCTAGACGTCGTTTTTCGCCTCTCTCGGGGCGTGATCCCTTTGGAATTGCAGCCCAATCCATTGCATGGGAACATGGCCCCGAAACCGCCAGCGGACCTGTTGATGAAAAACCTGCCCCACCTGACCTTTCTGCGATCGTTTGAGGCCGCGGCGCGCTATCTCAGCTTCACCTCGGCGGCGGATGAGCTTAACTGCACCCAGTCGGCGGTGTCCAACCACGTGCGCAGCCTGGAGGAGTTCATCGGCCGCCCGCTGTTCGTGCGCCATCCGCGGTCGCTGTCGCTGACAGACGTGGGGGAGGCCTATCTTCCTTCGGTCCGCCATGCGCTGCAGGAAATCGACAGCGCGACCCAGCTGTTGATCTCGCAAAGCCACAAGCGGGAGGTGGTGATCTCCTGCCCGGTCAGCCTGGCGGAGCGCTGGCTGCTGAAGGTGATCGAGGGGTTTTCCGCGGCGCATCCGGATATCGACCTGACTATTCACAGCACGATCTGGGTGGATGTGGAGACAAATGTCTCTGACATTTCGATCACTATCAACCACGTGGATGATGTGATGGGGCCGGCGGTCAAGCTGTGGGACGAGAAGCTGGCGCTGGTCTGTGCGCCCGGTTTCCAGGTTGCGGGAGAGACGCTGACCCGGCCGGAACAACTGGTGCAGGCGAAACTGATCCACATTCTGGGGCGGCCGATCTACTGGGAGAAGATCGCCAAGCATTACGGGCTGACCGGGATCGAGCTGAAGGGGGGCTTGCAGACCAATTCTTCCAATATGGGGCTGGAGTTTGCCGCCAATGGAATGGGCTGTGCGGTTCTGCCGAAAACACTGGTCCGGTCCCATGTGGCCGACGGGCGGCTGGTGGAGCCGTTTGATTTCGACCTGGATTGCCCCTGGACCTATTTCGCCACCTTCAAGGACAAGGCGGCGACGCCCTCGGTCAAGCATTTCAAGGCATGGCTACTAAAGGCGGCAGCGGAGATGGAACTGTAGGGCATCAAGGCGAGCCGCAGGCAGCATTGAATTCTGGCGGTGTTTCGCGTATATACGGGTATATATACGTGAGGCTTGCCAATGATTGAGACCAAGATCAGGAAAGTCGGGAACTCTGCCGTCATCACCCTGACGACAGAGATGCTGACGATGCTGGACGCCAAGGAAGGCGACACGCTGTTTGTGGTGCGCGGCGATGATGGCAGCCTGCGGGTGATGGCGCATGATCCAACGGTGGCCGAGGCGCTGGCAGCAGCTGAGGTCGTGATGGATGAAAACCGCGACCTGCTTCAGGCGCTGGCGTGAGCACATACACCTGGGTGCCGCTGGCGGCGGTAACCATTTTCCATGACCGGCAAATCTCGCGCCATGGCGGCGCGGCGGGGATGCGTGACAAGGCGCTTCTGGAAATGGGATGCGCGCGGGCAATGAACCTGGCTGCCTATTCCGATGCAGGCGTGGCGGAGGTTGCCGCGGCTTATGCCTTCGGCATCGCCAAGGCGCATGCGTTTGTGGATGGCAACAAGCGCACGGCCTTTGTGACCGCTTTGACCTTCCTGCGCCTCAACGGCTACCAGTTCCGCCCGGACCCGGTGGAGGGTGTGCGGATGATGGAGGATCTGGCCACGGGGGACGTGGATGAGGCCGCATTTGCAGCATGGCTCACGGCGGGGATGCAGCCGCTTTGATGCCGGTGCGCCGGGGCCGGGTGCTGCGTTAACCGATGATTTTTACAAAGAAATGCAGGTGTGGCCGCAGCATGGGCTGGTCCAGATAGGTCGTTGTTTCCATTGGTGTCTCCACCTCTGTGAAACCCAGCTTGGGGTAAAGACTGCGCATTTCGACATTTGGCGTCAGCGTGTCGGCCACCAGCCGTTTGAGGCCCATTTTACGAGCCGCCTCCTCGCGCGCCTCGATCAGCCGCCGCCCGGTCCCGGTGCCGCGCGCGGCCTCGACGACAAAGACCCGTTTCAGTTCTCCGGTTTCCCGGTCCAGTCGTTTCAGCATGCCGCATCCGACGATCTGGCCGGTCTCGCTCCGCGCCAGCAGCAGGCAGCCGTTCGGCGGCAGGTAATCGCTGGCGTTGGCCCAGAATTCCGCCAGTGCGCTTTGCGGGGCCGCCGGGTCGATGGCGAAGCCCATATCGCCCATCCGCTGGACAATGAGGTCGTAATACTGCGCCAGAATTCTGTTCAGCTCCTGCTTTGGCGGCAATACATCGCAGTGAATGATCTCGATATCTTGCATCATGCTGTGCTCCCTGCCGGATAATATAGTCAACCTTACCGGCGGGCCAAAGCCTGCAGCCCCGGCCATTGGACCGGGGCTGCAGGTATTCATTCGGCTATTTTAGGGCTCATGCCCGCAGCCGCGCGCCCGAAGGGTCAAAGGCTGCCGCTTCCAGAATGCGTGCCTTGTGCGGCTTGCCGAGGATATAGACCTCAACCTCATCTCCTGGCTTGGCAAAGGCCGGGTTGGCGTACCCCAGCGCCAGCGATTTGCCGACCGAGTAGCCATAAGCGCCTGAGGTGACACGGCCCACCGGCTTGCCGTCCGGAGTAAAGACTGGCTCGCCGCCGGAGGCATCGGCATCGTTCACTGCGTCAATCTCAAAGGCGGACAGCATTTCGCGCGGGGCGTTGTCCTTGACCTTGAGATAGGCGTCCTTGTTGAGGAAGTTCTTGTCCAGCTTGATCAGACCGGCCAGGCCAACCTCCTGCGGCCAGTATTCCTGGCTGTACTCGCGGCCCCAGGAGCCGTAGCCCTTTTCGATCCGCAAGCTCCCCAGCGCGCGGCCGCCGACCGGGCCGCCGTCGAATTCTGCGGCTGTTGCCAGCAACGCGGAATAGAGTTTGACTTGATCTTCCTCGGCGCAGTGCAGTTCCCAGCCCAGATCGCCGGTGAAGGAGACGCGGATCGCCAGGCATTCCACACCCGCCACGTCGATGGTGCGGGAGCGCATGAAGCGGAAGGCTTCGTTCGACAGATCCGCATTGGTCATCCGCTGCAGCATGTCGCGGGATTTCGGCCCGGCGACGTTGAAGCCCGCAATGCGGTTGGTAGCGACCTCAAACGTGGTGCCCGCGGGCAGCTCCACCATGTTGAAGAACCGCTGGTGATAGCGTTCCGCCATGCCGGAGCCGACCATCATGTATTCGTCATCCGCCACCTTGGTGATGGTGAAATCGCCCGCAACGCCGCCGCGGACCGAAATCAGCGGGGTGAGGCAGGAGCGGCCGACCTCGGTTGGCACCTTGTTGGCGACCAGCTTGTCCAGCCACTCAAACGCGCCCGGGCCTTTGATCACGTAGTTGGCGAAGTTGGAGATGTCGATCACCCCGACGTTCTCGCGCAGCATCTTCACTTCGCGTCCCACCGGCTCCCACCAGTTCTGGCGGGTGAAGCTGTTGGTATCGGTGGTGCCGGGGGTGCCGGAGAACCACAGGGGATGCTCCCAGCCGCAGTTGAGGCCAAAGACGCAGCCCATTTCCTTTTGCACCTCATAAGCGGGGCGCACACGGGCCGGGCGGCCGGCGCTGCGTTCCTCGTTCGGGAAATGGATGGCAAAGCGGTGCGCGTATTGATCCTCGACACGGGCCTTGGTGAATTTCTTGTCGGCCCAGTCGCCAAAGCGGGCCAGGTCCCAGGCGAACATGTCGTACTGCGGCTCGCCCTCGATCATCCACTGCGCCGCCAGCAAACCGAGGCCGCCGGACTGGGAGAAGCCGGGGATGATGCCGGTGCAGCAGAAGTAGTTTTTCAGCTCCGGCACCGGGCCCCAGATGGCGTTTGAATCCGGCGACCAGATCATCGGACCGTTGATGACGCGCTTGACGCCGGCGGTTTCGGCGCAGGGAACACGCTCGGTGGCGCGGATCACGTTTTCCATGATCCGGTCCAGATCGTCGGGGAACAGCTCATGCGCGAAGTCCAGCGGCGTGCCGTTTTCGGCCCAGAAGCGCATGTCCTTTTCATAGGCGCCGATCAGGAAGCCGTTGCCCTCCTGACGGAAGTAGTATTCGCCGTCGCGGTCGGCGATTGAGGGCAGGCGGCGGCCCAGATTGGCGACCTCGTCGATGGACTCAGTGACGAAATACTGATGCTCGGTCGGCTGCAAGGGCAGGGTGAGGCCGGCCATCGCCGCCACCTCGCGGCCCCAAAGGCCGCCTGCGTTCACCACCCACTGGGTGTGGATGTCGCCCTTTTCGGTCTTCACGATCCAGCTGCCGTCGGGCTGCTGTTCAGTGCCGACCACCGGGCAGAAGCGTTCGATCTGCGCGCCCATGGCGCGGGCGCCGGCGGCATAGGCCATGGTGACGCCCGAGGGGTCCACATTGCCGCCATCGGGTTCGAACATGATGCAGCGGATGTCGTCGAACTGGGCCAGCGGGTGCAGTTCCTTGGCCTGCTCGCGGCTGACCTCGTGGAAGTTCAGGCCGTAGTATTTTGCCTTGGCTTCCTGCAGGCGCAGCTGGTGCTCGCGCTCTTCGGTCTTTGCAAGGTACAGGGATCCCGGTTGGAAAACGCCGCAGCCCTGGCCGGTTTCCTTCTCCAGCTCCTTGTACAGGTTCATCGTGTAGTGCTGGATGCGGGTCACGTTGTTGTTGTCGTGCAACCCGTGGATGTTGGCCGCCGCGTGCCAGGTGGAGCCCGCGGTCAGCTCATCGCGTTCCAGCAGAACCACGTCGGTCCAGCCGAGCTTGGCCAGGTGGTAGAGGATCGAGCAGCCGACAAGGCCTCCGCCGATGACAACTGCCTGTGCATGGGTTTTCATGCGTCATGTTCCCTTGCCTGCGTGCCTGAAACAGCGCGCCCTGCAGGCCGGGGCGGGCCGCCAATTCCTTCCGGCGACCCTAGCGGCGGCGGGGCTGGATGACCCGTGAAGAATTCAGACCCAATGGCCCCGGATTCGATGGGTCATCCGGCCATCACCCGGTGATCTCTTTCATCACGCCCAGGAACTTCGCCACTTCGCCGATGCTGTTGTAGTGGCACATCGAGACGCGCACGCAGCTGTCCATGCCCAAAGGCGACAGGATATTGCCGGAGTAGTGGTCCGCCTTGCGCAGGTGGGTGCGGATGCCCTGTTCGTTCAGCCGTTTTACCACATCCACCGAGGGCACGCCGTCCACGGTCAGCGAAACCAACCCCTCGCGGGCCGGGTTGTCCGGGCCGCCCAGGATGGTGACGCCTTCCATTTCCGCCAATCCCGGCAGATTGCCGGTGCCAAGGATCATCGCGTCGGTCAGGGTTTTCTCGTGGGCATGGATCGCTTCTCCCGCGGCCACGAATTTCGCACGCCGCTCCGTTGCATCGCTTACCTCGCCGCCGAGCCACTCCAGGTAGTCTGCAACATCGGACAGCGTTGCATAGCTGCCGGTGTCGCGGGTGCCCATTTCCCAATTGTCCGCAGGCCCATTGATCAGGCTGTTATGCGGCAGCGCGGTTAGCCGGTCGGAGATCCAGGCGAGCCCGTAGCCGTGGCGCGAGAACATCTTGTAGGGCGAGATTACATAGCCATCGACGCCATAGGCGGTGAGGTCGATACGCCCATGGGCGGCGTGTTGGATGCCGTCCACGATGATGAAGCACTCCGGTGCAACCTCGCGGATGGCGGCAGCGCAGGCGGCGACATCCACGCCCATGCCTGTGACAGGAGACGTATGGACAATTGTGGCCACAACTGTGTCCGGCGAAACCGCCTGAGCATAGGCATCGGCCATAATCGTGCCGGTGGTATCATCATGCGGGATCAGCACGTGTTTCTGCCGCGCCACCCCGGCCCAGCGGGCGCAGGCGGAGCGGGTGGCGGGATGCTCCAGCGTCGAGCCCAGCACAGTCCTGCCTTCGGAGGTGCCGAGGCAGGCGTTCATGATCAGGCGGAACAAGAGCTCCGTGCCGCTTTCACCTGCGAAAAACTGGCCGCCGGGCGCGTTCATGAAAACGCGCATGTCGTCCTTGGCCTTGTTGATGACCCGCACCAGTTCGTGGCTGCCGGGGTTGTCACGGCCCTGGTTGTCGGGGATCGCGGCGTAGCGTGCGGATGTTTCCACCACCGAATTGAGCGCCAGCGCGCCGCCTGCATTTTCAAAGAAGATACGGGCACCTTGTTCGGGGCAGTTGTCCACCTGGGCAAAACGGGCGCGGATCTGGTCCAGCAAGGTGTCGGAGATATGGGGCATGGCACGTCCAGCAGCAAAGGTTTGTTCTGCGCCACATTAGGGGGATTACCCCAGCCGGAGATACAAAAATATCCAGGGCTGAGGGCTGGAAATCTCTGTGCCAGCCCTCAGCGCATTTTTCAGGTGATGAAACCGTGGAAAGGGGCGCGGAAGGCCGCCCTGTGCACCATCTCAGACAGGGTGATGATGTCGAAGACGGGCCGGTTCAGCGCTGCTTGCAGGGCGTGGGCATAGGGCGGCAGGTCGGTGCATTCCAGAACAATCGGGCCGATTTCCGGGTTGCGCGCGATCATGCCTCTGGCGGCGTCCAGCAGTTCAGCCTCAACCTTGGCCAGATCCATTGCGGTGCGTTCATTACGCAGGATCACGGTGGAGAATTCTTCTGCGTCATCCAGCCCTTGCACAACCACGGGCGTGTTTTCTGCACCGACGCCGCGCAAATGAGCCTCGGTCAGGCTGGCGGCTGAGGCGGTGATCACCCCAACGGTGCGGCCTGTCATCTGATGCGCCAGCGGCACCTGGATCAGCGAGGAGACAAACACCGGCACATTCACCGCGGCTGCAATCTCCTTCTGGAAAATCGCCAGGAACCCGCAAGAGCCGGTGATCGCCCGCACGCCCTTGGCCTCCAGCCGCCGGGCGGCCTCGATCAGCCGGTCCTTCATTTCGCCGGTCGGGTTGGCCAGCAGTTTCGGCACGGTGATCCCGTCCAGCATTTCATAGAGCGTGGTGAAGGGCAGGCTGGAGGGGTTCTTGATATGGCCGGGCGGCTTGGGGAAGTAGCTTTCCAATGCCAGCACGCCAATGGAGACGCCGCAGATGTTCTGGCCGCCGGGGTGGATGGTCATGTCTTGGTCCTTTCATACCGCCGTGTGCGGAACGGCGAGAGGTCTTCGTTCACGGGCGTTCCGCTGACTATATCCGCCACCAGCCGCCCGGTTTTCGGAGCCATCATCAGACCGTAATGGCTGTGGCCAAAGGCGGCGATGAGGTCCGGGAAGCCCTCGACCTCACCGATGCAGGGCAGGCTGTCGGGCAGGCTGGGGCGCTGGCCGGACCAGGTTTCCATGCCATCGGCGCGCAGGTCTGGCAGCAGCGCCTTGGCCAGTTCCGCTAGCCCGTCCAGCCGTTTCCGGTTCAGCGGCTGATCAAGGCCCGCAAATTCGGCGGTGCCGGCCACCCTCAGCCCTTCCTCCATCGAGGAGGCCACGAATTTCATGTCCATATCCATGATCGAGTTATTGAGCGCGACGCCGGGGGCCGGGAACGACACGTGATAACCGCGCTCTGCTTCCATTGGGATCTTGATACCAAGCGGCTTCAGCAGTTCCCCGGACCAGACCCCCATTGCCAGCACCAGCTTGGGTGTCCAGTCCTGGCCCGCTTCGGTGGTATAGGTCCAGCCGCCGGTTTCAGACGGCAGGATGCCCCGCACGGTCCGGGTCTGAATCTCGCCACCCATGGATAGAAATTTCTCTGCGAGAACGGCACCGATCCTGCCCGGGGAAAGCGCCCGGGCCTGACCCTTGATCAGGATCGCGGCTTGAAACTCTGTCGTCAGCGCCGGTTCCAGATCGCGCAAATCGGCGGCCCCGATCCGCTCCATGTCGGCGCCCTGCGCGGCCCGAAGACGGTTGCCGAGGCTGTTCAGGTCGGCCTCTTCCGGGTTGCGCGAGGCATGGACATAATAGCTGTCCCTGATCAGATCCTCATGGCCGGTGCCGGCCAGATGCAGCCGGAAACCCTCGACGCAATTACGGCACAGAAAACCCATGGCGTCGGAAATCTGATGTATCCGCCGGTCACGCCCCTCGGCCAGAAACCGCAACCCCCAGGGGGCGACCTTGGGCAGGTAGCCGGGCTTCACCGCCACCGGTCCCAGCGGGTCCAGCAGCCAGCCGGGCACTTTTTTCCAAAGGCCCGGCATGGATTGCGGCACCACCGACCAGGGGGAAATGATGCCAGCATTGCCATAAGACGTCGCCTGGCCCGGGGCGTCCCGGTCGATGAGCCGGACCCGGAGGCCCCGCCCAGCCAGGGACAGGGCCGAGCAGATGCCGACGATCCCGGCGCCCAGGACCGTCACATCGGGCGAAGACGATGCGCTCATTGCGCCGCCTTCGCTTGCAGTTTGCGCTGCTGGCCCAGCTGCTGGATCAGCACCGGCGCCATCACAACCAACGCTGCGATGTCAGAGCCGCCGGAAGGCGCCACCAGCAGCAGGCCGCCAATGGCCATCAGCAGCCGCCAGATGCCGCTGAGCGGTGCCAGGAAGTAGGCCGAGACAGCAGTGGCGATGGCAAAGACGCCTGCCGCGCATGTCAGGGTGACCTGAGTGAAGCTCAGCAGAGTGAAGTATTCCGGCAGCACGATCAGCATGGTGGGCGCATAGACAAACACCATCGGCACCATCAGTTTGCCCAGCCCCAGGGTAAAGGCATTAAGCCCGGTGCGGAACGGGTTGGACCCCGCAATCCCTGCTGCCGCATAAGCCGAGGCGCAAACCGGCGGGGTGATTTCGGAAATCACACCGTAGTAGAGCACGAACATATGCGTGGCGAGCGGCGGCACGCCGAGCTGGCTGAGGGCAGGCGTCGCAACAGCAACCAGCATGATATAAAGCGCCGTGGTCGGCAGGCCGGCCCCCATCAGGATGCAGGCCATGGCGATCAGCACCAGAGACAGGAACTGCTGGATCGACGGCTGGCTGAACGCCTCGATGGAGGTCCAGTCGAGGAACGGCGCAATCGCTGCCGCCATGTCCGCCGCGCCGCCGGTGACCATGAAGCCGAGGCGGAAGCCGACGCCAGTGGTGTTGATCACACCCACCACGATGCCCACCGCGGCAGAGGCCGCGCCCACTGCCAGCGCGTATTGCACGCCGACGTGGAAGCTGTCGAACAAGTCGCGGAAGTTTTGCCGCTCATTCCTGTGCAGGCAGCCGATGATGGTCAGCGCCGCCAGCATACCAGCCATCACCGGAGTGTACCCCTCGCCGGAATAGGGCGACGCCTTCCACAAGATGAAGCCAAGCAGGGCAAAGGGGATCAGCAGCGTGGCGGGTTTGTCAAAGGCGCAGAAACCGACAACGATGCACAGGCTTAGACCGATGAAGGCGGCCATGTTCGGTGAGTACCCGGAGAACAGCACCAAGAGGAGCGCGATCAGCGGAATAATCGTGTACCAGCCGTCCTTCCAGACCTGCAGGAACTTGGGCAGCTGATCCTTGGGGTAGGCGGTGAGGCCCAGCTTCTTGGCGGTGAAATGCACGATCGAGATCACCCCGATATAATGCATCAGCGCAGGCACAATCGCCGCAATCACGATGGTAGTGTAAGGCACCTCCAGATACTCTGCCATCAGGAAGGACGCAGCCCCCATGATCGGCGGGGTGATCTGCCCGCCGGCCGAAGCCGCGGCCTCAACCCCGCCTGCGAAATGGCCGGGATAGCCCAGTTTCTTCATGTTGGGGATGGTCAGCGAGCCGGTGGAGACGGTGTTGGCGATCGACGAGCCGGAAATGGTGCCGAAGAAGGCGGAGGAGACAACGGAAACCTTGGCCGGTCCGCCGGTATAGCGGCCTGCCAGCAGCATGGCGTTGTCGACAAAGAACTGCCCCAGCCCCATCCGCTGCGCCACCACGCCGAACAGAACGAAGTGGAACACCACGGTGGAGACCACCCAGAGCGTTACACCAAAGATACCCTCAGCCGGGAAGTACATGTTGTTGACGAACTGCTGCCAGTTGACGCCCGGATGCTTGAGAATCTGCGCGGGCATGTATGGCCCGAACAGCGCGTAGACCATGAACACAAGGATGATCAGCGGCAGCACAAAGCCGATGGTGCGGCGCGCGATCTCCAGCACTGTCAGGATCAGAACCGAGCCGAAGAACACATCCAGGCTGGACGGATTGCCCTGCCGCAGCGCCTGTTCGGCGATGTCGAAGCCGAACATGTCAAAGCCGCGCCAGCTGACCCAGAGAAACAGCGCCGCCGCCATGCTGAGCCCGGTCAGCGCCCAGTCATAGATCGGTACATTGCCGGGGCGGAGCGGATGGGGTCCGCGCCACTCCAGGCTGCGGGCTGACTTGATCAGCGGAAAGCCCACAAAAATAAACAGGAACAGGCCCGCCAGGTGAATACCCATATGCACATGGTCCACCGGGGTGCCGAAACCGGCCGTCCACAAGTGATAGAGGGCAAAGGCGATGCTGGCCCAATAGATGACGCCAGTCAGCCTGGGTCCGTTGTCGCGCGTGTTCAGAGCAGAGTCATACTGCTTCTCCAGCTCCTCAAGCGCCTTGTTGTCGAGATGGGTGTCCATGGACATCGGGGTCTCCAGTCCGGGGGCGGTGCCGGCGCGCGCCGTTCACCCGCATTGCGGACAGGGGCGCCGGGAAACAAAAACGGCAGCAAGGCGCACCCTGCTGCCGCAGTTCAGGGGAAGTTTAGTTGAGCATTCCGATTTCGCGGTAGAAACGCTCAGCGCCCGGGTGCAGCGGCACACCGATGCCCTCGACGCCGTCCAGCGCGGTTTCCAGGGTGATCGCCTTGCCCTTGGGGTGGCCGTTGTCCAAGAGCTTGCGGGCGGTATCGGACCACATCGCCTTGGTGATCTGATAGATCAGCTCTTCGTCCATATTGGCGTTGGTGACCAGCATGCCGGAGACCGCCACGGTGTTCACGTCATATCCCACACCCGGGTAGGTGCCCGCCGGAATGGTCGAGGGAATGTAGTAGGGCACGGTGGTGTTGGCCTGCTTGATCTCTTCTTCGGACCAGTTGTGCAGTTCCATGCCCTTAGTGTTGTCGAGCTGGATCATCGCCGCAACAGGCGTGCCCGCGGCATAGAAATAGGCGTCCAGCTGGCCGTCGGCGATACGCTCGGCGGACTGGGCATTGTTCAGTTCTGCCTCGTCGATGTTGTCGCGGTTGACGCCGTGGTCATTCAGGATCAGCTCCACCGCGATCTGGGTGCCGGAACCGGCCTGGGCGATGCCGACGCGCTTGCCCTTCAGATCGGCGAGCCCACCCAGCGAATGGCCCTTGGGCAGCACCAGATGCAGGTCTTCCGGGAACAGGTTGGCAATCACCCGCAGGTCGGGCTTGGCATTGCCTTCAAACTTGCCCTTGCCGTGATAGGCAAAATGCAGCGTCGCGGCACCGGACAGGCCTGCCTCCATCTGGCCCGCCTGAATGGCATTCACGTTATGCGCCGAGGCATTGGTCGACTGCGCCATCGCCACCAGGCCGGGCACGCCGCAGTTGCCGCCCTCGTCGCAGGCGCGCGAGCCGGGCGGGTTGGAAATGGCGTTGGCGATGATGCCGCCAATCGGGAAATAGGTGCCGCCCGCACCGCCGGTGCCGATACGGAAAAAGGTCATGTCCTGCGCCGCAGCGGCGCCGGTCAGCATGGTGCAGGCCAATGCAGCCCCGGTCAGTTTCTTGAAAAACCCCATAATGTCCTCCCTGGAGTATTGGCTGCGTCTCCTCTTGCGCAGCATTCACCTGTGATCTTTGCATCATGGAAAAGGCAAAGCATAAGTTCAAATTTAAAATTATACTGTTTATATAGATTGAATTTATGTTGGCTTTACGCCGGGAGCAGACCATGAACTCTCACCAGCTTGCGGTGTTCCGCGAAGTTATGAAAACCGGCTCAGTGAGCCAGGCGGCGCGCAACCTGCACCGTACCCAGCCCGCGGTCAGCGCTGCCATCAAGACGCTGGAGGAGGAACTGGGCCTGACACTGTTCTTGCGCGAGGGCCGCCGCCTGGTGCCGGTGCCGGAAGCGCATTACCTGATGGTCGAAGCGTCTGAAATCCTGAACCGGCTGGAGACGGCGCAGCAGAACCTGGTGAAGATGCGCGAACGGGTGCGCGGCGCAATCCGGGTTGTGGCGATGCCGGGGCCATCCGTCATCCTGCTGCCGGAGTTCGTCAGCCGGTTTGTTGCAGACAAGCCCGAGGTCAATGTCACGCTGGCCACCCGGTCTTCGCCGCAAGTCCGCAGCCTGATTGCGGCCAACAGCTTTGACATCGGGTTCTGTGACATGACGCGCTACCAAGGGGACCGGAAGCTTTACAAGACCGTGGAATTGCCGTGCAATTGCCTGTGTGCCGTGCCGGCCGGCCATCGGCTTGCCCGCAAGGACAGCATCTCCGTGCAGGACCTGAGCGGCGAGCCCATGGGTGCCTTGCAGCCCGATCACAGCACCCACCAGGCCACTGCCCAGGCCTTTGTGCAGGCGGATGCGGATTTCAACCTGCGCTATGACGCGGAATACTTCCTGCCGCTGTTCCACTTTGTCGCGGCCGGCCAGGCCTGCGCTGTCGTCGATGTGCTGAGCGCCGAGAGCTACCGCCGCAGCAATGCGGGCGACGAACGCATCCGCTTCCTGCCTTTTGAGCCGGCGATTCCCTTTGGCTATTCAATTCTGACACCCAGCGAGCGTCCGCTGTCCCAGCTTGCAGCCAGCTTTACCGCCGCCTGGCAAGAGCATGTGGCAGAAATCTTGGCGCGAACGTCCGGGTAAACATCTGATTTTTCAATTTATCCCCGTCCATTCCGAAGAACCGCAGCCGGGTGCAGAGTGTCTGACCTTTTGCCTTCACATTGATCTACAATATTGTATACAGTTTGGAACGCAGATTCCGGGCTTGCCTCGGGACAGGTATCAATCAGGCTTTAGGAGGTCCCGATGAAGAACACGATGAACGGTGCCGAGGCGATGGTGCGCGCGCTTGAGGCACATGGGGTTACCCATATCTTCGGCCTCTGCGGCGATACCACGCTGCCCTTTTATGACGCGATGAACCGGCTGGAGCATGGCATCACCCATGTCCTCACCCGCGATGAGCGCAGTGCGGCCTATATGGCCGACGGGTTTTCCCGCGTGACCGGACGGGTGGGGGTTTGCGAAGGCCCCTCTGGCGGCGGTGCCACATATATTCTGCCGGGGCTGATCGAGGCCAACGAAAGCTCCTATGCGGTGCTGGCGATCACCACCGACATCTCGGTGGGGTCTTACGGGAAATACCCGCTGACCGAGGTCAACCAAGAGGTTCTGATGGGGCCGCTGACCAAGTTCAACACGGTGATCAAACGCGCCGACCACATCCCGCGCATGGTGCGCCAGGCGTTCCGGGCAATGACCACCGGCCGCTCCGGCTCGGCGCATCTGGGGCTGCCCTATGACATCCAGTATGACGATGTTCCGGCGGATGACGTCTGGGGCGATCCAAAACACCAAAGCTACCCCGCCTATCGTGCAGCTCCGGAACCGGGCGCGGCAGAGGCTGCGGTGGAAGCCATCCTCACTGCCAAATCGCCGCTGATCGTCTGCGGCGGCGGTGTGGTGATCTCGGGCGCTATGGAGGAACTGGATAGGCTCGCCTCCCGACTCGACATTGCCGTGGGAACCTCGATCTCCGGCAAGGGATCGCTGGCCGATACGCATCCGCAATCGCTGGGCGTGGTCGGTTCCAACGGCGGCACGGATGAGACCTGGGAGATGATGGAAGGGGCCGATCTGGTGGTTTTCATGGGCTGCCGTGCCGGGTCCACCACCACCTCGCGCTGGGAGGCACCGAAGCCAGGGCAGCGGATCGTGCATTTTGACAACGACCCGATGACCATCGGGGCCAACTACCCGACCGAGGTTGGTGTGGTGGCCGACCTGAAGCTCAGCTTGCAGGCGGTGAACGCCTATCTGGATGGCCGGGAAGGCGAATTGCCCTCATTTGGCGGAGCTGCAAAAATTTCCGACATCAAGCAGCGCAAGTTTGCCAAGTTTGAGGAGCTGGCGCACAGCAAAACCGATCAGGTTCTTCCGGAGCAGATCATCCACGCCCTCAATCAAAACCTGCCGGAGGATGCCATCGTGGTCTCCGACCCCGGCACCAGCTGCCCGTATTACAACGCCTATTCGCAGCAAAAGCACCCGGGCCGCCAGTACATCACCAACCGCGCCCACGGCGCGTTGGGGTATTCGCTGTCGGCGTCGCTGGGCGCCTGGTTCGGGCGTCCTGAAGCCAAAGTCGTGGGGATGATGGGCGATGGCTCCTTCAACTTCACCTGCGGCGAGCTGGAAACGGTGGTGCGCTGCAACGCACCGATCACTTATGTGGTGTTCTCCAATGCCAACTTCGGCTGGATCAAGGCGAGCCAGCGCGACGACTGCGGTAAGCGCTATTACAATGTGGACTTCAACCGCACCAACCATGCCGCGGTGGCCGAAGCGTTCGGCGTCAAGACCTGGCGGGTGGAGAAGCCGGAAGACCTGGACGGAGCGATCAAGGAGGCCTTTGCCCACGACGGCCCGACCCTGATTGACGTGGTCTGCCAGGCGCTGGAGGACTCCGCCGCCCCGGTTCGCCGCTGGATGGGGTGAGCGGCCAAGAAAGCGGAAAGAACTGATGGCCGGGAGCAGTGCGTTTCCGGCCTTGTCTCTTTTGCCTGGCGCCCGTTATGAATTTGCCGAACCCGCAGTCAGGAAAGGCGCCCGATATGGACAAACCCAACGCTCCCAAACCCGGCGCCATGCTGCATTTGCGCGGCAATTCCCTGTCCGAGGGCGATCCGGTGGCACTGCCGCTGACGCAAAGCTCGATGTACCACCTGCCGGGCGACTGGACCGGCGGCCCCAGTTATGGCCGGGTGGACAACGCCACCTGGGAGCATCTGGAGCATGTGCTTGCCTATCTGGAGGACGCGCCCGCGCTGGCATTTCCGTCGGGCATGGCGGCGATCTCGGCGGCGCTGTTTGCCACCGTCAAAGCAGGGTCGAAACTGCTGATCCCGTCGGATGGCTACTACGTCACCCGGCGCCTAAGCGAGCGCTTCTTGCAGAACCTCGGCGTTGAGGTGCACCTGCGGCCGACCACCGGTTTTGCCGACGGCGGGTTTGATGGCTTTGATGTTGTTTTTGCGGAAACACCTTCGAACCCTGGCCTGGACCTCTGCGATCTGCGCTCGATTGCGGAGACGGTGCACGCGGCGGGCGGGCTGCTGATCGTCGACAACACCACTATGACCCCGCTGGGCCAGCGCCCGCTGGAGCTGGGCGCGGATGTGGTTGTTGCTTCAGACACCAAGGCGCCGGGCGGGCATTCGGATGTGCTGATGGGGCATCTGGCGACCCGCAATTCGGATGTTTTGCAGGCCGCGCGCGAATGGCGCCAGTTCGGCGGCGGCATCCCCGGCCCGCAAGAGGCCTGGCTGGCGCACCGGGGGCTGGAAACTTTGGACGTGCGTTTTGACCGGATGTGCAGCACCGCTGAGGTACTGGCCGAACGGCTCGCCGCGCATCCGCTGGTGCAGGCGATCCGCTTTCCGGGGCTGAAATCAGACCCCTCGCACAACCTGGCGAAACAGCAGATGGCGCGGTTTGGCTTTCTAATTTCCATCACCCTGGACAGCGCGGAACAGGCCGATGCTTTCATCAACAGCTGCCCGCTGATCCGCTCCGCAACGTCGTTCGGCGGGGTGCATACCTCGGCTGAGCGCCGCGCCCGCTGGGGCGATTCTGTGGCACCAGGGTTTGTGCGGCTTTCAGTCGGCACCGAACCGGCAGAGGAGTTGTGGAGCGCGATGGCGGCTTCGCTGGACGCGCTTCAGGGGTAGAGGGCAGTGTTTTCTGTCTCTGTCCCCGCGGGGACCGGCGGGGAAACCCCCTCAGATCAGCGACTGGTACAGCGCCATGAGCCAGCTGCAGAAGGCCTTGACCTCCTCCCGCTGGCCCGCGCGGTCATTGATCACGATGTAATGCGAGCGACGCTTCGGCAGCTTGTACGCGGTCGGGACAACCACAAGCCCCTGTTCGATGTACTGTCTGGCAAAGCTTTCCAGCACCATCGTCACCCCGTGGCCGGCCGCCACGGTCTGCAGCGCCAGCAAGGACGAGTCCGCCTTGAGCCAGTCCGCAGGTGTCTGCAGGTTCAGCCCGTGCAGCTCTGACAGGCGGCCCCAGTCAGTTTCCGAGCCGAAGATCTGCACCACGTCGGATCCTGCAAGGTCATGAATGGAGGGGCTGCCGCCCAGATCGTGCAGGTAGCCCGGACTGCAGACTGGCACAGCGTTTTCGTGGCCCAGATGCAGGACCTCGCTCTCCTGCCAGTCACCGCCATAGCGGATGTCGATGTCCAGGCCTTCCTCGTCAAACCGGTTGGCCCAGATGGAGGTGGTCAGCTCTACCAGAATATCCGGGTGCGCCGCCTGAAAGCGGCCAAGCTGGGGCGCGATTACCAAGGCGGCGCAGGAAATCGAGGCCCGCACCCGGACCACCCGCTTGCGCTTTTTGCCGAACAGACCGGCGGTGGCCTGCTGCATGTCGATGAAGGACTTGCGGATCGGCTGGGAATAGGCCTGGCCGGTGTCAGTAAGTGCCACCCCGCGGGGAAGACGTTTGAACAGCTGGGTGTTCAGATGCTTTTCCAGCAGGCGGATCTGCTGGCTGATGGCGGCAGGTGTCAGGCCCAGCTCCTCCGCCGCGGCAGAGAAACTGTTCAGCCGCGCGGCGGCTTCAAAGGCCTTGAGCCAGGTGACGTGGGGCAGGTCGGTCATGACTTAGCTTTAAGCACAGCTATGCCATAGGGGCAAAACACATTGTTTGATTTATGCCATTCGCGCTGCGCAATCTGATGGGAAACCAACGGACCCGGGCGTGCCATGGCGCAGACATTTGATTTCATTATCGTAGGAGCCGGTTCGGCGGGCTGTGTGCTGGCCGACCGGCTGACCGCTAATGGCCGCCACAAGGTGCTGCTGATAGAGGCCGGCGGCAGCGACCGGCGGTTCTGGATCAAGATCCCGGTGGGCTATGGCTTCACCTTCTCGGATCCTAAGGTGAACTGGCGCTATTCCGCCGCAGCGGATCCGGGGCTGAACGGGCGCGCGGCCTATTGGCCGCGGGGCAAGGTTCTGGGCGGCTCCAGCTCCATCAACGCAATGGCTTATGTGCGCGGTCTGCCGCATGACTACGACGATTGGGAGGCCGCAGGCGCCACCGGCTGGGGCTGGGAGAACGTGCGCCGCAGCTATGAGGCGCTGGAAACAAACGACGAATGGCACCAGGGCCGCCGACGGTTGCGCGGCAACGGTCCTGTGCGCGTTACCGACCTCAGCGAGCGGATGCATCCCTTTGCCAGGAACTTTCTGGCGGCAGGGCAGGACATGGGCTGGCCGTTCCTGCCGGACATGAATGCCGCGGCAGAGGAAGGCGCCAACACGCTGCCCAGCGAGGGCATGGGCTATGTCCGCAGCACGGTGAAAGACGGGCGGCGCTGGTCCTCGGCGGATGCGTTCCTGCGGCCTGCGATGAGGCGCACCAACCTGACGGTGATCAGCGGTGCGCTGGTGGAGAAGGTGCTGACCAGCGGCGGGCGCGCCCCCGGCGTCGCATTCCGGCTGAAGGGCCAGCCGCAAACCGCCATGGCGGCGCGCGAAGTGATCCTGAGCGCGGGTGCGGTGAACTCTCCGCAGCTCTTGCAGCTTTCCGGCATCGGCCCGGCGGCGCTGCTGCAGCGGCACGGGATCGCGGTGGCGCATGACCTGCCGCAGGTGGGGCAGGGGCTGCAGGACCATTTGGCGGTCTCGCATTTCTACTGGGCCAACACCGCGACGCTGAACGACCGGCTGGGCAGTTTTGCCAAGCAGATGAAGGCCGGTCTACAGTATGTCCTGACCCGCAAGGGGCCGCTGAGCGTACCGGTCAATCAGTGCAGCGGTTTTGTCCGCACCGCGGGCGCGGCGCTGCCGGATGTGCAGGTCTATTGCAACCCGGCGTCTTACTCGACACAGGCAAACGGAAAGCCGCAGATCGACAAGGACAACGGCTTCCTGCTGTGCGTTCAGCCGAGCCGCCCGGTCAGCCGCGGGCAGATCACTATCCAATCCGCCGACCCCGGCCAGGCACCGCTGATAGAGCCGAACTCGCTGTCGGCGGAGGAAGACAAGGCAACCGCCATCCGCGCCAGCCACTTGCTGCAGGCGCTGGCAGCAACCGCCGCCATGAAGCGGGTCACGCGGGAGCGGCGGGTGCCGGATATTGCCGGGATGGATGATGCAGCACTGCTGGAAAACTTCCGCGAACGCGCGGGCAGCGTGTTTCATGCAAGCTGCACGTGCCGGATGGGGCATACTGCAACCGACTCGGTGCTGGATGCGCGGCTCAGGGTGCATGGGGTTGCGGGTTTGCGGGTGATCGATGCCTCGTCGTTTCCGAATGTGACCTCCGGCAATACCAACGCGCCCACCATGATGCTGGCCGCCCGCGGTGCGCAGATGGTGCTGGACGATAATGAAAACAGGCCCTTGGCGGCGGAATGACAAGGAATTTCAGATGAAGCTCGATAAGATTGAAACCTTTGTTTTCGGCAACCCGCCGCCGCGCCACGGCGGGCGCTATTTCATCTTTGTGCGCCTGACCACCGCTTGCGGCATCACCGGGGTGGGGGAGATATACAACGCGACCTTCGGTCCGGAACTGTGCTGCGCGATGGCACAGGAGGTGTTTGCCCGGCAGTTCGAAGGCTGCGATCCGCACCATATCGAGAAGTTGTGGCGCAAGTCCTATGGCGCGGGCTATACGATGCGGCCCGATGTGACGGTGATGGGGGTTTTGAGCGGGCTGGAAATGGCCTGCTGGGACATCATCGGCAAGGCCGCGGGCAAGCCGGTTTACGAGCTGATAGGCGGCCAGGTGCATGAAAAACTGCGCAGCTATACCTACCTCTATCCGGCTGAGGGCGACGTCTACCCGGACCCGGACACGCCCAATGTCTACAACGACCCGGACATGGCGGCGGAAGTTGCGCTTCAGCGGGTGGAGCAGGGCTTTACCGCGGTGAAATTCGACCCCGCAGGCCCTTACACGATCTATGACGGGCATCAGCCGCGGCTTGAGGACCTGGAGCGCAGCGAGATGTTCGTGAAGCGCATCCGCGAGGCGGTTGGAACCCGTGCGGATCTGTTGTTCGGCACCCACGGGCAGTTCACTGTCTCCGGCGCCAAACGAATGGCGCGGCGGCTGGAACCCTATGAGCCCTTGTGGTTCGAGGAACCGGTGCCGCCGGAAAACCCCGCCGATATGGCGGAGGTGGCGCGGTTCACCTCGGTGCCGATTTCAACCGGCGAGCGGCTCTGCACCAAGCATGAGTTTGCCCGCGTGCTGGAGGCCGGGGCGGCCTCGATATTGCAGATGGATCTGGGGCGGGTCGGGGGCCTCTTGGAGGCCAAGAAGATCGCGTCCATGGCCGAAACCCGGCAGGCCCAGATCGCGCCGCATCTTTACTGCGGGCCGGTGGTGGCGGCGGCGAACATCCAGATTTCCGCCTGCAGCCCGAACTTCCTGATACTGGAAAGCATAGGCACCTTTGAAGGCCCCTATATGTCCTGTCTCAAGTCCGCGATCACCTGGGAGGACGGTTATGTGATCCCCTCCAAGGAGCCGGGCCTGGGGGTGGAACTGGACGACGCAGCCATCGCCGCCAGCCCCTATACCGGCAGCAAGCTGCATCTGGAACTGGCGCAGGAGCCGGTGGTTCAGTGAACGCGGCCCCCGGCATCATCTGCCGGGGCGCATCATCTCCGGCGGCAGTTTGACGGGGAACTTGGCGCGGACCTCCGCGTCGAGCTTGCTGCCGAAGTAATTCGGATAGTGCTCACCCAGGATCCTGTCCGACACCTCGCGGGCGCGGTCGAACATGGTCTGCTTGCCCGCCTTCTCCCAGGTATCCGTCAGTTCCCGGTCCATCAGGTCGGGATAGACATATTCCGTCTCCATATACTGCAGCGTCTGGGTGTTGCCGAGGAAATGGCCCGGTCCGGTGGCGCAGTCGTGGATCACATCGACCGAGAGGGTGTCATCGCTGACCTCGATCCCGCGCAGGGTACGGGAGATCATGCCTGCGGCCTCGTTGTCGATCACCATCGACTCGAAGGAGCAGCCCATCAGCGAGCCGACCATGCCGCCGAACTCGCAAAGGCGGTTGGCGCCGGCGTGGGCGGCAAGGCTGAAGGTCAGCGCCTTTTCCAGCCCGTACTGGGCGTCGGGGATCTTGGAATCGGTCATGCCGCAGCCCACGGACGTGGGCAGGTTGTAGAAATTACCCATCTGGATCGCGGCCGCGCCGATCAGCGCCTGCTCACCGGAACCGCCGGTGAATGAACCGGTGCGCAGATCGGTGATGAAGGGCCAGGCGGCAAACACCACCGGCGTGCCGGGATTGATCAGGTTGACGATGGCGACGCAGGAAAGGGTTTCGGCCACCGCCTGCGCCAGGGTGCCCGCCAGCGGGGCAGGGGAGGTCGCACCGGCCTGCGGCGGCACCGCCAGATCGCAGGTGAGGCCCAGCTTGGCGGTGTCGATCATGATCTCCAGATTCTCGCGCCCCAGCCGCAGCGGCGAGACAATCGGGCAGCCCCCGAAAATTACCGAGGGTTTTTGCAGGAATTTCCCCTCGCCGCCCGAAGCAATATCGAACATCTCGATCGCCGGCTTGATGTGGGAGCGGTCGCGGAAGGTGAGGCAGGACGGCTTCTCGCTGCCCGCCAGGATGGAATAGAGCATCGACATGTCGTGCTCGAAATCCTGCGGCACATCGGTGCCAAGCACGGTGTCGCCGGTCATGTGAATATTATCTAGCCGGTCCACCAGCCGGGTGAAGTCATAAACGTCGCGGATGATGGAGGGGCGGTAGCTACGGCTGGCGGCGTCAAAGGTCGTCACCGCAGTTCCGGAGTTGGCGTAATAGACCTTGTCCTTGGTGCAGTGCATGTCGTCCTTGCCGGCGCGGCTGCCCCGGGCGTGGACGTAGAATTCATTGGCCGCACCGGCCAGCAGGTCCTCCATCAGCGCGCGCGGAAAGCAGAGGCGGCCGTGTTCGCTAAGGATGGCGCCCTTGGGCAGCACCAGATCCAGCAGTTCCTCTGTCGGGTCGCCGATGCCGGTGCGTTCCAGAATGGTCAGCGCTGCATGGTGGATCTTCTGCATGTCCGCATCGGACAGAGGCCGGTAGCGGCCGCCGGAAAGTCCGGGCCAGATCGCCTGGCTGGCTGAGGGTTGGGTGCGGGCCGCGGCGCGGGCATCGCGGCCGCCGCTGCGGCGGCGGGTTCGGGTCTTGGTGACGTCAACCATATAGCGGTCTCCGGGATGGGGTCAGGGCAGGCCGCGGGCGCGGCCTGCAGTAGAGATTGGGGCCTTGATGGCTCAGATCATGTTGAAATAGCTGCGGTAAAAGCCGGGCAGGCTCCATTCCATCTCGGACAACGGGCCGGGCGCAAAACGGTGCGAATTCACGCCCTCCTGATTGTGGCGGATGATCCGCTCATCATCGAGCGAGGTGACGTGCCACAGCCAAGTAAGGGCTTCCTTGTCATAATCGCGCCCTTCTTCGGCATCGCCGCGCACGTACCAGGCAATCTGAATGTCGGTTTCCTGCAACCCGCGGGGAACAAAGCGGTAGCCCACCAGATGGTCGGCATAGATCAGAAAGTAGTTCAGCGTGCCGATGGCCAGATCGGTGGCCCCGCCGTCATGGCCGCTGAGTGCCCCAAGCGGCGGCGCCAGCGGTTCGCCATCCTTGCTGCCGGTCTGGTAGCCGGGGAACAGCGGATAGCGGCGCCAATAGACGTCCGATCCCGGCGCCTGTGCATTGGGACCGGTCAGGTCCAGTTCCTCCACCGGCAAGCCGATGGAGGCGGAGCGTTCACGCAAATCCGCGCCGTATTTCTCCACATCCGCCGGATCCTTCAGCGAGTGGCTGCGGGAATAGTCCTGATGCGAGGGGGCGCAGTGGTAGCATTCCAGGTAATTTTCCAGCGCCAGTTTCCAGTTGGCAGGCACCGGATAGGAGGCCTCATGCGCCAGTTTCAGGTTTTCCAGTCCCATCGGCGCCGACAGCGGTGCCAAACGGTCTAGGCTGTCCGCCAGCGGCGGCGGGTTTTCATCGGCGCAGATGAAGATCAGCCCCTGGAAAATCTGCACCTGCACCGGGAACAGCCCGTATTCGGCGGGGTCGAAATCCGGCCCCATGGCGCGGCCGCCGCGCAGTTTCCCGTCGAGGCCGAAGGTCCAGGCGTGATAGGGGCAGGAGAACACCCGCGCGGTGCCCTGTTTTTCCAAACACACGCGAGAGCCGCGGTGGCGGCAGACATTCAGATGGGCGCGTACCTCGCCTTCGCGGTCGCGCACCACGATCACCGACTCCGGGCCGTAGTCGAACAGGAAATAGTCGCCAGGCTCCGAAATCTGGCTGACGTGGCCAACCCAGATCCAGTTGCGGTTCCAGAACATCTTGATGTCGTGGTCATAGACCGCTTCCGAGGTGTAGAAATGCCGGTCTAGCGCAAAACCCTCGCGGTGGCTCTCCATCAGCTCGCGCATCACTTGCAGGTCGTCTTTAGGCATCATGCGCCTCCCATGTCTTCGAGGGAAATCAGTTCACGGCGGAACCAGTCGGCGTCTGCCGCCGCCGGGTCGCGTTCAAAGTTGCGGGCCGCCAGGTGGCCGGCAAAGACCGCATCGGCAATCAGACCGGGGGAGGCGGCATCGCCGAACAGCTCCAGTGTTGTGAAACTGTCCGCGTGGTTTGCTTTCAGCTCATCAAACAGCGCGGTGTCGCGCTGGCGGGAGGTGACCATCAGCAGGCTGGCGCAATCCACACGGCGGGTGCGGCTGGTGTAGACGCAGGACAGGTCTGCACCGGCAGCATCCGCTGATTGCAGGGAATGCAGCGGAATGATCTCTACGCCCGCTTCCAGCAGTTCCGCCTGCACCCGGTGCTGTTCCAGAGTCAGATCAGTGAAGGCCGAGGCGATGGCGCCAGGCGTCGCCAGCACCACCTTGCGGCCTGTCGCGGCCAGATGGCTGGCCAGCACCCCGCCGATGTAGCCCTGATCGTCGTCATACAGCAGCACCGGGCCATTGTCTGGCGGCAGGGTGCCTTCCATCACGTCGTCGGGGGTGAACACGGAGATGCCCTTGATCTCCAGGGGCAGCTGCGACGTGCGCCCGCGCCCGTCGCGGTGCCAGCTGCTGCCTGTGGCAAGGAAGACATTGGGGATGCCAAGTTCTGCAACATCAGCAGCGCCGAGTTTGCTGCCGGTGAACATCTGAACATTGCCGCGCTGCTGCAGGTCCCACAGGCGGTTGTCGGTAACCCGTTTCCAGGCGGACAAGCCTTTCAGCTTGCTTTCCTTCAGCACCCGCCCACCGAATTCCTCTGCCGCTTCTGCCAGTGTCACCTGATAGCCGCGCCTGGCGAGCTGCATGGCGCATTCCAGGCCAGCGGGGCCGGAGCCGACAACCAGCGCGGCCTCTTCCTGCTGCTTAGGGGCGATCTGCTCGGGATGCCATTTGCGCCGCCATTCCTCGCCCATCGTGGGGTTCTGGGTGCAGCGGATCGGGACGCCCAGATTGTCGGCAGAGACACAGATATTGCAGCCAATGCATTCGCGGATTTCCTCGATCCGGCCTTCCTCGATCTTCTTGGGCAGGAAGGGGTCGGCAATGGAGGGGCGGGCGGCACCGATCAGGTCCAGCACACCCTTGGAGACCAAGGACGTCATCAGGTCGGGGGAGGTGAACCGCCCGACGCCCACCACAGGTTTATTCGTCACCTGCTTCACGAAATCGGTGTAGGGAATCTGATAGCCATCCTCGGGCTGAAACCGGGTGGTCATACTGTCGTTGCTCCAGTCGGCGACATTCACGTCCCAGAGGTCGGGCAGATCCGCCAGCATTTCCACCACCGCGCGGCCTTCCTCGCTGGCCTGCATGCCATCGGCGCCCATCATCTGGTCAACGGCAAAGCGGAAGGCGACAGCGCAGTGGCCATCCAGCACCTCGCGGGTGTCCTCCAGCAGTTCGCGGGTCAGGCGGACGCGGTTTTCGAGGCTGCCGCCGTATTCATCGCTGCGGGTGTTGTACTGGGGCAGCAGGAAGTGATGCGGCAGCGTCATCTGGTGGCCGGCGTAGACATAGACGATGTCAAAGCCTGCCTCCTTTGCGCGCAGCGCCGCTTCCCGGTGCCAGCGGCGCAGGTCGCGGATGTCCTGCTTGTCCATGGCACGGGCCTGCTTCGGGTAGGCTAGGTCAATCGGCCGGTCCGTGACTCCCAGCGCCGGGGCGCGGGTCAGGTGGTTGGTGGCGTGGTGGCCGTTGTGGGCCAGCTGGATTGCCGCCAGCGCCCCCTTGGCGTGGACCTGTTCCGTCATCAGCCGCAGTGCAGGGATATCGTGCTTGTCCCACAGCCGGTGCTCTGCATAGGGACCCAAGTCAGAGGTGGGATGTATCTCTGTCTCCTGGGTCGAGACCACGGACCAGCCGCCCTCCGCCTTCATCGCGCGCACCGCGGCCTCTGCCTGCGGGCGGACATGGCCCAGCCCGGTGCAATGCGGCACCTGGAAAAAGCGGTTGCGGGTCGTGACGGGGCCGATCTTCACCGGCTCGAACAGAATGGAATACCCATTTGCGCCTGGCATGCTGGCACATCCTTTTGTGTCTTGATTGTTTGGTTTTGGTGGGGCGGCGGGCGTCAGCGCCCACCGCTTGCGGCGATCAGAACCCAGCCTTGATGCGCTCGAATTCCTTGAGCATCCGGCCTTCCAGTTCCGGGTTGACTGCATCGAAGAACAGGCTGCCCTCGAAGAACTTGTCGACATCGGCAAAGCCGTAGGTTTCGATCAGGCTCTGATCCGCGGATTTGAAGGCATCGGCATTGGCGTGGGCATAGCCCCAGTTCTCGATGATGTATTTGCCGCTGGCCTCGGCGCTCAGCGCGTTCAGCATGTCATAGACCTGCTCGTCGCTCTGGGTCGAAGAGTTCAGATGCACATAGCCGCAGACCCAGGTGGCGATGCCCTTGTCCACGTCGCGCATCATCTTGGCCGGCGTCTCGTTCCAGATCAGGTTCAGCTCCGACTGGTTCCAGCCCCAGCCCATCAGCACCTCTCCGCTGGCGATGGCCTGGTCCAGCTGGCCCGCGTCGGACCAGTAGAACCGCACATTCGGGTGGATCTGGCGCAGGAAGTCGGAGGCTTTCTGGAACTCCTCGTCCGACATGTCGGTATAGCTGGAGGCGCCGGTCGCCAGCGCTGCCATCGCATAGGCCGAGGATGCGGCGTCGGGGATGGCGATCTTGCCCTGATAGGCGGGGTCACCCAGCAGCTGCAGCGAGACCGCGCCCTCGTCGATCTGGTCGGTGCGGTAGATCAGCCCGGTGTTGCCCCATTCAAAGGGCACCATATAAGTCTGGCCGTCGATGGTGACGCCGTCCACATCCTTGATCTGCGGCAGCAGGCTGTCCCAGTTGCTGATTTTCGAGGTGTCGATCGGCTTCAAGAGCCCCGCTGCCACCCATTTGCGCAGCCCGTCGGTGCAGGGGTGGGCGAGGTCGGCGGCAAAACCCGATTGCAGCTTGGTGAAGGCCTCCTCGACGCTGCCGAAATAGGTGTAGCTGGGCGCGCCGCCGTATTTGGCGACGTAATCGCCGTAAAATCCCTGATCCTCGTAGCCGGACCAGTCAAAGACCGACAGGCTGGCGGCGTCGGCGGATGCGATGCCCGCCGAGGCGGTCAAAGCCGTGGCCGCGGCCAGTACCGTTTTGAAGTGTTTCATCATTCTTCCTCCCTTTATTCTCATGCCTCGCGGGCGCCGAGGTCGATGACAGAGGCGTTCTGCACCCCCAGCCAGACCGGATCGCCCTGCTTGTGGTCAACCGTGTGGAAGTAATTCGGCACCGATACCGCGATGGGCTGCGGCAGGCCGTCGGCGGTGACGTGGTAATGGACGTTCTCGCCGTAAAAGGCGGCATTGCTGACGGTGCCCTGCAGATAGCCGTCATAGCCGTCGGGCTTCTGCGCCGATATTTCCAGCTGTTCGGGACGGATGCCTGCCAGCAGCTGCGGCCCGCGCCGCGCCACGTTGGGGTTCACGTCGATGGACAGCGGGCCGAAGCCCCGCACATCGGCGTGCAGTTTGCCATTGACCTCTCCGGTGACAGCCGCATCCAGGAAGTTCATGCCGCCGATAAAGGCCGCAACCTCCTGGCTGCAGGGGCGGGCATAGAGCACCTCGGGCTTGTCGACCTGCTTGAGCTGGCCCTTGAACATTACGCCGATGCGGTCGGACATGGTCATCGCCTCGTACTGGTCGTGGGTGACCATGACGAAGGTGATGCCCAGTTTCTGCTGCAGGCGCCGCATTTCGAACTGCATCGCCTCGCGCAGGTTCTTGTCGAGCGCCGACAGCGGCTCGTCCAGCAGCAAAACCTTGGGCCGCATCACCAGTGCGCGGGCCAAGGCCACCCGCTGGCGCTGGCCGCCGGACAGCTCCGTCGCCTTGCGCGATTGCAACCCGCCCAGCTCCACCATTTCCAGCGCCTCGGCGACGCGTTCTTCGGCCTCTGCTTTGCCCAGCTTCAGCTTGCGCAGGCCAAAGGCGACGTTATCGCCGACGTTCAGATGCGGGAAGATCGCATAGGACTGGAACACCATGTTGGTGGGCCGTTTGTTGGCCGGGATATGGGCCATGTCTTGGCCGCCGATGCGGATGGTGCCGGCGTCGTGGTCCTGGAAGCCCGCGATCATCCTGAGCGCGGTGGTCTTGCCGCAGCCGGAGGGTCCGAGCAGGGAAAAGAACTCGCCCTCCTTAAGCGTCAGGTTCAGGTCGCGCACCGCGGTGAAGGTGCCGAACCGTTTCTCTACCCCGGAGATTTCGATGATGTTCTGAGTGGTCATCTGCGTATCCTTCATCAGGCGGACTTGGCGGAGCGGCGGCGGAAGTATTCGGCGGTCAGGAGCAGCAGCACCGAGGCGAGCAGCAGCAAGGAGCCAAGCGCCAGCGTGTTCGGCAGCTTGGCCGGGAAGCGGATCTGGCTCCAGATATAGACCGGCAGCGTGGGCTGGTTGCCGGACAGAAAGAAGGCCAGCACAAACTCGTCAAACGAAACGGTGAAGGTGACCAGCAGGCTGGCAACAATCCCCGGCGCCACGATCGGCAGGGTCACCCGGCGGAAGGTGCCAATGACGCTCTCGCCGAGGTCAAAGGCGGCTTCCTCCAGCGACTGGTCAAAGTCGTCGAAAGCCGATTTCATGATTGAGACAGCAAAGGGCAGCGCGACGAAGACATGGCCCAGGATCACCGTCGTCAGCGACGGCTTCAGCCCCAGCGAGATGAACAGTACCAGCATCGAGGACGCCACGATGATGCCCGGAATGACCAAGGGCAGCATCACCAGACCCTCCGACAGCTCACGCCCCTTGAAGCGGTAGCGGACATAGGCGCGGGCCGCGAACAGTCCCAGCGAGGTGGCCACCAGCGCGGTCACCGCGCCGACAATCAGCGAGTTCACCATTGCCTGCAAGAGCGTGTCCTGCTCGTCCAGCTGGGCGTACCATTTCAGGGTGAAGCCCTTCATCGGGAAGGCCACGATGGTGCCGTCGTTGAAAGAGAACAGCGGCAGCAGCAGCACCGGCAGATACAGGAAAATCAGGTAGCCGATGGCATAGGCCAGCAGCCAGGGGAAGCGGAGGGGTCTGCGCCGGGACTTGCTGGCAGCAGCGCTCAACGGCTTGTTCAGGGGTTCGCTTACCGGAGTGCTCAACGGATCCTCCTCCCCAGTGCGGTGGCCAGGATGACAAACAGGATGGCGACAAAACCGACAGAGGCCATTGCCACCAGCGACAGCGTCGCGCCAAGCGGCCAGTTGTTGGCCGGGCCGAACTGCACCTGGATCAGGTTCGCCACCATCTTGCCCTGCGAGCCGCCGACCAGCGACGGGGTGACGTAGTCGCCCACGGTCGGGATGAATATGATCAGGCTGGCGGCGATGATGCCCGGCACGGTCAGCGGCAGGGTGACACGGATGAACCGCTCCAGCTTATTGAGACCCAGGTCGGTAGCCGCCTCCAGCAGCGAGCGGTCGATCTTTTGCAGCGAGACATAGATCGGCAGGATCGCAAAAGGCGCCCAGGCATGGGCCAGGGTCAGCACCACGGCGAATTCATTGTACAGAAGGAAGGTCAGCGGCTCTGTGATCAGCCCCAATGAGATCAACGCCGAGTTCATCACCCCGTTGAAGCCGAGGATCAGTTTCCAGCTGAACACCCGCAGCAGGTAGCTGGACCAGAACGGGATGGTGATCAGCAGCAGCCACAGGGTTTTCTTCTGGGTGCGGAAAGCGATGAAATAGGCGATCGGATAGGCCAGCGCCACGGTCGCCGCCGTCACCGCCCCGGCAATCAGGATCGAGCGCAGCATCAGATGCCGCACCAGCGGGTCGGTGGCGGCCTCCAGGTAGTTGGCCCAGGTCAGCGTCTTGTCGATCTCGACATAGGTCTGAGTCCAGAAGCTGTAGGCCACCAGGATCCCCAGCGGCGCAGCCACCAGAAGCCCCACATAAAGCGAAGCGGGCGCGCTGAGCGCCAGGCCTTTTCCAGCCTCGGTTCTGAGAAATCCGGCCATGTGTCTCCGTAGCATCCAGGGTTTCGGTGGGCGCCGCCATTAAAAATGGACAATCGTCCATCAAAATCTGACGGCTGGCAGGGGGTTCTGTCAACAGGATTTTGTAAAAAATGTACAAACGTCCATTTTTGCTGGAGAAACTATCCGGCTTGTGCCTAAACTGGGCAGGCGGCATCGCTTGCCGCACAGGATTGAACCGCGTAACAGCGGTGGAAACGACCAGAATCCAAGGGGAAAGATGGCCGGAAAACGGGAACAGAATCGCGAGCAGAACCGCCTCGCCCTGATAGGCGCGGTGCTGGATTCGGTGGCGGAAAAGGGGATTTCCGAAACCTCTGTCAGCGAAATCATCCAGCGCGCCGGCCTGTCGCGCGGCATGATCCACCTGCATTTCGGCGGCAAGGACAACCTGGTTCAGGCCGCGGCGCATCATTCCTCGGAAGAATATTACGACGGGCTTGAGGCGCTGCTGCAGACCGCTGGCGACAGCCCGCAGGAGCGGATCGAGATGATCGTGCGCGGCGACCTCAGCGAGCGGGTGCTGAACCAGCGCAACGTCAACATCTGGTACGCCTTCCGCGGCGAATCCCGCAATCGCACGGCCATTGCCGAGCATTCGGACACCCGTGACGGACGCCTGCGCGGCATGATCCACAACGCCTTTTCCCGGATTGTGCGCGAGGCCGGAACACCGGATGCCTCCGGTGCTGCGCGCGATGCCACCCATGGCACGCTGGCACTGCTTGAGGGCATGTGGACCGACTTCCTGCTACACCCTGACCGGTTCGACCGAGGGGAGGCCGCGCGGATCATATTCCGCTTTCTGGCTGCGATGTTCCCGGCGCATTTCTCGCTTGAAGGGGCGGTCCAACCCCAGCCGTCGAAGGGGGCCGCACCCGCAGCCCCCGCAGCGTCAGATTCCTGACTTCACCTTGGTCCAGGCCCGGGTGCGCTGGCGCAGGGCCTTGGCGCCCAGGCTCTTGTCCGGGAACAGGCGGGCGAGGGTGGCCGCATCCGGGTAGATCCCCGGATCGGACAGCACCTCCGTCAGCACATGGGCGTCCGCCGCCGCATTTGCATTGGCAAAGAACACGGCATTGGAAACCCCGGCAATCACCTCGGGCTGCAGCATGTAGTCGATAAAGGCATAAGCAGCGTCCACATTGGGCGCATCTTCCGGGATCGCCATCAGGTCGATCCACATCAGGGTGCCCTCCTTCGGGATCGAATAAAGCACTTCGACGCCATTCCCCGCCTCCGCCGCGCGGGCCTGGGCGATGCCTGCGTCACCGGAATACATCACCGCCAGGCAGACATTGCCAGCGGGCAGGTCGGTCGAAGGTTTCTGATTGTTGAAATAGCTGACGTTCTCCGCTGCAGCGGCCAGAAGCTCCTGCGCCCTAGCGATGTCCGCCTTGTCCTCGGAATAGGGATCGGCGCCGAGGTAGTTCAGGGCCACTGAAAGCATTTCCACCGGCGAATCCAGCACTCCGATGCCGCAGTCCTGCAGCCTGGCAGCATTGGCCGGGTCGAACAGCAGGTCCCAGCTGTCGACAGGGATGTCCCCCAGCCGCTCCACCACCAGCGCCGGGTTGTAGGCGATGCCGATGGTCCCCCAGGTATAGGGCACGCCCAGCTGCCGCCCGCCCGGCACCTGGTCAAGCGAAGCCAGGATTTCAGGGCGCAGGTTGCCGTAGTTTTTCAGCCGCGCGGTGTCGACCGGATGCAGTGCTCCCGCCTGCAGCTGCCGTTCGGCGTTGGAGGCGGCGGGAAACACCACGTCGTAACCCGAGCCGCCCGCCAGCATCTTGGTTTCCAGCACTTCGTTGCTGTCGAAGTAATCCAGCGTGACCCTGGTTCCGGTTGCCTCCTCGTAACCGGAAATGGTGGTTTCGCCGAAATAGTCCGCCCAATTGTAGATCGCCAGATCGCCGGCAGAGGCTGGCGCCGCCAGGGCGGCGGCCAGCAAGGTTGCAGTCATGATATTGTTATTGATCATTGTTTCCTCCCTGTTGTGCGCTGCCTCAGCGCTGGCCGGAGGGCCCGGCAGCGTAGAGGCAGAGCAGATCGTTGGCGATGGTGGCCGCCGCGATGGCGGTGATTTCAGAGATGTCATAGGCCGGGGCGACCTCGACCACGTCCATGCCCACCACGTCGGTGCCTGCCAATCCGCGGATAATCTCCTGTGCCTGATAGGGCGACAGGCCGCCGATCACAGGCGTGCCGGTGCCGGGGGCAGAGGCAGGTTCCAGCGCGTCGATGTCAAAGGTTACATAGGTCTTGTGGTTGCCGACGATGCCACGGATCTTTTCCGCCACCGCTTCAGGCCCAGTCTTCTGCACCTCGATGGCGTCAATGATGTTCATGCCCAGCGGGTCGGGATTGTGGGTGCGGATGCCAACCTGAACAGAGCGGGACGGGTCCACCAGCCCCTCGCGGATGGCGTGCCACAGCATGGTGCCATGGTCGATGCGGCCTTCCTCATCCGCCCAAGTGTCGGAATGGGCATCGAACTGGATCAGGCTCAGCGGCCCGTGCTTTTCCACATGCGCCTGCAGCAGCGGATAGGTGATGAAATGGTCGCCGCCGATTGACAAGAGCGCCGTATCGGTTTCGAGAATATCCCTTGCCGCCTGAGCAATTTCACCTGGGACCTTGTGCGGATAGCCATAGTCAAACTCGCAGTCGCCGTAATCGACCACGCGCAGCACCTCATAAGGGTCAACCTTCCACGGCCAGGGTGCCGACCAGGCGATATGACTGGAGCCTGAGCGCACCGCCCGCGGCCCCAGCCGGGTGCCGGACCGGCTGGACACCGACAAGTCGAAGGGCACCCCCATCACCGCGACATCGGCGCTGCTGAGGTCACGCGAATAACGCCGCCGCATGAAGCTGAGCGCGCCGGCATAGCTGGCCTCGGCCACCACGCCGCGGTCGCTCTCGCGGGTAAAGGCCAGATCGCCCTGCACGGGGTTCACGCTGGAGGAATCGGTCATGTGGGTCTCCGTCATGTTGAAAATTCATTTGGACCCAGTTTGACTTTCGCGATTATGTCCGCAAACTTGGCCAAAGATATATATCTTTGGGTATAGGCATGAGTGGCACTACCTTCCCGCCGCTGCCCGCTGGCTGGGCCAAGGCGATGACGGCGCTGGCGGAATCCATCGCAACGGAGCGCTTTCCCGGCGCGCTGCGGCTGATCCTGTCGCAATGCTGCAGCTTTGATTCGATGGTCATCTCGCATTACGCGGGCGCGCAGCCGCCGGTGCCGCTGTATCAGGATCTAGATGAGCTGCAGGCAGCGATCACGGTGGAGTTCTACGCCAGCGGCCCCTATCTGCTGGACCCGCTTTACCAGGCCTGCCGCAACGGCTGCAGCCCCGGCGCCTACCGGCTGATGGACCTGGCGCCGGAGGCGTTCTACCGCTCCGAATACTACCGTGCATTCTATCGCAAGATCAGCATCAGCGACGAGATCGGTATCCTGGTGCGGGACGGGGCAGAGCGCTGGTTTATTGTTTCGCTGGCACGGTTTGCCCGCCAACAGAGATTTGAGGCAGCAGACACGGAACGGCTGAATGCAGTTTTCACGCTGATTGCTGCAGCCATCCGGCGCCAGTGGGGTCAAAGCGAAGACACCACCGCGGCCCATCAGCCTGCGGATTGGGAGGACCGGATGCAGACCTTCGGCACCGGTGTGCTCAGCCCGCGTGAGCGGGAGGTCGTGCAGCTGATCCTGCAGGGCCATTCAACCCCCTCCGCCGCCGCCTATCTCGGCATTGCCGAAGGCACAGTGAAGGTCCACCGCCACCACGCCTATTCCAAACTGGGCATCGCTTCGCAGGCGGAGCTGTTTTCGATGGCCACAAGGCATCTGGCGGGTGCCGGGTAGCCCGATCCAGGCTCATCAAACCCGCAAAATCCCAAAAGCTGCGCAGAAAACGCACTTTCTCGGTGCGAAACTTTGGTTTTTCGGTCATTTTTTGGGATATTATGTTGACGAAACCCACATTTTTACAAATTCTGGCGGTGAATCCGGTCGCAGAGCCAACGTCTCCGGCCTCAGGAAGGAAAGCCGCAACGATGCTCACCACAGAAACCCATGCTGACCACGCCATGAGGATCGCTGGGATCGCCGCGGAGGCCGCGCGCGGCTACTTCCGCGGCCGCCTGGGGATTGAGTTCAAGGCAGATGAAAGCCCTGTCACCCAAGCCGACAAGGCGGTCGAGAGCGAGGTACGCGCCTATCTGGAGCAGCACTTCCCGGACCACGGCATCTTTGGCGAGGAGCACGGCTTTGCAGGCTCGGATCGCTCGGAGGTCTGGATCATCGACCCGATCGACGGCACCCGCTCGTTCCTGTCGGGGCATCCGCTATTCGGTTTCCTGCTGGGTTTCCTGCAGGGCGGCAGGCCGCAGCTTGGAGTGATTGGCATGCCTGCACTGGGCGAAACCTATCTCGGGGTGCGCGGCCAGGGCGCGACGCTGAATGGTGCGCCCATCCGCGTGTCGGGGCAGACCCGGATGGACCAAGCGGTCCTCTATGTGAATGAAGGCGACAAGATCCACCGCGATCATCCAGAGCTGTTCAACCGGCTGATGCAGGCGGGCCAGACCCGGCGTTTCGCCTATGACTGCTACCCGCATGCACTGCTGGCGGCCGGGCATGTGGATGCGGTGATCGACTATGACCTTCAGCCTTATGACTATCTGCCCGTATCGGCAGTGGTCGAGGCCGCGGGAGGGATGATCACCGATTGGAACGGCCAGCCGCTGGATCTGGCATCTGATGGCAGGGTGGTTGCGGCAGCTACGCCTGCGCTGCACGCCGAGATGCTGGCGCTGATCAAAGGATAACCATATGGCAATACTGACTTTTCT